>NZ_JBEORJ010000007.1:0-335323 GCF_040302185.1 Micromonospora sp. NPDC127501 | reverse complement strand
GCGGGGTTATTTCGCCTTGTAGTAGGCCTGGTGTGCTGTCTGTTGGCCGTGGAGTCCGGAGCTGTCGCTTGATGACCGGCCTGGCCTTCTACGCTCACCGCGGAGCCGGCCCGGCTCACTGTGCGCCACCCCCCGGCATACCTTCGCGTCCGATATATTGCTCCGGTGGACACACCACTGCGCGAACCGACGTTCCTGATCCTCACCGCGCTGGCCGCCCAGCCGATGCATGGCTACGGGCTGATCGGTGAGGTCGCCGCCCTCTCCGACCACCGCGTGTCGCTGCGCCCTGGGACGCTGTACGGGGCGCTCGACCGGCTGGTCGACGCCGGCCTCGTCGAGGTCGACCGGGAAGAGGTGGTGGACGGCCGACTGCGCCGCTACTACCGCCTCTCCCCCGGTGGCGAGACCACGTTGAGCACCGAGACCGAGCGGCTGCGCCGCAACGTCGAAGCCGCCACCACCCGGCTGTCCAAGCGGACTCGCGCCGCCCTCCCGACCACCCCACGCACGGCCGGAGGCTTGGCATGAACGACCTGGAACGCCGCTACCTCCGGCTGCTGCGCGCGTACCCCGCCGACTACCGGCGGACCCGCCGCGCCGAAATCGTCGGCACCTACCTCGACCTGGCCACCCCCGACCAACGCTGGCCGGCGCCGGCGGACGCCGCGGACCTGGTGCGCGGTGGCCTCCGCCAGCGGCTGCGGGCCGCGGGCGTCACCGACCTGATCCCGGGGGTACGCCTCGCGGCGCTGCTGGCCCTGGTCACCGCGAGCGCTCTCGCCGGTGTCTGGGGTACGGCAGAGCTGCATCCGCCGCCCGCGGAGTGGGGCGTCCCCCACGTCGGCCCGTTCGTCTCGCTCGGTGTCGTCGCGTGGGCGGCATGGCTGCTGGCGGCAGTGGTGATCGCCGTCGCGCCGAGCCGGGTCGCCCGGTGGGCCATCACCCTCGCGCTCCTGCTCACGATTGCGCTGCCACCGGTGGCCGCCGCGCTCGACGCGCTCCGACCGCCGTTGATGGTGCTGCTGCCGCAGGTGGTCCTGGGCCTGCTGGGGCTCGCCCTGCCCGACCAACCCTCCCGGGTGATCCGCCTCGCGCCGGCGCTGTCCGCACTGTTGGCGGTGGTGGCGACGGAATTCCTGGTGGGTCTGGATGCGGTCGGCACCTACTACGGCGCCACCCTGGAGCTCTTCCTGCCCACCGTCGGCGGACTGTTGCTGGTCGTCGGGGCCCTGCTGGCCATGGGTCTGGCACTGGGCGGGGACGCCCGCGGCGGCTGGGCGCTCGTCACACTGCTCACCCCCGCCGGCTTCCTGGCGGTGCCCGGCCTGGCTGACAGCTTCGGCCCGACATACGGTGCCGTCACGTTCACGGAGCTGGCCGTGGCCGGTGTCGCCGTCGGGCTAGCCGGTCCCGCCGCACTGTTCCTGGCGGTGGTGTTCCGCTCCCGCCGGACTCCCACCCCCCAGCCCTCAAGCCGACCCTGCCCCACCTGCGGCGTGCGAGCGTAAACCCCCTTCGCCCCGCCCCAAGATCGTGCTCGATCCTGGATGCAGTGCCCTCGACCGCGTCGGACACCACTACATCCACGTCCGAGCGCGATCTTGACCGCACGACGGTGATGATCATGAGGTTGGCGGGGCGTTTCGTCCAGATTGCCCCCGTCAACCTCATGATCAACGACGACGGCGGCGGCGGCGTTGGGCGGTGCGCAGGGTGCGGGCGAGCACGGTCAGGAGCAGGGCGGTCATCGCCAGGGCACCGGGTGCCTTGGTGACGCGGGCCAGGTTGGTGCCGTCGGGCAGGGCGAGGAAGGCTGCCACTGCGGTGGGCAGCACGAACCACGTCGTGCGGGCGGCGGTGAGCGCCAGCAACGCCAGCGGCCAGGTCGCGTACCAGGGATGGAAGACCGGGGACAGGACGACGGTGGCGACCAGCGCCAACGCCGCGCCGTGCAGCGCCACCCGGGACCGCGCCACCCGAGGACACGCACCCTCAGGACACGCACCCTCAGGACACGCGACCCCGGGACACGCGACCCCGGGAGACGCAACCCCGGAAGACGCCTCCACGCGAGCAGCCACCTCGGGACCCGCAACCTCATTCAGCCCGCGCAGCACATGCCAGGCCCGCCACCAGAGCATCAGCAGCACCCCGACGAGCAGCAGCAGCGCGACCGCCCGGGCCACCGGCACCGCCTGCGGGTCCCGGCCGACCAGCGCGCCGGCGTAGTCGACCACGAAGCCCACGGCGGTGGGTGGTGACGTCCACTGCTCCGAGTCGCCACTGTGGGTCAGCCCGCCCACCCAGCCGAAGCCGAGACCGGACACCGCCGAGGTGACCAGCAGCGCGGCGAGCAGCCCTCCGGCCAGCCAACCACCGTGGCGCAGCAACGCCCGTACGGTGTACTGGTCGGGCATCCCGGCCAGCACGGCGAACGGCACCACCACCACGGCGCTGGCCTTCACCGTGACCGCCAGCCCGAGCAGCACTCCGGCCAGCAGCAGGGCCGCCGGCCGACCTGGTCGCCGGACCACGACCAGCAGCCCACACAGCAGCAGGCCCAGCATCACGGCATCGTTGTGCGCGCCGGCCACCAGGTGTACGCCGACCAGCGGACCGGCCAGCGCCAACCAGACCGCCCGCCGGGCCGGCATCCCGGCCGCCCGGGCCAGAGCGGGCAGGCAGAGCGCGGCCAGCAGCAGCCCCGCCCCGGCGATCACGCGCAGCGCCACGATGGTGCCGGTGAGCCCGCCGCCGAGGCCGACGGCGAGGGCCGCGAGCAGGACGAACACCGGCCCGTACGGTGCCGGGGTGTCCCGCCAGATCGGCGCCACCGTGTCCAGCCAGGGGCAGCCCGCCGCCGCCACCCCCACTGTGTACGGGTCGACGCCGTGCGCGTACGTCCAGCCCTGGCAGGCGTACGAGTAGACGTCCCGGCTGCCCAGCGGTGGCGCGACCAGCAGCGGTAGCGCCCACAGCCCGGCGGTGACGTACGCCCAACGGGTCGACGGGGCACCCTCGCGCAGCGACCACCAGGCCCCGACCAGCAGGACGGTGCCGATCAGCCAGCAGGTCAGCGTCGCCGGGCCGTCCAGGGCTCGCCAGATCGACGCGGGTGTCACGCCCAGCGGGGCGTCGGGCAGTGCCCCGCCGAGGTATCCGGCCACGGCGAGCAGGACCGCGCCGACCAGACCCGCGTACCGGGCACCCCATGGCGCCAACGACACAGGCGGCGGCGGAACAGGCGGGCCGGGAGTGGTCACCGGCGCACCTTCCCTCAATCGGCGGCGACCGGCTGACGGGCCGCTCGAGCCGACCGTACCAACCGGATGACCAGCACGATCACCAACAGCGTCATCAGCGGCGCCCCGACCGTCTTGGTGTACCGGGGAAACCCGGTGCCGTCGGGCAGCACCAGGAAGGACGCGACCAGGGCGACCACGGTGAACCATCTGGTGCGCTGGGCGGTGGCCGCCAGCACGAACAGCGGCCAGGTCCAGTACCAGGGGTGCACGACGGGGGCGAGCGCGACGGTGAGGGCGAGCGCGAGGCCGGCGTGGTACAGCGGGTCGCGGGTGCGGGCCCGCCACCAGAGCCAGACGAGCAGGACGGCCAGGAGGACCACGGCGATCCCGCGGGTGACCGGCAGCGCGTCGATGTGACCGCCGAACAGCGCCGCGACGTACCCGGCCGTCTGCCCCACGGCGGTCGACGGGGAGGTCCAGGCGATGGCGGCGCCACCCTGGGACAGCCCGCCGATCCAGCCGAAGTCCAGCCCACCGACGACTGTCACGCCGACCACGGTGACGACCGTGCCGCCGACCACCCAGCCGCCGTCGCGGATCAGCGTGCGGATCCGGTACGGCCCGGCGGTGGCCGCCAGTGCGGCGAACGGCACCACCACCACGGCGGTCACCTTGATAGCCACGGCCACCCCGAGGAGCAGCCCGCCGACCAGCAGCATTCCGCGCCGGCCCGGGTGCGCCGCCACCACGGCCAGCCCGCCGACCAACGCGGCGAGCATCAGCACGTCGTTGTGGGGGCCACCGACCAGGTGCGCGGCGACCAGCGGGGAACCCAACGCCAGCCACACCGCCCGCTTCGCCGGCACACCGGCCCGGCGCGCCAGCACCGGCAGGGCCCACGCGGTGAGGGCCACGCCGACCAGCGACAGCGCACGGAACAGCACGATGCTGGCGGTCAGCGAACCGGTGGCCTTCACCACGGCGCCAGCGATGAGCACGAACAGCGGCCCGTACGGCGCCGGGGTGTCGCGCCAGATGACCGAGACCGTGTCCAGCCAGGGGCAGGGCAGTGCGGAGACACCCTGCTCGTACGGGCTGATGCCGCCGACGAAGCTGGCGCCCTGGCAGGCGTACGCGTACACGTCCCGACTGCCGAAGGGCGGCGCGATCAGCAACGGCAGCAGCCAGAGCCCGACGGTGACCAGGGCCCACCGCGTCGAGGGCCCCCCGTCGCGCAGTGCCCACCAGGCGTACGCCATCAGGCCGGTGCCGACCAGCCAGGCGGCGAGGATCAGCGGGCCGTTGGGCCCCTGCCAGATGCTGACCGGGGTGCTGCGCAGTGGGCCGCTGGGGAACGCGCCGCCGAGGAAGGCGGAGAGCGCGAGCAGCATCGAGCCGGCCAGGCCGGTCCAGCGCGCGAGGTGGGAAGGCACGCCGGACATGCTGCCAGCCCGTCGGTGGGAGGCCGACGGCAGGCACGGGTCAGCAGTGGCGCGCCGGTGCCAACCCACTGGAGATCGAGTAGTCGCCGGCGGCGCGGACCCGCACCTCGGTCCACCCGTCCGCGCCCGGCCGCAGGCAGCCGTCCGGGCCGTTCAACGTGAGCCAGCGCGACCAGCGCACCCGGACCGGCACGTCCCCGGGCGTGGCGGTCAGCCGGACCGCGCCGCGGTCGGCGGCGACGAGGTGACCCGGGGCACCGACCAGCGGCGTCGGATCGACCACTGCGTACATCTGCCAGGTGGAGTCTCGCCAGACCTCCCGCAGGTACGGCAGGCCGCCGCGGATCAGCGCGGCCTCGTCGCGGCCCCACCGGTCGGCGGGTGCGTCCGGGGCGAGCACCACGTAGCTCACCGCCTCGTGCCGTAACCACTGCTCGTACGTCTGCGCGCTCAGGTCGCCGTCGTAGAACAGCGCGTTGCGGTCGCTGTCGACCTGGCGTTCCCAACCCCGGGCCAGTGGCACTGTCGGCGGCAGGTACGCCGACTCCCAGTGGTCGCGCAGCGGCACGACCTCGACCCGCCCGGCCGGCTGCCGCCGGTCGAGTTCGGCGACGAGCGGTTGGTAGAAACGTTCGGCGCTCTCCGGGGCGCCGGCCCGGGTCACGTCGCTCATCATCACCGGGGACTGCCACCAGACGGTCGCGGCGAGCAGCCCGGCCAGCCACGGCCCCGGCAACGCGGCGTACCCGGCCAGCACGGGCAGTGCGAACAGCATCGGCAGTCGTAGCGCGTTGGAACCGATCGGGCTGGGCACGTAGTACGCCCCGATCAGGAGCAGCACGGTGAGCACCGCGCCGACGCGCAGCACCCGGCGGCGACGCGGCAGTACGACCGCCACCAGCACCGCGAGCGCGACGTTGATGCGCATCGACTCGGCCGAGTACGGCTGGGTGCCGCCGTTGCCGAAGACGAACGCCATCGGGGCGAGCGTGACGGCGGGCGCCACGGCCAGGACGAGCCCCTCGGCCAGTGGTCGTTCGGCTCGCCAGCCGCCGGGCAGCGGGCGGCCGGGCCCGTCACCGGTGCGCAGGGCGCCGAGCAGCAGCGCCGCGCCGGCCAGCCCGGTGAACAGGCCGGCGACCGGGCTGGCCGCCGTGGCCAGGGCGGCGCAGACGGCGGCGAGCGTCAACCGGAGCCAGCGCGGCGGGCGTTCCGCGCTGACCGCGCAGAGCGCCAGCAGCCCGAACGCCAATCCGACCGCGAAGGTGATCCGACCACTTGCCAGGTTGCCGACCAGCACCACCGCGCCGAGGACGCCGGCCAGCAGCGGTCGGCGGGCCCGGTTGCGGGTGAACAGCCAACCCAGCGCGGCAGCGCCCACCACGGCGGCGACAGCGCCCAGCGGACGCACCCCGATCAGCGCGCCCAGCCTGGCCGTGAAGAGGCTGTAGCCGTACTGGTTGACGCCGCCGTACCAGCCGAAGTCGACCGGCGCGGCCCCGTACCGCTCGGTGAACCCGGCACGGGCCACCTGGGCGGCGAGGTCGGTGCCCATCGGCGGCGCGAGGAGGAACGCGACGGCGAGCAGCACGGCCACCCCGGACGCCGCCGCCCAGCCCGCGACGCTCCGCCCGGTCGGGCGCGGCGACGCGTCAGGCATCGAGGACCCGTTCGGCAGCCGCGCGGGAGCGGCGGCCGGTGCGCAGGTACTCGTCGAGGAACTCCCCCGGGTCGTCGCGGCCGAGCAGCCGGGCCACCCCGGCCAACTCCACCCCGTGCCGGGGCAGTTGGTCGCCGGCCCGGCCCCGGACCAGCATCAACGCGTTGCGGACCTGCGCGGCCAGGGCCCAACCGGCGGCCATCTCCGCGGCGTCCGTCGGGTCGATCAGGCCGGCCCGCTCGGCCGCCGCGAGGGCGTCGAGGGTACGCGTGCCGCGCAGCTCCGGGATCGCGCCGGCGTGCCGGAGCTGGACGAGTTGCACCGCCCACTCCACGTCGGCGAGCCCACCGCGCCCCAGCTTGGTGTGGGTGGCCGGGTCGGCGCCACGGGGCAGCCGTTCGGTCTCCACCCGGGCCTTGATCCGCCGGATCTCGACGACCTGCTCGCGGGTCAGCCCGTCGGCCGGGTAGCGCACCGGCTCGATCATCGCCTCGAACTCGGCGCCCAGCTCGGCGTCGCCGCAGACGAACCGGGCGCGCAGCAGTGCCTGCGCCTCCCACACCCGCGACCAGCGGGCGTAGTACTGCGCGTACGCGGCGAGGCTGCGTACCAGCGGACCCTGGCGGCCCTCCGGCCGCAGGTCGGCGTCGACGCCCAACGGCGGGTCGGGGGCGGGTACGCCGAGCAGCCGGCGCAGTTCCTCGGCGACGGCGTGCGCGGCGGCGCTGGCGGCGCTCTCGCTGGTGCCTGGCGGCGGGTCGTAGACGAAGAGCACGTCGGCGTCGGAGAGGTAGTTCGACTCGTACCCGCCGAGCCGGCCCATGCCGATCACCGCGAACCGCAGCCCCGCTGGTGCCGGCTGGCTGGCCTGAGCGGCCCGCAGCGCGGCGGCCAGGGTGGCGTCGGTGACGTCGGCGAGCGCCGTACCGACCTCGGTGATGTCGGACAGCCCGCGGGCGGGCCGGTTCGCGCCGTCCGCCCGGGTGGGGCTGGGCGCGAGCGCGCCGGCCCGGCAGAGCACGTCGGCGCAGGCCACCCGGACCAGCTCGCGACGTCGCAGCGCGCGCACCGCGCTGGTGGCCTCGACCGGGTCGGTGTGCCGGGCCGCCGCCGCCAGGAACCCCTCCCGCAGCACCTCCGGCGCGCGTGGCGCCAGCTCGTTCTCCTCGGCCAGCAGCCGCAGCGCCTCCGGGTCGCGGGCGAGCAGGTCGGCGACGTACCGGGACAGCGCGAGGACCCGGGCCAGCCGACGGGCGACCGGGCCGCCGTCGCGCAACAGCCGCAGGTACCAGGGGGTGCTGCCCAACTTGTCGGAGACCTTGCGGTAGTTGAGCAGCCCCCGGTCCGGCTCCGGCGCGTCGGCGAACTCGCTGAGCAGCACCGGCAGCAAGGTGCGCTGGATGGCCGCCGTGCGGCTCACCCCGCCGGTGAGCGCCTGGAGGTGGCGCAGCGCCCCGGCCGGGTCGGCGAAGCCGAGGATCTCCAGGCGGTTCCTGGCCGCCTCCGGGGTGAGCCGCAACCCGTCGGCCGGCACCCGGGCCACCGACTCCAGCAGCGGCCGGTAGAGCAGTTTGGCGTGCAGTCGGCGTACCTCGGTGGCGTGGGTGACCCACTCGGCCCGGAAGCTCTCCACGGCGCTGCGCCCCGGTGAGGCCGTGAAACCCAGCGCGGCGGCGAGCCAGCGCAGCGCGCCCGGCTCGGCGGGAACGGTGTGCGTACGACGCAGGCCCTGGAGTTGCAGCCGGTGCTCGACGCTGCGCAGGAAGCGGTAGCCGCGCAGCAGGGCCTCGCCGTCGGCCCGACCGACGTAGCCGCCGGCGACGAGCGCGCGCAACGCCGGGATGGTGCCGGGCGGGCGCAGCGTCTCGTCGCCGCGACCGTGCACGAGTTGCAGCAACTGGACGGCGAACTCGATGTCGCGCAGCCCGCCCGGACCGCGCTTGATCTCGCGCTCCAGCTCCTTCGGCGGGATGTGGTCGATGATCCGGCGGCGCATGGCGCGGACGTCCTCGACCGCCTCGGGCCGCTCGGCCGCCCGCCAGACCAGCGGCGCGAGCTGGTCGATCCACTCCTGGGCCAGCGGCAGGTCACCGGCGGCAGGGCGGGCCTTGAGCAGCGCCTGGAACTCCCAGGTGCGCGCCCAGCGCCGGTAGTAGGCCAGGTGGCTGGCGAGGGTCCGCACCAGCGGGCCGCGGCTGCCCTCGGGGCGCAGCGCGGCGTCCACCGGCCAGGCGACCAGCCCGCAGATGGAGATCAACCGGGTCGCCACCTGGGTCGCGGCGGACAGGTCGGCGTCCTCGGCGGCGACGAAGATGACGTCCACGTCGGAGACGTAGTTCAGCTCGCCGCCACCGCACTTACCCATCGCCACGACCGCGAGCCGGGGCCGCTCGGTCCCCTCCGCCAGCTCCGCGACCGCGATCTCGTACGCCGCGGAGAGCGTCGCGTCGGCCAGCGCGGAGAGCGCGGCCATCGTCTGCTCCAGGCCGCGACCGCCGGTCAGGTCGGCCGCCGCGATCCGCAGCAACGCCAGGCGGTACGCGGTCCGCAGCGCCGCCACCGCGTTGCCGCCGTCGGCCGGCTCCAGCCGCCCCTCGGCGGTCGGGGCGAGCCCGTCCGGGGCGGTCCGCAGCGCCTGGTAGTGCTCGGGGTGGGCCACCAGGTGATCGCCGAGCGCCGCCGACGCGCCAAGCACCGCGATCAGCCGCCGCCGTAGCCCGGGATCGGCGTGCACGGCCGCGAGCAGTGGCGATTCGGCGCCGCCTTCGATGGTGCGGCCCTCGGCCTCCACGATGCGGTGCAGTTGGCGCAGCGCCAGGTCCGGGTCGGCGGCCCGGGACAGCGCGGCGAGCAGCTCCGCGGCGGCCTCGTCGACCGGCTCCTGCTCGGCCGGCCGCCACAGCCGCAGCCCCTCCGGGCCGAGCAGGTCCGCGGCGCGCGCGCCGCCATCGCCTTCGGCGGTGCCGAAGCCGTACCGGGCGAGCCGGCCCGGTGCCCTGGTCGGCCGGCTCATCAGTGCCCGAGCAGCGGCAGGCCGCGCCGCGTCGTGCTGTCGTCCAGCTCGCCGAGGGCCAGCGCGGCGAACCGGGCGGCGAACGGTTGCCAGACCTCCTCGATGTCGGGCAGCACCGAGGCGCAGGCCGCGACCACCAGCTCCGGGTTGTAGCCCAGCTCGGCGAGTTGGGTCGAGTCGGTGGCCCAGTCGGCGATCATCGCGGCGTCGCACTCGATGTGGAACTGCAACCCCCAGGCCCGGTCACCGAGGCGGAACGCCTGATGCGGGTAGCGGGTGGAGGCGGCCAGCAGGGTCGCGCCCCGAGGCAGCTCGGTGATCTCGTCGGCGTGCCACTGGAGCACGTCCGGGATCAGCGGCACGTACCGGAACAACGGGTCGTTCTCGGCGGCGTCGCGCCGGCCGACCACGCCGGGGCCGATCTCCGGCCCGGACGGGCTGCGCTCCACCAACCCGGCGTGCGCGGTGGCGAGCAGCTGCGCGCCCAGGCAGACCGCCAGGGTCGGCACCCGGTACCGGACCGCCTTGCGCAGCAGGCCCTCCACGGCGGGAAACCACTGTGCGCCGGGCGAGCCGTCCGGCAACGGGTACGCCTGCTGGTCGCCGCCGAGCACCACCAGCGCCGCGTACCCCTCCAGGTCGGCGGGCAGCTCGTCGCCGGCGTGCGGGCGCACCACCCACAGCTCCAGCCCAGCCTCGGTCAGCCACTCACCCAGCCGGCGCGCGTCGTCCGTCGGGTCGTTCTCGATCACCAGCGCGGTTGCCACCCGTCGAGGCTAGCCGGTACGTCGCACGGCACCACGCCCCGGCACAGGTCCGCCCGCTGGGTGACGGCCTGGGCATGGTCAGGGTGGTTAGGCTCTGCGGTTGTGATCAGCGAGGACAGCGCCGCCGTACGCCCGCCCGTGCTCCGCCCGGGTGACACGGTGCTGCTGGTGTCGCCGTCCGGGCCGACCTCGCCGGAGCGGGTGGCCCGGGGCATGGAACTGCTCACCGGCTGGGGCCTGCGCCCGGTGCCTGCGCCGAACGCGTACGCCCGCCACGGCTACCTCGCCGGCACCGACGACCTGCGTGCCGCCGACCTGAACGCGGCCTTCTCCGACCCGGACGTGCGCGGGGTGATCTGCACCCGTGGTGGCTACGGCGCCCAGCGGATCGTGGACGCCATCGACATGGCCGCCGTACGCCGCGACCCGAAGGTGGTGGCCGGCTTCTCGGACATCACCGCGTTGCAGTTCGCACTGTGGCGGGGCGCACGCCTGGCCGGGGTGCACGGCCCCGGGGCGGCCTGGCGCGACGAGCGGACGCCGCTGCGCTCCGCCGAGTCCCTGCACGCGGCGCTGATGACGACCGAACCGGTGTCGATCACCGCGGTCCCCACCGAGGAGACCTTCGGCGTACGCGTCCCGGGTCGCGCCACCGGCACCCTGCTCGGCGGCAACCTGTGCATGATCGCCGCGTCGATCGGCACGCCGGACCTGCCCGACCTGACCGGTGCGGTGCTGTTGATCGAGGACGTGCAGGAACCCCCGTACAAGGTCGACCGGATGCTCACCCACCTGCGCCGGGCCGGCGCGCTGGACGGACTGGCCGGGGTGGCGGTCGGGCAGTTCACCGACTGCGGCGACGGCTGGGACACCACCATCGTCGACGTACTCACCGAACGCCTCGGCGACCTGGGAGTACCGGTCCTCGGCGGCCTCCCCATCGGCCACGGCCCCAACCAGCTCACAGTCCCGGTGGGCACAACCGCCACCCTCGACACCACCACCGCCACCCTCACCGCAACCCCAGCAGTCCACTAACCCCACCCCGCCCCCTCCCGCCCCCGGCCCTCACCGGGTGATCAAGAGGTTTGCGTCATGTTCGGAGCGGATCCTGACGCAAAGCTCTTGATCAACCAGGGCAGGTTCAAGGGGTGGGTGGGGTCAGGTGGGCTACAGCGCCGATTTCCAGGGCGGCCCAGATGCCGGTGGGGGTGCGGGTGATGCCGTGCGGTTCGGCGTCGGGGGTGGGTAGGGCGTAGCCCCGGATCCGTCCGGTGGCATCGAGGTGACCGATCCGGTTGGCACCCCACTCGGTGAACCACGCGCCGCCGTCCGGGTCGGCCACGATCGCGTGCGGTCGGGCCTCCCGGTCGGGCAGCGGAAACTCGACGATCTTGCCATCCGGGTCGATCCGGCCGAGCTGACCGGCGGCGATCTCCACGAACCAGATGACGCCGTCGTCGCCCACGGTGATGCCGACCGGGCCCGCCTTCACGGTGGGTAACGGATGCAGGGTCACCCTGCCGTCGAGGTCGATCCGACCGATCGCGTTCGCCTGGTTGAGGGTGAACCAGAGAGCCTGGTCCGCGCCAGCAGTGATCATCGAGGCGAATCCGCCGGTCACCGGCAGCGGGAATGTGGTGTGGGTGCCGTCGGTCTCCACCCGGCCGATGGAGTCGGAGGTCATCCCGGCGTACCAGAGCGCACCATCAGGCCCGGCCGCGATGCCGCCCGGCCCGGTGCCGGCCGGCAGGGCGATGGTGCGCTGCTCACCGTCGACGGTGATCCGGCCGATCCGGTCGTCTCCCGAGCGGGTGAACCAGAGCGCCCCGTCCGGCCCGGCCGTGATGATCAATGGGCGACCGCCGGGCGGATCCAGCGGGTAGGTCCGGACCGCGCCGTCGGGCGACAACCGGGCGACGCCGCCGGCGTGGGCCAACGTCAGCCAGAGCGCGCCGTCAGGGCCAGGCGTGATGCCGTACGGTCCGGCGCCCGGCTCGCCGATTGGAATCTCCCGAATCTCGACGGTCATGTCGCGGTGTCCTTCCGTCGGTGGATCGTCCACCCTGACGGCTCGGCCAGCGACCACACAACCGATTTCGCCCCCCGCCGGCCCCTGATTGTCAGCTCGCTGACAGGGTCGCCACGGCCTCCGCCCAGACAGCCCGGTCACTGTCGGTGATGACAGCGCAGGATGACCGAACCTCTGGAGGACAGCATGTCCCGCACCATCCGTAGGAAGCATCTGCTGGCCGGCCTCGCCACCGCCGGCGTCCTCGGCGTCGGGATCGCGGCCCCGACGATCGCGTTCGCCGCCGACACTCCCACGCCGACACCGAGCGCCAGCACCGCCCCGGCTCCCGGCGCGGCTCCGGGTGCGAAGGCCGACCGGCAGGGCGAGTTCGCCGAGGCGCTCGCCAAGGAGCTGGGCGTGCCCACCGACAAGGTGACCGCCGCACTGGAGAAGGTCCGCGATCAGCACCGGCCGGCCGACCGGCCGCAGCGCCCGTCCGCCGAGGACCGGCAGGCCGCGCTCAAGCAGCGCCTGGACCAGGCCGTCAAGGACGGCAAGCTCACCCAGGAGCAGGCCGACGCCATCACCAAGGCCGTCGAGGCCGGCGTCTTCCCCGGCCCCGGCGGCCACCGCGGCCCGGGCGGCCAGCACGGCGAAGGTACGCCCGGCAAGTAGTCCGACGGGTCCGGCCCCGGCAGGCACCAGCAGGCCGGGGCCGGCCCCGGCAAGCACTGACCGGCCGAGGCCGGCCCCGGCAGGCCCCGACCGCCCGGGGCCGGCCCCGGCAGCCCCGCCCTGGAAGGGGCGTCAGCTCTGCTGAGGCGGGGGCGAGAAGACGCCCAGACGATTGCCGGTCGGGTCAAGCAGGTGGGCCGAGGTGAGACCGCTCGGAGTCGTACGCGCCGGCACCAGCACCCGGCCGCCGGCCGCTTCGGCCCGTCGGCAGGTCTCCGCCACGTCGGCGACTTCGGCGTAGAACACCGCGTAGTTCGGCGACGTCCCGTCGGTCGCCCTGATCGCCCCGCCGATCCCGGCGTCGCCACCGGCCCCGGTCACCCGGTAGGACCCGCCGTTGGGCGGACCCTGCTCCTCGAAGGTCCAGCCGAACAACTCGCCGTAGAAACGCTCCGCGTCCTCGGGCCGGTCGGTGCCGAGTTCGAACCAGGTGATGGGCGTCGTGGACCTGGACATCTGTTGCCTCCAGAATTTCCGTGCCGGCCGTTCGGCCGTCGTCTGGAGCAGTCTCGGCGCCGTTCGCGACAGCGTCCTGTCGGTGTTTCCGGGTCACCTGGCCGGGTTTTCCCCGACGAGGCGCCGGGAAGCACGCGTCTCAGACCAGGCTCAGCGCACGGACCCGCTCGTGCGGGATGTCGAGATCCGTCAGGCGTAGCTCCCGGGCCACCACGTCGGGCAGAGCCCCGACGCTCCGGATCCGGTCGGTACGGAAGCACCGCAGCTCGTCGCGCAGACGGCACCAGGCGACCAGGTACCAGTGTCGGGAGTTGCCCAGGTAGCCGAGTGGCTCGACGTCACGGGTCGATTCGGTGCCGGCGCGGTCGGCGTACCGGATGCGCAGCACCCGCCGCGCGGCGACCGCGTCGGCGACGGTGGCCGGGACGGGCGTGGCCGGCCCGTCGCCGATCAGATGCACCCGGCCGGCGAGGCGGTGTGCCTCGGCGGCGTCGGCGGCCGGCAGCACCGCCACCAGCTTGCGCAGTGCGGTGGCGGCCGGCCCGGCGAACGGCGAGCCGGCGAGCCGGTGCAGCGCCACGGCCATCGCCACCGCCTCGGCGGCGGTCAGGTTGACCGGCGGCAGGGTGCGGGCGCGGTCCAGGACGTAGCCGCCGGTGCGCCCGGGCTCGGCCCAGATCGGCACCCCGGCCTCCTGCAACGCGCCGAGGTCCCGTTCGATGGTCCGGCTGCTCACCTCGAAGCGCGCGGCCAGCCAGCGGGCGCTGCGCGGCCGTGGTGACACCGCCCGCAGCTCCTCGACCAGCGCGTAGAGGCGATCCGTGCGGTTCATGCCCGGCACGCTACGGCCGGGGTACGACGCCCTCCAGCAACCGCCCGCACAGCGCCCCGGACAACCGCCTCAGGCGATGCAGGCGCAGACGATCAGCGCGGCCCCGAAGTGGGTGGCGGCGCTGACCCGGGCGGCCGGGTGCGGCTCGGGTGAGCAGATGACCTCGCCGAGCTTGCCGGGGGTGAGCAGGTCCAGCACCACGAAGGCCAGCGCCATGATCGCCAACCCGACCAGTCCGAAGACCACGGTGGAGGCGAGCCCCTTGCCGAAGTCGCTGTAGCTGGTCAGGATCGCGGTGAAGACGATCCCGGCGATGCCGAGCTGGTTGGCGGCGAGCAGCAGCCCCGCGTTGGCGTTGCGCTCGACCCAGATCAGGTCTCGCAGCCGGCCTGGGGTGAGCAGGTCGACGAGCCCGAAGCCGGCGGCCATGAGGCCGACGCCGACGATCCCGAACACGACGCTCTGCCAGGCACCGCTGAACAGATCCTCCAGCACCGACTTGCCTCCCGACTCTCCGCCCGGAGGGGTACCGGCGCGGTGATCGAGACGATAGCGGCAGCGCGCAACGGCGTCAGCCCCTGCGTCTACAGGGCCAGGTAGCGCTGCCGCTCGTACGGGGTGACCTCGCGGCGGTACTGCTCCCACTCGGCCCGCTTGTTGCGCAGGAAGAAGTCGAAGACGTGCTCGCCGAGCACCTCGGCGACCAGTTCGGAGCCGGCCATCACGTCGATCGCCTCGGCGAGGTTCTCCGGCAGCGCCTCGTAGCCCATGGCGCGCCGCTCCGCGCTGGTCAGCGACCAAACGTCGTCCTCGGCGCCCGGCGGCAGCTCGTAGCCTTCCTCGATGCCCTTCAGGCCGGCGCCGAGCAGCACCGCGAAGGCGAGGTACGGGTTGGCCGCCGAGTCCAGTGAGCGGACCTCGACCCGGGCCGAGTTGGGCTTGCCGTACGCGGGAACCCGGACCAGCGCGGACCGGTTGAGGTGACCCCAGCAGACGTACGCCGGGCTCTCGGTGATCCGGTCGGGCAGGTGCTGCGGGAAGAGCCGCTTGTACGAGTTGACCCACTGGTTGGTGACAGCCGTGTACTCCCGGGCGTGCACCAGCAGACCGGCGATGAACGACTTCGCCACCTTGGACAGCTTCATCGGGTCGCCGCTGTCGTGGAAGGCGTTGCGCTCGCCCTCGAACAGCGACAGGTGGGTGTGCATCCCGCTGCCCGGCTGGTCGGTGAACGGCTTCGGCATGAAGCTGGCCTGCACGCCGGTGGAGAGCGCGACCTCCTTGACCACGTGCCGGAACGTCATGATGTTGTCGGCGGTGGTGAGCGCGTCGGCGTAGCGCAGGTCGATCTCCTGCTGGCCGGGCGCGACCTCGTGGTGGCTGAACTCCACCGAGATGCCGATCCGTTCCAGGGCCAGCACGCCCTGACGGCGGAAGTCCCGGGCCACGGCGTGGGTGGTGTGCTCGAAGTAGCCGCCGGTGTCGACCGGGGTGGGCACCGAGCCGTCCTGCGGACCGTTCTCCAGCAGGAAGAACTCGATCTCGGGGTGGGTGTAGAAGGTGAAGCCCTTCTCGGCTGCCTTGGACAGCGCGCGGCGCAGCACGTGCCGCGGGTCGGCCCAGGACGGCCCGCCGTCGGGCAGCAGGATGTCGCAGAACATCCGGGCGCTCTCGCCGCTGACCCCACCTTCGAAGGGGAAGACCTGGAAGGTGGTCGGGTCGGGCATGGCGACCATGTCCGATTCGAAGACCCGGGCGAAGCCCTCGATCGCCGAGCCGTCGAAGCCGATGCCTTCCTCGAAGGCCGCCTCGAGCTCGGCGGGGGCCACCGAAACGCTCTTGAGCGTGCCCAGAACGTCGGTGAACCACAGCCGGACGAACCGGATGTCCCGCTCTTCCAGCGTGCGGAGGACGAACTCCTGCTGACGGTCCACTTCCCCAACCCCTCGCGACACGTTTTGTCCGCCTTGGCCGGGCTGTACCCGACCTGATCGCCCAGTGTTCCCGGGCCTGGTTACGCAGACGTTACGCGAACTGCCGCCGCCCGTCCCCTCGTGTCCCGCCCGGCGAGCGCGGGCCCCGCCGGGTCGCCGCGTCCGCCGCCACGACGGCCGAGCTCACGCCCCGCCGGGCCCTCGCGGGCGCCCGTCGCGGCGGGTGGCGGCAATCTCGCCGGAGGGTACGGATTGTCGCGACGAGGCTGGGGCAAGATGAAGGCATGCCCACCCTGCGTCTCGCCCTGTCCCAGGTCAACCCGAGCGTCGGCGACCTCGCCGGAAACGCCGACCTGGTCCGCAGCTGGACTCGCCAGGCCGCCGATGCCGGTGCCCAGCTGGTGCTCTTCCCGGAGATGATGCTGACCGGGTACCCGGTCGAGGACCTCGTCTTCCGGCGCTCCTTCGTCGCCGCGTCCCGGGCCGCCGTGGAGCGGCTGGCCGCCGATCTGGCCGCCGACGGTCTCGGCGAGTTGCCGGTCGTGGTCGGCTACCTGGACGCCGACGGCCCGCCGCAGGTCAGCGGGGACGCCGAGCCGGGCCGAGGTGCCCGCAACGCCGCCGCGCTGCTGCACCGGGGCGTCGTGGCCGCCCGCTACTTCAAGCACCACCTGCCCAACTACGGGGTCTTCGACGAGGACCGGTACTTCGTCTCCGGTGACGAGCTGACAGTGGTGCGGATCGGCGGCGTGGACGTCGCGCTGACCATCTGCGAGGACCTGTGGCAGGCCGGCGGTCCGTTCGCCGCCGCCCGGAGGGCCGGCGTCGGCCTGGTCGTCAACATCAACGGCTCGCCGTACGAGCTGAACAAGGACGACATCCGGCTGCCGCTGGTCCGCCGCCGGGCCGCCGAGGCGGGCGCCGCCATCGCGTACGTCAACATGACCGGCGGCCAGGACGAGCTGGTCTTCGAGGGCGACTCGATGATCGTGAGCGCCGACGGTGAGCTGCTCACCCGGGCACCGCAGTTCGTGGAGCACCTGCTCGTGCACGACGTCGAGTTGCCGGCCGCCGACACCCCGCCGACCAGCGAGACGGTGGCCGACGGCATGCGGATCGTGCACAGCACGCTGGACGGCATTCCGCCCACGCCGTCCGGCCCGGCCGCCACCGGCGGGCTGATCGAGCCGGTGGCCGACGAGGCCGAGGTGTGGCAGGCGCTGGTGCTGGGTCTGCGCGACTACGTCAACAAGAACCGGTTCCCGTCGGTGGTGCTCGGTCTCTCCGGCGGCATCGACTCGGCCGTGGTGGCGGCGCTCGCCGTCGACGCGCTCGGGCCGGACCGGGTGGTCGGGGTGTCGCTGCCCAGCCAGCACTCCTCGGAGCACTCCCGGGAGGACGCGGCCGACCTGGCCAAGCGCACCGGCCTGGACTACCGCGTCGAGCCGATCCAGCCGATGGTCGACGGTTTCCTGGCCAACCTGTCGCTGTCCGGCGTGGCCGTGGAGAACCTGCAGGCCCGGGTCCGTGGCGTGATCCTGATGGCGCTGTCGAACCAGGAGGGCCACCTGGTGCTGACCACCGGCAACAAGAGTGAGCTGGCGGTCGGCTACTCCACCCTGTACGGCGACTCGGTGGGCGGTTTCAACCCGGTCAAGGACGTCTGGAAGACGCTGATCTGGCGGCTCGCGAAGTGGCGCAACAGGGACGCGGCTCGGCGCGGTGAGACCGCCCCGATCCCGGAGAACTCGATCGGCAAGCCGCCGAGCGCCGAGCTGAGCCCGGGCCAGCTCGACAGCGACAGCCTGCCCGACTACGACGTCCTGGACCCGATCCTGATCGGCTACGTCGACGGCGACCTCGGCCGCGACGGGCTGGTCGAGTCGGGTCACGACCCGGCGATCGTGGACAAGGTGCTGCGGCTGGTGGATACCGCCGAGTACAAGCGACGGCAGTCGGCGCCGGGCACGAAGATCTCCATGAAGGCGTTCGGCCGGGACCGCCGTCTGCCGATCACCAACCGGTGGCGCGAGCACGGCTGAGCCGTACTCCCTGGGGGGTGCCGGGTCGGTGGCGCGACCCGGCGCCGCCGCGGTGACCTCGCGGGTGGCCGGGCGGGGCGGCCCCGCGCTGGTGGAGTGACATCTTGCACTGGGCCCTGCCGTCAGCCCGTCTCGCGGTGCGACGATCGCGACGGAACCCGGGGACCGCGCAGGCGGCCTCGAGGAAGGGAGACAGAGATGGTGGAGTCCACTCCGCACGAGGTGACCGCGTTGTACGGCGGCCCGGCCACCCGACGGGTCCGCACCCGCGACCTGATGGCCGCCAAGGAGCGCGGCGAGCGCTGGCCGATGCTCACCTCGTACGACCAGTACACGGCGTCGATCTTCGACCAGGCCGGTGTTCCGGTGCTGCTGGTCGGCGACTCGGCCGCGAACAACGTGTTCGGCTACGAGACCACCCTGCCGATCACCGCCGACGAGCTGCTTCCGCTGGTCCGGGCCGTGGTGCGGGCGACCCGGCAGGCGCTGATCGTCGGTGACCTGCCGTTCGGCTCGTACGAGGAGGGCCCGGCCCAGGCGCTGCGTACCGCCGTCCGGTTCATGAAGGAGGGTGGCTGTCACGCGGTGAAGTTGGAGGGTGGCCGCCGCAACGCCGCGCAGATCGCCGCGATCGTCGGCGCCGGCATTCCGGTGATGGCGCACATCGGCTTCACGCCGCAGAGTGAGCACACCCTGGGTGGCTACCGCGTGCAGGGTCGCGGCGACGCCGCCGACGAGGTGCTGGCCGACGCACGGGCGGTGGCGGAGGCGGGCGCGTTCGCTGTGGTGCTGGAGATGGTGCCCGGCGAGGTGGCCAAGCGGATCACCCACGAGCTGCCGATCCCCACGGTGGGCATCGGCGCGGGCCCGGACACCGACGCGCAGGTGCTGGTCTGGCAGGACATGGCCGGGCTGCGGACGGGCAGGGCGCCCCGTTTCGTGAAGCGGTACGCGGATCTGGCCGGCGCTCTCACCGACGCGACCCGCCGTTTCGCCGACGAGGTCCGCGGCGGCGAGTTCCCCGCCGCCGAGCACACCTTCTAGGACCGAGCACGGCGTGATCCACTCGGGTCTGTCGAGATCAGGGTGTCCCCCGACACCGCTTTCTCATCGAACCCGCAGTGGATCACGCCGCTCGGGTCAGAGGTCCGTGACGCGGATGCCGGCGTGCGCCTTGTAGCGCTTGTTGATGGCGATCAGGTTGGCGGTGAACGCCTCGATCTGGTGGGCGTTGCGCAACCGGCCGGCGTAGATGCCCCGCATGCCGGGGATCCGGGCGGCGAGCGCACCGACGATGTCGACCAGTTCGCGGTCCTCGGTGCAGATCAGCACGTCCAGGTCGATCCGGTCGACCTCGGGGTCGGCCAGCAACGGGGCGCTGACGTGGTTGAACGCGGCGCAGACCCGGGAGTCGGGCAGCAGCGCGGCGGCCTGCTGCACGGCGCTGCCCTCGGCGACGGTCAGCGCGTACGGGCCCTGCTTGTCGAAGCCGAGCGGGTTGACGCAGTCGACGACGATGCGGCCGGCGAGCGGCTCGGCGAGGGCGGCGACGATGGCGGCGTGCCCGTCCCACGGCACCGCGATGATCACCACGTCGCTGCGTCGAGCCACCTCGTCGTTGGCCGCACCGGTGACGCTGCCGCCGGCCGGCACCCCGGGCAGGGCGGCGATCTCGGCCGCGGACTCGGCGGCCCGCTCAGCCGACCGGGACCCGATCAGCACCGTCTGGCCGGCCCGCGCGAACCGGTAGGCGAGGCCCCGCCCCTGGTCGCCGGTGCCACCGATGATGCCGACCGTCAGCCCGGACACGTCGGGCAGCGTGCTCGCGTCGTATGCCATGGCCTCATCCTCGCAAACCGCTCGGCACGTCAGCAGCGCCGAGCGCTGTGAGAATCCCCGCTGCCGCGAGCGACCGCGCCACCGAGGCCCGAGCCAGGGCGGGCGACCACGCAGGCGGGCGACGGTCGGGCAGCGACGGCGACTTGGTCAGGCCAGCTCGAACAGGACGGTACGGGCCGCCGGGTCGGCGGTGACCAGGCGGACCCGGACCCGTTCACCGAGCGGCAGTTGGCCGAGGCATCGGGCGCGTACCGGCGGGGCGTCCAGCGCGACGGTGCCACCGGGCGGTCGGGGCCGGGACTTGCCGTTGGGCGGGGCGTCGACGTCGAGGACGGCCGCGTCGAAGGTCTCGCCCACCCGGTGCTCCAGCACCGCCGCCTCGGCCAGCTCGACGGCGCCACGAGCGGCCGCCGAGGCGACCCGGTCGGTGCTCGCCATCACCTCGGGCAGCCGGGGCAACGCGGCGCGGGCCCAGTCGGGCACCGGTTGACCCGCGTGCAGGGCCAGGCAGACCTCGGTGGCGTACCGGTCGGCCAGCCGCCGCAACGGCGCCGTCACGTGGGCGTACGCGGCCGCCACGCCACCATGTTCCGGCTGCTCCGGCACCTCCCCGTCGAAGGCGGTGTACGCGGCACCCCGCATCAGCTCGGCCGCCTGGTCGATGAACGCTGCGGCCCGCGGCTGGGCGGCGTCCAGACCGGCGATGACCTGCCCCGGGCCCACGTCGTCCGGCCAGTGCACGCCCAGCGGCGCGGCGGCGGCCCGGAGCCGCTGCACCGCCTCCGGCTTGGGCGCCGGCATCGTACGCAGCAG
Source organism: Micromonospora sp. NPDC127501 (assembly GCF_040302185.1). Lineage (NCBI taxonomy): Bacteria > Bacillati > Actinomycetota > Actinomycetes > Micromonosporales > Micromonosporaceae > Micromonospora > Micromonospora sp. NPDC127501. The sequence continues at coordinate 314,528 of NZ_JBEORJ010000007.1, read as the reverse complement.
ACCGACCCGGCCGGCCAGCATGATGTCGGCGGCAGCCATCCCGGTCAGCAGGGAGATCTGCGCGTTGTGCTCTTCCATCGGCACCGGCGCGCGCAGCACCAGCCGCCAGCCCTCACCGTCGGGCTCCAGATCCTGCTCGGGCAGCGGCAGGTTGATGGCGCCCCGGCTCAGCCCACGGGCGGTCAGTCGGTCGCCGATCTCCGGCAGCAGCGCGATCGGGTCGGGTAGCCGCCCGGCCTCGGCTGCCGCCTGCACCCCGCTGTAGTCGAGTTTGGCGCGGCTGCGGACCAGGGCGCGTTCCAGCTCGACGGCCACGGTGCCGCCGTCGGCGTCCAGGTCGATGGTCCAGACCACAGCGGCCCGGTCGTCGTCGGGCAGCAGGCTGGCCGCACCCTCGCTGAGGGTGTGCGGGTGCAGCGGCACGTTGCCGTCGGGCAGGTAGATGGTCTGCCCCCGCCGCCAGGTCTCCGCCTCCAACGCCCCACCCGGGGTGACGTGCGCCGCGACGTCGGCGATCGCGTACCGGACCCGGTAGCCCCCACCGGGCCGGCGGCTGAGGTGCATCGCCTGGTCCAGGTCCCGCGAGGTGGCGGGGTCGACAGTGACGAACGGTATGTCGGTGCGGTCGACGGGCGGCTGCGGCGGTGCCGCAGCCGCCTCGTCGGCTTCACGCTGGGCGTCGGCCGGAAACTCCTCGGGCAGGCCGAGTTCGCGGCGCAACGCGCCGAAATCGATACGGGGCGCGAGTACGCGTCGGATGACCACGGGTCAATCCTGACAGCGCCACGGGTGATCCGCTTCCGGTGACCGGCCGGAAATCCGCCCGGTGAGGGGTTGCTCCCCGCTCAGCCGGTCGCCTTGCGGGCGGCGCTGCGGGCCCCCCTGGGGGCGGCGGCTCGGGCGGCGACCGGGCGGGCCGGAGTCTTGCGGGCGGTCACCTTGCGGGCCGGCGCCTTGGCCGCGACGGTCTTCTTCGCCGGGGCCTTCTTCGCCGCCGCCTTACGGGCGGTGGTCGACGAGGTACCCGTCGCCTTCGCGGCTGGGGCTTTCTTGGCCGGAGCCTTGCGCGCGCCGCCGCTGGGGCGGGTCGACGCGGTCTTCTTCGCCGCGGTCGTCTTCTTCGCCGCTGTCTTCTTGGCGGCGGACGCCTTGGTCGCCACCTTCCGCGCCGGGGCCTTCGCCGCGGTGGTGGTCTTGCGCGCCGACGCCTTGGCGGCGGTGGTGGTCTTACGCGCCGGGGCCTTGGCGGCGGCGGTGGTCTTCTTCGCCGCGCTGGCGGTGGTCTTCTTCGCCGCGCTCGCCGTCTTCTTCGTCGTACCGCTGGTCTTCTTCGCGGCGGTGGTGGTCTTGCGCGCGGTGGACGCCGGGGCCCGCTTGGCGGCGGTGGTCGTCTTGCGGGTGGTGGTCGAGGCCTTCGCGGGGGCTTTCTTGGCCGCGGCGGTGGTCTTGGTCGTGGCCTTCTTCGCGGGGGCCTTCGTGGCCGCCGTGGTGGTCTTCTTGGCCGGGGCGCGGCCCGCCCCGCCGGCGGCCTTGCGGGCCGGTGCCTTCGCGGCAGCCGTGGTGGACTTGCGCACGGGGGTGGTCCGGCTCGCCGCCGTGTTCCGCTCCGCCGCGGCGGTCTTCTTCGCGGTGGTGCGTCGGGCGGCCGGGCGCTTGGTGGCCTGCTGTGCTTCGGCCATCGTGGTTCCCTCCTCGGGGGACGTGCTCTCGCGTGCGTCCTCGCGGAGCACGAAATACCTCGGCGCGAGCCGTCCCGCGCCGCCTATCTGTCGTCCCCGGCCCACCGAGCGTCCTCGGCATCCCACGCCTCGTTCCGCTCCTGCACTCGTTGCAGGGCGTTCTCCGCGTCGGCCGCCGAGTCGTACGGGCCGAGAACGTGCTTCGCCGGACACACGTTGGCGTCCGTCTCGACCCGGTGATGCCGGGTGCACCAGTAGAACTGCCCACCACGTCCGCTGTCGCTCATGGGAATCACTGTGCACCGCGAACCGGCCGGCCGCCACCGGATCGCACAAGTCGCCGACGATCTCCACAGTAGATATGCATTGCGTTCGTCGGGCCGAAATGGCGAAACGCGTGGGACTGGAACACCAGAAGATGCGCAGGTGAGCCTCGCTGTCGGGCACGCCTATGATCGCCGGATGGCGATTCCGGACTACATCGTGGGTTTGCGCAAGCACGTCGGTCACGACCTGCTGTGGCTGCCGAGCGTCAGCGCGGTGGTCCGCAACGACGCCGGTGAGCTGCTGCTCGGCCAGCGTGCCGACGACGGGCGCTGGTCGGTGATCAGCGGTTTCGTCGAGCCGGGCGAGCAGCCGGCCACCGCGCTGGTCCGCGAGGTGCGCGAGGAGACGGGCCTGGAGGTGGCGCCGGTGCGGATGTCCAGCGCCGTGTCGCACCCGCACACCTACCCGAACGGGGACCGCTGCGACTACCTGAACCTGGGGTTCCTGTGCCGGTTGGTGGCCGGCACCGCCCGCGTCAACGACGACGAGTCGCTGGCCGTGCGGTGGTTCCCGCTGGACCGGCTGCCCGAGCTGGACAAGCACGCCCTGCTGGTCATCGCGTACGCGTTGCGCGAGAACCAGTTGGCCGGTTACCTGGAGCCGGGTACGACGTGGGACGACGTACCCGACTGAGGTTCACACCGGGGTCGGCGCGAGGGCGACCGTCTCGGCGGGCGCCGACCGGGCCGCCCGGATGGTGTACGCGAGCGCGTACGGCGTGCAGGCCAGGTAGAGCATGGGTTCCGCCCGCACCTCGTTGGTGACGATGTGGAAGATCTCCCATGAGATGGTGGGCCGGGGCAGGCTGATGTTCCATTCCGTCCAGGTGGCGAGGAGCCACAGCGGCGAGGAGATCCAGTCGACGCCGCCCAATGGCGTCGGACTGCTGACCGGGCCGGCGCGAGCGCCCGCCGCGATGACGTCGACGACAGCGAGAATCACCGCGAGGTCGGCGGCGGTGAGTGCGCCGAGGACGCCCACCCACCAGGCGGCGCGCAGTCGATTCCGGCCTGCGAGGACCGCCGCGGCCCAGAGGGCCAGCGTCAGGCCGGCCAACCAGAGCAGCAGCCCGGGTACGAAGGTGACCATGGCGTCCGGGGAGACGGCAGACAGGAACACGACAGCGGTCACGCCGATGGGAAGCACCACTCCGAGCGCGATGCGTAGCGGGCCGTCGAGTGCGGTGTGCCGGGCCCAGCGCGCGGCGAACACCGCCAGCAGCACCGCCAACCCGACGGTGAGCGCCGTCCAGATCGGCTTCTGCATCCGCTGAGACCAGTCCGGGGTCACCATCCGCTCGATCGGCATGAGGGAGTACGCACTGACGAGCACGATTCCGACGCAGGCGATCGGGGAGAGCAGCAGTGCGGCGAGGGTGCGGCCGACCCGACCGTGCATCAGGCGGCGGTCGACGATCGGGGCGCCGGTCCGACTGACGGCCAGGCTCACCGCGAAGCCGACCATCTTCGTCCGGTGACCACTGTCGGCGAGCACGTGCAGCTCGGCGGCCCACTCGCGGCGCAGGTCGTCGCGAACATCGGCCGGCCAGCGGCGCGCGGCCAACTCCAACAGCAGCTCGGCGGCCCGGCGGGTCACCACGCCGGTGCTCCGGTGGGCTCGGTGCCGCCCCACGAGCGACGGCCACCGTCGGGAATCGCGGCCCGCAGGTCGGCGAGCGCCTGCCGGGCCTGCGTCACCCCGACGGCGGTCAGTCGGTAGTAGCGGCGGGCCGGCCGCCCGGCCGCGACGGGATCGATCGCCTCCCAGTCGGCGGCCAGCCAGCCGGCCCCCTGCAAGCGGTGCAGCACCGGGTAGAGGGTGCCGCTGGGCAGGCCGGTCAGTCGCATCAGGTCGAGCCCGTAGCGCTGCTCGTCGGGCTCGGCGAGCAGCGCCGCGAGCACCTTCGCGACCGGAATGGTCATCCGCATCCGACCACTGTATCGGAACTCTACATAGGGGTGGGTACCCGTTCGACGGGGATCCACAGTTCGGCGTCCGCCTGGCTGCCGTCCGCCGACACCCGGACCCGGGAGATCTCCGGTCCCGGTCGGCTGCGGTACGGGTTGGACGGAAACCACTGGGTGAACACGTCACGCCACAGGAACTGCACGGCCTGCGGAAACGCACCGGAGGTGGTGAACACCGCCCACGACCCGGCCTGCACCGGCAGCGCGTCCAGGTCCTCCGGCGGTGCGGCGCTGGTCACCACCCCGTGCCAGTAGTCCAGCTCGGTGCCCTCCTGCCGACTGTCGGCGAGGTTGTCGCTGACGTTGACGATTCCCTTCGGCTCCTGATCGGAGAGCGCCTCGATCCGTTCGGTCGTCTCCCTGTCGATGCTCCTGATGAACGCGACGATCGCCGGGTTCATCCCCTCGTGCACCAGCGGGACCCGGGCCTTGCGCCCCACCAGCGCGAACGCGTCCTTGTCGACGATCCGGTACTCCATGCTGCCGCTCCCTTCGACGGTGAGTCGGAAGGACATCCGGGGCTGGGCGCGCAACGCTGCCCCCGTACGCCGGGCTTCTCCTGGCCCCACGCCGTGCACGGCGTGGAACGCCCGGGCGAACGCCTCCGCCGAGCCGTAGCCGTAGTGCACCGCGACGTCGAGCAACGTCCGCTCCCCCGCCAGCACGTCCGCACCGGCGACGGTGAGCCGACGCCGACGGATGTACTCCGACAGCGGCATTCCGGCCAGTGCGGAGAACAGCCGCCGGAAGTGGTACTCCGACGTCAGCGCGATCCGCGCCAGCTCGGCCACCTCGATCTTCTGGTCGAGGTGACGCTCGATGTACGCCATGGCCTCGTTGAGCCGATCCAGCACCCGGGCCTCCTTCCCTTTCGAGTACCGACGCTAGGTCGCGGGGTGGGTCGTCCACCCGACATCCGATGCCCGCATCGGTCGGGTGCGGCCGCGCCGGTCGTCGTGTCGTAGCCTGGCGGACTTTGCTTCCCGAGGAGGTTGACGTGGCCGAGTATCCGCAGGACGTCGTACAGCGCTTCCACGGCACCCCCGAACAGGTCGACGCCGGCCTGGTGGGCGAGCCGCCACGGACGTGGGAGTCCGTCGTCATCGAGGAGTACGACAGGGCCTGGGCGCAGCGGTTCCTCGCCGTCCGGTCGTCGCTCACCGAGGCGCTGGGTGGTCTGATCATCGGGGTGGAACACGTCGGGTCGACGGCGGTGCCGGGGCTGGCGGCCAAGCCTGTCATCGACGTCGACCTCGTCATCGGGGACACCGCCGACGAGTCCGGCTATGTCCCCGCCCTGGAACGGCTCGGGTACCGGCTCGTCCTTCGGGAGCCCTGGTGGCACGGGCACCGGATGCTTCTCAGCCCCGCCGAGGACGTCAACCTGCACGTCTGGCCGCAGGGTGCGCCGGAACCCCTCCGGCACCTGCTCTTCCGCGACTGGCTGCGCGCGCATCCGCACGACCGGGAGCGGTACGCCGCGACCAAACGGCGCCTCGCGCGGGACACCGCGCACCGGCCCCGCGACTACAGCCTGGCGAAGAACGACGTGATCGACGAGATCTACGCGCGCATCTTCGCCGCTGCGGCGGCGGCGGCAACCGAGGCCGACGGTTGATAATCCTGGCGGTCACTCTGTCGAAAAGGGGTCTTCGATGGTGCGATGGCACTGGGTCGTTCCGGTGGTGGCGGCGGCGATGCTCACTGCTTGTGACACCGACCCGGACGCCCCTGTCGACGCCGCGCTACCCCGCGGGGAGAGCCTCGGCGAGCTGCGTCAGCAGGCACGGGAGGCCTTGGCCCGGTACGACCAGGCCATCATCGACGCAGGTGGCGCTGGCGCCGTCACCCCGACACCACCACGGTGGAACTCCCCGCCGGGCATCGCCATCGAGTCGGCGACCACAATCGGTGCCGGTACGCAGTTGGCGGCCACCTTCACCGGCGCTCGGGGACCAGCCACCGAGAGCTGCGGCGCCGACTATCACGCCCAGCCTGTCGAGTCGGCCAACGCCGTCGTGGTCATCGTCATCGCGCAGTATCACGACACCAGCGAGGTGTGTCCCATGTCGGGCTACCAGCGCAGCGTCACCTTCAACCTGGCCCAACCGCTGGGCAAGCGGCCGGTCCTCGAGATACGCCAAGGGCAACCGGTCCCGCTCACCCTCAGGTGAGCGCAATCAGCGTTCAGCGCGGCGGTCCCGCGCAGATCTTGGACAGTTTCCGTTATCAGTTAACGGAAACTGTCCAAGATTGGGCCGTCGGCCAGGGATATGAGCCTGCCAGTGACCATCCGGATGCGTCAGGAACAGTCGAAACGGTAGTCGAAGGGCCTGGTGGGGCAGGTCGTACAGACGAACAGGTAGATGCCACCGACGTCGCCCAGCATGAGCCCGGTGGGGTTCTGGATCGTCGACCACGGGTGATCGTCGGTGGTGGCCGTCTCCCAACCGGCCATCGCCGGACGATCCTCTACCGGTATCCACCGCTTTTCGTCACCGCGGCTGAACTCCCAGCTGGCGACCGTCAGCAGATGGTCCATGGACGAGCCGCACTCGCAGACCGGCCAGTCCGGAGACTGCGTCCAGCCGGGGTAACCGCCGACCTTGATCCCCGAGGCGACCGCCAGATCGCTTTCGTACTCCCAACCGGTCTCCTGCGCGACCTGCTTCATCGTGTCCTCGATCTGCGGCCACACGGCATCCGGGAGGTCCCAGCCCGGGTACTCGGTGACCCGCTCCGGGTCGAGCACGCACGGGTTGGGGACGTGCGCTGGATCTGACTCCACATCCGGTACGGGCATCTCGTGAAGCCGGGCGCCGACGTCGGCGCGGCGACGCCACCGCAGTGCAGGGCGAGGTGACGTCCACGGCTCATGCTCGAATGGGCACCACAACACCTGTAGGACGTCCGTGCCGGCCGGGAACGGCACTTCGGGCACGTCCTCGGCCAGCAACTGGACCACCGGCACCAGCGGTGCCGCCGGCTCACCCGGAATGTCGAGGTAGTGGTCGCCCGGCTCCGGCCCGTCGCACATCGGCCACGCTTCGTCGGCCGGCCACAGCAGCGGGCCGCCTACCGAACTCTGCTCCACTGTCGGCAGCCCCGGGCGGGGATGCAACCGGACGGTCGTCCGTGCCAACGGCGCAACCGCCGGAAAGATCTGTGGCATGTCGATGGGGCTGGAGGGGGTGGTGTGCACGCCGCCGATCGTAGGAGGCGCGCAATCAGCGTGTTCAGCGCGGCGGCTGCTGCATGATCCAGGTGGGCAAGGGCTCCGGCAGGAAGCCCGCCACCTCCCAGCCGGCCCGGCGGTACAGCTCGACGTTGCCCGGGTTGCTGGTCTCCAGGATCGCCGGCAGGCCGTCGGCGGCGGCACGGGCCAGGCCGGCCCGCATGACGGCACGGCCCCAACCGCGTCCGGCGCTGTCGGGGTGGGTGCCCAGGACGCCGAGGTACCAGAACGGGAACGTCGGCAGCGCGGCGTGCACGGCGTCGTCGTAGCTCTGGACGCGGGCCATCACGTCGGCGGGGTAGTGGGCGGCGAGCCCGCCCTTCGGTGACCCGGTCGACGACCCGGCCGGTGGCTCCCAGATGGCGACCGACGCGCCCCCACCGAGCGTCCAGATCGACGACTGGTGCACCCGCTTGTCGAAGAGGTGCCCGAAGTAGGCTGCGGCGTATCGCGGATAGGTCTCCTCGTCGGGGAAGAGGCACCGCAGGATCGGATCCCTGACGAATGCGGCGACCAGCGAACGCACCACGGCGTCGCGGTCCGCTGGGGTGGCGATGGTGATCTCGGGCGTTGTCACAGCGGTCGACACTATCCGGAAAAAGCGCCTTGACCCTGACACGGTGGCGGCCCCGAGACTGGCCCCATGGACCTCGATGACTACCGGAGACACTCCCCCTACAGCGACCCCGGTCCGCGCCGCCGGCTCCTCGACGCGGTGGCGTCCGACATCCCCACCGTGGCGGCGACCGCCCGCAACGTGATCGTCCATTACCGGGCCGGCGGCGTCGAACTGCCCGACGACCGCCTGGAAGAGGTGAATCGCCGCTGGGTTGACCGCATCCTCGACACCGACCAGTCCCGCTTTCCCCTGCCACTCACCGCTGAGCGCCCGGCCGTGGACCGGGTGGCCGGCTGCTGCCGGGACCACACACTGCTGTCGATCGCGATCCTCCGTCAGCACCGCATTCCCAGCCGCAGCCGGGTCGGCTTCGCCTCCTACTTCACCCCCGGTTGGCACCACGATCACGTGCTGGTGGAGTACTGGAACGGCGAACGCTGGGTCTGGGCCGATCCGGAGCTCGACCCGGCCGGCGACCGGCGGTTCGACGGCTACGACATCGACCCGACGGCAGGGCTCTTCGACTCGGCGGCGCGGGTGTGGTCGGCGTACCGGGCCGGGACGGTCGATCCCGACGTCTACGGCGTGGCCCCCGACATGCCGGTGCGCGGCGCCTGGTTCATCTACAACTACGTCCTGCACGAACTGGCCCATCGACAGAAGGACGAGCTGCTGCTGTGGGACAGCTTCGGCGCGATGACCGACGACCTCGCCAACGCCGACCTCACGCTCGCCGACGAGATCGCCGCCCTGCTGCTCGAAGCCGACGACGGCGACGAGGCCGCGGAGAAGGCGCTCGCCGACCGGTACGCGACCGACAGCCGCCTGCGACCCGGCGCTCAGATACGCAGCTTCTCACCGGTATCCGGCACGGAGAACAGTGTCGATCTCCGCGTCAGCCGAAGGTGAAGGCGTACGCCTCCGCGCCGGGCTCGCCGAACGTGATCTCCAAGGTCCGCTCCCGGACCCCGCCGTCCTGGCGGACGAGCTGGTAGAGCCGGCCGTCCTGGAGTACGCCGTTGCCGTCCTCGTCGACGTCGACGCCGCGTGACGGGCCGGGAGCGTCACCGTCGAGCAGCACACGGAACGGGATCGACGCTCCCGCCACGGGGGCCAGCACGAGATGCGCGTCGCGGGCGTGGAACCGGAAGGCGATGGCGCCGCCGGCCCGGTCCAGCACGACGTTCTCCGACCCGATCGTCCACTCCCCCGCCAGCGCCCACTGGTTGAGGGCGAGGCTCTCCGGCACCTGGTAGGCGCGGCGCTCGTCGAGCGCCGGGCCGTTCGGCGACGCGAAGTGTTCCCCGCGACTGAAACCGAGGTACGTCTCGGGCGTGCGCAGGTTGGTCCAGTCGGCCTCCGCCTCCGGGCCGAGCCCGTTGACGGGTACGGGTTCCCGCTCGATGCCGAGCAGTTGCTGGAGCACCCGCTCGGACTGCTCGTAGCGTCCCTCGCCGAAGTGCTCGTCGCGGATGACGCCGTCGGTGTCGACGAAGTAGAGCGCCGGCCAGTAGTGGTTGTCGAACGCGCTCCAGATCGTGTAGTCGTTGTCGACCGCCACCGGGTAGTCGATCGATCGGGCCGCCACCGCCCGCCGCACCCAGTCGACCTCGTGCTCGAATCCGAACTCCGGGGTGTGCACCCCGATGACGACCAGCCCGTCATCGCGGTAGGCCTGCGACCAGGCACGCACGTACGGCTCCTGGCGCAGCCAGTTGATGCAGGTCAGCGTCCAGAAGTTGACCAGGACGACGCGTCCACCCAGGTCGGCGGGGCCGAGTGGCTCGGAGTTGAGCCACTCGGCCGCCCCGTTCAGCGGGGGCAGGTGCACGGCCATCTAGCGCAGCGACCGGAAGGCGGCCCGCATCTCTTCCGAGAAGAGTTGCGGCTGCTCCCAGGCGGCGAAGTGCCCGCCCCTATCCAGCCTGTTGTAGTGGATGAGATTGGGGTACGCCTGCTCCGCCCAACTCTTGGGAGCCTGGTAGAGCTCGTCAGGGAACACGCTCACGGCAACCGGGATCGTTACGCCCTTGGCCGCGAAGAAGGAGAGCTGGTTCTCCGCGTACAGACGAGCCGAGGAAACCCCGGTGTTCGTCAGCCAGTAGAGCGAGATGTTGTCGAGGAGGTCCTCCGGCGTGATGCCTCGGGGCTGCCCGGCGACGGACTCAGAAATGAGCTTCAGGCTGGCTGCGTCATGGTCGAGCATGTACGTCGCCAGGGCGACGGGCGAGTCCGCCAATCCGGTCAGCGTCTGCGCGCGTCCCATCTCAAGGGCGTAGCTGGAGTGCTTCCAGAAGAAGTCCGCCTGTTCGCAAGCGCGCCTCTCTTCGTCGGAGAGGTTGGACGGAAGCGACCCGAGGGGATTGTTCGCACCGGTGATACCGGACTGGAGCATCGCATCGATGTCGGGCGGATACACACCCGGCATGTTGGTGTGGATGCCGATCAGTTCCGGAGGTGCCTGCACACCCATCAGCTCCGTGATGAGCGCACCCCAGTCGCCGCCCTGCGCCACGAATCGCGAATAGCCGAGGCGCCTCATCAGCTCGATCCACGCGTTTGCGATGTGTTGCGGGTCCCAGCCGGGCTTGCTCGGCTTCCCCGAGAAGCCGTAACCGGGCATCGACGGGATGATCAGATGGAAGGCGTCCGAGGCGCTCGCACCGTGCGCGGTGGGATTGGTGAGCGGGTCAATGATCTTCAGCTGCTCGATCACCGAACCCGGCCACCCGTGCGTGACGATGAGCGGCAGGGCGTCCTCGTGCTTCGAACGGATGTGGAGGAAGTGGATGTCGAGGCCGTCGATCTCGGTCATGAACTGCGGTAGGGCGTTCAGCCGCGCCTCGACCTTGCGCCAGTCGTACTCCTTCTCCCAGTAACGCGCGAGGGCCTGCATTGTCGCGAGCTGCACGCCCTGCGACTGGTCCGGCACGGTTTCCTGCTCGGGCCAACGTGTGGCGGCGATGCGGGCACGCATCGCCTTGAGGTCCGCGTCGGGGATTTCCACCTTGAATGGCCGGATCTCCGTGGTGCCGGGTCGCGTCATGGTTTTGACAGCCATGGGTGCTTCCTCTCCGTCTGAATCGCGCCTCACGAGGGGATCAGGTGTTTCCCAGGCTGACCGCATTCAGGCATGATCATGGGTCGGAATTGTGGCTGGACCATTGCGGCAGCAAGGGTGCGATGCCCATCAATGCGCATGCCCGGGGTCGGCGACGGCGTGCTCGGCGGCGCGGCTGACCTGCTCCCAGCTCGCCCAGGTGTCCATCCGTCGGCGGGCGATGTCGAACGCCAGGTCGTACACCATGCTGCCGAGCAGGAGCCGCAGCGGCGGCTCGTCGCTGTCGACCAGTTGCATCAGCGCCTCGGCGGCCAGACGCGGCTCGCTGTCGATCGAGCCTTCTGCCCACTGCCGTTCCAGTTCGGCGCGCAGTGGTGCGTAGGCGTCCATCGGGGTGGTGGCGCGCACGCTGGTGTAGAGGTCGGTCCAGTAACCGCCCGGCTGCACGATGCTGACAGTGATGTCGAAGGCCGCCGCCTCCATCGCCAGCGCCTCGCTCATACCCTCCAGGGCGAACTTGCTCGCGCTGTACAGGCCGGTGCTCGGGAAGCCGCCGAGCGCGGCGATGCTGGAGACCTGCACGATGTGGCCGGACCGCTGGGCGCGCAGGTGCGGCAGCACGGCTTGACTGACCCAGAGCGCGCCGAAGAGGTTGACCTCGAACTGGGCGCGCGCCTCGGCCTCGGTGAACTCTTCGATCATGCCCATGGACAGGGTGCCGGCGTTGTTGACGACGATGTCGAGCGGGCCGAAGTGCTCGACGGCGGTGTTCACGCCGGCGATGACCGCCGCCCGGTCGGTCACGTCGAGGGTCAGGGTCAGCAACTGGTCGGCGTACTTCTCGTCGAAGTCGGCCTGGGTGATGGTCCGGGCGGCGGCGACCACCCGGTCACCCCGGTCGAGCGCGGCGTCGGCAAAGGCGCGGCCCAGGCCGCGGCTGGCACCGGTGATGAACCAGGTACGCATGTGTGCTCCAAGCTTTTCAAGACGAGACGGTCCGTCTCGCGATGGACCGAGACTAGGCCCGCGACGCCTCCGCCGTCAAGACGATACGGTCCGTCTCGTTGCTGGTATCGTTTCGCCCATGACGCCCAACACGGCCCGCCGGAGAGAGACCTCCCGACGCGCCATCCTCACCGCGGCCTTCGACCTGCTTCAGGAAACGGGGTACGCGAAGCTCAGCATCGAGGGCATCGCCGCGCGGGCCGGCGTCGGCAAACAGACCATCTACCGCTGGTGGCCGTCGAAGGGCGCTGTCATCTTCGACGCCTTCCTCATGCTCAGCGAGGCCACCGAGGGTGGGCCGCCGACGCTGCCGGACACCGGCGACCTGGCGGCGGACCTGACAGTGGTGCTGCGGGCGACGGTCGAGGAGATGAACGACCCCCGGTACGAGCAACCGATGCGCGCGCTGGCCACCGAGATCGCGCTCGACCCCGAGCTGGCCGCGGCGTACGCCGAACGGTTGGACGGGCCGTTGAAGGAGGCCAAACGGCAACGCCTGCGCAGCGCCCAGCAGGCCGGTCAGATCGCCGACGACGTCGACCTCGGCGTGGCGGTCGACATGATCTGGGGGCCGGTGCTCAACCGCTGGCTGCAACGCAGCGGGCCGCTCACCGCCGAGTACGCCGACCTCGTCGTCGCCACCGCCCTCAACGGCCTGCGCCCCCGTGGACAGGCCGGCTCCGCTCGGTCAGCGTCAGCACCTTCAGGGATGCCTGATCCCGGGCGCTCCTGATCAGCGGGGGCGTCGGCACCCTTGTCAGGCGAACGGCTGCTCGGCGAAGCTGATCCCGGCACGCTCGGCGGGGGTGAGAATCTGCTGGGGGACGTGCTGCGGCGGCATCCGAAGGAACTGGGTGTAGCCAGCAGCTCGAAGGCGGAGATCGAAGTTCTGACCCTCGATGTGCCACAACGGCTCCGGGCTGCTGTCCGGGGATTCAAGCCGGTGCAGGTCGGCGATCTCCATGAGGTCGTGAAGCGGTCCGAGTCTGCCGTCGATGTTCCACGCGCCCTCGAACACCAGCGTCGCCGGCGCGATCCAGAAGGTGAAGTGCCGCTCCCCTCCCGCAGGTTGCACCCACCGCACGATGTAGTCGAGGTCCAGCAGGAGCCTGGCGGGCGGAAGGGTGTCATCCACGCCGACGCTCACCGCATGGATCCGGCAGTCATGCCATCCCATGTTCGGGAAGTCGGCGTCGGTCCAGGTCGCCTTGGACAATCCTGAAGGGGCATGCGGCAAGCTGATCACCGGATCAGTATCCGGGACGGCACGCTCGCGTCGGTGACCACCAGACCGCCAACTCCTGCCGCCGAAGATGATCTCGTCGTCGGCCCCGCATCAACGGATTGCGGCCCCGCCGATCCGGCGAGTGACGATCGGTGGGACGGCTTTGCGCTGCCGCAGCGCCGTGCGGCAACATCAGGCGCCGTGACGGCAGCACCAGGCACGGCCCCCAACCACGACATCCCGGCCGGCGACAACGGCAGGCGCCGGTCGATTCGGCGGGTCAGACACTGGTTGGCCGGCGCCGGGGTCACCGCCCTGGCGGCTGTCCTGGGCATCACCCTCGCGGTTCGCGGCGGCGCCACCCCGGCCTGCGCCGCGCCGCCGACGGGCAACGCCGTCCACAAGGGAAAGGCCAGCTTCTACGACGCGGGCCGCTCGGGCGGCAACTGCTCCTTCCCCGGCCCTCCGGCGGACCGGCTCTACGTGGCCCTCGGCGCATCCCAGTACTCCGGATCGGCGGCCTGCGGCAGCTACCTGGAGGTGAGCGGCCCGAACGGCAAGGTCCGGGTCATGGTGATGGACCAGTGCGGCGGCTGCGGGCCCAGCAAGATCGACCTCTCCACCGAGGCGTTCACCAAGATCGCGGACCGGTCGCAGGGCATCGCATCCGTGACGTACCGGGCGGTGGTGAACCCGCCGCTCGACGGAGGGCTCACCTTCCGGATGAAGGGCGGAGCCTCGAAGTACTGGTTCGCGGTCCAGGTCGGCAACCACGGCAATCCACTCCGCTCGGTCGAGGCGAAGGGACCGGGCGGTGGCTTCCGCAAGGCCGCCCGGCAGAGCGACAACCACTGGACCATCGAGGGCGGGCTCGGCGCCGGGCCGTACAGCATCAGGGTCACCGACGTGTACGGACGCCAGGCGACCGCCACCGGCATCCGCATGGTCACCAAGCAGGTGCAACGCACTACGGCCATCCTCGCCAGCGCCTCCCCCACGCCCAGCAGCTCACCCTCGGCCCCGCCGAGCCCCACCGTCGCGCCCGCACCGACGCCGGCGGAGTCGGTCGCACCGACGGCGACGGTCGAAGCGCTCGCGGGTGCCGCCGTTCCACTCGACCGCCCCCGCTGCTGACCGCTTGGCCTTGAGTGACCCTGTCACGGTGCCGCAACAAGCGGCGGCTGCCCGAGGTTCGCGCTGGCTAGACTGCCCCGGTGGTCGACGTCCTGAGGCTGGAGCCGCTGCTGTTCCCCGCCGAGTTCACGTCGCACCGCATGCGAATCCTCGTCAACGGACTCGACGTCGGATCGGGCTGGGCAGCTTCCGGTTCGACTCGCACGCGTACGCGGAGGAGATAGCCCAGGCGACGGAGAGGGCTACCCGGACCTGGCCGGCCCGGTCGGTCGCCGAGAACCTCGAGGGCACGCTGTGGCGTGAGGGGTGGGAGCAGGACGGCGGAGCCTGGATACGCCGCTACGTAGCGATCCGCGCGCCCGAGGATCGCCCCGACGTGGTCGAGATCAGCTACTACGCCCGCGACCTGAGCGGGCAGCGTTATGCCCTACCGGGCAGCTACGTCGTGACATTCCCGGTCGACGGTACCGACCCGGACGTTCAGGCCCAGGCCATCGCACATCGGCTAGGTCAGGAAGACCTCAAGCCGGTCTCGGTCCACCAGCCTCGTCGACGACGAAAGCCGGCTGGACGAGGCGCGGCAGAGTCTCCGTCGTGAACGAAAGCCAGGGCGACGAGCAGAATCGGTTCCGCGATCCGTTGGTCAGTCTGTACGAGCTGGCAGCCGAGGACATCTACGTCGTCTGCCCACGCTGCGGGCATCGGGCGGTCAGCTCCCCACAGCCCACCGACAGCAGGCGGGTGGCCTCCTGGCCCCGTCGACTCACGTGCCCGGGGTGCGCGTACTCAGCGTCCTGGTCCCCACGGGGATCCGAGGTCTCATCCTGGAACGGTCCAGTCGATCCGTTCTTCCATCTGCCCTTGTGGCTGAAGGCCCAGTGCTGCGGCGGGCACACGCTCTGGGCGTTCAACCGCACCCACCTTGACATCTTGTCCGGATACATCGGCGCTCGACTTCGGGAGCGGGGCGCGGAGCCAGGTGGCATGACGCTGGTGGCACGGCTGCCAAACTGGATCAAGGCCGCCGACAATCGGGACGAGCTGCTGCGAGTCATCAGTCGACTGAGCGCATCGATTGACTGACCCTGGAGCGGCATCCCATTCCTCCGATACCGGCAGGGCTGGCAGCCCGCACCGCTGACCGGGCCGCAGCGGCGGCACGCGGTAAGCGAAGGCAGCGACCATGGGCACAATGCAGAGGTGGATGGCTGGATCGAAGAGCTGTGGCTGATCGCGATCGTCGAGGACGTGCCCGACGACGAGGTCAGACGATGGTGGAACAGCAAGGAGACGGACTTCCTGGACGGCCTTGCGGAGTCGGCGCCCACGTTTCGGCTGGGGACAATCCTGACCACCGTTGGCGAGCCACAACTCGGCAGCCCCACCCGCCGGGTCTTCGACCTGATGTTCCTGCGCAGCACCTACCCGGAGGACTTCCACCCCGACCCCTCGGCGCCCTACGTCCTGCCGCTGCTCGACGCTGACCTGCGGTCGGCGTTGCTTGCCGCGTTCTCGCCGCAGGCCGACGATCACCCGCTGATGGAGGCTGCCCCACTCACCGGACTGACCGACTTTCTCGACAAGCACGGGGGTGCGCGGTTGACGACGCATTCGCCGACGGAAGCAGTACCCGTCTCACTGCCACTCAGGCCCAGTTGAGGTGGTGGCGCAGGAGGGAGCGTTCGGCCGGATTGGCGGCTGGGGCGAAGCGCGTTCGTCGGCGGTCCGGGCCTGGGTGGCGGCGCCGAATCCGGGTTGCGTCAGGACAGATAGCGGCCGAGTATCGCCGGGTGGATGCTGTGGTGCAGTGGGTTCGCACGTCGTGGACCAAGCGTTCGCGCGGCGGAGCAGAGGCGACCCGGCGTAACGCCGTACCGGTGTCGTTCGCCCTGCCGGCACCGACCGCGCCGCTCATTCAGGAGATCACCATGGCGGAGGCCGATGGGTTCGAGCCTCGCGAGGGCCTGAGCCGCCCGCCGTACCGGAGCGATGTGCGTCTCCGGCTGGTGGACGGTCGAATCCGGGTTGAGCTGCTGGCGTCGGCCTGGGGTAGGCCACACCGTCACCGCCGGCCGCCCGCGGTGCACCTCGCCTACGGCGAATGGCTGCGCTGGCAGATCAACTACCGCTTCACCGGGACGTCTGACGGCGCCTGGCTGTACCACTTGGACACGCTCAACCTGGCGCATGGCGCAGTTCCGGCCGACACCTTCCTCGGCGAACCGCCTCGATTCATCGACGAGCGCGCGCTTATCTGGTAGCTGCCACCGCTGCGGCCTCGGCCTTGGTACCCGCCGTACCATCTCACGGTGATCTCGGAGACCTTCGATGCGCGCGGCGGGCTCACCTACGTTGACCGCGTCGACTTCACCCGGGGCAACCCCCTCCGAGCCGTCCGACGAATGGCCTGGCCGACCGTGAAGCTGCACGCCGACGACAGCACGCTGACCTTCACGTCGCGTACCGGATCGGACACCCTGGAGCACTTCTCCGTGGCCGCGCTGGCGCACCATCCGGTTCACCGACGGTTCCCGCTGCCGGCGACCGCCGTCTCCTTCGACGTCGAGGGACGCGACCAGATCCTGCTCTTCTGGACTCCCCGGGCGGGCGCGGTCCTGCGCGCACTCGACAAGCTGGGCTGGGACGCCGAACAGCCCGAGCCCTGGATCCCGTACGTCTGAGCTGTTGGTCGGGCGGTAGTCCACCTACCTGGCGGCCCGTCTTCGTGACTGTGTGCAGCGACGTCTGTCGGACGAGTACGACAGGTGGCGAAAGAGAGAAGGGACACCCTCCGAGGCCCGTTGACATGCGTTTCGAGCGAGTGACAGCGTTGTCATCGACTCATTTCCTCCATTTGAGACGAGGAGCGCATCTTGCTCTATCGGAACTCACCCCGCCGCAGCGCGACAGCAGCCGCCGCAGTCGGCATCCTCATCACGGGGCTGGCGCTCGCTCCGTCCGCGCCGGCCCAGGCCAGCCGCCACCGGGCGCAAGACGGAGCCGTACGGTCGGGTAACGCACGTTTCGAGGTGCTGTCCCCGACCCTGATCCGCACCGAGTACCAGAAGGACGGCAGGTTCACCGACGCCGCCACGTTCAACGCCATCGGGCGCGATGATTTCCCCCGTACGCGTTTCACGAAGCGCGTCGACCACGGCTGGCTCACGCTCGACACCGGCGCGATGACGTTGCGGTACCGGGTCGGCTCGGGCGCGTTCACCGCCGACAACCTCACCGTGCAGCTCAAGGCCGGCAAGCAGACCGTGCAGGGCCAACCCTGGGCCGGTCACACCGCCCCGGCCTGCGCGTTCGGCGCGCTCTGCGAGGCCGAATCGCTGCAGTTGAACGGCCCCGGCGTGGCCACCGACCACCGGGGATTCACCGGACGCGGCTTCGCGGCCGGCTTCGCCTCGTCCGGCGACTCGGTCACGTTCGCGCTCGACGCGCCAGAAGGCGGCGCGAAGCAGCTCAGCGTCCGCTACGCCAACAGCACCGGCGGCGACGGCCAGAACGTGGACCGCACCCTGACTGTTCAGGTCGACGGCGACGCCGGCCACCCGCTGACGCTGCCGCCCACGGCGAACTGGGACACCTGGGGCCTGGCCAGCGTGCCGGTCGACCTCACCGCGGGCCGGCACGAAATCAGCGTCGTGCGGGGCCCCAACGACTCCGGCAACGTGAACGTCGACAGCCTCGCGGTGGTCAACCCGGGTGATCCGTTCCCGGCGCCGACCCCGCCCCAGCCGCAGCCCCTGCGGTTCGGCGCGCTGGGCGAGGCCGAGACCGGCGCGCTGACCGGCGGCGCGAAGCCCGCGAACGACCACAACGGCGCCTCCGGTACGGGATTCCTGGCTGGCCTGGAGAGCACCACGTCCGCCGTCGCGCTCACCGTGACGGATGTTCCGTCCGCCGGTGACTACCAGGTGCAGATCCGGTACGCCAACGGCCAGGCCGGCGCCCAGCCGAGCCAGACGCGCACCATGTCGGTCACCGCGGGAACGGCGGCGCCGGTCACGGCGACCCTTCAGCCGACCAGCGGGTGGGACTACTGGAACACCGTTTCCGTTCCGGTCCACCTCAATCGCGGCACCAACACGGTGACGCTGGGGTGCCCCACGGACGCCAGCTGCAACGTCAATATCGACACGGTCGCCGTCACGAGCAAGGGCTCCCCGCTGCTCGCCCCGCACGCACCGCTCGGCGGCTACCGCCGGGGCCTGGACGGCGTGACCGGCTCCGCCCTCACCGCACCGGGCCTGCTCTACCAGGACGGCTGGTACCTGCTCGACGACTCGGCCTCGGCCCTGAGCACCACCAAGCCCCGGCCCGCAGCCGAGCAGGACGGCTACGTCTTCGCGTACGGGCAGGACTTCACCCGTGCTCTGAAGGACCTGTCGACCCTGACCGGGCCCACAAAGCTGCTGCCGAAGTGGGCGTACGGGGTGTGGTACTCCGAGTACTACGACCGCACCGCCACCGAGTTCCAGAACCTGGTGACCCGGGCCAAGGCCGAGGGCGTACCCATGGATGTTCTTGTTCTCGACACCGACGTCAAGGCGCCGGACAAGTGGAACGGCTGGAGCATCGACCCCACCCGCATCCCCGACCCGAAGGCGTTCTTCGACTGGGCGAAGAAGCAGGGCCTGCACACCGGCATCAACATCCACCCGAGCATCCTCGGCTCGGATCCGAAGTTCGCGCAGGCGCAGGCCACCGCGAAGGGCAAGCTGCAACGCGTCGGCTGCAACGGCGGCCCCGACTGCTACGCGTTCGACTTCGGCGACCCGGACCAGCTCACTGCGTACATGCAGCTCCACGACGGGATGATCCCGAAGGGCAGCAAGGGCCCGGACCTGTGGTGGCTGGACTGGTGCTGCGACAACACCAAGTCCTCGCTCGCCGGGGTGACCGCCGACGCGTGGATCAACCAGCAGTACGCCGACAAGACCGGCTTCGCGTTCTCCCGGGCGTACGGCTCGTTGCAGGCCGGCGGCTACAGCAGCCCGACCCCCGTGTCGACCGGGCCATGGGCCGACAAGCGCACCACGCTGCACTTCACCGGCGACACCACCTCCGACTGGTCGACCCTCCAGATGGAGGTCGGCTACACGCCGGGCGAGTCGGCCGCGACCGGGCTGGCCGCTGTCAGCCACGACATCGGCGGGCACACCGGCGGCCTCCAGGAGCCGGGCACCGAGCCGGGCAGCACCAAGCTGCCCGACGACCTCTACGCCCGGTGGGTGCAGTTCGGTACGTTCCAGCCGATCGACCGGCTGCACTCCAACCACAGCGACCGGCTGCCCTGGCAGTACGGCCCGGCGGCGAACGCGTCGGCCAAGAAGTTCCTGAACCTGCGTAAGGAACTGCAGCCGTACACCTACGCCGCCGCCAAGGAAGCCACCCGCACGGGTACGCCCATCGTCCGCTCGATGTACCTGGCGTACCCGAATGAGCAGGCCGCGTACGCCACCGCCGGTTCCCAGTACCTCTACGGCCCGGACTACCTGGTGGCACCCGTGACGACGCCCGGCAACACCGCCACGACCTCGGTGTGGTTCCCGCCGGGCAACAGCTGGACCGACATCTTCACCGGGAAGACGTACCGGGGCGGCACCACGCAGAACATCACTACCACACTGGACACCATGCCGGTGTTCAAGAAGCACTGACGTTCTGGCTCGACACCGGCCGGGTGGGTTACCCCACCCGGCCGGTGCG
Source organism: Micromonospora sp. NPDC127501 (assembly GCF_040302185.1). Lineage (NCBI taxonomy): Bacteria > Bacillati > Actinomycetota > Actinomycetes > Micromonosporales > Micromonosporaceae > Micromonospora > Micromonospora sp. NPDC127501. Next base: position 294,558 of record NZ_JBEORJ010000007.1, on the reverse strand, counting down.
TTCGCTGCTACCGGTGCGACCGTCGCGCCAGCGACAGCCAGCCGAGGAACCTGGTGTGCAGCGCCGGCAGGTCCGGGCACAGCCCCAGGCCGTACGCGTCGTCGATCGCGTCGTGCATCGACGCGGCCAGGTAGAACGCCAGCGCGATCGAATGACCGTAGAACTCGGTCGCGAGGGCGAGCTGAGCCGGGCCGCACGGCCAGGGCGCGGCGCAGTTGCGGCACAGCCACGCCGGGCGCATCGGCAGCGACCCGGGCGAGCCGACCAGACCGTCACCCGGCCCGCCAGCGTCCGACCGTGCGTCAAGGTCCGCTTGACATGGCGGACCGGGTAGCGGCCCGCTCCCTAGGAGGCGGGTCGACAGCAGACGGGATGGCAACAGGAGCCAGGCGATTAGTAGATGGCGATTGCTTTAATGACGACGAGTGGTCCCCTAATCTTGAGATCCTCGATTGTTACCTGCTTGTCAGATTCCATTGGCATGTTCTTCAAAAGGTCTTCTACCGAGAAGGTTCGGCGAAATGCACGACTGAACCCCGATAGGAAAAACTTGTCTAAGGAGTAATTTGAGCCTTCTGCAACCAGAGCGTCAACCTGGCCGAAAACGGTACGATCACCTTCGAGGTCGTCGGGGCCAGTCCGGCCCGAGAGGTACCCTGCGTCTAGGAGTACTAGAACTTGCGTCTCGTTGGCGTCCTCTAGCGCTGCCTCTAGTACCACGGATCCAAGGGTAGGCCCAGAGGTCATCAGTGAGTAGAACTCTGGCGGTGGCTCTGAGCTATTCACCGCCGAGGGGTTCTGAGCGAACAAATCCACCATCGCCGTAACCAAAGCCCCAGCGTCGGTCGCCGGCGAAATGCTCCAATCACCGTCGATTTCAACGAGTTGACGGCGTGTAACCACATCGGTGGACAGATCTGTGACTACGTCTCCGTTTCGAGCGAGTTCATCCAGTAGACGATTGAGAGCGTTAGTTGGGTGATCTTTGATGGTACGTGCCTGCGTTACCTCAGACTCAGACCCCTTCGACCCACCAAATTCAAGGCCGGGTGAGCCAGGAACGGGCAGAACTGCCTTGACACCAGCGTTCCCGGAGCGCTGACCGAGATCTCGTTGCGTAACAGCAACATCAACCATCACCTGAATGTCGTGGTAGTTGGCCAATGGCACCAGAGTTTCGGTGTCGAGGTACAAGGGCGAACGGAAAACACTCACAGACCTGACCCTTCCTGTGCTCGTGGCGTCGCGCCTCAGCAATATACGGCCTCCACCACCCGTCAGCGCCCCGGCTCATCGGCCCCACTACAGCGCCTGAACGGGGAGTCACCGACGGCGTTGAGCCGTTTGGCCTCTATCGTCCAACTCGGTCAAGTGGTTTAAGGCGTCCCGATCCCAGCCGACCTTGCTGCCGTCCCGGAAGTACAGCCGGCAGAGAAGGGTGTTGCGCGGAGAGGCGAAGTTGCGCACATGTGACTGCCTGAAGTCGGCTCGGACTCGTTCGCCGGGAGGCACGACCGGCCATTCATGAGTTTCGCCAAGGCCATACCAATGTCCATCTATGGTGCGATACCCGATCTCTACGCGAACCTCGCTGATGGATGAATCGCTGGCGTTGAGCACATGCACGGCCGCATACCAGGGGTTGCCAACGATGTTAGTCGCCGGGGTGTCGGGAAAGTCCGTCTCGGACGTAGCCCAGGCCGACACACGTTGGGCCTGCTCACGTCTCCGGTCCTGTGCTTCTCGCCTACGGAGTCGGATCAGGTCCTTCAACTGAACTCGGGTGACAACGAGCGCGACCACCACGCTGGCGACCGCGGCCACGGAGCCGACTGCGCCCCAAGCCCAGGACCAGACATCAGTGTCTGCTTGCACTGCCCCGATGATCGTCACGACTCGATGTTGCACTGTCGACGCAACCGCGACGAATCGCGCGCCGGACGGCAGAGCCGGGACCCGGCGGTGAGTGACTAATCGGGTGACGACGTGTACGCGCCAGGACGGACGTCCGTGGACGGCAGCGGATCGTCCGGCGAGGTGGACCCGGCTGCTCACGCAGGTGAGCCGTTAGCGATCATTCCTTCGGGACGAAGCGGTGGCTGAGGGGGTGAGGTGGGGATCGCTGTCGTGGCAGCATGCGGCGGTGATCTTCGATGATGACCGGTACCTGGATGCCTTCGTCGACTACAGCAGGGGGCATCATTTCGTTCGGCTCGACGTTGAAGTGCCAGCCGAGACTCTGACGGAAGGGTTGGCCGGTCCTGATGACGACGTGCCGCACGGCTCGTTGTGGTTGTCGGCGGACCGGGCGGAGGCGCTGGCTAGGTCGTTGCTTAGTTGCGCGGCAGAGGTGAGGGAGCAGAGCCGCAGGGGCGACGCGTGAGTGACTAACCGGGTGAGGATCGGGTTGGACGCCGACGGACGAGCATGGACACCGGAGGACTGATCCGGCCGCTCAGCGGCTGTGAAACAGCAGGTCAACGATCCGTGTTGGTTGCCTGGGGGTCAAGGAGTCGGTGGCTTTGGCGATACGTCGGGCGCAGTCATGTGGAAGGCCGCCGCTGGCTGGCTGGGTAGCCATCCCGCAGTCAGAGCCTTGCGGACGACTGCCGCGACCGTCGACGGTAAAACAGGGACGGGCGGGCCGCCGATCCAGTTGCTCGGATGGTCCTGAGGCATGCTGACCAGCAGCACGCTGCCCTTGCAGTCGGCTTGCTCGATGGCGAGGGTAAGGGGTCGCTCGCAGAGCGCTTGGGCGTAGGTTGGCTTCCCGCGTACTCGCCACCTGTAGACGATGTCGTCGACCGTAATGAGCCTTGCGCCTTTCTTGGTCAATGCCATGTCGATCCCCTCGCGGTCGGCTGTCGGGTGCCGGCAGCTAACCACGCTGCGTCGGGCCGTGGGGCACACAGGGGGCGCGAGACACCGTGAAACGTCGTCAAGCAGCGAGCAACCATGGCAGCCCGAGAAGCCTTCTGAGCAGGTATCGGACAGCATCGCCGCCGGCAGCGCGGCAGCGGCCCTTAGGTCCGCTTCAACTCAACGCGAAGTCCTTGATGCCGGTGGCGATGGCCGAGACGGTCCCGACCAGACCCGTCACGGTCGCCAACCTGGAAGCTGGGGTCGCCCAGGTCCCGCGACTGAACTCGGCCCATCGGCGATTCCAAAAGAGCAGCTTGAACTTCTGCCATCTGTGCTCGCGTATATGGCACCCGAGCAGCAGTCCGTAGGAGTTGTTGCGGCAGAAGGCTCCCCGCTTGCGGGTACCGGCACCACACCACGCGGGTGCCTGAAGCAGCGACCATATGACCACCCCGGCGGACAGGAAGTAGAGAAGCTCAGGGCCGGCGTTGCCGGACCACCAGACGGCGACCAACGCCAAGAGAGCGAGCAGCCCCCAGTACCGCCGAAGGATCTTCATACAGGATCTGTAGTTGATCGATGACGAGCAGTAAATAGCATTGACAGATGTTGGTCGTTGAGTGGCCATCCGGCGGGTGGCTGCTCTTGGCCGTCCCTGGGCCGTCTGGGCCGTCACCGGGCCGTCAAACGCTGACCAGAGATAACCACCGACGACCATCAGCGCTCGAAGAAACAGCAGGTCAGCCACCATGTAGGGGTGGCTGACCTGGTGGGCGACGGACGAGTCGACCTGTACGCCGGATTATGAACGTGAAACACGCCCTGAACAGGCGTTCCGTCTGCCAGAGACCCGCTCAGGGCGTCGCCAGGGCGTCCGGGCTCTGCGGGTGCGGAAGGCCGCTGGCTGAACGGCTGTCAGTCGTCGAACTCGAACCCGCTCGCCTTGGCCTCCAAGACGAGCCGCCGCAAGCGTTCGCCGTCGGTCACGACCACGTTCATCTGAACTGCCAACTCTTCCAGCGCGCTTCGATCGGTGCCGTCAGCGCAGAACATGCCGGCCTCGGAGTCATAGTCGAACCGGCCTTCGAGCGTCTGGGCCTCGGTGCTGACGAGAAGTTGTGCGACGCCTTCCCAGAAGTACCCGTTGGGCTCGTGACCGAGTTCCCTAATCAGGTCGTCAACCGGCGTGGTCCCCGCTTCCAGCAGCAGCGAATACTGCTCTGGAGTCGTCTCGATCAGGCTAAGCAAGGTCATCTGCGAAGCCTGGCACCGCTCGGGGACCGGGGCAAGATCCAGCACTCGACGTCACGCGCGCAGTCCCGGGTCTCCAGCCGCAGGCTCGAACAAGCGGTCAATAGCCTGCCGGGTGCGTTCCTCGCTGGCCGGCATCAGGTGCGTGTAGACCCGAAGGGTGAACCCGGGATCAGCGTGGCCGAGGTACGACGCGAGCGCCTTGATGCTCTCCCCCGCGTCGAGCAGCGACGAGGCGTAGAAGTGGCGGAGCGCGTGCATCCCGGTGGCCCGGGTCGGCGTGATGCCGGCCGCCAGCACGGCGGGACGCCAACTCTTGTTGTCGAAGGTGCGCCGATTGATCGCACCTCGCCGCGTGGTGGTGAAGAGCAACGGCACGCTGACCCGCTCGTCGTCGGCCGGGTTCTCCCACGGCAGCGTGAGCATCACCGGGTCGCAGTCCTTGATGTGCTGCCGCAGCACCAAGGCGACGGAGTCCGGCAGCGGCACCCGGCGGTCCCGGTCGTTCTTGGGCAGGCCGAAGACGAGCCGGGAGCGGACCAGCTTGACCTGACGTGAGACGTGCACCCATCCCGCGTCAAGGTCGATGTCGTCGATGCCGAGCCCCAGGATCTCGCCCTGGCGCAGCCCGCAGCCGGCACCCAGGTCGACCATCGCGCGGTACCGCTGAGCGAGGCCACCGCGGATTGCCGAAACCTGGTCGTACCGCCACGGCACGACCCGGCGCTGAACCGGTCGCGGGGGCTTGACCGACTTTGCCGAACACGGGTTCTTGGCAATCCGCTCGTCGTCGACGGCCGCGCCGAGGATGGTCCGGAGGTGCGCGAAGACCACGGCCCGTGTCGCCGGGGCCAGCTTGCCGACCATTGCGGCGTCCCACTCCCGGATGTGGCCCGGCTTAATCTCGGCCAGCTTCCGCGAGCCGAAGAACGGCAGCAGGTGCTTGCGTACCCGGAACTCGGTGCTCTCCCGGGTCGACTCGTCGAACGAGCGGGTCCGGAGCCAGGTTTCGGCGTACTCGGCGAAGGTCATCCGGCCGGCGAGCGGGTCGACGTATGTGCCACGCAGCTTGTCTGACTCGGTGGACACGAGGAAGGCGTCAGCCTCCCGCTTGGCCCGGTCCGGGAACGACTTCTTGCGCTCCTTGCCGTCCGGGCCGATGTACCGCACCCGGTAGCGCAGGCCCTTGCCGAACAGTTCCGTCTTGACCCGCTCCGTTCGCCCTCCTGGGTGGCGCAGCGTCTTGTGCCAGCGGTCCTCTACGTGCCCCATCAGGCCGCCGCCTGCTCGCGTACCCAGGACCGGACCGTTTCCGGCTCGTACCGCAGGTGTCTGCCGACCCGAGCCGCAGGCGGGCCGTACTTGACCTTCCGCCAGCGGTACAGCGTCTCGGTCGGCACCCGCAAGTACGCCGCCACGTCCCGGATCGTCCAGAGCCCATCGTTCGCCGCCATCAAAGCCTCTCCCCCGTCGTGCCGTCCGTTCCCGTCCTTGGTTCGGCCTCGGAGAGCTGCGCGGCACGGTCCTTCGCGGCGAGGAGTTCGGAGCGCCAGCGGGCACGTTCGCTGATCGACCGCAGCAGCCGGTGGGCCATGGCCGGCACGTCGGGGTCGTCGGGTCGGGCGAGTTCCCAGGCGTGCCGGACTGGTTCGACGGTCGCGCCCTGGTCGTCGACGCCACCCAGGCCGACGCTCACGCCGAGCAGGGTCCGCACCCAGGCCCGCACGTCGTGCTTGTGGTCGCTGAGCGTCTTGCCGGACCAGTCGCGAGAGATGAGGATGCGCCGGCCGCCGATGCCGAGGGTGTCCCGCTGGTGGACCTTGCCTTTGCACCGGCCCGGCTTGAGCTTCGCGTGTGTCTTGCGCGGCTGGACGCCGTAAAGCAACCAGTTCGCGCACCGGTCGGTGCACGGGGTGAGCTGGAGTTCCTGCCACAGCCGGTCCAGGTGCGCCCGTTGCCGACCGCTCGTGATCTGGTGAACGTCGCCGGTGTGCTTGGTGATGTACTTCGTGACGTACCGGATAGTCCGCTCGGCCTCCTCGGTGCCGGGCATGACGCCGCGAGCGTCGACCTGGGAGCCGAAGCGCACCACGTGCACCGGTTCGGCGTCCGGGTCGTCGTCGATCGCGTCGAGTGCTTCCGACCAAGTGGTCAGCGGCGCACAGGTGTCCGGGTCGACCCACGCCGCTGCCCGCTCGTCCCAGACCGGGAGCCGGTCGAGGGTGTACCGCTGCACGCCGACCGAGGGCCACCACACCTGGTGATAGGTCGCCGCCGCCACCGTCCGCAGCACGTCACGCGGGATGGTGCCCCGGATCGCGAAGTGAGCGTGTGGGGCGAGACGGCGTTGCGGCTCGACACAGCCCGCGTACTGGACGTTCCAGCCCTCGCAGCGGCGCAGGTTCTGCCAGAACCGGTCCAGCAGCCGGGGAAAGTGCACCGCGTCCCAGGCGGCGCGGCGGTAGTCGTACCGGTTGGGGTTGACCGGAGTGCCGTCCGGGCGGACCGGGCCGTACGAGCCGAGAGTGAGCGTCAGCCACATCGACGGCCGGTAGGTCGAGCCGTCCGGCGCGGTGTAGGTCCTTCCGACCGTGCGGCGCTCGACCTTACGCCGAGGCAGGTCCGGGGCATCCTGCCGCCGCCGGGTGGAGCGCTTGCGGCGCCGGCCGCTGTCCTCGTCGCCCTGGTCCTCGTCGCCGGTCGAGTGCGGCGGCGCGACCCGGCCCCGGAGTCCTTCAGCCGCAATCGCCTCTTCCACCTCCTGGATCGCCTCGTCGAGGTCGGTGACCTGGTCCCACTGGCTCGCCCGGGACGCCTCGTCACGGGAGAACTCCAGGTGCCCGCGCAGCAGGACAAGCGCCTTCTGTTCCTCGGTCGCCGGCTCTGGTGGCGGTAGCGGCTCGTCGTCGCGGTGCCAGCCTTCCCGGATCTGCGCCTGCCGCAGCCGGCGGTTCTTCTTGGCGCACGGGGCGCACTTGTCCTCCCGGGTCGCCCCACAGGGCAGGTCGATGACCTCGGTCAGCCCGGTGTTCAGGTCCGTGCGGCGCATGGCGAGCGGTCGGACGCAGACGCCGTACTCGGCCGCAATCTCCTTGAGTACGTCGACGGAGCGAGGTAGCGCCATGCGGGCCGCCCGCGACCCTGGGCGAGGTGCATCCGGGGTCGGGGCGGGTTCGAGGCCGGGCAGGGTCGGAGCGGTCATCGGATGATCCCGACGACGTGCGGCCGGTTGGACGGGACGACCGCGCGCGGAGGCACCACCGCCGGGGCGCTGGACGGCGTCGGCTCTGCCGAGCGGACCGGTTCGACGGCGGTGGTGGGACGCTCGGGTTCCTCGTACTGGTAGGCGGAGGGCTGGTCCGGCTCGTCGGCCGGCGTGTGGACCGGCGCGTTGGACAAGACGACCTTGACCAGTGCGAGGAACGCCAACGACGGCACCGCCGCCACGATCCAGCCCCACACCGACGCTTGGGCTTCTGCGACCTGGGCCGCGAGGGACAGCAACGCGAACGCCACCAGGAGCGACCCGACCAGGCCGACCGGGCGACCGGCACGCCGGCGGGCACGGATCTCCAACCCGAGGTAGATCGCCATCAGCTCGACCGCTACCGCGTTGGCCCAGCCGATCCAGTCGGGCTGGCCGTGGGCAACGGACAGGTCGTGAACGTGGGTGAAGGCGGCGGCACCGGCCATGGTGCCGATGGCGAGCAGGATCACCAGGCGTACCGCCGATTCGGTGCCCTTGCTCATCGCCACTCCTCCAACGGCTTCTCGCGGATGGTCAGGTCGATGCGGATGCGCCGGCCGTCCATGTCGGGGCGGCGGTTGACCATGTGCGCCACGCCGTGCAGGGCGGCAGAGGTCTGGTCGGAGGGGCCGACGAGCCGGATGCGCAGCGGACGCCGGAGCCGGTCGACGAGGCGGGTGAAGGGGTTCACGGCGGTTACCTCCGGGCCGGTCGAATGTCGGTGCGGATGTAGTCGGGTGGGGTGCCGAGCGCGGCGACAGCTTCGGAGAGGCAGCGCCACAGCGCCCACGCCTCGTCGGGGGTCAGGGCCATCCGTCGCTGGCCGGCACCGACCGCCAGATAGACGGGGTACGCGTCGGGTCGCTCCGGGTCGACGCGAACGGAGACCGCGGTGACCGGTTCGGGGGTACGCAGCCGGTAGAAGCGACGGCCGGTCATCAGGCATCACCCCCGGCGTCCCGGTCGAGCAGATTGCGCAGGGACTCCGGGAGCAACGGCCCGGACGGCTTACGGGGCAGCGGGAGCCGGACCGGTTCGGTGGCGGTTTCCCGGCCGACCTGGGCGAGGATGTCCGCCGCTTCGGCCGGGGCCGGATACTGCCGGGCCATGTCGCGGATGTCGTCGTCGCTGACGTACGAGAACCGGACCCGCATCGGGTCGGGAGTGCCGTCGAGGATCACGTACCCGACGCCCTTTGCCCACCGGGGCATCTGGTCCGCGAGCGCTCCCCGCTTGCGGGCACCGTCGCCAAGAACCATGTCGACCTGTGACGCCTCGGTCAGGCCCAGCGCGATCCGGGTCGGGAACAGATCCCGGAACGGCAGTACGTCCTTGCGCGGGTCCTGCAACGCGGCGACCACCAGGACGCCGACGCCGGCGCCCTGGGACAGCAGCAGCCCCAGCGACGACGCGATGCGCTTGCGCAGCTCGACGTCTTGCAGGTACGCGGTCAGCGCGGCCATCTCGTCGATGACGACCACGACCAGGGGGTCAGCCTCGGTCGGCGTATGCACCCGAACCGTTCCCGCCAGGCGGGTCTGACGCTCCCGCAGCACCGTCACGGCCTCGTCGAGTAGGTCCGCCATCGCCTCGAACGACTTGCACGCGAACCGGGCGAACATCGGTCGGCCGAGCGCGAATTCCATCCCGCCCTTGGGGTCGATCACCCAGAGTCGGACGAGGCCGGAGGCGATCCCACCACCGAGCACCCGGACCAGCGACCACAGCACAGAGCCCTTACCGGACCGGGTCGCGCCGCCCACCAGGACATGCGTGGCGAGCAGGTGCAGCGACCAGGTACGCAGGTCTTCCCGCCGCGCCAGCGGTAGCGCGGTGAAGTCCGGCACCGCCGGCACCGCGAACGGCGGGACCACAGTCCGCAGCGCATCGGTACGGACCAGCGCCAGGTAGACCAGCGTCGGACGATCCCGATTCCGCACCCGGTCGACGAGCCGCAGCAACCACGCGCCCCGGCCGGTGCGGGTCGGCGGGTCGCCCGGACGCTCGGAGTAGACCCGCGCGTGCCGCCGCCCGAACGCGTATGCCAGGTTGGCGCTCACCGACTGGAACTGCTCTGGCGTCTGTCCCCGGACCGGGCGGACGGTCAGCACGTCGAGCGCCTGATCCGAGCGCACCCGCAGCAGCTCGGGCAGGACCGGACGATGGTCGTACATCTCGGATAGTCCGCAGAGGGTCATGGCTTCACGCCACGCCCGCCGGTAGACGAACGCCCGCCGCCACGAGCCGAGCAGCGGACCCGCCAAGAAGGTCCACCAGGACGGCTCGTCACGCCACCGCCACACCGCCGACGCCGCAGCCGCCAACACGAGCGGCACTAACAGGCCGGGCCAGTCGAACTCGACGTAGAGCCAGAGCGTCAGCACCACCGAAGCCGTGGCCACCGGGTGCCGCAGGCACCACCAGAGGACCCGCCCGGACCACCTCAGCAGCAGGCCGAGCAGCACCATCCAGAACGGCAGCTTGAGCTTCTTCGGCCGGATCACCAGCAGATCCCCGGCCGAGGTCATCAACACCTCACCCCGAGGCCGCCCGATCACTTGGCACCACCGGCCAGGTTGGATCGGGTCTGACACACACCGCACCGGGGCCAGCCATGGCCAGCCCGACGCCTACCCTTGGACACGTCTGCACCTCTCTCGACAGAGCAGGGGGAAGAGACACCGGGGCGGGGCTGCCGTCCGCCAAGACCTGACAGCCCCGCCCTGACCAGAACCGGTTACGCCGACGCCTTCTGGTTGACGCCCGCCGGGGCGCGCAGCCCGGTCGCCCGCAGCGAGTACGCCATCCGACCGTTGTTCGCCACATACGGCGTGACAGTCATCCCGTCGAACTCGACCGCCTCGAACAGGCCACCCGTGGGCGGCACCGGCTGGTAATCGGCCGAGATCTTCACCGTCGTCTCCCGGGACCGCTTGCCAAGCTCGGGGTCGAGGTCCATCACCCGGACCTGCCACACCCGCTGGCCGGTCACCTTGTCCTTGGCCGGCGACCGTCGGCCCGTCTTCTCGTCGTAGTCCTCGACCTCGCCCAGGGACTCGGGCACCAGCGCGCACCCAGCCGGGAACACGTCCTCGAACCGCACAGCGAACCGCGTTCCGCCTCGCAGAGCCATCGCTCAACCTCCAACTTGTTAACTTGTCTGCCAAGTTGCGATCCAAGGTAGACGGCACTTGGCAGACAAGTCAACAACTTTGCCTGGAGCGGCAGAGACAGGCCGCTTCGGAGCGCCTGATACCCGGCGACGCATCGACGTGAAGGCGACAAAGTCTTGGTAGGCCACAGTGGACCGAGCGATACTGCCTGGCTCATCACGGTTAGCAACGCAGAGAGTACGGAGAGCCCGTGACCACCCCTCAAGGCGACTCAAACGATCAGGCAAGCAGGAGCGAGTACCACGAAAGCCCGGCCGACACCCAAGAGGAGTACCGGCAACTCGGCAAGGAATACGAGCTAGCTGTCGACCGGCTGCGTTCAGCCAGATCCGCGCAGTTCGCCTACTTGCTGGTCTTACTCTCCGCATTCACGCTAGTAGCACTCCTCGCCTATTCTGTGGTTATCGGACTTTGGCGCGACCAACCTGTCGTGACCAGATACGTCGGACTCATAGCGCTTCTCGTGCTATGCATTGCAGCAGGAAATCTCGCAGTCAAAAACCGTCGACGGATCGTCGAGTTCGACGTGGAGGTACGGAACCTAAACCATGATCGCCAAAGTGCCGCTGCCAGGATACCCTCCGACTCACTCGAATCACTGCGAATCTATCGCGAAGCATCCCAAGACATCGTTACACAATTCCGGGGACGGGCAACCCGGAATCTGCGAGCACACAATACGGTCCAGGCAATTATTATCATCGGCTCTATCAGCGCTTCGACTACAACTGCCCTAATGGCAGGCGAGCACCCGCTGAGCTGGGTTTCTACCGGCCTTACAGCCTTCATCAGCATTACGGCAGGACTCGCGGCCTACTTCAAGTTCCGGGAGCGTGGATACAACCTGCAATCCACAGCAGACGAGATCGAGAAGCACTACAACGCAACCCAGTTCCGCCTAGGCGAATACGGCGCAGGCGACGCCGAAACCGGAGATCCGAAATCCGACGCAGGCACCAAAGCAGAAGCGGCACGCCTGCGGCTATTTGCCGAGAATGTCGAACGATTGCGGGATGAGCAGCGTAAGCGTGAGTTGCAGCTTGAACAATCCCCCGGCCAACGCGAGGAGCGCTAGCATCGGCCGATGTCGGGTTAGCAAGACCCTTCACAGGGGTAGAGGAGACCTATGGAAGCGACACGCGTATCTGTCGATGAATTGCATTCACGGCCAGACTCCCTTGATGACGCCACAGTCGAGGGGCTAGGCGAACTGAGTAAGGCGTTGGAGACAATCCACCGGGTGCGCGGTCACCTATACGCCGCTCATCAGCTCGTCGGCGGGGCGGACCTCACCCTTGACCGTGTCGTCGAGCTGCTCCGGCAGGCGGGGCACGACGAGGTCGCCGACCGGGTAGAGCGGGAGTTGCTAGGCCGGAACGTCCTACCAGGCCGCTGGACCTTCCAGATCATGGAGGAGTTCGACGACGGCTACTACGCGGCTTTTCAGGAGGTCGAGCGGTACGCCCGGGACAAGTTAGCCGGCGGTCGGCGGCATATCTACGAGGCGGAGATGAAGGAGCGACGGCGCACCCATGGGATGCCGGGGCACGAGGCTACGCCGCAGGAGTGACCGGCAGCCCGTTCGGGAGCATCGAGGCCAGGGCTTCGGCTCTGGCCTCGATGATCTTCATCCGGCCTTCGTACTCGACGGGTTCGCGGTGGGCGGCTTGGCTGGTGACCTGGCCAGGCCACTTGCGGTAGAGCAGGCCGTGTTCACGGGTGAAGTAGCCGTCGCTGATCGCGCTCGCCGCCAGGAGCAGGCCGGTGTCCTCGGAGGCAGGGAGCGCCATCCAGCCGCCGAGGGCCAGGAGCAGATCCCGGCGGATGCACAGGGTGGCGGGGTGAACCTGGGAGCGGTAACCGTTCGCCTGCCAGAAGGCCAGGACGGCACCGCGGGCGATGGTTCCGCCTTCCGGGTCCTTGTCCCAGCCGAGAGTAGACCCGTCGGGCATCAGGTCCAGGACGCGGGAAGTTGTCCAGCCGATGTGCGGATGCGCCTCGAAAGCGGCAATGTCCCGGGCGAGGGCACCGGGAGTCAGCTGGTCGTCCGCGTCCAGCACCTTGACGTGTTGCCCGGCGACACGGGAAAGAGCGGAGGTACGGGCAACACCTGGCCCGCCGGGACGACCACCGCCAATGCTGATGCGAGGGTCGTCCGGCAGGACACCGTTCAGCGCGCCGGTCTGCCCGTCCTCCTGGACGAGCCACTGCCAGTCCCACCCGTCAGGCATCTCCTGCTTGACCAACGAGTAATACGCGCCGGTCAGGTGTTCGATGCTGGGCGCGTGGACTGGCGTGATGACCGAGACGAGCTGCGTCAAGTTTTCCACCGTTGCAGTTTGTGGGAGTAGACCAATTCCGTCCGGTCCCCCGGCATCACCACGTCGGCAACCTCGACGACGCGGCCCTTGGTGTCGATCGAGGTCTTGCGCACGGTGAGCACCGAGACGCCCGGGTCGATGTCCAGCAACTCGGCCTCGTCCGGCGACGGCGGGCGCGCACGGATCTCGTCGTCGATCCGGTCCACCTCTACACCGAGGGTGTGCAGTTGGTGCTGAGTGCCGCCCGGCCAGGGCTCCTTGCCCGCGTCGAGTAGGTCCGGGTTCGCGGCCACCAGGTCGTACGGCAGATAGGAGTACGACATGGTCAGCGGCGCGTTCTCGTGCCGCGAGGTGGTCCAGTACACACGGCGCAGCAACGGCGTACCGGGCTCGACCTGCAAGGCCGCCGCCATGTCCGAATCCGCTTCCACGCGGGCGTACTCGGCGTGGAACTTCAGGTCATCGACGGTCAGGCCGGTGTCGTGCTCGGTGGCCCCGGTCTTCAGCCGCTCCGACTCGTCGAGCAGCGCCCGGTCCTTCTCCCACTGGTAGCGCTCGGCGTTGCGACGCCGTACCCGCTGACGGGGTGCCCGTACGTAGGTACCGCGCCCCTGCTCCGCGCGGACCAGGCCCCATTCGCGGAGCTGTCGGATGGCGTTGCGGACGCTGGTGCGCGACAGGCCGGACGAGTCGGCCAGCTCGGTCTCGCTCGGCATTAGCGTGCCGGGGGCCAGCTCTCCGGCCACGATCTTTGCCCGCAACTCTTCCGCGAGTTGCAGGTAACGAGGGCGCCAGTCCCGGCCTTGCACACCGGTCACCGTACCCCCTAGACGTTCCAACGTCTGCCAGGCGGTCCCCCCTGCGGGCCGCTCCGGCACCGGAGGCACGACGGCCGCTGGCCGCTTCACGGGCCGGGCGCTCGGCGAGGGCATCCGTCCGACGGGCCGACGCTCAGCGGTGTTCATGGCACCCCTCCAGAGGTTGCCCCTTGGTCATCATCACCAGGCGGGCATAGGTCAGCTCGTAGATGAGCCGGTCGAGCTGAGTTCCGGAGAGCAGGATCGATTCGGTGACGCCGCTGCGGCTGGCGTCGAGCTTCACGGCCAGGTCGCGGCGCAGGAACCGGTCGGCCAGCAGTTGAACGCTGATCCAGCCGGTTCGCTCCCGGCCGATGGTCCGCAGCAGCCCGCGATGCATCGGATCGTTCTGGCCGCAGCCCCGGCACCAGCTCGGGCAGTCTGCGGTATTCGCGGACGGAGTCGGTCCCCGCTCGTTCGTGGCCTCGGGCTCAGTCACCGATGGCCTCCATTCGGGTACCGGCCTGCACCAACAAGGAACGAAGCTGCCCGATCAGCTGGGCAACCTGCGAAGGGGAGAGCTCCACCCAGGCGATCCCGCCCCGGCTCGTCACGTGCACCGCGACCAGGGGCACGCGAGCGTCGGAGCCGACGAGGTACGTGACGACCTGGCCGCTCTGCCGACTCTCGCCGAGGCGGTGCATCGCGCCACGGTGACGACGCGGCATGTGGGCCATCAGCGGCGGCACCAGGTGGCCACATCGGTCGGGAGCACACCATGCCGGGTGGCTGCCACTGGTCAGCTTGCCCGCGTTGCTCACCGCACCCACCGCCCACCGTTGCCCCGGTAGATCTGGGCCGGTGTCATCAGCGGCGCACTTCTCAGCACCGGCAGTTTCCGGGTCGGCGCGTTGGCCCACGCCTGCAACGGCGTCAGGCAGGGCGTACAGCGGCCCGAGGTAGCCGCGTTCCCGCCGGGACTGGACGGCGGACGCCTGCGGGACCTCCAGATCGAGAACCAACGCCGCCGACGATGAGAGCCAGACATCGCACCTCCACGGATAGGCCGGACCGGTGGTCAGCAACGCAGGCACGCAGCCGGCCACCGGTCCGGATGAGGGCACGGCGCACCGTCCGACGCAGACGGGTCGGGTATCGCCGAGCCAGGTTGTACGCGCAGCTACCGCAACCGGTCCGACAGGACGCCGCGCATCACGTGCGACCAGGAGCAGCGCAACACCACCCCTGATACGAGCCGTCACCCCAGCCGCACATTCGGAAACGTACCTACAAGTGGATGAGTTGTCTAGACATCGAAACGTGCCTCCTGGTTGACACTTGATACGACAAGTGCCAGGTACGGTGACCCGGTGCCCACCCCGCACTACGGACAGCCCCGTTACCGCGTCATCGCGGACCAACTCAGGAAACGCATCGAAAGCGGCAGCATCCCGCCGGGCGCGCTTCTGCCGACGGAGAGTGCCCTCACGCTTGAGTTCCGGGCGAGTCGTGGCACCGTCCGTCAAGCCATAGCCGTCCTACGCGAGGAAGGCTTAGCGACCACCGAGCACGGGCGTGGCACATCCGCGAGACCAATCGCCAACGAGCACGGCCCGGAACGGACCGTCGAGCCAGACACCGGCCAATGCGAGATCGCCGCAGACCCGGAGCTCGCAGCCCTCTTCGGCGTTGAGGTCGGCGCGACGCTGATCGGACAGCAGCGCGTCAACCGACGCAACGGAGTTGTCGAATCAGTCGTCAGAAGCTACCGGCTACGCCGCTCGGGGCAGTAGGACAGCGCGCACCTTCTCTACCTTCGAGATGGCTGCAGCTCCGTCGGCGGATCGCGGTCCGCGGGCGGTTGCGTTAGGCCATCCCGCCTGCCACCGACCCAGGCAAGCCGAGCAGGTCAACTGTCACCCATCGGTGCAGCAGACTCAGCAGACCACTCCACAGGAGTGCGGGTCCGTGCAGACGGGATGGCAGGCAGCGACCGGTAGGGCGCTGCTTTAAAGGACCGATTCAGCGTGGCTACCAGAACGGCGAGCCAGGAACCGTCATCTAAACGGCTCGTCGAGGACCGGCCCGGCATGCACAAGACCAGCCGAACAGACCGGGCACGACGGGTCGACCCGCACCGAACACATCCGTTAACATCGTTTCCCTGAGTAGTAGGACCACCACCCCCCGTGATACGGGTTTAGCCCTCGACGTCGTCTAGGTGGGAGTGTCTTTCGGGTGACCGACGCAACGAAGCAAGAGCCCACTCCCGGCCTTGGCAACCTCGCCGCGATCGCCAAAGTCACGAACGACCCCACCGGACTCGATACCTTCGCCCGCTACATCTGGCAGGCAAAGCAAGTAGTGCGACAGTGGCTGACCTGCTTGCGGGAACAAGACGGGCCTGCCTTTGCCGTCTGTGAGCAGATCGAGGACCTTGCCCTTGTCCACTCCGACAGGGTCCGCCTCATCCAGCTCAAGACCCGTGACAAGGGCTCGTGGAGCGTCGTCGCCATGTGCGAAAGCGGACTTGACGCGCTTGTCCGGTCGTACGTCAACGCGCGCAAAGCCAAGTGCCACGAACTCTACAGCTACGAACTTTGGCTTGAAGGCACGACGGCACCGAAGGCGGACACCGCTAGCTTCGTGCGTGACCCCACCACAGCAAGCAACGACGTCCGCGGCCGCCTCGTCGCACACGGCCTCATTAGAGCCTGGGTGGACGACTTCCTGCAGCGCCTAGTCATCGAGCCCGGGCAGCCCACCCAAATGTATATCGACAAGGTGGCGATGTGGGAGATGTCAGCCCTGTGGCCCGCGCTGTCTCATCAGGAAGTGCAGCACCTTTACGAACGGCTTCTCAGCGCCGCAAGCGCAGCACAAACTGCTGGCACTAGTCAGCCGGCATCCATACAAGCGATCTTGGCCGGAACGCTCCCGCACGTGAGTCACGACCTCCCGCGTCCAGGAGAGCCCGGCTGGTCAGACATTGAGCCTATACACAACCAAACTCTTAGTCGCAGCATGCTCACCGCACTCACCCCGCCCCTACCCGGCGAACGACAACACCAACTCCTCGCGCGCATGGCTAATGGAACCGCAACATCGCTAATGGAACTGAAGATGAGAGCTGCAGGTGCCAGCACAACGCTCATCGAAGATGTTCAGGAACTGCGAGCCACCGTGGAAGTCGAGCGTCAACTCCTACTCGCCAGTCGCGACAGTGCAGAGCCCGAACTAGAGGATCTAGCCCGTCGCGTGCTGCGGATGGCCCAAGCTACCTCTACTCGCATCAAGCTCTCTGCCGTTGGGAACCCCGTCGCTGCCGGCCGCCCCGCCGAATTTATCGCCGCTGACTTGCGTGCCCGCCCCCACGATCTCGCCCAATGCGACCGGAAACCGTTGCTCCACCAGGACGAAGAACTCATCTTCGGGTACCTCGGCCACCTGTCCGACCTCTGCCGCTTCGACTGGGGTCTCTCGTGATTCCCAGCACGAGATCTGCGGCCGGCGCCCCGCCCAGGCGCGGAGGACCGTCGGCGCTGTACCCGGACCAATCACCGCGCGCCCGGTTCCGGCCCTCACGCGAAGCCGAGGCGCGAGTCCTCCTGCTCATTGACTCCTTTAGTCGCAAAGCCCGAGGCCAATCCCGATACCTCGAGGGCCGGGTCAAGCTAGCCAAGCTTGACTTCTTGCTCCGTTATCCGCGCCAACTACGCCGCGTTCTGCTTTCCCGGGGCGTCAGTGCTGACGAGATCGAGCAACTCGATCCCAACGAAGCGCCTCTCGACGCCCGCATGATGCGTTACCGCTACGGCCCATGGGATCCCTCCTACTACGCTGTCCTCGGATCCCTCATCGGCCGTAGCCTCGTCGTAGTAGCCCCCCTAGGCAACGGCTTCGGCTACCGCACCACTAACACCGGCGCGGAACTCGCAGCCAACCTGCGCGCCGACGGCAGCTTCGACGACATCAACCAACGCCTAGCCCTCCTACGCCGCCACCTCGACAAATCCGGAAACACACTCAAAAGTTACCTGTACGAACTACCCGAGATCGCTGACGCCGCATGGCACGAGGATCTGACGTGAGCCGACCCATCACGACCCCGCCAGAACCGGAAACCGAGCGCCAACCGGTTCACCCAAATCGCCTCGAACTATTGCAAGTAGATCTTGTAGGTGGTGGCCGTGAAGTCACCTTCAATGCAGGCCTCAACCACATCGTCGGCGACATCACCACCGGCAAGACCACCTTCATCCGCCTGATCCGAGCGCTGCTCGGCACCATGCCCAAGGAGTTACCACCCGAAGTCGACTACGTCGACGCCATCCGTGGGCACGTCATGCTCGGCGACCGCGCATGGAAGATCTATCGGCCCCGCACCACTACCAGTGACGCACTCGTCGAGATCAGCGAAGACGAGAACGAGCCCGGTCGTGAAGCCCTATCAATACGGCTCCCCGTTGCCCGCTCGACTCACACCTACAGCACCTTTCTGCTCGACCGACTCAACATTCCAGTAATCAGCGTTCCTCAAGCCCGAACTGACCCCACCGGTGTGCAGAGCCCAGTCACCATGACCGACTGGCTTGGATACTGCATCATCACTGGCGACGAACTCGACACTGAGGTCTTCGGACACAAGCGACACTACCGCGACGTCAAACGGCGCTGGGTCTTCGAGATCGCCTACGGCTACTACGAACCCGAAGTCGCCCGCCTCAACTCCCAACTGCGCCACTTGCAACGACAACTGGACTCCCTCGAACACGATGCTGAGGTCCGCACCCACTTTCTCAAGGACACCCCCTTCGCGGACCTCGCCACCCTTGACTTGCAACTGGCGGCCAGCACGACAGAGCTCGATCACGTCGTTGAACAACGCCGAGCTATCGGAAGCGAAGTAGCCGACGTGCCTGGCGTCCAGCAGGCGCGAGAACACCTGCTCGCCGCACGCAGCCGTCGTGCCGACCTCGCGGATCGTATGTCTCGACTCCAGGCGCAGATCAAGGATCTCAGCGATCTGGTCAGGCAGCTGAATAGTCAGTCCGCCCGACTCACTCGCGCTATCGTAGCCGGCGAATGGCTTGTAGACTTCGACTTCGTAGTCTGTCCGCGTTGCGGTAACGATATCGAACCAGCAAGGACCGATCCGCACCTATGCTATCTGTGCCTGCAACAGCCGCGGCCTGCGCCCTCCGAAGCCGAGCTACTGAGCGAGCAGGACCGCATCGCGAGTCAGATTACGGAAACCAACGAGGTCCTCGAAGGACGCCAGCGCGCTCTCGACAGATTGGCGTACGAGGCAACCCGGCTCGACCAGCTCATCGCCGAGCTGGCCGACGACCTCGACCAACTCACCCAAGCCTTCGTCTCCGATCGCGCTACACAGATCGAGTATTTAGCCAGCCGCCAAGCTCAGCTTGAGGCCGATATCAAACGCCTCCGTGAATATGCCGACCTCATCCGACGGCACACACAACAACTCGCCAGCCGCGATGAACTTGAGGCTCAGCAAGAAGATATCAGGCTTCGCATAAGTGAGCGTGAACTCTCTCGATACGATGCGGAAGAGAACGTTAAAGCCCTCGAGAAACGGATGCTCGAATATCTCCAGCAATTGCGCATCCCAGACCTCGGCCAAGAACTTACGGTCAAAATAAACCGGAAAACGTACCTGCCCGAGGTATCCGGCCGCAGCTTCGACGAACTATCCAGTCAAGGCCTCAAGACACTTGTCAACATTGCACACGCGCTCGCTCACCACACTGTGGCGATCGACCGAAATCTCCCACTGCCCGGGCTTCTCATTCTGGATGGGATCTCAGCAAACAGCGGACAAGAGGGTTTGAGTTTCGACCGCATTCGTGACGCCTACCGACTTCTCAGCAAGGTAGCGGCTGACGACCTATATCGAGGCGCACTACAAATCGTTGCGGTTGACAATGAGCTGTCCCGCGAAATTATCGTTGAGCTCGTTGAACGTGTCGCCCTTGAGCTGACCCAAGAGGATCGTCTCATTCGAATTCCAGATCCTCCACCAAGATCCGAGCCGGACGACGTCGGGCCGTAAGGGAGGGAGTCTTGCCGAATTTCTCTGTTTCGGATCAAGGCACCGCGCTCCGCGCGGTGCGAGGCGGCAAGCCCGGCCGGCGGCAAGCCGCCCCGGTCGCCTTCGGCACCGGGGCGGTGAGCCACCGACAGCCGCCGGGACACCGCCCCGCCAATCGGAAGGGGACCAGCTCCAACGAGCCCGTGACGGAAGCCGATGGGTCGGCCTGATCGCGTGGACGGGGCTTCCGGCTGCCGCGCCAGTCCAACCCCGGGACTGGCTTGCCACCGCGTCTCCGAGCCTCGCCAGGAGCACCGCCGCCAGGACGTGCCGGGCACACGACAGCTAACGGCACCGCGCAGGAGCCCTACCAAGCCACCGAACGGCCGCCAGGACGAGGCGATGTGCCGCGCCGAGTTGGCGGTCTACTGACCCAAGACTCAGGGCGTCTCCAGGGCGTCAGGACGTCGTCAGGGCGTCAAACGCCGGCCAAAGTTGACCAACTACGACCATCGACGCCCGAACATAGAACCAGCTCAGAGCCTTGATCGCGGCTCTGAGCTGGTGGGCGACGGACGAGTCGACCTGTACGCCGGATTCTGTGCGCGGCGCGTACCCCGAGGGGTTTGCGCCGGCGGCGGCCATCCATCTCGGCCTGCCGTTGCCGGCAGGCTCCAGCGGCCTACCCGCAGACATCGGGCGGGCAGCCCTCAAGCGTCTGCGCCGGGTCGTCATCTTGCGGTGACGGCCCTTGCTTGGCCTTGCTCCGGGTGGGGTTTACCGAGCCACCCCGGTCACCCGGGGTGCTGGTGGGCTCTTACCCCACCGTTTCACCCTTACCGTCCCCGTTGGGGTCGGCGGTCTGTTTTCTGTGGCACTTTCCCGCGGGTCGCCCCGGGTTGCCGTTAACAACCACCCTGCCCTGTGGAGTCCGGACGTTCCTCGGCGGCGGGCCGAAGCCCGCCGACGCGGCCGCCCGGTCGACTCGTCCGTCGCGCTCTCATCCTAACGACGAGCGTGCTGCGGGTATTGCCGCCCCGCCTGAGCAAGATCGCGCAGCTCAGAACGATCCGGCGAATGCGTGCCGTAGGGCGACGGCTAGCCTCGTGGGGCTATGGATCTCTCCCACGCCGCGCTGCTGCTCGCCGCCGGTCTCGCCGCTGGCACTGTCAACGCGGTGGCCGGTGGCGGTTCGTTGATCACCTTCCCGGCGATGATCGCGATCGGGTTGCCCCCGGTGCCGGCGAACGTCAGCAACTCCGTCGCCGTCTTCCCCGGCTATCTGGCCAGCGTGGCGGGCAGCCGGCAGGACCTGCCGCGCCCCCGCGCGCTGGCCACGCTGGTGCCCACCACCATTGCGGGCACGATCATCGGGGCGTTGCTGCTGCTGGCCACTCCGGCCCGCGCGTTCGAGCTGGTCGTACCCTTTCTGGTCCTCGGCGCGACAGCGGTCCTGGCCTTCCAGGACCCGCTGCGCCGCCTGGTCGGTCACCCCCGGGACCTGTCGCCACGCCGGCGGACGGTCACGGTGCAGACGATGGTCGCGCTCGGTGCGGTGTACGGCGGTTACTTCGGTGCGGCGCTCGGGGTGATGCTGGTGGCCGGGTTGGCCCTGGTGCTGGACGCGACCCTGGCCCGGGTGAGCGCGATCAAGAACCTGCTCTCCGCGGTGGTGGGGTTGACCACGCTCGTGGTGTTCGCCCTGTTCGGCCCCTTGAACTGGGCGGCCGTCGCGGTGGTCGCGCCGGCCACCCTCATTGGGGGGTACGCGGGCGCCCGGCTCGTCCGTCGGCTGCCGCCGGTGGTGCTCAAGACGGTGATCGTGGTGTTCGGCACGACGATCGGCCTCTACCTGCTCTGGCGCGCCCTGAACTGAACCGGCCGACCGGCGGTCAGTAGGTCTCGCCGACGGGCTCGTGTTCGGTGTCGGCGGCGGCGCGGTTCCAGCGGGACCAGAGCACCCGCTCGCCGTAGCCGGCGGCCATCACGTGCGCGAAGGCCAGGTAGACCAGCACGCCGACGGCGAGCACCCCGAAGCCGACCCAGAACGGCAGCGACAGCGACTGCTCGGCGAGCTTGCCGGAGATGATCGGTGCCGGCGCGGCGGCACCCCAGCGGACCAGGTTGAACGCGCCGGTGGCGACGCGCCGGTCGCTGGAGCCGAGCCCGAGCGCCAGGTCGGTGAGGTTGGCGTTGGCCAGCCCCATGCAGAGTCCGGCGAGTACCAGCACCACGAGCGACTCGGCGGTGCTGGTGGAGGTGGCGAAGAGGACCATGCAGACCAGCAGCCCGGCGATGGCCACGCCGACGGTCTGTACCGCGCCGATGCGGTGGGCCAGCCGGTGGCCGATCACCATGATGCCGGCGGCCAGGCCGAGCCCCCAGCCGGTGAACGCGAGCCCCAGCGGGATGACGTCCAGGCCGAGGAAGAGCGGCGTGTAGCCGAGCACCACGAAGAACACGAAGTTGTACGCGGCGGTGACCACGCAGAGGGCGATGAACGCCGGCCGGCGGTAGGTGGCGAAGATCTGGCCGACGCGTACCGGGGCCTGCCGGTTGGTGGGTTCGCGGAGTTTGCGGGAGGCCACGCCGAGGGCGAGGACCATGAAGACGCCGCAGACGAAGAACGGCAGCCGCCAGCTGACCTGGCCGAGCAGGCCACCGATGAGCGGTCCGACGGCGAAGCCCAGGCCCAGGGCGGTCTCGAAGAGGCCCACCACCCATTCCCGGTCGACGGCCAGGTTGACCAGCACCACCATGGCGGTGGCGAAGAACATCGCGTTGCCCAGCCCCCAGACGCCGCGCAGCACGGAGAGCTGCACGATGTTGTCGCTGAACGAGGCGAGGATCGCGGCGAGGCCGACCACGGAGACGCCGGTGATGAGCACCGGCTTGAAGCCGAACCGGCCGCTGGCCAGGGTCGCCGGGATCATGCCGAGGGCCATGACCGCGATGTACGCGGTGAACAGCAGCTCGACCTGCCAGGCGGTGACCCCGATCGCCTCGCCGATGGCGGGCAGGATCGGGTCGACGACGGCGATGCCGGCGATGGCGAGGAAGGCCACCAGCGTGGTGGCGTAGATGGCACTGCGGTTCGGTTCGGAACGCCGATCCACTCCGACTCCTCAGATAGCTGTATCGTACAGGTACTTATTCTGTATCATACAGCTATGAGCGACGACCACGACGAGACCACCCTCGGCCGGATCGAGACCGAGGTGGCCCTGCTGATGCGCTTCGGCGAGGCCACCCGGCGGGCCACCGGCACCGCCGAGCACCGGGTGCTGGACCGCGCGGCGTACGTCATCCTGCGCCACCTGGCCGACGCCGGCCCGCAGAACGTCTCGGCGCTCGCCGCCCGACTCAACCTGGACGGCTCGACAGTCACCCGGCAGGTCTCCGCGCTTCAGCGCGACGGCCTGATCACCCGCACCCCGGACCCGTCCGACGGCCGCGGCACCGTCATCTCCCCCACCACGGCCGGTCTGCAACGGATGGCCGCCGTCCAGGCCGCCCGCACCCGGCTCTACGGCGACATGCTGGCCGACTGGACCCCCGAGGACCGGAACACGCTGGCAGCCCTACTAGGCCGCCTAAACCAGGCCCTGATAAACCGCAACCGCCCCCACTAACCCCCACCCTCGCCCCCGGCCCACCCCGCCCCACCCCGCCCCACCTTCGTCGATCTTGCAGTTTCGGTGGCGACAAATCGCCGCTCATCATCACCGAACGGGCACCGAAACTGCAAGATCGACGCGGGAGAGCGCGGGAGAGCGCGGGAGAGCGCGGGAGAGCGCGGGAGAGGGCGCGGGACAGGTACGCCCGGGCGCCGACTTGCGTCGGTGCCCGGGCGTTCGTGCCTGGGGTCAGGCGACCGGTTCGCGGGCCGAGTCGGCGTCGCGGTCGGGGCCCGGGGTGACCCGGGGGTCGCCCTCGTCGGCGAAGTAGTCGTCCGGCTCGGTGCCGTCGACTCCTTCCTCGACCTTGGCGGCCCGCAGCGCCAGCGTCACCAGTGCCGCCACGGCCAGGTTGACCGCCACCGCCACGATGCCGACGTAGATCGTCCGGGTGGTGTCGAACCCGAACTCCGACAGCGGGAACGCCGAGCCGCCGAAGTGCTTCCGGGTCGGGCTGGCCACCTGGTAGAGCATCCACATGCCCAACCCCATGCCGACCGCCCAGCCGACGATCAGGCCGGTGCGGTGGAACCAGCGGGTGTAGAGGCCCAGCGCCACCGCCGGCAGCGTCTGAAGGATGATCACGCCACCGATCAGCTGGAGGTCGATGGAGAACTGCGGGTCGAGGAAGACGATGCAGGCCACCGCACCGACCTTCACCACCAGCGAGGTGATCTTCGAGACGTTCGCCTCCTGGGCCGGGGAGGCGTCCCGCTTCAGGTACTCCTTGTAGATGTTGCGGGTGAACAGGTTTGCCGCCGCGATCGACATGATCGCCGCGGGCACCAGCGCGCCGATGCCGATCGCCGCGTACGCGACACCGGCGAACCAGTCCGGGAACTGCTGGTCGAACAGCAACGGCACGACGGTGTTGCTGTCGACAGTGCCCTCCTTGGCACCGGGCAGCGGCTTCACGCCGGCCGCGATGGCCATGTAGCCGAGCAACGCGATCAACCCCAGCAGCAGGCTGTACGCGGGCAGCGCCGACATGTTCCGCTTGATCACGTCGCGGTTCCTGCTGGCCAGCACACCGGTGATGCTGTGCGGGTAGAGGAAGAGCGCCAACGCCGAGCCGAGCGCCAGCGTCACGTACTGAAGCTGGTTGTTGCCGTTGAGCAGGACGCCGTCGTTCGGGTTGGGCGAGGCGTCGAACTTCGCGTCCGCGGCGGCGAAGATGTCGCCCCAGCCGCCCAGCTTGTACGGCAGGTAGATGACCGCCACCAGGATCACGATGTAGATCAGGCTGTCCTTGACGAACGCGATCAGCGCGGGCGCGCGCAACCCCGACTGGTACGTGTAGGCGGCCAGGATGGCGAACGCGATGATGATCGGCAGGTGCCGGGCCAGCGCGTTGTCGCCGGTGACGCCCATCGTCTTGAGCACCGCCTCGATGCCGACCAGTTGCAACGCGATGTACGGCATGGTCGCGACGATGCCGGTGATCGCGATCAGCAGCGCCAGCACCGGCGAGTCGAACCGGTTGCGGACGAAGTCGGCCGGCGTGACGAACCCGTGCCGGTGCGACACCGACCAGAGCCGCACCAGCACCAGGAAGACCAGCGGGTAGATGACGATGGTGTACGGCACGGCGAAGAACCCGGCCGCGCCGGCACCGAACATCAACGCCGGCACCGCCACGAAGGTGTACGCGGTGTAGAGGTCACCGCCGACCAGGAACCAGGTGATCCAGCCGCCGAAGCTGCGCCCGCCCAGCCCCCACTCGTCCAGGTGCGCCATGTCCTTCGGTGCCCGCCACCGGGCGGCCACGAAGCCCATCACGCTGACCAGGAGGAACAGCAGGGAGAAGACGATGATCTCGGTGAGATGGTCGCGCCACATCAGCGGCCTCCCCGCTTCTTCGTCATCTGGTAGACCAACGTGGTGGTGCCGACGCCGAGCAGGATGAAGGCCAGTTGCAGCCAGTAGAAGCGCGGGAAGCCGAAGACCCGGGGCGAGTCGCCATTGAAGAACGCCGGGATCAGCGGCACCACGATGGGGATGAAGAGCAACCAGTTCCAGGGGCTGTGGTCCTTAGCCCTGGTCGGCGCCGTGGGTGGCGCCTCCGGTTCGGGTGCAGCCATCTGACACACCTCCGGGGAGTCGTGGCTCTCGATGTAACGGCCGGAGGCTACGACTCTGTGACGGCGGTCACCTGACCCGTCCGGAGGGTGCTGCGCCGAACGGCCGGTCGGCTGCGCCGAACGGCGCGCCCGACCGGCCCTACCAACGAAGGGTGCGGCGGCTCAGTCGAGCGTGGCGAGGTGAGCGGTGTCGTTGACAGTGCGCACGGCCACGCCGCCGTCGGGCCACATGTCGAGCACCGAGATGCCGGCCGCGTCCAGGAAGAGCCGGTGCAGGAAACCGTCGCCGGCCGCGAGGGCGTCGCGCAGCATCAGCTTGATCGGCGAGACGTGCGAGACGACCACCACGGTCTCACCGGGGTACGCGGTGAGCAGCCCGCTGATGACGCGGTGCGCGCGTTCGGCGACCTGGGTGAACGACTCCCCGCCCGGCGGCGCGATCCGGGGCGAGGCGAGCCAGGCGTCCATCTCGCCCGGCCACTCCTGGCGCACCTCGGCGAAGGTGCGCCCCTCCCACTGGCCGAAGTCGCACTCGATCAGGTCGTCCTCGGTGCGGACCGGCACGTCGCCGCCGAGCGCTTCGGCGATCGACGCCGCGGTGGCCGTACACCGGGACAACGGGGAGCTGAGCACGGCCGCGACGGTCGGGGCCAGCTCGGCCACCCGGGCACCGGTGGCGCGGGCCTGGGCCCGGCCACGCTCGGAGAGCGGCACGTCGCCGCGCCCGGAGTATCGCCGCTGCTCGGTGTACGCGGTCTCGCCGTGCCGGACCAGGATCAGCCGGGTGGCGGTGAAGGTCGGCCGTGGCTCCCAGGAGGCCGGGGCGGTCGCCGGGTCACTGCCAATGATCGGGGCGGCGGACGTGGTCGGGGGCTGGCCGCTGGCCGCCGTCGTCGCAGGACGGCCGGGGGCCGCGGTCGCCGACGGACGACCTGCGGCGGCGTCCATGGCGGCGTTGGCGAGGGCGTCGGCGTGCCGGTTCTGCTCGCGGGGAATCCAGCTGAACCGGACCGCGCTGAACCGGCCCACCAGCGCGGCGGCCTGGGCGGCGAGGGGCCGCAGGCCGGGGTGCTTGATCTGCCACCGGCCGCACATCTGCTCGACCACCAGCTTGGAGTCCATCCGGACGTCCACCTCGGTGGCGCCCAGCTCGGCGGCGGCGGTCAACCCGGCGATCAGACCCTGGTACTCGGCGACGTTGTTGGTGGCCGTGCCGAGCGACTCGGAGCGCTCGGCGAGCACCTCGCCGGTCTCCGGGTCGCGGACCACCGCGCCGTAGCCGGCGGGGCCGGGGTTGCCCCGGGACCCACCGTCGGCCTCCATGGAGACCACGCGCGGCGCCACGACCTACAGGCCCGACTCGTTGGTGCGGACCATGATCCGTCGGCAGTCCTCGCAGCGGACCACGTCGTCGGGGGCGGCCTTACGGATCCGGGCCAGGTCGGCGCCGGACAGGTCCAGGCGGCACCCGCCGCAGCGGCCGCCGGTGAGCAGCGCGGCACCCAGCCCGGTGTCCTCGCGGATCTTGTCGTAGAGGTTGACCAGATCGCTGGGGAGGTCGGCGGCGAGCGGCTGACGGGCGCCCCGCTTGAACTCCTCCTCCTTGGCGATCTCGGCCAGCGCTTCGTCGCGGCGCTGCTCGGTCGCGGCCCGCTTGTCCCGGGTCTCGGCCAGCCGCTGCTCCACGCCGTCCAGTACGCCCTGCGCGGTCTCCCGCTGCTCCATCAGCTCCAGCTCGGCATCCTCCAGGTCGCCCTGGCGGCGCTTGAGCGAGACCAGCTCGTGCTGGAGCGCCTCCAGCTCGCGGGCCGGCCCGGTGCCGGCGGCAAGCCGGTTCTCGTCCTTCTCCTTGCGGGCCCGGACCTGCTCGACGTCCTTCTCCAACCGGGCGATGTCCCGGTCCAGGTCATCCACCGCCACCTGGGCGCGGACCCGCTCGTCCTCCATCGACGACAGCTCCCGGGCCAGCGACTCCAGCTCGGCCCGCTCGGGCAGCGACCGCCGACGGTGGGCGAGCTGGGCGAGGTTGGTGTCGATCGCCTGGAGGTCGAGCAGGCGGCGCTGCACCTTGGGGTCAGCCTTCACGGTCGGGCTCCTTGTCGTCCACAGCGGGTGCGGCGGCGTGCACGGTCCACGGGTCGGTGTCCAGGTCGGACACCAGCGTCTCGACGTCCAGCGCCTCCCGGAGGAAGGCGGCCAGGTCGTCCAGCCACGGTCGTTCGGTCGCCCAGTGGGCGGCGTCGATCAGGGCGGGACCATCGGCGGCGAGGTGCTCGCCGGCCGGGTGGTGCCGCAGGTCGGCGGTGAGGAACGCGTCCACCCCGGCGGCGGTCGCGGCGCCGAGGAAGCTGTCCCCCGACCCGCCGCTGACGGCGAGGGTACGAACCATACGCCCGGGATCCCCCGCCGCGCGAACTCCCCAGGACGTGACGGGGAGCACCGCTGCCGCGTGCCGGGTCAGCTCGGCGAGGGTCATCGGCTGGGGCAGCTCGCCGATCCGGCCGAAACCCCTGTCGTCGCCGTGGGCCGGCGAGCCGGGCGCGGGTCGTTGGAGTGGGCGCAGACCGGTGAGCCCGAAGCGGGCGGCGAGGGCGTCGGAGACGCCCGGGGAGGCCACGTCGGCGTTGGTGTGCGCCGCGTAGAGCGCCAGCCCGGCCCGGATCAACTGGTGGATGATCCGCCCCTTGAAGGTCGTCGCGGCGACCGAGGACACCCCGCGCAGCAGCAGTGGGTGATGCGAGACGATCATGTCCGCGTCGGCGGCGAGGGCTTCGTCGGCCGTCTCGGGCACCACGTCGACCACGCAGAGCACCCGGCGGACCGGGGCGGCCGGCTCACCGAGCACCAGGCCCACCCGGTCCCATTCCTCCGCCCAGACCGGCGGAAAGCGCCGTTCCAGCGCGGCCACCACGTCGCTGACTGTGGGGACGGATCCGCTTGTGCTCACGGCGGGCCAGCTTACCGGCGTCGGGGCCGCCGGGCGGTGACACCCGGCCCGGCCGCGTCGGGTGGAAGATCTGCCGGAAGCGCTAGGCGGCGCTCCAGGAGACGGTCGGCAATGCGGCCAGCGGCATCGCCCAGGGGAAGGCGTGCAGGTGCTGTTCCCCCGTTCCGGGCGGGTGCAGCGCGATCACCTCGTCGCCGAAGAGCACCGTGATGCCCCACTCGGCCAACCGGGCGACCCCGGCACGGAACGCCGGGTGGCAGGCCATCGCCGCGTTGGTGTACGGCACCGCCACGATGGGGACGCCCTTGCCCTGGGCCTCGACCAGCAGTCCGAGCGCCAACGTGTCGGTGATCCCGGCCGCCCACTTGTTGACCGTGTTGACGGTGGCCGGGCAGACGATCATGGCGTCGGCGGGTGGCAGCACGTCCGGGTCCCCGGGGTTCTTGTAGTGCGTCCGCACCGGGTGGCCGGTCTGCCGGATCAGGGCCGACTGGTCGACGAACTTCGCGCCGTCCGGCGTGGTGACCACGCAGACGTCCCAACCGTCCTGTTGGGCGAGGTCGACCAGACGACCGACGTGCCGGGCCAGCGGCGAACCGCAGGCGATGACGTAGAGCACCTCGCGGTGCCCGCTGTTCTGCGCTGCGCCGGCCATCAGACCGGCTCCGCGCTCATACCCCTACTCCCATGTGCTCAGCCAACTCCGCTACCGGAGAAGGCGGCGCACCACGTGTGCGACGGAGGATGTCGGACATCACCTCGTGCGCGATCGGCCGGCAGCGGATCTCCGACGGGGCGAGCCGATCACCGAGCAGCAGCATCTCGCCGGCGTTCGCCACGTCACCTATCTGGGCGTAGCCGCGGGCGATGTCGAGCAGGTGGTGGGCGCGGCGCTCGGGCAGCAGCGCGTTGAAGGAGGGCTCCGCGATGCGAAGCTGGTGCACCTCCACGGCCCGCCCCCCGTCGCCCAACTCCACCGCGGCGGCGGCCCGGTGCAGTTCGACGTTGGTCGGGCCGAACGACGTCCAGTAGTGGTTGTGGTCGCCGCCGAGCAGGGTGGCGGCCTCCTGAGCAGCGTTGATCAGGTCGTCGACGCTGGCCGAGTCACCGATGCGGGACGCGGCCATCGCGCCCTGGAGCAGCAGCATCCCGTAGACGGAGAGGCGGGCCGGCGAGACCTCGTTGCTCCCACCCGGTGCCAGCCGGTTGGCGATCTGGACGTTCAGCTCCAGCGCGGGGCGGGCCCGCCCCATCGCGACCAGGGCGTTGCACACCCGGGTGGTGGCGATCCCGGCGAGCAGCGGGTCGTCGGCCCGCTGGGCCACCGCCATCGACCGGTCGGCGGCCAACCAGGCGAGCTCGCACTCGCCGAGCTTGCGCAGCACCGAGGAGGCGATCTGGTAGACCTGGCCGAGCAGGTGGGCCGCCTCGGCCGCCTGCTCACCGCCGTAGGCGGCGTCGGCCGCCTGGGCGTCGCGCAGCAGCTTCGGCAGCGCCCGGGTGAGCATCCCGTAGCGGCCGTACTGGTAGGTGAGCCAGGCGTGGTTGACGGCCTTACGCATGTCGTCCATCGGCGGCGGGCACGGCGCCGCGTCGAAGTACGCGCTCATCGAGTCGTAGCGTTCCAGCGCCGCCCGGATCTCCTGAACCTCGACCTGGTCGATGCAGTTGAGGGCGTCGGCGCGCCGCTCCGGGTCCTTGCCCATCAGCAGCTGGACGTCCATCTGGAGGATGTCGGCGATCTCGTAGAGGACGGAGAACTTGTCCAACCGTCGGACGCCGCGTTCGACCTTGTCCACCCAGCTCTTGGACTTGCCCAGCCGGTCCGCGAAGACCTGCTGCGACATCTTGCGTCGCCCCCGCCAGTAGGCCACTCGCCGTCCTATGGGTAGCTCGTCCATCTCCCCATCCTCCCCTGCCACCGACGACCAATCGAGTCGCGGCGATGTCCGCGGGTGCGGCGACTGCCGTTCGTTTTCAGGTTTTCGCTGGTCGCACAGGATGTACGTCAGCCGTACAGGTAGTCCTCGTACTTTTCGTGCAAGTTGCACGAGCCGTTCGTCAACCTCAACGATCGTGGGTTACGGCAGTGACGGTGCTCGACATGCGACCTGGCGAACGCCGGGCCCGACGAGAGGAGTTGGCACACATGTGGGGGAATGTCGTACCGCGCGTTGCCGAACTGTCGCCGCTGGAACGGGTCCGGCTGCGCCGGGTCGCCATCCGGTACGCGGTACACGGCTGGGAGGTCACCCCGGGTGCCTGTCTGGCCCGCAGCCGCTTCGTCTGCGGCCGGGCCGGCTGTCCCACGGTGGGCTGCCACCCCGCCCTGGAGAACTGGGAGCTGGCCGCCAGCGCCGACCCGGCCCGGGTGGCGACCTGGTGGCGGAGCCGACCACACGGGGTGCTGCTGCCCACCGGCCGGGCCTTCGACGTGTTGGAGGTGCCCGCCCACCTCGGCCGACACGTGCTCGACGCGGTCCAGATCCACCCGGCCGGCACCGGCGTACGCGGACCGGTGCTGGTCACGCCCACCGGGCGGTGGATGTTCCTGGTCCGCCCCGGCGATCCGCTGCGGCCGGAGTTGGAGCACTGCTTCCACGTGGTCCGGCACGGGCCGGGCTCGTGGATTCCCGCGCCGCCCACCCGGCTGCCGGAGGGCACGGTCCGCTGGGCGGTGGCCCCGGAGCAGGCGCGCTGGCAGCTTCCGGATTCGTACCTCGTGCAGAACACGTTGATCGGGGCGTTGCGCGCCGCCGGGGTGACGCTCGCCCCCGACCTGCTCCCCGGTCACCTGCCGCTGCCCCGACGAGGCATGTGACACCGGCCCGGTCGACGATTCGATCCGGTGCCCGACAGCGTCGCCGAGGCGTCGGTCCTCGTTGACAGGGGGACGGTGCGAACGCGCGCCACGAACGGGGGAACGATGTCCACCAACGACAGAGCGCCTCATCCTGGCGGCACCGAACCGCCCCGGCGCAGCCACCCGGGGCGCCGCTGGGCCGGCACCCGACCGTCCGGGTCCCGCCCCGGCCGCCCACGCCCCACCGGTTCCCGTCCAGCCGGCACCCACCGCCCCCTCCGCTAGTCGGTCAGCGGGAGGTCGACTGAGTGGTACTGGCGGGCGTTGTCGGTTATCGCCGCGTGGGTGTGGTCGTTCAGGCGGGCCAGCCAGTTGAGGCCGGGGGTGCCCATGGCGAGGGCGGCGGTGGCGTACGCGTCGGCCACCCCGAGGTCGGTGCCGACCACCGTCACCGAGCGCAACCCACTGGCCGGTGCGCCCCGGCGCGGGTCCAGCACGTGCCGGCCCCGCTCGTACACGCCCGACGTGGCCACGGCCAGGTCTGTCCCGCTGAGCACCAGGCAGGCCGCCATCGCGTCCCACGGGTGCCGGATGCCGATGCGCCACGGCTCCCCGGACGGCGACAGACCCCGCACCCGTACGTCGCCGCCGGCGTTCACGCAGTGGTTCACGGCACCGGCGGCGACGAGGCGGTCCGAGGCGACCTGAGCGGCCCAGCCCTTGACGAAGCCGGACGGGTCGAGCCGACCGGTGGCGTACGCGTCGAAGAACCCGTCGGTGGCGCCCCACAGGTCGGCGCAGGTCTCCAGCACGTACCGCAGGTCCGCGGACGCCTCGGAGAGCAGCACCTCACCCCGGTCGAAGCGGCACACCTCGCTGTCCGGCTGGTAGGTGCTGAACCGTGCGTCCACCTCGCGCATCCAGGCGAAGACCTCGTCGGCCAGCTCGCGCAGCGTCGCCGGTGGCAGGTCGTCGGCGAGGTCCAGGGTGATGGCCGTACCCATGATCTGTTCGACCCGGCACAGCCCGGGTCGGGTCAGTGTGGCCCGCACGTCAGAATGCCTGCTCGATGGCGGACCGCAGCGACTGCTTGTACGAGTTGCTGGTCTCGGTGGCCCCGGAGACGGTGTTGAGGTTCGCGTTCTGCTTCTGCACCACCTCGCCGCCCCTGCCGTCGTAACGGTTGCGGACGTCGCCGCTGTGGATGTCGGATTCACCCCCGCTGGGCAGCGACAGCGCGACAGCCTCGACGATCCGGTTACCCGAGACGACGATCTGCACCTGCACGTACCCGTACTCGTTCTCGAAGCCGTTGCCGGTGACCCGGCGGGTGGTCGACTGGGGTGCCTTGGTGGTGGTCCGGGGTGCGCTGGGGGCCTTCGTCGTCCTGGTGCCCGACGGGCGGGCGGTGGTCCTGCCGGGCTTGGGCGACGTCGACGGCTTGGCGCTGCCGGATGACGTCGGCGTGCCGACGGCGGGGTCGGTGCCCGGCGCACCCGCGGCGGCACCGGGGTCGGTGCCCGGCCCGGAGGGGTTGACCGGCTGGGCGGTCGGCAGGTTCTGAGCGACCTGGCTGGTGCCTGGCGAGCCCTTGAACACCACCAGCGCGGTGGTGCTGGCGGCCAGGCCGGTGATCGCGAGGAGCGCGCGACGCATGGGGATGCCCTTCCTACAGCTCGAACGTGGCCAGGTGGATCTGCCGTCGGGGCACGCCGGCGCGCCGCAGCGCACGCACCGACTGTTCCACCAGACCGGGCGGCCCGCACAGGTAGACGTCGCGCCGGGCCACGTCCGGCACCAGTTGCCGCAGCCCGTCCGGGCTCATCAGCTGGCGGGGGCCGGGGTCGTCGCGGGAGCCGATGACGTACCAGACGGAGGTGTCGCGCTCCTGGGCCAGCCAGTCCAACTCGCGGCTGAGCAGCACGTCGGCCGGTGTGCGGGCCCGGTAGATCAGGGCGGCGCCCGGCGGCAACTCCTCCAGCATTGCCCGGATCGGCGTGATGCCGCTGCCACCGGCGATCAGCAGCGCCCGCTCGCGGAGCCGGTGCGCGGCGGTGAAGGTACCCGACGGGCCTTCGGCCCAGACCCGGGTGCCCGGTTCCAGGTCACGCAGGTCGGCGGTGTGGGTGCCGACCACCTTGACGGTGACCCGCAGCCAGCGGCCGTTGGCGGCGGCGGAGACGGAGAACGGGTGCGACTGCCACCAGCAGCCCCGGGTGAGGAACCGCCAGCGGAAGTGTTGGCCGCCGAGCATGGCCAGCCGGCCGAGCCGTTCCCCGGTGAGGTAGATGGAGATGGTGTCGGTGCTCTCGGCGACCACGTCGGCGACCCGCAGCTTGTAACGCAGGTTGAACGCCAGCGGCGCGATCACGCGGCCCCAGAGCAGGGCGGCGACCACCAGCAGGTAGAGCGCGATCCAGCCGGTGCGCACCGGGCCGGGCTTGTACAACTGCGCGCCGTGGGCGAACTGGTGGCCGAAGCCGAGCAGCAGGATCAGGTAGCTGGACAGGTGCAGCAGGTGCCACATCTCGTAGGGCAGTGCCCGCCGGATCGCCCGGATGCTGCTGAACCCGACAAGCATCATGATGCCGGTGGCGACGAACGCCGAGACCATGTCCTCGTAGTCGCCGAGCAACGTGCCGACCTCGGCGAGGATCGACTCGTTACGCAGGTCGGCGTAGCCGACCAGGATCAGCGACATGTGTGCCAGCACGGTGACCAGCAGTGTGGCACCGATGTCCCGGTGCCAGCGGGCCATGTGCTCGCCGCCGATCCACCGTTCCAGCACCGGCAGTCGGCTCATCATCAGCACCTGCACCAGCAGCAGGTAGCCGGCGATCAGGCCGGTGATCCGGCCGGCCGCGGTGACGGTGGCGGCGGTGCTGCGCAGCGATCCGGCGGGGGTGCCCAACCACCACGGCAGCACGCTGGCGAGCAGGCCGACCAGGAGCAGCACGCCGAGCAACCGTCGGCCGCCGGGTCCGCGCCGGTCCGGGATCTGCGGGGGTACGGGTGCAGCCGACCGGCCGCCGTGCCGGGACGAGGTCCCGGTACGACGGCCGGCGGCGTGGGTGTGCGAATGCGTCACGCGTACAGCTTCATCGGGGTGTACTTCTGGCGGGGGAAGACCTTGTCGACCTCCGCGTTGGTGAGCCCGAACCGGCCCTGCGCCACCGCACCGTAGACGTTGAACATGTTGTTGTACTCCGGCACGT
The DNA here is from genome assembly GCF_040302185.1 of Micromonospora sp. NPDC127501. Taxonomy (NCBI): domain Bacteria; kingdom Bacillati; phylum Actinomycetota; class Actinomycetes; order Micromonosporales; family Micromonosporaceae; genus Micromonospora; species Micromonospora sp. NPDC127501. The sequence continues at coordinate 260,129 of NZ_JBEORJ010000007.1, read as the reverse complement.
CACCGGAATCCAGCTTGTCCAGACCGTTCCAGGTGCCCAGCAGCGAACCGGCCAGCTTCTTGCCGGACAGCAGGGTGACCACGCCGCCGTGCCCGTGGTCGGTGCCGTTGTTGTTGGAGCCGACCCGACGGCCGAACTCGCTGGACACCATGATCGTCACGTCGGCGGCCTTCGGGCCGAGGTCGGTGAAGAAGGCGGCCATCGCGCTGGCCAGCTCGTTCAACCGGCGGTACAGCTGGCCGCCCTCGCGGGTGCCCTGGTTCTCGTGGGTGTCGTAGCCACCCATGCCGACAGTGGCGACCCGCACGTTGGCGCCACCCTTGATCAGCTGAGCGAGTTGCTGGAACGCGTTGCCGACGCCCTCGTACTTGACGCCCTCGGCGGGCTGGTACGGCTTGGCGGCGAGCTTCTGGGCGGTGGCCAGCGCGCCCATGCCCTCCTGCACGGCTTCCTCGACCGGGTGGTTGATCCCGGTGAAGAGGCCCTTGATGGCCTTCTCGGTGGCGGCCCGGAACCGCTCGTCACCGTTGAGCCGCAGGGAGCCGACGTTGTTCAGCGACAGCGCGCCGTTGTTGCCGACCAGCGAGCGGGGCAGCGTGCTGCCGATGCCGACGCTGCGGAACGCGGTGCCCTTGCCCAGGTTGTCGACCAGACCGTCGAGCCAACCGCGGCCACCGGTCTCGTTGGGCAGCCCGCCCAGGTTGCAGGCGTCCGCGGCCTGGAAGTGGCTGCGGGACAGCCGCTCGTCGGAGACCGCCGGGATGAAGCCCAGCTGACCGGCCGTGAGCCACTTCTCCAACGGCTTGAACGCGCCGGTCAGCTTGAAGCCGCGGCCCAGGGCCAGCGAGTCGTTGCCGAGCAGCAGGTCGGGCCGGGCCTTGTTGAGCACCGCGTCGTTGTCCGGCGCGATCAGGCTCAGGCCGTCCAGCCCGCCGTAGAGGAAGACGTGGATCAGGGTGCCGGTCTTGGTCGCCGCGAACGACGCCGAGGTGGTGACGAACTGGGCGGTGGCCAGCGCGGTGGCGGTGGCGGCCGCACCGGCGACGAAGGTCCGCCGGGTGACGCCGCGGCCGTCCTGCTGGGCCTCCTCCAGGTTCTCCAGGGTGCGGTACCTGTCGAACTCGGCGGCGTTCTCGGCGGCGACGATGTCCGCCTCGGCGCGCAGCAACGCCTCGGCCGGGTTGTCGGCCAGCCGTCGCACGTCGGGGCATTCGGGGTGCAGGGGGAAAGAGTTGTACACAGTCTTCTCCATCGGGTGCCTCACCGGAGGTGGTGCTGGGGGGAAGCGAGGATCGCCCGCGCGACGGCGGTGATGGCCCCGTTGAACGTGGCGTCGACCTTGGTGGTCGTCGCCGCACCGGCCACGCCGAGGATGAGGTTCTTCTCCCGCGTGCTCAGCTTCTGGCCCAACAGCCGCAGGGAGAGCGCGTCCACGTACGCCCCGGCCGTCGCCGGCGGCTTGGCGACCAGCTTCTCCGGTGCCGTGTACGTGAAGGTGGTCCGGTAGCCGGCGAGGATCTCGCCCGCCTCGTTCCAGCCGTTGACCATCGCGCCGGCGGAGGTCCAGGCGACGTAGACGTCCGGGTAGCCGTCCGGGGTCGGATGACCCATCGGGGACTGACCCAGCTCGCGCATCTTGTCGTGGATCTGGCGCAGCCCTCGGGCGTAGGCGGTGCGCTTGCTGTCGCCGTTGTTGTGCTTCGGCGACGCCTCCGGCGAGACACCCAGGGTGCGGTACGTGGCGACCAGGTACTCCATCGGCCGACGCACCTTCTGGCCCACACCGGCCCAGAACTCCGAGGAGCAGAACAGCGTCATCAGGACCGGCTTGATCATGCCCTTGTTGGTGGTGTACGTCTTGGCCAGCCGGTCCACCAGGGACTTGGGCGGGGTGTCCGAGACGAACCGGGTGGCCAGGCTCTGCGCCACGTACTTCGCGGTCGACGGATGCGTCGCGATGTAGGTGATGTACGCGTCGATCGCCGCTTCGGCCTTCTTCGGGTCGGCCGAGTTGTTCGCGTGGGTGAAGCCGAGGATCTTCACCTTGCCGACGTAGTGCTGCTCGGGGCGGAAGACGTACTTGCCCTTGTCGTCGACACCACGGCCGGTCTGCAACATGGCGGCCTGCCGGACGTCCGGCTCCTTGTAGCCGCCGTCGACGCCGACCGAGTAGAGCTCGAGGTTCTCCCGGGCGAGGTTCTCGTTGATCGCGTCCTTGCGGGAGTCCTTCTGGTTCAGGTAGATCAGCAGCGCCGGGTGCTTGTTCGCGGCGACCAGCATCTCCGGGTAGCTGCCCAGCGCGTGCTTGCGCACGACGTCCTGGTCGAACGAGTTGCGGTACACCTCGCCGCCGTCGAAGTCCGCGGCGACGTGCAGGAAGTCGTTCCAGAAGTCGACCATCACCTCGAACAGCTGGCGCTTGGACCAGATCTGCCGGGCGATGGTGGCGTCGACCATCTCCCGCTCCGGGTGGGCGTCCTGATCGTTGAGCTTGTCCCGCTGGTCGCGCAGCTGCTGCACGGTGAGCTTCTGGGTCGGCAGCTCGGCGAGCTTCAGCTCGCCCTTGCTCGGCTCCAACTTCTCCGGGTCCAGCTGGGCGCGGATCCAGGCGTCCATGCCCTCGCGCTTGATGTCGGCGACCACCGCGGGCGTCACGCCGAAGGTGGCGCGCCGGGCCAGGTGCAGGATCGGGTCCTTGGCCAGCACCGTCTTCACTGTCACCTTGGTCGCCGCGGCGGCCGCGGCCGGGCCGGAGAAGGTCCGCCCACCGGCCGGCGCGTTCTTCTTCAGCGCCTCACCGGCCCGGGAACCCATGTAGCTTTCGTTCTGCTCGGTGTAGGTACGCACGGTGCTGGGCTGCTGGCCGCTGGGCCGCGCCGCGGTGCCGTCGGTCACCGTGCTGCCGGTCGCGTCGCCGGCCGCCTCGTCGCCGAAGAGGCCACGGATCTGCGGGGTCATGGCGAGCGCCGCGCCACCGGCGACGACGGCGGCGGTGCCACCGAGGGCCACCATCGCCTTACGTCGGCCGACCTTGCGATCCGGCTCGTTGTCATCGTCGATGGTGGGCAGTCCGGTGCCGGCGGGTCGCGCCGGGGCCGGACGGCCAAGGCCCTCCGGGCCGACCCACTGCGGACCGCGCGGGGCGGGCGCGGGCTGACCGGCGTACTGCTCACGCGGGTCGGCCTGCGCGGCGTAGCCGCCCTGGTAGGGGTGGGGCGAGTCGTAGCCGTAGGGCGCGGGCGTGTGGGGGTCGCCGTAGCCGTCAGCGCTGGGGTGCTGATGTCCGTCCCAACCGCGGTCGTCCCGCGGTCGACGTGGTGGCACATTCTGGTCGGCCATGTACCAATCCCGATTTCTGATGAGCGCCGGAAGCTGCTACCGGGCAGGTGCGGCAGGTGCGGCGACTGTTGCCTGAGGGGGTTGCTACGGCAAGGTAACCAAGGCCCCAGGGCCCTTCAAGGTGGCCGGAACCCACTCGTGAGGGCACTTAAGACAGCGCTCAGTGCGACCTCGGCGGCGGGCGGTGGGATGGGCCTGCCCGCAGACCTTCCCAGCAGGGCGTACGTGCGGCAGCCGAGCACGGATCGGACCAGGCCGCCGTACGCGACAGTTTCGGCGTCGTTCACCACCAAAGGCAAACTTAAGGTTCAGGTAAGCCGGACGTGAGGCGCGCTCGCGTGGAGGAAAAAGAGCAGCAGCGGGCGAGCGTGAGCCGCCACCGCAGCGGGTATGCCGCCGAACCGCTGAACGCGTGAGGGGAAGGCAGCGCCATGCTCAGCAAAGAGGATCAGCGCAGATTCGACCAGATCACCCGTCAGCTCCGGGAAAGTGACCCGGCCTTCTTCAACCGGCTGGACCACCGGGCCCGAGCCCGCAGGGGCCGCTACCTGATGTTGTTGACCATCGTGCTGTGGGCGTCGCTGCCGGCGATAGCCGTGTTCGCCGGTCGACTCACCGGTGCGATCTGCGCGGTGGTGCTGGTGGCCAATGCCGCGATCATGTGGCGGTTCCGCCGCCGCTGGACGTGACTGCTCAACCGCTCAACGGGACGGCACAACCGGTGGACGTGACAGCTCACCTGTCGGCCGGACCGAACGCCCGGTACGCGCGGCGCAACCGTTCGAGCAGTCCCGGCCCACCGATGGCCGGGGCCGGCGCTCCGAGCTGGCGCAGCAGCAGGTCGGTGCCGGTCACCAGTCGGGGCGGCCGATCCGGCAGCGGCACGGGCGCTGACCAGAACCGGTCCGCCGTGTCCGCCAGCGGCGTCGCCGACAGCCCGGCGAGCGCCCGGGCGGCACCGACCGGCGCCACGGTCTCCACTGTCGACACCGCACCGTCCGGTCCGGACGGTGGATCGAGCGGTGGGGGCGGCGGTGTGGCACCGGTGGTCGCGGCCCGCCGGGCGCGCAGTTCGTCGAGCAACTCCGCGCGGGACCGACCGCGCCAGTGCAGCAGCTCGAACGGGTCCGCGTCGAACGCCTCGGCCAGCAGGTAGAACGTCGCCGCGAGGTGCTTGCACGGCACCGCGAAGTCGGGGCAGTTGCAGCGCTGGGTCAGCTCGTCCACGGCGGCCGGGAAGAGCGGCGCGCCGGCGGCGGCGAACAGCTCCTCCAACTCGTCGGGGAGGTCCCCGGCGAGCAACCGGGCGCTGAAGAACGCCTGCCCGGCCAGCTCGTCCTCGATTCGGGACCAGAGCGCCGTCGGGAACGGCTTCAGCGCGATCGACACCTGGTACGGCTGCGGCCGGGAGCCCTGCACCACCGCGTCGACCCGCCCGGGTGTGATGTCGAGCGTGAGCACCTGACCGGCCCGCGCGTAGGACCGGCCCCGGGTCAGCCGGGTGCCGAGCGCGAACGACTCCAGTACCTCCAGGAAACGCCGCGACCACCAGGACCTGCCGATCGCGCCCCGGGCACTGCGCGCCCGCAGACCCCCGTCGACCCGACGCGGGCGCCCGTAGTCGGCGAAGTCCGTCACTCCACCACCGCGCCGGCTTCCAGGGCGAACAGGTCCCGCAACTGGCCGGTGGACAGCTCGGTGATCCACTGCTCGCCGGTGCCGACCACCCGTTCGGCGAGGCTGCGCTTGTCGGCGATCAGCGCGGCCACCTTCTCCTCGACAGTGCCGGCGCACACGAACTTGCGCACCTGCACCCGTCGGCGCTGCCCGATCCGGAACGCACGGTCGGTGGCCTGGTCCTCGACCGCCGGGTTCCACCAACGGTCCACATGCACCACGTGGTTCGCGGCGGTCAGGGTCAGCCCCGTGCCGCCGGCCTTGAGGGAGAGGACGAACAGCGGCGGACCCTCCGCCGACTGGAAACGCTGCACCAGGGCGTCCCGCTCGGCCTTTCCGAGGCCGCCGTGCAGGAACAGCACCTCCCGGCCGAACCGCGCGGACAGGTGACCCCGCAGCATCGCACCGAACTCGGCGTACTGGGTGAAGAGCAGCGCCCGCTCCCCCGCCGCCAGCACCTCCTCCAGGATCTCGGTGAGCCGAGCCAGCTTGCCGGAGCGGCCCTCCAGCGGTGAGCCGTCGCGCAGCAGTTGGGCGGGGTGGTTGCAGACCTGCTTGAGGCGGGTCATGGTGGCCAGCACCAGGCCGCGTCGTTCGATGCCGTCGCTGGTCTCGATCCGGGCGAGCATGTCGTCGACCACCACCCGGTACAGCGCGGCCTGCTCCGCGGTCAGGTTGCAGAGCACCTCCATCTCCAGCTTCTCCGGCAGGTCCGAGATGATCGACGAGTCGGTCTTGAGCCGGCGCAGCACGAACGGGCCGGTGATCCGGCGGAGCCGCTCGGCGGCCTCGGCGTCGCCGTGCCGCTCGATGGGCTCGGCGAACCGTTTGCGGAACGTCGCGGCCGGCCCGAGCAGACCCGGGTTGGCGAACTGCATGATCGACCAGAGGTCGGCGAGGCGGTTCTCCACCGGCGTACCGGTAACCGCCACCCGCTGCCGGGCGGGCAACGCGCGAACCGCCTCGGCCTGCCGGGTCGACGCGTTCTTGATCGCCTGCGCCTCGTCCACCACCACCCGGTGCCAGTCGATGCCGGCCAGGTCGGCGGCGTCGCGAGCGGCAACCGAGTAGGTGGTGAGAACCAGGTCCGCGCCGTGGGCGGCCGCGGTGAACTCCGCCCCCCGCGCCCGCTCGGCACCATGGTGTACGTGCACCCGCAGCTCCGGGGTGAACCGGGCCGCCTCCCGCTGCCAGTTGCCGACCAGCGACATCGGACAGACCAGCAGGGTCGGCCCGGCCTCCGGTGGGTCCCCGGCGAGCAGCGCGAGCAGTTGCACCGTCTTGCCCAGCCCCATGTCGTCGGCGAGCACACCGCCCAGGCCCAGTGAGCGCAGGAAGGCCAGCCAGGCCAGCCCCCGCTGCTGGTACGGCCGCAGCGTCCCCCGGAAGCCCGGTGGCGGGTCCAGCGGGGTGAGCCGCCGCTCGACCGCGCCGGCGAGCAGGTCGCCCAGCGCCCCGTCGGCGGTCACCTCCAGCACCGGCAGCTCGCCGGTGGCCTCGCCGTCGGCCAGCCCGAGGCGGAGCAGGTCGGCGACGGTCAACTCGCCCGCCGAGCGGAGCAGGCGCAGCCCGGCCGCGAGCCGCCCCGGGTCCAGCTCCACCCACCGGCCACGGAGCCGTACCAAGGGGGTCTTCGTCTCGGCCAACGCCGCCAACTCCTCGGCGGAGAGCGGCTGGTCACCGAGCGCGATCTCCCAGCGGTAGTCGACCAGGGCGTCCAGACCGACACCGGCTTCGGCGCCACCCACAGTGCCCGGCGCGGTGCGGCTGCGCGCCCGCAACCGGGCGCCCAGTCGTGCCGACGGACGCTGCCACCAGGAGGGCAGCAGCACCCCGAAACCGGCCGCGTGCAGCACCGGGGCGCCCGCACTGAGGAACCGGTGCGCCCCCTCGACGTCGAGTTCCATCGCCTCCGGGGTGGCGGTACGCAGCGCGGCGTCCAGGTCCGGCCAGAGCCGACTGGCCCGGCCCAGCTCGGCGAGGAGCGTCTCCTGCGGGCTGGTCGTCCGGCCAACCAGGCCGCCGAGGGCCTGCGGCGCTCGCCAGATGTCCCCGGCGTCGACGTGCAGGCCGGGTTCGTCCGCGGCCTGCAACCCGAACTCCAACCGCCAGCGCCCGGCACCGATCGACCCGACCGGCACGGGCGCACCGTCGGCAGGCACCGGCACGGGCGCGCTGCCGGCGGGCACCGGCTCGGGCGCGCTGTCGGCGGGCACCGCCCGGGTGGCCAGGATAGGTTCGGTGACCTCGTCGGGGGCTGGTTCCACCAGGCGGAAACTGGCCCGGACCGGGCCACCTGCGGCGTCGCGCTGCCAGGCGTCCAGTTCGGCGGAGAGGGTCGCCAGCCCGGCCGGGTCGATGGTGAAGTCCCGCTGCGGGCCGGCGAGCGCGGCCAGCCAGGCCGGCGCCGGCCCACCCGGCCGCAGCCCTCGCGCCAGCGTGGTGGTCGCCAGCGCAGACCGCGCGGCAGCGTCGGTCAACGCGTCCAGCGCATCAGCGACCAGGGCGGCAGCGGTCAACTCGGGCCCGCCCGAACCGACGGTCGCCGCAGCGGGGGTGGCGGCGCTCCCGGTGGGCCCGTGAGCAGCGGCAGCGGTGGACGGCAACGCGGCGGTGGCGGGCGGCAGGACGGCGGCTCGGGCGGCCGGTGGGAGGGCCAGCGCCAGTGAGCGCACCCAGGCGGCGTCGGTGCCGGTCAGCAGCGGACGCCACACCGCGTGCGCGGCCACCTGCCCAGCAGCGCCTGACGCCGTCGTCGCGCCAGCGCCGGACGTCTGGTCGGCCGTCGTCGTACGCACGCCTGGGAGGACGCGACCACGGGTCACCAGGTCGGCGGCGAAGTCGGCCAACTCGGCGAGGTGCCGCAGGGTGGCCCCGGCCACCGCCGGGACATCGTCCAGGGCTTGCAGCAGCGACAGGGCGTCGTCCGGGGCGTACACCAGGGTGGGGACCCGCCACCCGGCCACTGTGAGCCGGCCGCGGGCCGCGGGTGCGACGGTGGTCCGGATCAGCTCGGGTGAGTCGGTCGGCGCGCCCGCCAGGGTGGGCAGGGTGAGCAACGCGGTGTCCGGCCGGCTCGGCTCGGCGGCGTCGGCGAGAACGGCGGCCAGGTCGGTGTGCCCGGCGGCGAAGGGGTGCGGGCGTTCCCGGGCCGACCGGCCCGAACGTGCAGCGGGAACCGGTGCGGCGCTGTCCTCGGCCCAGACGGCGAGGCCGCCGGTCGAGCTGCCGCCGGGCAACCACAGCCCGTGGATGACCAGCACCTGCTCCCCCTAGTCGCCGCCCGTCCCCAGAATAGGCGGCCCCGCTGACCGGACCGACGGCCCCCACCTGCGCGATCTTGGAGTTTGTGTCGGCGTTCTGCGAACGGTGCACCTTTTGTTGCCGCCGAAAGTGCAAGATCGCGCGGCGCTGGAGGTGGGAGCGGCAACGGGCTAGCGTCGACGTCGTGGTCGATCTGCTGGTCCTTGGCGGGCTCGGGGTGGACGTACGGGTTCGGGTGCCCGCGCTGCCGCTCCCGGCTGCCGATTCCCACACCGTCGAGCCGATCGAGCTGCGGATCGGCAACACCGGCGCCGGGGTGGCGTTGGCCGCTCGGGCGCTCGGCCTGCGGGTACTGGTGGTCGACACCCTCGGTGCGGACCCGGCAGGTGAGCTGGTCCGGGCGGCGTTGACCCGGGCCGAGGTGCCGGCGTTGCTGGCCGAGCACCGGGGCGGCACCCGCCGGTCGGTGAACCTGGTGGACCCGGGTGGGCGGCGCACGTCGCTGTACGACCCGCGCCCATGGCAGGGCGATCCACCGTTTCGCGCCAGCGAGTTGGCCGCACTGGTCCGCGACGCCCGGCACGTCCACCTCTCGATCATGGACTGGGCGGTGCCGTTGCTGTCCACCCTGCGGGCTGCCGTTCCGACAGGCGTGACGCTCTCCACCGACCTGCACGACTGGGACGGCGAGAACACCTACCATCAGCCGTTCGCGGAGGTCGCCGACCTGGTTCTGCTGAGCGGGGTGCGGTTGGGCGACCGGGCCGCGTCGCTCGCCGGCGCGCTGGCACCCCGGACGGTGGTGGTGACCCGCGGGGCGGACGGCGCCGAGCTGTACCCGGGCGACGGCACGGCGGTGCCAGTGCCGCCCGCCGTCCCGGAAGAGCCGGTGGTGGACAGCAACGGGGCGGGCGACGCCTTCGCGGCCGGCCTGATCGCCGCCCGGCTGCGCGGTGAGCCACTGGCACGTGCCGCCCGGTACGCGGCGCGGGTCGCCGCTGCGGCCTGTACGCATGACGGGATGGAGTACCCGCCGGGCCTGTTGCCCACCGCCTGACGGCCGACGGCGTGCACCGACCCGGGGCTCAGAGCGCGCCGGCTTCGCCGTCGGTCAGCTCCCGCAGGATGTCGGCGTGGCCCGCGTGCCGGGCCGTCTCTTCGATCATGTGCACCAGAATCCAGCGCAGCGACACCTCACCGAGCTGCGGGTGCGGCACCACGTGGTCGAGGTCGATGCTCGCGGCGACCGCCCGGGAGCGGGCGCAGGCCCGCTCGTACGCCTCGGTGAGCCCGACGATGGTTTCCTGGTCGCTCAGCGTGAAGCTGGCGACCGCGTCCTCCTCGGAGGTCAGGTAGACGTCGCCGGGCTCGGGGGCCAACAGGGTCGGGAACCAGTTCCGCTCGACCAGGGTCAGGTGCTTGACCAGCCCGGCGAGCGTGGTCGCCGACGGCACCAGCCGGCGGCGGGCGTCGGCGTCGGAGAGACCGCGCAGTTTGCGCAGCAGCACGGCCCGGTGGAAGTCGAGAAACGAGGTCAGTACGGCGCGTTCGTCGCCGGTGCGGGCGAGCACCGGACCGAGCGTGGGATCGATCGTCTGCTCCATCCGCCGACCCTAGTCACGGGCACCGCGCCCCGCTGCCCCGCTATCCGCTGCGGGCGGGCGCTACGCCGGGCAGGATGGGCGCATGGCTTCATCCGTGCAGATCCTTCTCGTCGGCGGCACGGCGGACGGGCAGACCATCACCGTCGAACTGGACAGCAACGGCCGTCCGCCGCTCACCCACCATCACATCGGCTCCGGCGGGCTGGCCGACGCGCAGATCTACGAGTTGGAGACCGCCCGCGAGGAGGCCCGCGAGTGGCGCTACCGGTGGACCGGCCCGGCGGTGTGACCCGCCCGGCTCAGACCCGGGTGAGGGCCTGGCTGCGCAGGCTCTCCAACACGCCGCGGGTGACCTCCGAGGTGCCCCGCGCCTGATCGCAGACCTCCGCCACCCGTCGTGCGGTGGCCTCGGCGCGTTGCTCCCGCTCGTCCCAGAGCCGGTCGACCTCGGCCAGCAGTGGCCCCTCGACCTCCCGCTCCACGCCGCGTAGCGCCGGCACGCCGAGTCGTTGGGCAAGGTCGAAGACCTTACCGGCGTACGGCAGGGGCAGGAACGGCGTACCGACCATCGCCGCGAAGATCAGGAAGTGCAGGCGCATGCCGACGACCAGGTCGAAGTGGCGCATCAGCCCCAGCACCTGCTGCGGAGAGTAGGTGCCGTGCAGGATTCGACCCCGCTCGGCGGCGACCATGTGCGACAGCACCCCGTGGGAGTGTCGGATGTCGTCGCGCTCCATCGGTACGAACAGCACGTACGCGTCGATCCGGTGCACCAGGAAGTCACCGATCTGGGCCAGCAACCGGTGGTAGCCGTCCACGTCGAGGCGTTCGGCGGCCCGGCCCGGCTCCCGCACGCTGATCCCGACAAGGCGCTTACCGACCGGCACACCCTCCTCGGCCAGCAGGTGGGCCGGGAACTCCTCCGGTTGCAGGAGGAACGCCGGGTCCGCGGTGACCGTGATCGGGTTGAGCAGACCGGCCTCCTCCAGCACCATCCGGGACTCCTGGTCCCGGACGGTCACCTGGGTCGCGCTGGAGAGCGTTTCCCGGACCATGCCGGTGTCCACCCCGTCGCTGAGCGGCCCGACCCCCACCGCGTACGTGATCAGCGGCAGGCCGCGTTCCTGGGCCACCCGGACCACCCGCAGGTAACGGCGGGCCTCCCGGTCGTACAGGATGCCGCCGCCGCCCAGGATGAGCAGGTCGAGCTGGGCCAGGACCAGGGCGGAGTCGGTACGGCTCACTCCCTCCCAGGGCACCGCTTCGACGTCCGGGTGCGCGGCCCTGGTGTGCTCGGGGTTCCTGGAGAAGACGATGATCCGGGCGTTCGGTTCCTGCGTACGCAGATCGGTGAGCAGGCCGGTGAGGATCGCCTCGTCGCCGAGGTTTCGCCCACCGTACGAGCCCAGCACACCGATGGTCAGTCCGGCGCCGTGCGTCATCCGTCGCTCCTCCCCAGGTGCGGTCCGCGCCGGTTTCCCGCTGGGCAGGTGAACAGTCCTGCCGAGGGGACCCGTCCCGGGCCGCCGCCGGCTCAGCTCGCCGGGGTGAGGCGCTTCGCCATCTGCTGTGAGGTGACCTCGAAGCCCAGACTGCGGTAGAGGCCGATCGCCACGGTGTTCGTGCCGAAGACGTTCAGACCCAGCTCGGGCACGCCGAGCTGGGCGAGTTCGGCCTCGATGAGCTGGATCATCCGCCGTGCGTACCCGCGTCCCCGGTGTTCCTCGTGCACCTCGATGTTGTGGATCCACGCCTGGTCCGGGGCGGCGGCCGCCGGCAGGGTCACCCAGATCCAGCCGACCTCGGTGTCGCCGACCCGGCCCACCCGCAGCAACGCCCTCTCGGTGGCCACGCCCGCCGGCAGCGACTCCCGGATCTGGCCGACCGACCGTTCCAGGGCCGCCTCCGGGGTCATCCCCCGGTGCGCCACCAGGTCCTCGGCGTAACCCTGCACCAGTGGCCCCCGCAAGCGGTCCAGCTCCGGTGCCGTCATCGGCGTCAACGTCAACTCCACAGCGTCTCCCCCTTCGTCGTCGCCAGCGGGTAGTGCAGCAGAACCGGCCCGGGCACGCCAACCGTTTCCCCGGCCGGGGGCGCACGGGACGGCCGGGGTGCGCGGGCCGGCCACGATGGCAAGGTGCGGATCGCCCACGTCAGCGACAGCCACCTCACCAACCCGGAGGGGGTGGCCACCTCGGTCGGCACCACAGTGGCGCTGCTGCGCGCCGCCGGGCACCGGGTCGTGCTGCACTGCCCCGGCCCACTGTCCCGGTGTCGCCGCCGACCGGGCGAGGTTCCCTCGCTGTCGGTGCCGACCCGGCCGTACCGGTTGGCGCTGCCCCGGCCCCCCAGCGCACCTGTCGACGTGGTGCACGTGCACACCACCGGACCGCTCGGCGTCGCCGGCCTGCGGTGGGCCGCCGCCCGGGGCGTACCCACCGTGCTGACCTGGCACACCGACCTCGTCGCGTACGCCGCGCACTACCCGGAGATCCCGATCGGGGCCGCGTACGCCGGCCTGCGGCTGGGCCTGCGCTGGCGGGCGGGCGACCTGTGGGCCCTCGCGCACCCCGGGCCGAGTCGACAGGCCCGACTGGCGGCGCTCGGGCGAACCCTCCTGGCTCACACCACTGTCCTCATCGCCCCTTCGGCGAAGACCGCCGCGATGATGGCGATGATGGCGGGGCCTACACCGACCGTGGTCCTGCCGACCCCTGCCGCCGCGCCGCACGCCGACGCCGACGATCGGCGGCGGCTGCGGGCCCGACTCGGCATCCCGGCGCACGCGCCGGTGCTGCTCGCTGTGGGACGGGCCACGCCGGAGAAGAACTCCGAGCTGCTGCTGGCCGCGTTCGCCCAGGTCCGCCGCGAGTTGCCGGCCGCACGGCTGGTGCTGCTCGGGGCCCGGCGGCACCGGCTCGCGGTCCGCCGGATGGCCCGCCGGTACGGCGTCACCGGCGCGCTGCACCTGCTCCGTCCGGTGCCACGCCACCGGGTCGGCGCCTACTACCGGGCGGCGGACGTGCTCGCGTTCGCCTCCACCACCGACACGCAGGGCCTGGTGCTCGCCGAGGCCGAGGCGTACGGACTGCCGGTGGCCATGGTGGACGCTCTGCTCGCCGAGCGGCCCGGCACCGGCACCACCCGACCGGTGGCCGAGCCCAGCCCGGCGGCGTTCGGGGCGTTGCTCACCCGGCTGCTGACCGAGCGGGAGCTACGCGGGGCCGTGATCCGGGACGGCCGGGCGGCGGCGACGGACTGGTCCGCGGAGCGCTACCTGGCCGAGCTGGTCAAGCTGTACGCGTCGCTGCCGCCCGTCAGCGCGGCGGGAGCTGCCATCGAAAAGGCGCGGCGAGGTGACGCGGAGGCCAGGTCGGAGCGACCAGCCGGCCCGGCGCCGGGAACCGGGCGCGGCTGCTCGTCGTGGCGTTCATCGATGCGACGGTGGTAGCGTCCGCCGGTGGCCGACCGGGTCCTGCGGGTGAGCACCGCTGTGGTGCTCGCCGTCGGGCTGGCCCTCGCCGGAATCGCCGCCCGAGAGGAACCCGTCGAGCTGCTGTTCTACTTCACAGTGCAGGTCGACCTGGCCTACCTGCTGGTGTTGCTGGCCGGATGCGGTGACCGGGTGCGCACCGCGCTCACCGTCTACCTCGTCGGCACCGCGGTGGTCTTCGTCCTCGTACTGGTCAACCCATGGAGCGGCTACGCCATGGTGGCGATCCCCGAGGCCCGAGGGCTGGCCTCCGATGCCGGCAACCTGTTGCTGCACGCCGTGGTGCCGCCGCTGGCCGCCGCGCAGTGGCTCAACCGCCGGCCTCGGGCCGCGCTGCGTCCGGCGTACGTGGTCAGCCTGCTCGGCTACCCGCTGCTGTGGCTGACCGTGATCCTGGTCCGGGGCGCCTTCGGCGGGGCCGAGGACCGCTATCTCTACCCGTTCCTCGACGTACCCCGCCTCGGTTACCCCACCGTCGCCCTCAACGCCCTGCTCTTCGGCGTCACACTGCTGCTGATCGCCCTGACCGCGGTTCGCCTGACTCAACGGCGACCTGGTTGACAGTGGTCAGGGTGCCGACGGCGTCGACTCCAGTTGGTGCGCCAGCTGGGCCAGGTCGCGCAGGCGAAGGTCGCCGTCGAGCCCCTTCAGTGCGGCGGTCATCGCCCCGGCCGCCCGACCGGCCCGCAGGCCGACCTCGGCGTCCTCGACGACCAGACACCGTGCCACGGGTACGCCCAGCAACGCCGCGCCCCGCAGATAGCCCTCCGGGTCCGGCTTGCCGACGCTGACGTCCTCCACCGTGACGAGCACCGGCGCCTTGATGCCGGCGGCACCGAGCCGAGCCTCGGCAAGCCGCGCGTCGGCGCTGGTCACCACCGCCCAGGGCAACCCCAATCGGGCCAGCGAGTTCAGTAGCTCGTGCGCCCCGGGGGTGGCAGTCACGTCGGACAGGTCGTCGTACTGCATCGCCAACTGCCGGGCTGCGGCAACGACGACTGCCGCATCGTCGAGGGCGGGCAGCAGCCGACGGATGGTCCGGTCGGCCGGGCTGCCGTGCGCGATCGCCAGCGCCGCCGCCGGGTCGACGGCGTACTCGGCGGCCCACCGCTCCCAGGCCCGCTCCACGGCGGCGTCGGAGTCGACCAGGGTGCCGTCCATGTCGAACAGCACCGCGCCAATGCCTGCCAGTTGCACGACCACGCTCCCCGAATCGCTCGCCCCCACCCTCCCCCACCTCGCAAGATCCGCGCAACTTGGGTGATCCTGCTGTCTCGTCGCCTGGTGAGGCAGCAGGAGCCGTGACGTTGCGCGGATCATGGCGGTCCGCCGGGCCGGCAGGCCGTCGAGGATCGCGGGAATCGGACCTGGAGGTCGGAGCGAGACGTCCGATGGCCGCCAGACGGGAGGGCGGCGCGCCCAGATGATCGTTTGCATGACGACGACACTCAACGACAGGGTCGCCCTGGTGACCGGCGGTTCCCGGGGCATCGGAGCCGGCATCGCGCTGCGCCTGGCGCAGGACGGGGCCGACGTGGCGCTGACCTACCGGCAGGACGCCGAGCGGGCCGCGGCCGTGGTGAAGCAGATCGAGGCGCTGGGCCGCAGCGCGCTGGCGATCCAGGCGGACGGTGCCGACCCGGACGCCGTGCGGGGCGCGGTCGACCGGACAGCCGCCGAACTGGGTCGGCTGGACATCCTGGTGAACAACGCCGCGGTGTTCCTGGTCGGCGCCCTGGACCAGCTCGGCTCCGCAGAGCTGGAGCAGACGATAGCGGTCAACATCCGGGCACCGTACGTCGCCGCTCGCGCGGCCCTGCGACACCTCGGCGACGGCGGCCGGATCATCAGCATCGGCAGCAACGTCGGTGAGCGGGCGGTCTTTCCCGGGCTGACGCTCTACGCGATGAGCAAGACCGCGCTGGTCGGGCTGACCCGGGGCCTGGCCCGTGAACTGGGCCCACGGGCCATCACCGTCAACCTGGTCAATCCCGGGCCGACGGACACCGACGCCAACCCGGCGGACGGACCGAACGCGGCGGCGATCAGCGGATTCACCGCCGTCGGCCGGTACGCGCGCCCCGCCGACATCGCAGCCACCGTAGCGCACCTGGCCAGCCCCGAGGCCAGCTACGTGACCGGTGCGGTGGTCAACGTGGACGGCGGCTTCACCAGCTGAGGAACCCGGGCGGCGTCGACGCGCCATCCGGCGCCGCCCGGCCTCGACGATCGGCGGGCGCGCCGCCGCGACGGGTGAGGGACGCCGGCTCGTCAGCCGTCGTGACCCAACACCGGGCGTACCGCGTCGACGAACGAGATCCGGCGCTTCGTCCGTACCTCTATCGCAGCGAGCCAGCGATCCCGGTGCCGGTCGCGCAGCGGCGCACTCCCGTCGCCCGACTCGTCAGCGAGCCGGCGCTGGTCGGCGTACTCGGTGGTGAGGCTGGTCAACACGGCCCGGCCGGCCGCCGCGACCTCTGCCGGGCCCTCCAGCAACACCACGTTGTACGCCTCGTCCACGGCACGCGTCGCCGCGTACGCCTCGTCGTAGCCGGGCATTGGCTCACGCCCGCCGACGTCCAGCCACCGCCGATCCAACTGCCGGTACGCCTGGTCGCAGGCGCTCAGGAACCCGACGTACGCGTCCCGCTGCAGCTCACCCCGACGCGTCGCTCGGCGCTCGGCACTCTCCTGCCGAGCGACGGTGAGCTGGTGGGCCAGTTGCCGACGGGTGCTGAGCGCACCGACCAGCCCGGTCAGGGCGGCCGCGGCCAAGGTGGACAGTGAGGTGATCAGCGCGACGGCGACGGTGTCCTGCACCCACCCATCATGGCGGCGTCCGGAGCGGTCCGCTCTCATCCACTCCCGGGAGAAAGCGAATAGAATTCCGTCGGTGAAGTCACGGGCAGTCACGTTGGACCTGGGAGCTTCCCCGTCGCCCGCCGGGTCGGGTGAGCTGTTGCTCGCGGATGAGCGGAGCTGCCGTCTCGTCTTCGTTGCCGAGGAGCCGCACAGAGTGGCGATGGCGACCTTCACCGGCTTCTCGCAGGTGATCTTCGGCTATCCGAATGACGAGGCGTTGCCCGGCCATCCCCTTCACGGCCCTCGCGTCATAGCGGCTGAGGCTGACCGCTCACGGTTGGTGTTGGTGGGCGCGGCAGGTTTCGAACCTGCGACCCCCCGCTTGTAAGGCGGGTGCTCTCCCACTGAGCTACGCGCCCGGATCGCCCGTGTGGCGGGCCGGTGGCTGGCAAGCTTACCTGCCCGCCACCGACCCGGGCGCACGGCGTACCCGGTCAGTTGGTCGCTTCGGCGATGGCCTTGCGCCAGCCCTGCTGGTCGCGGGCCTCGCCCGGGCCGTTCATCTCGGCGAAGCGGACCACGCCGGTCTTGTCGATGACGAAGGTGCCCCGGTTGGCGAAGCCGGCCACGTCGTTGAAGACCCCGTACGCCTGGGCGACGGCGCCGTGCGGCCAGAAGTCGGCCAGCATGGGGAACTGGTAGCCCTCGCGGTCGGCCCAGATCTTGTGGCTGTAGGCCGAGTCGACGCTGATGGTCAGCACCTGGACGTCGTCGTTCACGTACTCGCCGAGGTTGTCGCGCACCTCGCCCAACTCGCCCTGGCAGGTGCCGGTGAAGGCGAGCGGGTAGAAGACCAGCAGGACGACGCGCCTGCCCCGGAAGGCCGAGAGACGGACCTCCTGGTTGTTCTGGTCCTTGAGCACGAAGTCGGGTGCTTCGGCACCAACCTCGATGGGCATGCGAACTCTCCTCGCTGCTCGGCCTCGCCGGTACCGGCGACGGCGTCGAGTCGGGGTGACGGCACCAGCCTGCTACCCGGCGGTGGGCGGACCGTCGGGCGAGCGGAGCGGCGCTGGCTACTTCTTGGCCTTGGCCCCTCGACGCAGCACCAGACGGGCGCCGCTCCAGTCCCGGCCGGCGTTGACGGTCGAGGTCTGCTGAAGGCCGGCGGTGGGCGCGGACTCCGCGACCTCACTCGGCTCGACGTGCCCCTCGCGCCCCGCCTTCGGGGTGAGCAGCCACACGACGCCGTTGTCGGCCAGCGGGCCGAGGGCATCGACGAGCAACTCGAAGAGGTCGCCGTCGCCGTCCCGGTACCAGACCAGCACCGCGTCGACCACCTCGTCGGTGTCCTCGTCGACCAGATCTCCACAGCGGTCGGTCAGGGCGTCTCGGAGATCCTGGTCGACGTCGTCGTCGTACCCCATCTCCATGACGACCATCCCCGGTTCGATTCCGAACCGGTCCGCCAGGCTGCGTACCCCGTCGGCGGCCTGACCAGCGGTCGCGCTCACTGTCGCGTGCCTCCTCATCTCGTCCCTGCTCGCGGCGTCGGTGCGACGACCGTCAGGCAAAGTCCACACAGTTGTTGGTCTGCGCGCAAGTGGCGCACCGGGTGGAACGGAATTTACCGTGCCAGCAGCGTACGGGCACCGTCGGTAATGGCTTCCGCGGAGACCAGTACGTGACGTGCTGCCGGACCTAATGGTACAAACGAGTCAACTCCCGCCACTCGACGTGCGGCACCGACATATCCGGCGTCGACCAGCGCGGCGATCACGCCCTCACCGACCCCGCCGGAGCGGCGCGTCTCGTCCACCACCAGCACCCGGCCGGTCGCCGAGGACTCCCGGATGATGTCGGCCACCGGCAGCGGAGCCAGCCAGCGCAGATCCACCACGCGGGTGCCCACCCCCTCCTCGGCGAGGACGGCCGCGGCCCGCAGCGACATCCGCACCCCATTACCGAAGGTGATGATGGTGAGGTCGTCCGCCGAGCCGACCCGGTAGACCCGGGCCCGCCCGATCGGCACGTGGCCGGCCACCCACCCGCCCGGCTCCGGATAGCCGGCCAGCCACTCCCCGTCACCTTCCGTGTACAGGTCGCGGGTGTGGTAGAGCGCGATCGGTTCCAGGAACACGCAGACACTGCCGTCCACCGCCGCGCTCGCCAGACAGGTCCGCAGCATGGGCGCGGCGTCGTCCGGCCGCGCCGGCACCGCGACCACCAGCCCGGGCACATCCCGGAGTACGGCCACCGAGTTGTCGTTGTGGAAGTGCCCGCCGAACCCCTCCTGGTACGCCAGGCCCGCCACCCGCACCACCATCGGGTTGCGGAACGCCCCCTGCGAGAAGAACCGCATGGTGGCCGCCTCACCGCGCAGCTGGTCCTCGGCGTTGTGCAGGTACGCCAGGTACTGGATCTCCGGCACCGGCAGCATCCCGGCCAGCCCGGCACCGAGGCCCAGCCCGAGCACCGACGTCTCGTCGAGCAGGGTGTCGAAGACCCGGGCCGCCCCGAACCGGTCGCGCAGCCCCTTCGTCACCCCGTACACGCCGCCCTTGGCGGCCACGTCCTCACCGAAGAGCGCCATCTGCGGGTGGTCGAGCATCCCGTCGGCGAGCGCGGCGTTGATGCTCTGCGCCAGGGTCATCGGCCCGGCCAGCTCCGGCGGCTTGCCGCCGAACGCCTCCGCCCGGGCGCCCGCGCCCGGCCCGCTGGCCCGCGCCGCGGCGTCGGCCACCGCCCGCGCGACCCGCACCGGACGTCGGGGGGCCAGCGCGGACACCACGTCGGCCGCGGAGGTCAGCTTCGGCTCGCCCAGCACCTCCTCGGCGAGCCGGCGTACCTGCCAGCCGGTCTCGTCGTACCGGGCCAGCAGTTCCTCGCCGGTCGCCACGCCGGCGTCGACCAGCAGCCGCGCGGTGGCGGCCAGCGGGTCCCGGTCCAGGTCCTCGGCCAGCTCGGCCGGACTCCGGTACGCCGACTCCGCGTCCGCCCCGGCGTGCCCCATCAGCCGTACGGTGCGCAGGTGCAGCACGGCCGGCCGCCGGTTGCGGCGCACCCAGGCCGCGGCCTCCGCCGCCACCTCGTACGTCCGCACCGGGTCGGCTCCGTCCGCGCTGAAGTAGCGGATGCCCGGCTTGGCCCGCAGGGTCGCCTCGACCCAGCCCTCCGGCGAGCGGACGCTGATGCCCAGCCCGTTGTCCTCGCAGACGAAGAGCACCGGAATGCGCAGCCCCGCGTGGTCGTACCACCCGGCGGTGTTGAAGGCGGCGGTGGCGCTGGCGTGGTTGACCGAGGCGTCGCCGAAGGAGCAGACCACGATGGCGTCCGGTGGCCAGGGAGCGTGCGTGGCGCCCGCGCCGCTGCCGACCCGCACCCCGGCCCCGGTACGCCGTCCGGCGCTGTCCAGCCGGCGCAGCCGCTCCACGGCCAGTCCCATTCCGACCGCGCGGGGCAGGTGCGAGGCGATGGTGGAGGTGGTCGGCACGATGGCCAGGTCGGCCCGGCCGAACACCTTGTGCCGGCCCCCGGCGATCGGTTCAAGGCTGGACGCGACCATCCCGCGCAGCACGTCCCGGGCCGCGTCGGCGTACGCCGCGAACCCGTTGGCGGCCCCGGTCGCCGAGGTCGGTTCGGGCCCGGCCGGCTCCGAATCGGACGCCTGCGGATCGGCGGTCGGCTCCGGGTCAGGTGTCGATGCGCCGTCGACGGTCGACTCGCTGTCGGCGCGGCGCGCTCGGTCGGCGTCCGGGTCGGTGTCGACGGTCCGCGCCGGGACGGCGGGCGGCTCGGAGTCGGCGGCCAGCGTCGGGTTGGCGGCGACCTGGGCGGCCCGCAGGCAGTAGAAGGCGCCCGAGCGGTAGTGCAGCAGCGCCGGATCGGTGGGACGCAGCGCGGCGGCGACCGCGGCGTTGCTCTCGTGTCCGGCCGAGCCGATGGTGTAGAAACCCTCCCCGAAGCTGCGCAACCAGCGGCCGGCCAGGTCGAGCTGCCGGCTGGTCACCTGCGCGTCGAACAGGTCCAGCACCTGCGCGCCGGTCAGCGGGGCGTCGTCGGTGACCGGGTCGGCGGGGTCACGCCGTCGCTCGGCGGCAGGCAGCGCCGCCAGCGTCTCCCGGAACCGGTCGTCGAGATCTTGCGGGGTGGTCACGTCGGACAGCATTACCGACGGAAGCCCTGCTCGCCCAGTGGGACACGGCCGGCAGGGGTCCGCTCACTCCGGCCCGAAGGACTCCGGGCAGCCGCCGTCGGACACCTTCCAGACCAGGTCACGAAGGGTGCTCAGCTCCTCGTCGCTCAGCCCGGACAGGAGTCGGGAGTCGGACATCACCTCGATCACCCGGGCCCGCACGACGCGACCCTCCCCGGTCACCACCAGCGTCTTCTGCCGCCGGTCCGTCGGGTCGGTGCGGCGCTCGACCAGCCCGGCCTGCTCCAGTTTGTCGACCAGCACCGTCACGTTCGACCGGTCACAACCCAACTGACCGGCGAGGTCCCGGGCCGGCAGCGGGTGGTCCGGGTCCAGTTCGTGCAGCGCCCGGGCCGCCGCCGGGGTGAGCCCCAACTCGGCGAACGCGGAGCCCTGCCGGTGTCGCAGCGCGGCGGTGACGTGCGCCATGCGGCGCACCACATCGACGGCGAGACCGGCCCGATCCACCCGTTCACCTGCCGCGGGAACCACCTCCTGCGTCACGGCCACATGGTACGCAGAGACGGGCGTCGTCGGTCAGGGCCCGGCCGGATCACACCCGTCGGACGGCGCTCAGCACGGATCGACGACTGCCATCGGTGTTCGACTGCCGGCGACGAGCAGGGCCACTCACTGTCACCTGTCGGCCACCGGGGCTCGCGAGGCTCCCGGAGTCAGGAAGATCGGACTCTGGGGAGGATTCGTGTCACTGTCCCGACGTACCATCCTGCTGTCCGGCGCCGCGATCGGCGCCGCGGGCGCGGTCACCGGGTTGCCGGCGACGGCCGGCGCGGCACCGGGCCGGCCGCTGGCCTACCCGTTCACCCTCGGTGTGGCCTCCGGCGATCCCGACCACGACGGGTTCGTGTTGTGGACCCGCCTGGCCCCGCAGCCACTGGCCGAGGACGGCCTCGGCGGCATGCCGGACCGCGACGTGCCGGTGCACTGGGAGTTGGCCGCCGACGAGCGGTTCCGGCATGTGGTGCGCCGCGGGGTGGCGGTCGCCCGCACCCGCTCGGCGCACAGCGTGCACGTGGAGTTGGCCGGCCTGCTGCCAGGGCGCGAGTACTTCTACCGGTTCCGTGCCGAGCGCCACGTCTCGCCGACTGGACGCACCCGCACCGCCCCGGCACCGTGGACCATGCCGGCCGCCCTGGCGATGGGCTTCGCCTCCTGCTCCCAGTACGAGCACGGCTACTTCACCGCCTACCGGCGGCTGGCCGAGACCGAGCCGGAGCTGATCCTGCACCTGGGCGACTACCAGTACGAGTACGCCCCGGACACGTACAACGTCCCCGGTGGCAACCCGCGTGACCACGAGGGACCGGAGACCCGGACGCTGGCCAACTACCGGCAGCGGCACGCCCAGTACAAGACCGACGCGGACCTGCAGGCCGCGCACGCGGTGGCGCCGTGGGCCGTGGTGTTCGACGACCACGAGGTGGAGAACAACTGGGCCGACGAGGTGCCCGAGGCACCGGACCCGGAGTTCCCCGCGCGTCGGGCGGCGGCGTTCCAGGCGTACTACGAGAACATGCCGCTGCGGCGCACCTCGATCCCCCGCGGCATCGACATGCAGCTCTACCGGCGGGTGCGCTGGGGGCGGCTGGCCACGTTCCACATGCTCGACACCCGGCAGTACCGCGACGACCAGGCCTGCGGCGACGGCTACCGGGACTGCGCGGCGGCATCCGACCCGGACCGGTCGATCACCGGGGCCGAGCAGGAGGCGTGGCTCCTGGACGGCTTCCGTCGCTCGGACGCCCAGTGGGACATCCTGGGCCAGCAGGTCTTCTTCGCTCAACGGGACAACAACTCCGGCCCGCTCACCGTCACCAGCATGGACTCCTGGGACGGCTACGTCGCCTCCCGGGACCGCATCACCCGGGGTTGGTTGGCCGCCGGGGTACGCAACCCGGTGGTGCTGACCGGCGATGTGCACGCGCACTGGGCCAGCGATCTCAAGCTGGACTATGCCGACCCGACCTCGCGCACCGTCGGCACCGAACTGGTCTGCTCCTCGATCACCTCGACGGGTGACGGCGCGGACTCGGCGGCCGGCTCGCACCCGTGGTTCGCGTTCAACCCGCACCTGCGCTTCCAGAACAATCTGCGGGGGTACGTGCGCACCACGATCACCCCGGGACAGCTCACCGCCGACTTCGACGTGCTGCCGTACGTCAGCCGGCCGGGCGCGCCCGCGTACACCCGGGCGTCGTTCGTGATCGAGGACCGCGTGCCCGGCCTGCACCAGACGGCGGACAACCCGGTCCCGTCAGCGGCCCGCAGCGCCGCGCCGTCCGCGGACCCCGGCCAGCAGACCGTCCAGCAGGAGACCGTCCGCCCGTAACCGCCCGACGCGTCACGATCCGCGCACCGCGCCGCCTCACTCCCGTCGAGGCGGCAG
This sequence comes from Micromonospora sp. NPDC127501, assembly GCF_040302185.1. Lineage (NCBI taxonomy): Bacteria > Bacillati > Actinomycetota > Actinomycetes > Micromonosporales > Micromonosporaceae > Micromonospora > Micromonospora sp. NPDC127501. The sequence goes on along the minus strand of NZ_JBEORJ010000007.1, from coordinate 237,348 downwards.
TTCCGGGGACGCCGCGCGGATCGTGACGCGGGACGGCGGCGCGGTGGTCAGCCAGGGAGGAAGGAGAAGCGGACCTGGCGGGTCGGATTGTCGCCGTTGGTGTCGACGAGGCAGATCGACTGCCACGTGCCGAGCGCCAGCCGGCCGCCGAGAACCGGCAGCGTGGCGTACGGCGGGATGAACGCCGGCAGCACGTGGTCGCGGCCGTGGCCGGGCGAGCCGTGTCGGTGCCGCCAGCGGTCCTCGGTGGGGAGCAGGTCGTCCACGGCGCTGATCAGGTCGTCGTCGGAGCCCGACCCGGTCTCGATGATCGCCAGGCCGGCGGTGGCGTGCGGCACGAAGACGTGCAGCAGGCCGTCGCCCTCGCCCGAGACGAACTGCTGGGCCTCCGCGGTGATGTCCCGGACGGTCGGCCGGGACCCGGTCTGGACGGTGATCACATCGCTGCGCATACGTCGCATTCTGCCGCAGCGTGAGGTCAGGAGCTGCCGCCACCGCCGCCAGAGTCGCCGCCACCGGACCAGCCGCCACCGGAGTCGCCGCTGGACCAGCCCCAGCCGGACCAGCCTCCCCCGGAGTCGCCGCTGCCGCCGGTCGGCTCCGCACCGTCCGAGCTGTCGTGGTCGCCGTCCCGCTGGCGGCCGACGTGCCCGCTTCCGGCGTCCCCGGCGGGCATCGGGTAGAAGCCGTACCCGCCGCCGTCCGGGTCCGGGCGGCGGCGACGACGTCCGGCGGGGCCGCTCAGACGGGCCTCGCGGATCGTGTCCCGCAGCAGGCCTCCGCCGAGCACGGCCACCAGGGCGCCCACTGCCACCAGTCCGACCATCGGCAGGTTGCCGGAGGCGAGGGCGACCGCGCCGATGACCAGGCCAACCACCCCGACAACGATCATGCTCGCGGCGACCGCGACACGGCGTCCGTTCATGGCGGTAACGGTAGGAGGGGCGGTCAAACCGCTCAGTCCTCACGCGGTCGTCGCGCTAAGTTACCGGCGAGTACCTGTGTTCAGCATCGCGTCGGGGGGACCTAGACGTGACGAGGGGTGCCACCAGGGGGCAGGATGGCGCTAGAGACCTATCCCACACACAACCGAGGGAACGCCTGTGGCTACGGAACGCAAGCGCCCGGTGATCAGCGACGGCCTACCGAGCCAGCTTCCGGACATCGACCCTGAAGAGACCAGCGAATGGGTCGAGTCGCTTGACGGTGTCATCGACGAACGCGGCGCCAAACGCGCCCGCTACGTCATGCTGCGCCTGCTGGAGCGGGCCCGTGAGCGCCAGGTCGGGGTTCCGCCCCTGACCACCACCGATTACATCAACACCATCCCGTCGGAGCGCGAGCCCTGGTTCCCGGGTGACGAGCACGTCGAGCGGAGGATCCGGGCGTACGTCCGGTGGAACGCCGCCATGCTGGTGCACCGGGCGCAGCGCCCGGAGATCGGCGTCGGCGGGCACATCTCCACCTTCGCCAGCTCGGCGTCGCTCTACGAGGTGGGCTTCAACCACTTCTTCCGGGGCAAGAACCACCCGGGCGGTGGCGACCAGATCTTCTACCAGGGCCACGCCTCCCCCGGCATGTACGCGCGGGCGTTCCTGGAGGGGCGGCTCAGCGAGCACCAGCTCGACGGGTTCCGCCAGGAGCTGTCGCACCCCGGTGGTGGGCTGCCCTCGTACCCGCACCCTCGGCTGATGCCGGACTTCTGGGAGTTCCCCACCGTCTCAATGGGCCTCGGCGGTCTGAACGCGATCTACCAGGCCCGGTTCAACCGGTACCTGCAGCACCGCGGCATCAAGGACACCTCCCAGCAGCACGTCTGGGCGTTCCTCGGCGACGGCGAGATGGACGAGCCGGAGACGCTCGGCGCCATCGGCGTCGCCGCCCGCGAGGAGCTGGACAACCTCACCTTCGTGATCAACTGCAACCTCCAGCGGCTGGACGGCCCGGTCCGGGGCAACGGCAAGGTCATGCAGGAGCTGGAGGCGTTCTTCCGGGGTGCCGGCTGGAACGTGATCAAGGTCGTCTGGGGTCGTGAGTGGGACCCGCTGCTCGCCGCGGACACCGACGGCGCGTTGGTCAACCTGATGAACACCACGACCGACGGCGACTACCAGACCTACAAGGCGGAGTCCGGCGCGTACGTGCGGGAGCACTTCTTCGGCCGTGACGCACGGACCCGCAAGATGGTCGAGCCGCTCAGCGACGACGAGATCTGGAACCTCAAGCGGGGTGGGCACGACTACCGCAAGCTCTACGCGGCCTACAAGGCGGCCACCGAGCACACCGGTCAGCCCACCGTCATCCTGGCGAAGACGATCAAGGGCTGGACCCTCGGCTCGCACTTCGAGGGCCGCAACGCGACCCACCAGATGAAGAAGCTGACGCTGGAGGACCTGAAGACCTTCCGCGACCGGCTCTACCTGGACATCCCGGACTCGGCGCTGGAGGACAACCCCTACCTGCCGCCGTACTTCCACCCGGGTGAGAAGTCCGAGGAGCTGGCGTACCTCAAGGAGCGGCGCGAGCAGCTCGGCGGGTACCTGCCGTCCCGGCGGACCAGCACGAAGCGGCTGGCCATCCCCGGGCCGGAGCGGTTCGCCGACATCAAGCGCGGCTCCGGCAAGCAGAAGGTCGCCACCACGCAGGCCTTCGTCCGTCTGCTCAAGGACGTGATGAAGGACAAGGAGTTCGGCAAGCGTTGGGTGCCGATCATCCCGGACGAGGCCCGCACCTTCGGTCTCGACTCGATCTTCCCGACCGCGAAGATCTACTCGCCGCACGGTCAGCGCTACACCTCGGTCGACCGGGAGCTGTTCCTGTCGTACAAGGAGTCGACGACCGGGCAGATCCTGCACGAGGGGATCAACGAGGCCGGTTCGGTGGCCTCGTTCACGGCGGCCGGTTCGGCGTACGCCACGCACGACGAGCCGATGATCCCGATGTACATCTTCTACTCGATGTTCGGGTTCCAGCGGACCGCCGACGGGCTGTGGGCCGCGGCCGACCAGATGGCCCGGGGCTTCCTGCTCGGCGCCACCGCGGGTCGGACGACGCTCAACGGTGAGGGCCTTCAGCACGAGGACGGGCACTCGCTGCTGATCGCCGCGACCAACCCGGCAGTGGTGGCGTACGACCCGGCGTTCGCGTACGAGATCGCGCACATTCTGGAGCAGGGTCTGCACCGGATGTACGGGGACGCGCAGGAGAACGTCTTCTACTACCTGACGGTCTACAACGAGCCGACCCTCCAGCCGGCCGAGCCGGCCGACGTGGACGTGGAGGGCCTGCTCAAGGGCATCTACCGCTACTCGCCGGCACCGCAGGTCGACGGCCCGAAGGCCAACCTGCTCGCCTCGGGCACCGGGATGCAGTGGGCGCTCAAGGCCCAGCAGCTCCTCGCCCAGGACTGGGGGGTGGGTGCCGACGTCTGGTCGGTGACCTCCTGGACCGAGCTGCGCCGCGACGCGGTGGAGACCGAGGAGTACAACCTGCTCAACCCGGGCGCCGAGGCGAAGGTTCCGTACATCCAGCAGAAGCTGGCCGAGGCGGACGGCCCGAAGATCGCGGTCAGCGACTTCATGCGCGCGGTACCGGATCTGATCGCCCGCTGGGTACCCGGCGACTACACGTCGCTCGGCACCGACGGTTTCGGCATGTCGGACACCCGGCACGCGCTGCGCCGGCACTTCCACGTCGACGCGGAGTCGATCGTGGTGGCCACGCTGCGGCAGCTCGCCCGCAGCGGCGCGGTGGCGACCACGGTGCCGGCCGAGGCCGCCAAGAAGTACGCGATCGACGACGTCAACGCCGCCCCGGTCGGCGAGACCGGCGGCGACAGCTAGAAAGAGCACAACCCCAGAAGGGCCCGGCGCTGACGCGCCGGGCCCTTCTGGCTACTTCCCACACCCGTAACGGGTCGATCAGGGAGTTGTGGTGGTGGACGAAGGGGACACGTCACCGCGTACCAGGCACCACGAGTCCATGATCGACGCCAACAAGGGACGGGAGCGGCGGTGGTCCGGGGGCCCTGGCGGGGATCCGGACCACCGCCGTCGCGGGTGACGCCGGGAGGATGGGCGCTCGTCAGCCGACGGCGGCCAGGTCGGTGAGCCGGGCCAGCGAGTCCTCCAGGTCGGCGCCCACCCGACGCAGTCCGAGGCGCAGGAGGGCCGCCTTGACCGGGCCGGCCGGCCAGCGGACCACGATGAGCCGCACGATGGTCCCGCCCTCCTCCTCGTCTCCGGTGAGTTGGACGTAGATCTCGGTGCGCGCCTCCGCACGAGCACCGGCGCCCTTCGCCCGTTCCCGCCAGCCGATCAGCGTCGGCTCCTGGTAGGCGATCACCTCGGCCTCGTGCGCCGAGCCGCGCCCCGCCTGGACCAGTTGTCGCCGCCCGAAGCCCTCTCCCGAGAGCACTTCGGCCGCGCGGACCCCGGCCAGCCAGGCCGGCAACTGCTCGGCCCGCTGCACGACATCCCAGACCACTTCAATTGGCGCCGCCACGTGCGCACTGCGTTCCACGAGGATCATTTCCGTCTTTCCTCCGGTGAGGACATCCCACGATATCGGCACTCTATGCGCTAAATCGGACTTACCTGGACGGGTTCGGAAAAAGACACGCCGATCAACCATTGCGCATTGCGCCAGGCCGGCCTATGGCGCATTCATCGAGAGCGCCCTAAAGTCCCGAGCACGTTTCACGTTGACCGGGAGGGCGCATGTCAACCGCACCGATGCCCGAGTTCCCCACCCGCTTCCGCTGGGGCGTGTCCACATCGGCCCACCAGATCGAGGGCGCCACCACCGCCGACGGGCGCGGTCCGTCCATCTGGGACACGTTCGCGCACTCCCCCGGGCGGATCAGCGACGGCAGCAGTGGCGAGGTGGCCTGCGACCACTACCACCGGCACACCGAGGACGTGGCGCTGCTGGCCGGCCTGGGCGTCTCCGCGTACCGGTTCTCCATCGCCTGGCCCCGGATCCAGCCCACCGGCGCCGGCCCCGCCAACCCGGCCGGCCTGGACTTCTACGACCGCCTGGTGGACGAGTTGCTGGCCGCCGGCGTCGACCCGGTGGCCACCCTCTACCACTGGGACCTGCCGCAACCTCTCGAGGACGCCGGAGGCTGGCTGCACCGCGACACCGCGGCCCGGTTCGCCGAGTACGCCGAGAAGACCGCCGCCCGCCTCGGCGACCGGGTCCGGCTCTGGATCACCCTCAACGAGCCGTTCATCCACATGAGCCTCGGCTACGGCATGGGTGTGCACGCCCCCGGCCGGATGCTGCTGTTCGACGCCTTCCCGGCCGCCCACCACCAACTGCTCGGGCACGGGCTCGCGGTCGCCGCGCTGCGGACCCACACCGCCAGCCCGGTGGCGATCGCCAACAACTACTCCCCGGTGCGGGTGCTCGGTGACCACGACGCCGACCGGGCCGCCGGGGCGGCGTACGAGGCGCTGCACAACCGGCTCTTCACCGACCCGCTGCTCGGCCGCGGCTACCCGGAGCTGCCCGGCTTCGACCCGAGCGTCATCCACCCCGGCGACCTCGACACGATCGCCGCGCCGATCGACGTGCTCGGGGTGAACTACTACAACCCCAGCGGCGTACGGGCTGCCGAGGAGGGTTCACCCCTGCCGTTCGACCTCGTGCCGCTGGACGGCTACCCGCGTACCGCCTTCGACTGGCCGGTGGCCCCCGACGGGCTACGCGAGCTGCTCGGCTGGCTGCGCGACACCTACGGCGACGCGCTGCCGCCCATCGAGATCACCGAGAGCGGCTGCGCGTACGACGACGCCCCCGACGCCGACGGGCAGGTGGCCGACCCGGAGCGGATCGCGTACCTCGACGGGCACCTGCGGGCGGTCCGGGCCGCCATCGACGACGGGGTGGACGTCCGCGGGTACTTCGTCTGGTCGCTGCTGGACAACTGGGAGTGGGCCGAGGGGTTCACCAAGCGCTTCGGTCTGGTGCACGTCGACTACGCCACCCAGACCCGTACGCCGAAGTCGTCGTACACCTGGATGCGGGACGTGATCGCGGCCAGCCGGCCCGGGTCGGCGCGGTGACCACCCTCGACCCGACGCCGGCGTCGCTGCCGGCGGCGCTCGCCGAGCCGACCGTGCCGGTGCGGCGCGGCTGGATCGGTTTGATCTTCGCGGCCAACCTCGGCGTGTGGATGGCGTTCTTCACGCCCATCCAGGTGCTGCTGCCGCAACAGATCGAGCAGATCGCGCCCGGCGACAAGGAGAACATGCTGGCCGTGGTCACCGGCCTCGGTGCGCTGGCAGCGGTGCTGGCCAACCCCCTGGCGGGCGCGTTCTCCGACCGGACCTGCCTGCGGATCGCCGGCCGCGAGTTCGGCCGTCGGCACGTCTGGACGGCGGGCGGGGCCGTGCTCGGCGCGACGGCCCTGGTGCTGCTGGCCCAGCAACGGACCATCCTCGGCGTCGCCCTCGGCTGGGTCGCCGCGCAGGTCTGCTTCAACGCGATGCTGGCCAGCCTCACCGCCGCCATCCCGGACCGGGTCCCGGTGCGCCAGCGCGGCGGGGTCTCCGGGTGGGTGGGCATCCCGCAGGCACTCGGGTTGGTGCTCGGCGCGGTGCTGGTCACCGCCGTGGTCACCGGCAACGCCGCCGGCTACCTGGCCATCGCCGTGGCCATCCTGCTGCTGTCGCTGCCGTTCGCGCTGCTCACCCCCGACGAACCGCTGCCGCGTACCCATCGGCCGGCGATCCGGACGCGGGCGCTGCTGGCCTCGATGTGGATCAGCCCTCGCCGGCACCCGGATTTCGCCTGGGCCTGGATCACCCGGTTCCTGGTCCAGTTGGGCAACGCCCTGGGCACCCTCTACCTGCTGTACTTCCTCAGCGACGGGGTGCGTCACCCCGACCCCGAGGGCGGCCTGCTGGTGCTGATCCTGCTCTACACGCTCGGGATGATGCTGACCGCGGTGATCGCCGGCCGGATGTCCGACCGTTCCGGTCGCCGCAAGATCTACGTGATCGTCTCCGGGCTGATCATGGCGGTGGCGGCGCTGCTGCTCGCGGTCGCGCCGGTCTGGCCGATGGCGATCGTCGCCGCGCTGCTGCTCGGCGCCGGCTACGGCGTCTACCTCTCGGTGGACGCCGCGTTGATCACCCAGGTGCTGCCCCGGGCCACCGACCGGGCCAAGGACCTGGGCGTCATCAACATCGCCAACTCGGCGCCGCAGGTGCTCGGTCCGGCTCTCTCCGCCCCGCTCGTGGTGTACCTGGGCGGCTATCCCACGCTCTACGCGGTCACCGCCGTGGTCACCCTGCTCGGCAGCGCCCTGGTCGTCAAGATCCGCTCGGTGCCGTGAGTCGAGGCCCCTGGCCGGAATGCGCTCGACCCCCGCCGTAGGCTGGGGGACGTGACAGTACGTGTGCGCTTCGCCCCTTCCCCGACCGGTATGTTCCACGTCGGCGGCGCCCGCTCGGCGCTGCAGAACTGGATCTACGCCAAGCAGCAGGGCGGCGTGTTCGTGCTGCGCATCGAGGACACCGACGCGGCGCGCAACAAGCCCGAGTGGACCGAGGGCATCCTCTCCGCGCTGGACTGGATCGGGATCTCCCGGGGCAGCTACGAGGGCCCGTACTTCCAGTCGGCGAACGCCGGCGAGCACCGGGCCGCCGCCGCGCGCCTGTACGAGTCGGGCCGCGCCTACTACTGCGACTGCACCCGCGAGGACGTGCAGGCCCGCACCGGCTCGCAGTACCAGGGCTACGACGGCTACCACCGCGACCGTGGCCTCGGCCCCGGCCCGGGGCACGCCCTGCGCTTCCGTACGCCCGACGAGGGCGCGACAGTGGTGGTCGACCTGATCCGTGGTGAGCCCACCTTCGAGAACAAGCTCATCGAGGACTTCGTCATCGCCCGGGGCGACGGCTCGCCGGTCTTCCTGCTGGCCAACGTCGTCGACGACATGACCATGGGGATCACCCACGTGATCCGGGCCGAGGAGCACCTGCCCAACACCCCCAAGCAGCAGCTGCTCTGGGAAGCCCTCGGGGTCAAGCCGCCGATCTGGGCGCACGTGCCGGTGGTGGTCAACGAGAAGCGGCAGAAGCTCTCCAAGCGCCGGGACAAGGTCGCCCTGGAGGCGTACCGCGACGAGGGTTACCTGGCCGGCGCGATGCGCAACTACCTCATGCTGCTCGGCTGGGCTCCCTCCGGCGACCGGGAGATCGTCCCCTGGTCGGTCATCGAGGACGAGTTCCGGCTGGACGAGGTCAACCTCTCCTCGGCGTTCTTCGACGAGAAGAAGCTGCGCGCGTTCAACGGCGAGTACATTCGCGCGCTGCCGGTGGCCGAGTTCATCGACGCCTGCCAGCCGTGGCTCACCGGCACCGGGACCATCGCACCGCCGCCGTGGCAGCCGGAGGAGTTCGACGCCGACGCGTTCGCCGCCGTGGCGCCGCTGGCCCAGACGCGGATCGCGGTGCTCAGCGAGATCGTGCCGAACGTCGACTTCCTCTTCCTGGCCTCACCGCTGATCGACGAGGCCGCCTGGACCAAGACGATGAAGGACGGTTCCGCCGAGCTGCTGGACGACGCCGTCGCGGCGTTCGAGGCGCTGGAGTCCTGGGACGCCGAGTCGTTGAAGTCGACGCTGGAGGCGGTCGGCGCCGAGCGGGGCCTCAAGCTCGGCAAGACGCAGGCACCGGTGCGGGTCGCGGTCACCGGCCGGACCGTGGGTCTGCCGCTGTTCGAGTCGCTGGAGGTGCTCGGTCGCGAGCGCACCCTGACCCGGATCCGCGCCGCCCGCCTGCGCCTGGTCTGACGAAGACAACCTCGCCGATCTTGCGGTTTCGGTTGTCGACATGAGTGGGATGCCCCTTGTGTCGGGGCAGCAAGTGCAAGATCGCGGAGCGGAGCGCATTGCGCTCCGCTCCGCTGATCACTGGGCTCCGCGTCTGCGGCGGAACACGAGGCCGGTTGCGAGCGCGGCGAGCAGCAGCAGGCCGCCGAGCGCCCAGATCCACCAGCGACCGCCGGAGTCGGACTGCTCCGACGCCGCCGGCACAGTGGAGGCCGTCGAGCTGCCGGGTGTCGCCGATGCGGGCCCGGCGGAGGGCACGCCGACGGCTGAGGGCGAACCGGTCGGGCCGGCGCTGGCGGCGGCCGACGGCGAGGCGGACGGGTCGGCGGCGGTGCCGGTGGTGAGGGTGAACCGCACCTCGCCCTTCACCGGATGCCCGTCGGACGACGCGAGCTGGTAGCCGACGATGTAGAGCCCGGCGGCGGCCGGCTTGAACGGCACCCGCACCCGACTGCCGTCGAAGGCGGGAGTCCCGCCAGCGACCACATTGTCCGGTCCGGTTATTGTGATCTTTGTCGTGGTCGGCGACGGCTTGGCGAGGAACCGCAGCTCGACCCGGGCGGGTGCCGACGCCACGCGGGCGCCGTCGCGCGGGTTGCTACCGGTCAGCTCGTTGTGGGCGGCGGCCGGTGTCGCCGGCACCAGAAACGACACACCGAACGCCACGCCGAGCACCACTGGCATGACCCGCACCGTACGTGTAACCCTGCCCCCCATGAACCCCTCCGTAAGGGTACGATCCGCCCGCTGATCAAACGGCTCCTCATTAGTCGAGCAGAGATCGCAGATAGTTCCAATTACTGTTCCGAAAGCTGCAACTCATCGACGTTCTGCGGAGTCTGTAGGAGTGGACGCGACCATCCGGTCGATGCCGCACCGGCAGATCGGTCCAGACGTCACGACGAAGCCATCCATCGAACGGGGCGAGGAGGCGGGATGGTCCGACACATGAGGCGGTTGGCCGCCGTGTTGGCGGGCACGCTGGCGGTGGCACTGCTGTCGCTTGGCACCGCTGGCTCGGCCTCGGCGGCGCCGAAGCCGGCACCCGCCGCAGTGGACATCACCGGCACGGGGCTGTCCGAGCCGCTGCGGTTGCACGCGGACAAGGAGCCCGCCCTCGTGGGCGCGGTCATCGACCAGGTCAACTTCCTCGCTCGTACCGGCATGCCGACCGGTCCGAAGGCAGCCAACCTCGGTCCGAAATACACGGTCGTGGTGCTCGCTGGCGAGACGCCGAAGCAGACCTACGACCTCTATCCCAAGGCGATCGGCGGCCCCCGCGTCTACCGGCCGGCGAAGCAGCCGGACGGCCGCAAGACCACCGCGGGATGGTTCCTGGGTCGGCTCAGCATGTCCGAGACCCTGCGCACCGCCGGTGTGCCGCTGGAGCGGCAGTTCGACACGGTCAGTGGGGGCGCGGGCGGCGGCGAGCGCGTGCTCCCGGAGGACACGCTGGACCCGGCGAAGGACCTCGACGAGGCGCTCGGCGACCTGCAACGCCTGCTGCTGCTCAACGTCGGCGTGATGCTGACCATCACGGTCGGCCTCGCCGGGATCGCCCTGCTGATCCGCCGCCGCACCCGCTGAGCTGGCGCTGACCCGGCGCACTCGCTGATCAGCGAGTGCGCCGGCGGTGTTCAGCACCAGCGGCGCGGTGGGCGCTCCCGGCGGGTGGCCCGCGGCCGCGGCCGGACCGCGCCGTGCCGGTGCGCCCCGGCCCAGCCGGGAAGTTCGCTGAGGCAACCAGCGGGAACGTCCGAGTCGGGCTCGGCGAGACCAGCAGGCTCGGCGGAGCGCTGGCGCGGCAGCACGGGCTCGTCGTCGACGCGCCCGTGCAGTGGCTCCACCGGGTGCGATGGTGCGCCGCCGACCGGCCGCCGGTGCTTGCCAGCCGCCTGCGGGTCGTGGTGCCCCGGCCGGCAGGGCTCGCCCTGGGCGCAGCCGTGCTCGGCCTCCCCGTGCGCCATCCCCGGTCTCCTCACGCTCGCCTCACCCTCGGGTGCTCTCCCCGAGGTGCCCTGTCACCGTACTGGCCGGGACCGACGGGGCCGCGCGCAGCGTACCCAGGGTCCGGACCGGCCGGTCCTTGGAGACTTTGCCGGGCGCGGGGGCCGGTTACGCAGTTCACAGCTTCTTTTCGTGCCGTTCACCCGGCGCGTGACGGCCGAGGACCGTACCGGCGGTCGGTACGGGTCCGCGTACCCCTTTCGGCGCATGGCGGTGCGGTAGAGGTCCTCCCCCGGTGGGAGTTCGGTGGGCGACGACTGTGGTGGGATCGGGGCATGCGTGCGCCACCGTGGCTCGACTCCGGCACCCTCGGCCGCGACCTCGTGCTGGCCGGCGCGTCGCTGGCCGGTGGTCTGGTGCTGCACGCCCTGGGGTGGCAACCGCAGGTCCGCCCCGACGCGAACGTGCCGTCGGCATTGTTCCTGCCGCCGCTGGTGGCGGTCTGCGTCGCCGTCGGCCTGCGGCGGGTCGCACCCCGCGCCAGCCTGGCCGTGGGGACCGGCGCGCTGGTGGTCGACACGGCACTGGGCAGTTCGCTGGGCACGGTCCTGGTCTACACGCAGGTGCTCTACGACGCCTGCGTGTACGGCCCGCCCCGGCTGTGGCGGTGGTTGCTGCGGATCACCGTGGCGCTGAGCCTGGTCGGGGTGGTCGTCGGCGTGCTCGCGTACGGCCAGTGGCGCGGGGCGGCGCTCGGGGTGCTGGTGGTGCTCGCCGGGCTGCTGCCGGTGCTGACCGGCATCAGTGTGCGGCAGTACCGCGACCAGGCCGCCGCCGAGCGGGCGCGGGCCGAGCAGACCGCCCGGCTGGTCGAGTTGGACCGTCGGCAGGCGGTCAGCGCCGAACGGGCCAGGATGGCCCGGGAGCTGCACGACGTGGTCGCGAACCACCTCAGCGCGGTGGCCATCCACGCCACCGCCGTGCTCTCCGTGCCCGGGTTGGATCGCGGGCAGGTGGAGTCGGCGTTGCGGGTGATCCGGGAGAGCAGCGTGCAGGGCCTCGCCGAGATGCGTCAGATGATCGAGGTGCTGCGCGAGCCCGGAACCGGCGCCGACCCGGCCGCGCCGGAGGTGGTCACCGCGCGGCTGGCCGAGGCGGACGGACTGGTCGACCGGGTCCGGGCGGCCGGCCTCGCCGTCCGGGTCCGGACCGATGGCACACCGGGCGCGTTGCCGGTGGGGGTGGACCTCGCCGCGTACCGGATCGTGCAGGAGTCGCTGACGAACGCGCTCAAGCACGGTACGGGTGAGGCGGAGCTGACGATCGCGTACCGGCCGGCCGAGGTGGTGCTGACGGTGGAGAACCCGGTGCGTCGGGGCGGGGCCGGGCTGCCGGGCGCCGGAGCCGGGCTGATCGGCATGCGCGAGCGCGCCACGCTGCTGGCCGGCCGGTTCACCGCCGGGCCGCACGACGGCCGCTGGCAGGTGCGGGCGGCCCTGCCCACCGGGGAGGGCGGGTGACCGGGCCGGCGCGGCCGCCGGCCGACGCGGGTCCGGCGACGGTACGGGTGGTGCTGGCCGACGACCAGCCGGCGGTACGGGCCGGACTGGCCCTGATCCTGAACGGCTCAGCGGGCGTCGAGGTGGTCGGCGAGGCGGCCGACGGCGACGCAGCGGTGCGCCTGTGCCGGGAGCTGCGCCCCGACGTGGCGGTGCTGGATGTGCGGATGCCGCACCGGGACGGCATCTCCGCGACCCGGGCGATCGTCAGCGACGGGCTCGCCGACGTGCTGGTGCTCACGACCTTCGACCTGGACGAGTACGTCTTCGGGGCGTTGCGGGCCGGCGCGGCCGGGTTCCTGCTCAAGGACACCGACGCCGACGGTCTGGTCAACGCGGTGCGGACGGTGGCACGGGGTGACGGGTTCATCGCGCCCACGGTGACCCGCCGGTTGATCACCGCGTTCGCGGCCACCGCGCCCGGTGCGTCGGCGGACGCCCGGGCCGCGCTGGACACCCTCACTCCGCGTGAGCGTGACGTGCTGGCCTGCCTCGGGTTGGGCCTGTCCAACCAGCAGATCGCCGATCGACTGGTGCTGGCGGAGAGCACCACCAAGACCCATGTGAGCCGGATCCTGGCGAAGCTGGACCTTCGCAGCCGGGTGCAGGCCGCGATCCTGGCCCAGGAGGTGGGCCTGCCCGCTCCCCCACAGCCGTGAGACGGGCCCGCTGGGCGCGCCGACGATGGTCGGCGGTACCGGTGCCGGCGTGGTTGGCCTGCTCACGACGTGTCAGGCTAGGGCGGTGAGCACGCCGGGCGGTGGGGAGCTGTCGGCCACGCTGCGCCGGATCGAACGATCGGCGGGGGCGTTGGCCACCTCCAGCGTGGCCCGGATGGACGAGACGCTGCCCTGGTTCCGGGCGCTGCCGGCCGACCAGCGTTCCTGGGTGATGCTGGTGGCCCAGGCGGGCGCGAGGTCGCTGGTGCAGTGGCTGCGCGAGGGCGGCGGCACGGCGGACAGCACCCAGGAGGTCTCGGACGAGGTCTTCGCCGCCGCCCCACAGGCGCTGGCCCGGTCGATCACCCTCCAGCAGACCGTGGCGTTGATCAAGGTGACGATCGACGTGGTCGAGGAGCAGGTGTCGCACCTGGCCGCCGAGGGCGAGGAGCAGCAGCTACGCGAGGCGGTGCTGCGCTTCTCCCGGGAGATCGCGTTCTCCGCCGCCCGGGTGTACGCGCGGGCCGCCGAGTCGCGCGGCGCCTGGGACGCCCGGTTGCAGGCGCTGCTGGTCGACGCGCTGTTGCGCGGTGACTCGCCGGACGTCCTGGCCAGTCGGGCCGCCGCGCTCGGCTGGGCGGACGCGCCGCCGGTGGCGGTGGCTGTCGGTCGGTCGCCCGGCGGTGAGGTCTCCGCGGTGCTGCACGTGGTCTACCGGCAGGCCCGCCGGATCGGCGTGGAGGTGATCGGCGGTGTGCACGGCGACCGGCTGGTGATCGTGCTGGGCGGCGCACCTGACCCGCTGACCGCCACCGCGAAGCTGCTGAGCGCGTTCGGGGACGGCCCGGTGGTGGTCGGTCCCGCCGTACCGAGCCTCGACGAGGCGACCGAGTCGGCGCGGGCCGCGCTGTCCGGCTTTCGGGCCGCACCGGCCTGGCCGAGCGCGCCCCGGCCGGTGCCGGCCGCGGACCTGCTGCCGGAGCGGGCCCTCGCCGGCGACGCGGAGGCCCGTCGGCGGCTGCGTCACGACGTGTACGCGACGCTGGTGCGCGCCGGTGGGGAACTGCTGGCGACCCTGGACGCCTTCCTGGCCGCCGGTGGCACGCTGGAGAGCGCGGCCCGGGCACTGTTCGTGCACCCGAACACGGTGCGCTACCGGTTGCGCCGGATCGCCGAGGTGACCGGGTTCTCGCCACTGTCGCCGCGCGACGCGTTCGCCCTTCAGGTCGCGCTGACCGTGGGTCGGTTGGATCCGGTCGCCCCGCTGGCCTCGCCGGTCCCGACTCAGACAATGACCCCGGCTGCCCGGAAATCCGCCCAAACCGAGGATGATCCCCGCCGATCTTTGTAGGAAACCTCTAAAGGTCCTAGTGTGGTTTGGTCGAAGGCGGCACCGCGTTACCCGCCGTTATCCGGGAGAGTCATAGACGTGCTCGCCGTACTTAGTCCCGGCCAGGGTTCTCAGAAACCCGGCTTCCTGACCCCCTGGCTCGACCTGCCCGGCACTGAGGCGCGACTGCGCGACTGGTCGGCGTTGGCCGGGGTCGACCTGCTGCACCTGGGCACCGCCGCCGACGCCGACGAGATCAAGGACACCGCCCGCACCCAGCCGTTGCTGGTCGCCGCGGCGTTGCTCGCGGCCGAGCACCTGCCGCTGGACGGCGTCGCACTCACCGCCGGCCACAGCGTCGGCGAGCTGGGTGCCGCCGCGCTGGCCGGTGTGCTGTCGGCCGACGCCGCGATCACCCTGGCCGGCGTCCGCGGCCGGGAGATGGCTGCCGCGTGCGCGCTGGAGCCGACCGGAATGGCAGCGGTGCTCGGCGGCGACCCCGACGAGGTGATCGCCGCGATCGAGGCGAACGGGCTCTACCCGGCCAACCGCAACGGAGCCGGGCAGATCGTCGCCGCGGGCGCCCTGGACGGGCTCGACAAGCTCGCCGCCGCGCCGCCCGCCCGCACCCGGATCATCCGACTCCAGGTGGCCGGCGCGTTCCACACGCCGTACATGGCCCCGGCCGAGACCGCGCTCGCCGCGGAGGCCGCCGGGATCACCCCCGCCGACCCGGCCCGGACCCTGCTGTCGAACCTCGACGGCACCGCTGTCGACAACGGCGCGGCCATGGTGCAGCGCCTCGTTCGTCAGGTCACCGCGCCGGTGCGCTGGGACCTGTGCATGCGCACGCTGGCCGACCTCGGCGTCACCGGCGTGATCGAACTGCCCCCGGCCGGCACCCTCGCCGGCCTGGTCAAGCGGGAACTCAAGGGCGACGGCGCCCCGGAGATCGTCACCCTCAACACCCCGGACGACCTGCCGGCCGCACGGGACCTGATCGCCCGTATCGGAGGTCGTTCATGACTGGCAGTCGCATCGTCTCGATGGGGCACTACCAGCCCTCCCGGGTGGTGACCAACGACGACATCGCCCAGCTCGTCGACACCAACGACGAGTGGATCCGCGACCGCGTCGGCATCGTCAGCCGGCGGATCGCCGACAGTGAGACGGTCGCCGACATGGCCGCCGCGGCCGCCGGTAAGGCGCTGGCCAACTCGGGCCTGACCGCCGCCGACATCGATCTGGTCGTGGTCGCCACCTGCTCCTCCATCGACCGCAGCCCCAACGTGGCCTGCCGGGTCGCCGCCAAGCTGGGCATCACCGCGCCGGGCGCGTTCGACCTCAACACCGCCTGCTCGGGCTTCGCCTACGCGTTGGGCACCGTCGACCACGCCATCCGGGCCGGGGCGTCGCGCAACGCGATCGTCATCGGCGCGGAGAAGCTGTCCGACTTCACGGACTGGACCGACCGCTCCACCTGCATCATCTTCGCGGACGGGGCCGGTGCCGCGGTGGTCTCCGCCACCGCCGACGACGAGCCGACCGGCATCGGCCCGGTGGTCTGGGGTTCGGTGCCGGACAAGAGCGACGCGGTCCGCATCGAGGGTTGGCGCCCGTACATCCAGCAGGAGGGTCAGGCGGTCTTCCGCTGGGCCACCACCGCGATCGCGCCGCTCGCGCTCCAGGCCTGCGAGCGGGCCGGGGTCGACCCGTCGGAGCTGGCCGCTTTCGTGCCGCACCAGGCCAACGCCCGGATCATCGACGGCATCGCCAAGCGGCTCAACATCCCCGACGCGATCATCGCGAAGGACATCGTCGAGTCCGGCAACACCTCGGCGGCGAGTGTGCCGCTGGCCCTGTCCAAGCTGGTCGAGCGCCGGGAGGTGCCCTCGGGCGCGCCGGTGCTGCTCTTCGGCTTCGGCGGTGGCCTGACCTACGCCGGTCAGGTCGTCCGCTGCCCCTGATGACCCCCTCGGGCGCGTACGCGTCGAGGAGTGGCGGTCGGCGACGCCGACCGCCGGAGAACCCCGATGAAAGGAACCAACCGCAATGACCCGTGACGAGATCACCACCGGCCTCGCCGAGATCCTCGAAGAGGTTGCCGGAGTGAACCCGGACGACGTGGCCGAGGGGAAGTCCTTCACCGACGACCTCGACGTCGACTCGCTCTCCATGGTTGAGGTAGTGGTCGCGGCCGAGGAGAAGTTCGGCGTCAAGATCCCGGACAACGAGGTGCAGAACCTCAAGACCGTCGGCGACGCTGTCAGCTACATCGCGGCGCAGTCCTGATCATGAGTCGTCCTGACGTCGTCGTCACCGGGCTCGGCGCGACGACCCCGCTTGGCGGGGACGTCGCGTCGACCTGGGACGCAATGCTCGCCGGCCGCTCCGGGGTGAGTGCCCTCACCCAGGAGTGGGCCGAGCAACTGCCGGTCCGGATCGCCGCCCAGTTGGCCGTGGAGCCGTCCGAGGTGCTGGACCGGGTTCGCCTGCGCCGCCTGGACCGTTCCGAGGCGATCGCGATCATCGCGGCGCAGCAGGCCTGGGCGGACGCCGGCCTCGCCGGCTCCGACCTCGACGGCGAGCGGTTGGCCGTCAGCGTCGGCTCCGGCATCGGCGGTGCCACCACCCTGCTCGCCCAGGACGACATCCTGGAGGCCTCCGGGCCACGGCGGGTGTCCCCGCACACCATCCCGATGCTGATGCCGAACGGTCCGGCCGCCTGGGTCGGGCTGGAGTTGGGCGCCAAGGCCGGCGTGCACTCGGTGGCCAGCGCCTGCGCCACCGGCGCCGAGGCGATCGCCCTCGGTCTGGACATCATCCGCTCCGGCCGGGCCGACGTGGTGGTGGCCGGCGGCACCGAGGCGGTCATCCACCCGCTGCCGATCGCCGGCTTCAGCTCGATGCGGGCCATGTCGACCCGCAACGACGACCCGGAGCGGGCCTCCCGCCCGTGGGACCGGGGCCGGGACGGTTTCGTCCTCGGCGAGGGCGCCGGCATCGTGGTGCTGGAGCGGGCCGAGCACGCCGCGGCCCGGGGCGCCCGGGTGTACGCGCGCCTCGCCGGTGCCGGCATCACCTCCGACGCGTACGACATCGTGCAGCCGCACGCCGAGGGCGAGGGCGCCATCCGGGCCATCGCCAAGGCGATCGCCGACGCGGACGTGGCCAAGCGGGACATCGTGCACGTCAACGCGCACGCCACCTCGACCCCGGTCGGGGACATGCTGGAGATCGGCGGGCTGCACAAGGCGCTCGGCGACCACCCGGTGCTGTCCGCGACGAAGTCGATGACCGGTCACCTGCTCGGTGCGGCCGGCGCGCTGGAGTCGATCGCCACCATCCTGGCGATCCGCGACAGTGTCGTCCCTCCGACGATCAACCTCGACGACCCGGAGCCAGGCCTCACCCTGGATGTCGCCGCGCACAAGGCCCGCCACATGGAGATCCCGGCCGCGTTGAACAACGCGTTCGGCTTCGGCGGTCACAACGTGGCGCTCGTCTTCGCCCGTCCCTGAGATCCTCCGCACGGGCCCCTCCTCTCGTCGAGGAGGGGCCCTTTGCGTCGTTCAGCCCCGGTTGCGGGGGTGCTGTTTCGCGGTGCGCTCGTTGCCGTGGCGGTAGTTGCCGGTCCAGCGGGCCATCACCAACTGCGGGTCGTCGTCGACCTCGGCCAGGAACTCCGCGGCCCGAGCGCCGCGCAGCGTGCCGGCGACCCGGCCATGGTGGGTGATCACCACGGTGCCGTCCGCCCGTTGCGTGTGCCGGAATCCTGCTGCCGCTCCCATGGGGGGAGGTTGTCAGACCGACCGGGGCGAGGCGACCCGATTTCGGTCACGGGGCAGCGATCGCGATTGACGTCGGGAGACCGCACGGCTTAGATGGGCCGACTGAAGATCGACTGACGGGGATCACCACAATGGACACTCGTACCCTCGTCGCCGTGTCGGCGGCGGCGCTCACCCTCGGCCTGCTGACCGGCTGCGGCGACGACTCGAACGCTCCCGCCGGGCCCGCGGCCGGCGCCCCGGCCCCGCAGGCCACTGGTGAGCCCTGGTACGACGAGGTGGCCCCCGCGTCGGCCAGCGGCACCGCCGGCGGCACGGGTTCCCCCTGCCCGGTACCTGTGACGTTTCCCCTGGCCGACGGGTGGACGGCCAAGGCGATCGAGCCGCCCAAGGGTGAGCTGGCCGAGCTGGTCGGCGAGGCGCTCACCAAGCGCGGCGGCACCACAGTGCGCTGTGAGGTGGACGGCCGCCCGGCCGGCGGCGGATTCCTCCGGATCTGGGCGGCGGACTCGCCGACGGTCACGCCGCGCGCCGCGCTGGAGAGTTTCGCCGCCGGGGCCGGCGAGACGGTCGCCGGCCAACAGTTCCGCGACCTCCGCGCCGGCGGCTTCGACGCCACCGAGATGACCTGGCTCGCCACCAACCCGCTGGTCGAGGAGGAGGATGAGTCGCGGAACTGGGCGCTGGCCGTCCAGTCGGCGGGGCAGACGCTGGTCTTCGCCGTCAACGAGGGCCTGATCACCGAACGGACCGACGTGCTGCCGGCGTACCGGCTCGCGGTGCGAGGGCTCGCCAAGGGCGAGTGAGGTGGGCGCTGACCTGGCCGTGCCGGACGGTCAGGTACCGCAGGTCGTCGCGGGCAGTCCGGGAACGGCCACCGGGGACCGGCCGCCCGGCCGGGCCTTGCCGGCGAGCACGGCGGCCAGACCGGTCATCGACGCCCGACTGGACGAGTACGTGGCCAGCAGCGTCGGTGACTTCGCGTCGGCCAGGACGTACGGGGTGTCCATGGCGACGGTGACCGCCGCGTCCGCGCGCAGGTCCTTGGTGCCGTCGCCGTAGCCCACCAGGTGCACGATCGTGCCGCCGCTGGGCTTGACCTGCACCCCGGCCGCGGTCAGCGCGGCGGTGAGCGTGGCCCGGGTGCCGTCCCGACCGCCGGACGAGGTGACGGTGACCGGCCCGCGTACCGCTCCGCCGCAGGCACCCCTCAGCACGGTGACGGCGGCGGCGGCCAGCGCGTCGGCCGCCGCCCGGTGCTCCGGGGTGTTGAGCGTGGACATCTGCGCCACCGGCAGCTCGGCGAGCCGGAACTTCATGGTCAGCACCCGGGTGACCGCCTCGACCAGCCGGGTCCGGGGCAGCGATCCGCCGCGCAGCGCGGCGAGCAGCCCGTCGTATGCCTGACCGACGTTCGGGGTCATCAGGATGAGGTCGTTACCGGCGTTGAGCGCCCGGACCGCCGCCTCGCCGGGAGCCCAGCGCTTCGCGGGCGGCATGTTCATTCCGTCGGTGATCACCACGCCCTGGAAGCCGAGTTGGCCGCGCAGCACGTCGGTGAGGAGCTTGTGGGAGAACGTCGCCGGGGTCCCCGGGTCGATCGCGCGCGCGTCCAGGTGACCGGACATCACGGCCATCGCGCCCGCCTCCATCCCGGCGGTGAACGGCGGCCACGCGCCGCTCTGCAACGCCGCGGCGGACTGGGTGAGCACCGGAAGGTCCTGGTGCGAGTCGTCGGCGCTGTGGCCGTGCCCGGGGAAGTGCTTCAGGGTGGCCGCGACCCCGACCGCCTGGAGGCCACGGACCGCGCCGTCCACCTGCGCGGCGGCCTGCTTCGGGTCGGCGCCGTACGACCGGGAGCCGATCACGGTGCTGCGGGTGGCCAGCACGTCGGCCACCGGGGCGAAGTCGATGTTGATGCCCATCGCGGCCAACTCGGCGCCGGCGGCCCGCCAGGCGGCCTCGGTGAGCTTCGGGTCACCGGCCGCACCGGCCGCGAGGGCGCTGGGCAGCACTGTGACTCCGTCGGTCACGCGGGTGACGACGCCGTACTCCTGGTCGGTGCCGATGAGCAGCGGCGCCGAACCGGCGGCGAGCCGACCTGCGGCGGTACGGAGCCCGGTGGTGAGCTCGTGCACCTGCTTGGGGTTGTCGACGTTCGTGGTCTCCTGGTTGCCCTTGGTCGGGTCGTCGGCGCTGAAGCCGACCAGGATCAGGCCACCCAGTCGGTACTTGGTGATCATGTCGGCGGGGGTGTCCACCCCGGCGAGGGCCTGGTTACCGGCCGCCGAGCCGGCGGAGACCTTCGTCGCCGAGTCGCCGTAGGCGTACGGCATCAGCACCTGGCCGACCAGGTCCTCGTCGGACAGCGTCGCCACCAGCGCGGCGGCGCGGCCGGCGGGGTCGCTGGCCGGCGGCGCGGCCGGGACGCTCGGGCCCGCGGACGTGCCGACCGGGCTGGGCGTCGGCTTGGGGCGCTCCGGGTCACCTGAGCAGCCGGAGACGAGCAGGGCGGTCAGGGCGGCGACAGCGACACTGGCGCGCCACGGGCGATTCGACACGCCGCCCATCCCACCAGCTTCTCCCTTATCGGGGCAACTTGACCTTACCGGTCGTCACCGGCTCGACGGCGTACGGCCAGCGGCCCGCCGGCCGGGTCAGCCGACCCGAGTGAGCAAGGTCACCGGGGCGCCGTCCCCGGCGTACCGGTAGGGCTCCAGGTCAGCGTCCCACGCCGTGCCGAGCGCCTTGTCGAGGGCATGCGCCAGCGCCTCGGGGGCCCGGGAGGTCGCCATCAGCGCCCGAAGGCGGTCCTCGCCGAGCTGGATGTCGCCGGCCACGCCGACCGTTGCCCGGAACAGGCCACGGGCTGGCACGTACATGAAGCGCTCACCGTCGGCGCCGGGACTCGGCTCCTCGGTGACCTCGAAACGGATCATGGGCCACTGCCGTAGGGCAGCAGCCAGCTCGGCGCCCGTCCCCGGACGACCGGTCCACCCGCACTCGGCCCGGCGTGCGCCGGGGTCGACGGGCTGAGCCGTCCACTGCAGGTTGACCGGCGCGGCTAGGACGCGCGCGATCGCCCACTCGACGTGTGAGCACACGGCGAGCGGGGTCGAATGGACGTATACGACGCCACGCGTTGGCACGGTGACCTCCCGGAGAGCGAGGTGCGTCTTCCCCTACGACCTCGTCCACCCAGGTGGCTGCTGCAACACATGATGACTCCTGTGACGCATGGTGCGCCAGGGAATCGGAAAAAACGCGGGGTGGAATAGCCGGACGGGTGGTCGCCGTTGCCTCTCAGGACACCGCGACGACCAGCATGATGTCGTGGTCCTGTACAGTTCCACCGGCGGCTTATGCCGCGTTACACCTTCGCGGGTCGAGTCACGTACGACCCGCACACAGCCCCCGGACGTCCAGTCCTCCCGTACGTCTTGCAAGGAGTACCTCCGTGGCGAGCAACACCTCTAAGACCGCGCGCGCGTCCGTCCGGGCCGGCCAGGCTGGCCAGGGTGGCGCCCTCAGCGTGCTGGGCGAGTTCAAGTACCTCATCCCGCTCAACGGCGGCAAGCACGCCTACGTGCGGAACCTGACCAACGGCAAGACCGCGCACCTGCGCACGGACTCCGACGCCTTCGTCGAGGAGATCCGCGTTCTGGCCGCCGCCGGTCACGCCGCCAAGATCCGGGCGGAGATCAACAACCTGGCTGCCACCCACCCGGGTGACGGCTGGGAGGCCACCGAGAAGCGCCTGGTCGCGGCCGGCGTCTTCGAGGGCTGAGCCCCTCCCCCACGCACCAACGAAACCGCCCGCCGGGAGTTCCCGGCGGGCGGTTTCGCATGTCCGGGGGGCCGGGTCAGCCCGGGTCGAGCAGGGCGACCTCGCCGCTGGCCAGGTCGTAGAGGCCGCCGACCACGGCCACCCGGCCGGCGGCCACCGGCCCGGCCAGCAGATCGTCCTCGCGCAGGGTGCGCACCGTACGCCGGACGTGCCGGCGGATCGCCAGCGGCTGCACCGCCGGATCGTCCAGCCCGGCCTCGGTGACCGCCGGGGCGATCTCGTCCACCAGGTGCGCCAGCGACCCGCCGGGACGCTGCCCGGTGCGCAGCGCCTCCACCGTGGCCTGCACCGCGCCGCACCGCTCGTGGCCGAGGACCATCACCAGCGGTACGCCGAGCTGGCCGACCACGTACTCGATCGAGCCGCGGACCGCGCGATCGAGCACGTGCCCCCCGGTACGGATCACGCAGATCGCGCCGAAGGTCTGGTCGAAGATCGCCTCCAACGGCACCCGGGAGTCGATGCAGCCCAGCACCACGGCGTACGGCTGCTGGTCGCCGGAGGCCGCGGCGGCGGCCGTGACGTCGTGCCCGTGCACCGGCTGGCCGCTGACGAACCGCCGGTTGCCGGCGAGCAGGTCGGCCAGCGCGGCGCGGGGCGTACCGCCGGCCTGCCGCCCCTGCCCCGACGTCGCACCCATGGGCGCTCGCGACGACCCCATGCCGTTCAGCTTGGCCCGCCGCCGTCCGGCACGGGCGAGGTCGGGAATGTTCGCCACGGCGCGATTGGCGTGGTGTCATGGCGGGTAGCCGGTGTTACCGCCGGGTATCCCGGTGCTGGTGGTACTGGGCGGCCCTGGGGAGGTGGCGATGCCGGAGCGGTTCGAGGTCGGTCTGCCGGACGGTGTACGGCTCAACGTCGAGGCGACGGGTCCGACGGACGCCCAGGTCACCGCCATCCTGCTGCACGGCTGGACGCTGGACGGGCGCGCCTGGCACCGGCAGGTCGACGCGCTCACGGCACCGCCGTTCGGCGGTGCCGTGAGGGTGGTCGCCTACGACGCGCGCGGGCACGGCCGGTCCAGTTGCATGGCGCTGCCCACTGCCACCCTGGCCCAGTTGGGTGACGACCTGGCCGCGGTGATCGACGCGGTCGCGCCGACCGGCCCGGTGGTGCTGGTCGGGCACTCGATGGGCGGCATGACGATCATGGAGTACGCCCACCGCCACCCTGCGCACTTCGCC
Organism: Micromonospora sp. NPDC127501; assembly: GCF_040302185.1. Classification (NCBI taxonomy): domain Bacteria; kingdom Bacillati; phylum Actinomycetota; class Actinomycetes; order Micromonosporales; family Micromonosporaceae; genus Micromonospora; species Micromonospora sp. NPDC127501. Next base: position 214,189 of record NZ_JBEORJ010000007.1, on the reverse strand, counting down.
GCCCGTACCGCCGGCCTGGTCTTCGTCTCGACCACCGCCGAGGGGCACACGCACACCGTCTACGGGCTCTCGCCGCGGATCGCCCGGTTGATCCGGCTGGCCGAGACGACCGGCGCCGGCGTGCTGGCCCGGTGTGGCTCGTGGCGCGCGCCCCGGGCACTGCTGAACGCGCTGCAACCGAGCATCCGGTGGATGCTCTTCGGTGACCGCTGCGAGCCGGCCGACATCCGCCTGGTGACGTCGGCGGTCGCGCGAGCCTCGCTGCGCTCGATCGGCGGGTTCCGCGCCTCCATCGGCACCCAGCACCGACTGGACACCCTCGCCGCGTTGGCCCACCTGCCGGCCGCCGCCCTGGTCGGCGACCGGGACCGGCTGACCCCACCGCCGTGCGCCGAGTCGATCGCGGCGGCCCTGCCGGCCACCGAGCTGACCGTCTGCCCGGGTGCCGGGCACATGCTGATGATGGAACGTCCCGACGAGGTCAACGCCTCGCTCACCGGCGTGGTGCGGCGGGTGCTCGCCGAATCGCCGCCGGCCCACCGTGGCGCATCGCCGCCGGCTCGCCGTGGCGCGGCCCCCGCCGAGACGGGTGTCTGAGCACGTTCGCGCACCTCGGGCGCGGCGGGTCGGGCCCGGGGCCGTACCCTTCTCGGTTGGCCCGCGCGGTTCCCGCCGCCTGCCGGCGACCTCTGAAGGAGCGTGCGTTGACCGACCAAACCGGCCTGGAGCAGGAGATCGCCGTCGAGCAACGACACCTCGACCGGGTGTACGCCCGACTGGCCGAGCTGCGGCGGTCGGCTGTCCGCGCCGAGCGTGACGGCTACCGGATGGCCCGGGTGGGCACGCACGGTGCCCTGGTCGAGCGCGACGCGATGGTCTTCCACGCCGCGCAGCGGCGGCACACCCTGGACGCCGAGCACGAGGGGCTGGTCTTCGGCCGCCTGGACCTGCGCGACCGTCAGGTGCTGCACGTCGGGCGACTGGGGATCCGCGACGAGAACGCCGTCACGCTCGTCGTCGACTGGCGCGCGCCGGCCGCCGCCGCGTTCTACCAGGCCACCCCGGCGCAGCCACTGGACGTGGTGCGGCGCCGTACCATCCAGTCCCGCGCCGAGCGGGTCACCCGGATCGAGGACGACCTGCTGGACCCGACGGCCGCCCCGGAGGGGATGACGGTCGTCGGTGACGGCGCGTTGCTGGCCACCCTGTCCAAGGCCACCGGCCGGGGCATGCGTGACATCGTGGCGACCATCCAGCGGGAGCAGGACGAGGCGATCCGCTCGCCCGGCTCCGGGGTGACGATCGTCGCGGGCGGCCCCGGCACCGGCAAGACCGCTGTTGCCCTGCACCGCGCCGCGTTCCTGCTGTACTCCGACCGCAGCCGCTACGCCGGCGGCGGCATCCTGGTGGTGGGGCCGTCGTCGGTCTTCGTCGAGTACATCGGCTCCGTGCTGCCGTCGCTCGGTGAGGACACCGCGACCCTGCACTCACTGGGCACCCTCTTCCCGGGGATGACCGCCACCCGCCCCGACCCGCCCGAGGTGGCGGCGGTGAAGGGCTCGCTGCGGATGCGCCGGGTGCTGGAGCGGGCGGCCCGCGACGCGGTGCCGGGCGGCCCGGGTGAGCTGCGGCTGCTCTACCGCGGCACGCTGCTGCGACTGGACCGGGCCGCGCTGGACCGGATCCGGGACCGCGCGCTGCAACGCGGCGCACGACGCAACGAGGTGCGCCGAGCTGGTTTCGACGGGGTGTTCGCCGCGCTCTGGGCGCAGGCCCGTGAGCTGAGCAGCGGTCGACTGCCGGTGCAACCGGCCTTCGAGGCGGAGATCGCCGAGCGGTCGGAGTTCCGGGAGTTCCTCAAGGCGTGGTGGCCTCGGCTGCACCCCCGGCACGTGCTCGGCTGGCTGGCGCAGCCGGACCGGCTGCGTCGGTACGCCGGGGGAATCCTCTCCTCGGCGGAGATCCGGCTGCTCAACGCCGCGTACCGAAACCTGGACTCGGCCGGGCTGACCATCGCCGACGTGGCGCTGCTGGACGAGTTGGACGCGCTGCTCGGTAAGCCCGCGCAGCCGGCCCGTGCGCGACGCGATCCGTTCCAGCTCGCCGGTGGCGTCCGTGAGCTGAGCACCCTCGGTGAACGTCAGCGGGCCGCCCGCGCGGCGGCCCGGGAGCGTCCGGAGGACTACCGGGAGTACGCGCACGTGGTGGTGGACGAGGCACAGGACGTCTCGCCGATGCAGTGGCGGATGATCGGTCGACGCGGCCGACTGGCCTCCTGGACCGTGGTGGGCGACCCCGCGCAGACCGCGTGGACCGGCGATCCGGAGGAGCTGACCCGAGCCCGCGACCAGGCGCTGGGCCGGCGCAAGCGACACGATTTCACGCTGACCACCAACTACCGAAACTCGGCGGAGATCTTCGCGGTGGCGGCGGCGGAGATCCGTCGGCTCTACCCGGACCTGCCGCTGCCGACCGCCGTGCGCTCCACCGGGGTCGAGCCGGTGGAGCTGGTGGTGCCCGCGACGGGGTTGGAGACCGCGACAGTGGAGGCCGCCGCCGGTCTGCTGGCCGAGGTGGAGGGCACGGTCGGGGTGATCACGCCGGTCCCCCGCCGGGACGAGGTCGCCGGGTGGCTGGGCGCGCTCGGCGCGCCGAGGTTGCAGGTGGTGACCAGCCTCGAGGCCAAGGGCATGGAGTACGACGGGGTGGTGCTGGTCGCCCCGAGCGAGATCCGGGCGGATCCGGGCGCCGGGGTGCGCACCCTGTACGTGGCGCTCTCCCGAGCCACCCAGCGGCTCACCACCATCGACCCGACCGGCTGACGTGTGCGGACTGCCCTCAGCGGAAGGCCCCGCCCGTACACTTGCACACATAGCGATGTGAGCATACATTTGACCGGGTCCCGACCAGCGGCGGAAGGTGGTTCTCGTGGGCGCAGGTCATGACCACCACCATGGGTCCGTCGCCAATGCCGCACACCAGCACCGAGGTCGACTCTGGGCGGCGTTCGGGTTGCTCGCCACCCTGATGGTGGTCGAGGCGGTGGTCGCCCTGCACACCGGCTCGCTCGCCCTGCTCTCCGACGCGGGGCACATGTTCACCGACGTGCTCGGCATCGGGATGGCGCTCGCCGCCATCACGGCGACAAGGCGGGCCACCGGCGACCCGCAGCGCACCTTCGGGCTCTACCGGCTCGAGGTGCTCGCCGCGCTGGCCAACGCGGTCCTGCTCTCCGGCGTCGCGATCTACGTGGTGATCGAGGCGATCCGCCGTTTCGGCGACCCGCACCAGGTCATCGCCGGCCCGATGCTCGCGGTGGCCGTGCTCGGCCTGCTCGCGAACATCGCCGCCTTCGCGCTGCTGCGCGCCGGAGTCCGGGAGAGCATCAACCTCCAGGGCGCCTACCTGGAGGTGCTCGGTGACCTGCTCGGCTCGCTCGGCGTCATCGGCGCGGCGCTGCTCATCACCGTCACCGACTGGTGGTGGGCCGACCCCCTGGTCGCGGTCGCCATCGGCGTGTTCATCCTGCCGCGCACCTGGCGGCTGGCCCGCGCCGCCATCCGCATCCTGGTGCAGGCCGCCCCGGAGCACCTCCAGGTGACGGCCGTGCACGACCGGCTCGCCGCCGTCCCCGGTGTCGTCGAGGTGCACGACCTGCACGTCTGGACGCTCACCTCGGGGATGGAGGTGGCCTCCGCCCACCTGACCATGGCACCCGGCGCGGAGGTCGGTGCGGTGCTCACCGCGGCGCGTACGGCCCTGCACGACGACTTCCGCATCGAGCACGCGACGTTGCAGATCGAGCCCGGCGCCGCTTCCGGAGCGTGTGGCTCCATCGAGTGGTGACGGGGGTTTTCACAGCCTTCCTCCGCTTTTGCCGTAATTTTCCGTGGTGTCGCACGCACCGTCCGTCACATTGGCTGCAGCGGCCCCATTGGCACCGGTAGGCTCGGTCCCGGCCTCCACCAGGCGGCGCCCTCCCGGCGCCGGTGGCGGTCGCCGCCTAATCGCCCAACTGGGCGAACCGGGGAACCATGTTCCTGGGGTGTATCCGCGTCAGCGGTAGGGATCTTCCGTCCCGAACCCGTCAGCTAACCCGGTCGGCGGCTGACGGAAGGACATGCGCAGTGGCACCAGCACGACCACCCGCCGCCCGACTGGCGGCCCTGATCGTCGCGATGTTCGCCCTCGGCGTCGCGCTTCCGGCCGGCACCGCCTCGGCCGCTCCCCCGACCGGCCTGCGGGCCGCCGCACCCGACTCCGACGAGGAGGGCGGCACCCCGGCGTTGCGGGCCCAACTCGAGGCGGCCAGCAAGGGCTACCTGGACGCGAAGCGCGCCCTGGACACCTCCATTCAGCGGCAGAAGCAGCTCGCCACCCAGCTGAAGACCATCGAGGTCGAGATCGACCAGCGCAACGGCAAGGTCGGCGAGATCGCCGAAGTGGCCTACCGCACTGGCCGGCTCGGCGCGATGTCGGCGCTGCTCAACAGCAACACCCCGGAAGGCTTCATGGACCGGGCGGCCGCGCTGGACGCGGTGGCGGCCAACGAGGACCGGGTGTTGCGCGACCTCCTGGACAGCAAGGACAAGGCCAACCGCACCCGGGTCGCCCTGGACGGCGAGATCAACGAGCAGCGCAAGCAGGTCGCGGTGATGGCCAAGCGCAAGGAGCAGGCCGAACGGGCCCTGACCGTGGCCACCACACCCAAGCCGCAGACCACCGCCGACACCAGCTCCAACCGGGGCACCTCCAGCGCCAACGCGACGGCCGCGCCGCGCAACTCCGACGGCTCCTGGCCCTCCGAGTCGTGCAGCGTCAACGACCCCACCCCGGCCAACGGCTGCATCACCCCCCGCACCCTGCACGCGCTCAACCAGGCCAAGGCCGCGGGATTCACCAGGTACGTCTCGTGCCACCGCCCCAGCGGCTCGGGTGAACACCCGAAGGGCCGGGCCTGCGACTTCGCGGCGCAGAAGGGCGGCTTCGGCGGTAACGCCACCGGCGGCGACAAGACGTACGGCAACAACCTGGCCGCGTACTTCATCCGCAACGCGGACCGGCTCGCCGTGCTCTACGTGATCTGGTACAGGCAGATCTGGCTGCCCAGCAGCGGGTGGAAGTCGTACAGCGGGGCGCACGGCACCCCGTCGACCGACCACACCAACCACGTACACCTGTCGGTCTACTGACCCACGCAGTCGTGATGCCTGTGAGTCGTGATGGCTCACAGGCATCACGTGCGTCCGGGCCGGGCTACGTCGCCGGGCGTACCCCTGATGTCGTCGCTCGTCGGACGACCCGGCCGCCGTCCGCGGGCAGCATCGCGGTATGCCTAGGATCCGACCCACCACCCGCAAGGCGCTGCTCACCCTGCACCTCGTCACCTCGCTCGGCTGGCTCGGCGCCGACCTGGTGCTGCTCACCCTCGGCATCGCCGTGCAGCGGGGGGCCGACCCGGCGGTGGTCTATCCGGTCACGGCCCTGGTCGGCACGGTGCTGTTCGCGCCGCTGAGCGTTCTGGTCTGGCTGATCGGAGTCGCCAGCTCGCTGCTCACCCCGTGGGGCCTGCTGCGCCACCGCTGGGTGCTGGTCAAGCTCGTGCTCACCACGGTGATGGTCGGGCTGGTGCTGTTCCTGCTCACCCCGAACCTGCGGCACGCTGGAGCGGTCGGCGGCGCCCTGCCCGCACGAGATCGCGCCGACCTGGTCATCGCGCCGGCGGTGTCGACCAGCCTGATGATCATCGCGACGGTGCTGTCCACCTACAAGCCGTGGGGCAGGCGTCCCGCCGCCCGACCCGCCCACACGAGCCGCGACCGCGCTGTAACCACGAAGTAGGCGTCGCCGCCGGTGCACGCGGGGAGCAGGTCAAAGCCGTCGCGCTGAGCGCAAGAGCCTTGCCCTGCCCCGCGATCTTGCACTTACTGTCCCGACAGATGGGGCATCCCGCTGATATTGACAACCGAAACTGCAAGATCGACGCAGCGGGCGCGCTCTGCCTGCTGAACGGCAGTGACACCCAGGTCCTGAGCACGATGGTGCAGCGCCAGCGCCGAACGCGGGGCGGCGCGGGGGCGGGTCAGGTGGGCGGGGGGTTGCCGGTGCGGTCCAGGGCGGCGCCCAGCCGGGTGGCGAGGGCGAGGTGAGCGGCCTGGGCCTGGCGGAACGCGTAGCGGAACAGCGGCCTCGGCGCGGTCAGGGTGATCTCGACGTCGATGCGGACCAGGCCGTCCGGCTCGGCGCGTAGTCGGGTGTGGTTTCGCACCGTGGTGGCCGGCCACTGGCGGGCGACCATGACGATCTCGTCGGCCTCGCTGATCAGCACGTCCGCGTGGTAGGTGGTCCGGAAGCGCAGCGGACCGGCCGCCAACCGGTCGTTGATCGTGTAGCTGGCCTGGGCGCCGGGCCGGGGCGGCACCCGGCGAACCCGGACGATCAGCGGATGCAACTCGCCCTGCCGGGTCAGGTTGCTGAGCAACGCTGCCGCCTCGGCGGGTGAGCACCGGGCCTGGACGGTGTAGCTGAAGGTACCGCTGCTGAGCACACCGTCTCCCGCCGTCGTTGGTCGCCCGATCGTCTCGTACCGATGTCTGGCTGGCAACGCCCCGGGCCCTCAGCGCCGCGCCGGACCGGGCGGATGAGACGGCCTGTGACCGCTTGCGCCATTAAGGTCGTTTAGTACAAAACTTCCGTAGATGCCGGAGGGCGGCCAGCATGAACGGCGACGACCGATGAGTGGGCACGTGATGGTCTTCGCGCCCACTCCACAGCTGACGGTGACGGTGGACCAGCCCAACGACCACCCCGAGCTGCACCTGCACCCTGGCGGACAGGGCGTCTGGCAGGCCCGGATGGTGATCTCCCTCGGAGTCGACGTGGTGCTCTGCGCCGCCCTCGGCGGTGAGATCGGCCAGGTGCTGGAGCCCCTACTGGTCAGCGAGGGCGTGGACCTCAAGGTGGTGGTCCGTGATTCCGGCAGCGGCGGGTACGTGCACGATCGCCGCGAGGGCTCCCGGCAGGAGATCGCCGACGTGCCCGGGCAGCCGCTGAGCCGGCACGAGATCGACGAGCTGTACAACCTCGCCCTCGGCGAGGGCCTGCGGGCCTCGGTGAGCATCCTCAGTGGGCCGAACGAACCGTGGCTCGTACCGGCCGACCTGTACCGACGCTTCGCCGCCGACCTCGGCGCGAACGGCGGCCGGGTGGTGGTCGACCTCTCCGGCGATCACCTCGGTTCGGTACTGGAGAGCGGGGTGTTCTTCCTCAAGGTGAGTCACGAGGAGTTGATCCGCGACGGCCGCGCCCACAGCGACGACACCGAGGAGCTGACCCGGGCCATGTACGAGCTGCACGCGGGCGGCGCCGAGACGGTGGTGGTGAGCCGCGCCGACCAGCCGGCGTTGGCGCTCATCGACGGGGAGCTGTTCCAGGTCGAGATGCCCCGGCTGGAGGCCGCCGACCCGCGCGGCGCGGGCGACTCGATGACCGCCGGAGTGGCGGCCGCCGTGGCCAGGGGCGGGGACATTCGGACCGCCATCCGCACCGGCGCCGCCGCTGGCGCGCTGAACGTGACCCGACACGGCCTGGGCACCGGGCGGCTGGACTCGATCACCGGCCTGGTGGACCGGGTCCGGCTGGTGCCGGCGGACAGCCGGCAACAGGAGCGGACCACGCCGGACGAGTTGGCCGGCCGGGTGGTCGAGCGATGACCCTGCGGGTGTTGATCACCAACGACGACGGGATCGCCGCGCCGGGCATCCAGGCGCTGGCCTGGGCTGCCCGGCAGCGGGGCCTGGACGTCGTGGTGGCCGCGCCGATGGAGGAGGCGAGCGGCACCAGCGCCGCGATGAGCGCCATGGAGCGCGACGGGCGGGTCGTCGTGAACGACCACCCGCTGCCGGACCTGGTAGGTGTGCCGGCGTACGGGGTCGCCGGGTCCCCGGGCTTCATCACGCTGATCGCCCTGCACGGGGCGTTCGGCCCACCGCCGTCGGTGGTGCTCTCCGGCGTCAACCGGGGCGCCAACGCCGGCCGGGCGGTGCTGCACTCCGGGACCGTGGGCGCCGCGTTCACCGCCGCCACCAACGGCTGCCGGGCGATGGCGGTCTCCCTCGACGTGCTCTCGGCCGGCGAGGCGACGGCCGCGAGCGGTGGCGCCGCCGTGGACGCCGCCGCCCGGGTACGCGACGCCGAGCGGCACTGGGGCACCGCCGCGCGGGTCGCCCTGGACCTGCTCCCCCGCTTGACCTCCGCGCCGATGGAGAGCGTGCTCAACGTGAACACCCCGGACCTGCCGCACGGGCAACTGCGCGGGGTGCGGCGCGGCACCCTGGCCAGTTTCGGTCAGGTGCAGATGACGGTGGCCGAATCCGGCCACGGGTTCGTCCGTACCTCGCTGGAGGAGCCGGGGCAGGCCGCACAGCCGGGCACGGACGTGGCGTTGCTGGCCGCCGGGTACGCGTCGGTGACGGCCATCCGAGCGGTCACCGAGGCGACCGACATCGACCTGACCGGCCTGGACGAGCAGCCCTGACGGGGACGCCCGGCACGCTCAGGCGCCGGGCAGCACCTCGGGGGTGGCGGCGCCGGCGAAGTAGGGCTCCGGGGCGCCGAAGAGGCCGAGCAGGCCGGTCACCCAGAGCTGCCGGTGCACGAACCGGCTCGGCTCGGTGACCACCAGCTTGACGTCGCTGACCTCGGCTGTCTGGAAGCCGGCGACCATGGCGCTGATGCCGACCGAGTCGATGAAGGTGACCAACCTCATGTTGAGTTCGATGCGCAGGGGGCGGCCCTTGGCCAGCACCTCTGCGATCGCTTCGCGCACCTCGTACGCTGTGTCGACGTCGATCTCACCCCGTGGGGCGATCTCCACGACACCACCGGACAGAACCGACTTCACGATCGACAGGCTCACGCGAGCACCTCCACCCGCCCGTCCCCCGGGCGCCTCATCAGTACGCGGGCCGCGACCGAGAGTATTCCTCCGACGGCCTCGGTCGCCACCCCTCGGGATGAGCAATTCGCGGATCCGGGCCCACAAAGCCACCCATATCCGCACTTTTCAGTATCTGATTACTCAAGACTTTTCGTTATCTGACCATCGACGATCGGTCGTGACCGACGCGCCGCCGAACCAGGGTAGCGGTCCGGACCCGGCACGCCCGACAACCGGCCCATGACGTCCGCCTGCCCGTGTGCCGTCGGCGTGTCGCCCACCGTCGGCCGGCACGATCGGCGCCCCCGGTTGCCGACGCGCCCTAGCATCGGCCGGGACACCACCGTGACGGAGAGGATCTTCGATGATCAAGCGACTTGCCGGGCTGGCCGGCGTCGGTGTTCTGCTCGCCCTCGTCCTGGCCTGCGGTTTCGGTGGCGGGGGCGACGATGACGACGATGACGATGATTTCGCCCGAGGTGTCGCCGTGTCAGCGGTGCGCTGATTCGGTGGCGCGCCGGGTTTCGGCGCGCCGTGCTACCGGTGCTCCGCGGCGGTCGGGGTTTGCGTTCGGCTGACGCGGGGCACTGCGGGGTAGGCGACACCGTGACGCGCTGGAAAGACGCCGAAGTCCGAAGTGGCCGGCGGCTTCGGCACCCGAGGAGGTAACCACGATGTTCGGAACCAACCTGCTGGACCGCCGCAGCAAGCCGGAGCGGATCGCGGACCAGGCCTGGGAGCACCTGCTCTCGGCCGTCAGCTATGCCGGAGACAGTGTGCGGGACACCGCCCGCTCGGCCCGCCAGAACAGCAGCGATCTCGCCGATGGGGCGGGTGACCTGGTGGGATCCGCAGCCGAGGAGGCGCGACGCCGCGCCTCGCTGGCCTTCGACGCGCTCGCTGGCCGCCAGCCGGCACTGCCCTGGACGCTCCTGATCGGCGCCGCGCTCGTCGGCGCGGCGGTCGGCTGGGCCGTCGGCTCCGCCGCGCGGGCCGCCGGCAGCCGGGACGACCGTGCCGTCGACGACGTGGAGTTCGTCGACGTCGACCGCCCCAACTCCCCCGCCATCTGAACGACAGCACCACGACGGGCCCCGATCGACTCAGGTCGAGCGGGGCCCGTCGTGGTGCTGGAGTGGACCCGGTCCGCCGGGTGCCGGACCCCTCAGGCGGCCCGGCGGACCGGTGTCTGGTGATGATCCGGAGTCCCGGCCCGGATCACCCGCTCAGCGACTCGTGCAGGTGATGGCGGCCGGGGACGTGTTGCGACCGATCCACGAGCCGAGGAAGCCGACGGTGGTGCTGGTACCGGCGGCGAGCGCGCCGTTCCAGCCCGTGTCCCGGACCGACACGGCGGCTCCGGTCTGGGTGTGGGTGCCGCCCCAGAGTTGGTCGATCCGTTGGCCGTCGGTGAAGGTCCAGCCCAGCGTCCAGCCGGCGATGGGGGCGCTTCCGGAGTTGCGGACCACCAGCTCGGCCTGGAAACCGCCGGACCAGGAGCCGGTCACCCGGTACGTCGCCGCGCAGCCGGAGGACGGCGGAGGCGTGGTGGGTGGTGGCGTGGTCGGGGGCGGCGTGGTGGGTGGTGGCGTCGTCGGCGGCGGTGTGGTCGGGGGCGGCGTGGTCGGGGGCTCGCCGCCGGTGCGGTCGGCGACCAGGATGCCGCGACCGTTGGTGCCGAGGTAGACCCGACCGTAGACCCGCGGGTCGCCGGTCAGCGCCTCGGTCGGATTGCCGTACTGGTGGCGGTCGTCGTTGATGCGTACCCAGGTCGCGCCGGTGTCGTCGGAGCGGTGCACGCCAGGTTGACCGTTCACCGTGCCGTAGAGGAACACGGCGGGGTTGGTCCGCCCGGGTGCCGCCTTGCCGAAACCGACGTTGCCGGAGGCGCTGACGCCGTCCAGCCTGGTGAAGCTGGCGCCGGCGTCGGTGGAGCGCCACAGACCACCCGGCCCCGCCAGCCACAGTTCGCCGGCCCGGCCCGGCAGGGCCTTGAACCGCACGTCGGTGGTGGGCAGCCCGGTCGCGGTGGTCGGGGTGAAGCTGGCCCCGCCGTCGGTGCTCAGGTAGAAACGCCCGCCGCTGAAGCCGTAGAACCGGGTGGGGTCGACCCGGTCGGACTCGACCGTGGCGTTCGCCGGGATGCCGGTCGACGCTGCCCAGGAGTTGCCGAACCCGACCGAGTGGACGACGCGTTGACCCGCGTCACCAGGCGCCCAGACGAAGCGGCTGCCGTCGGCCGCGGCGGCCACCGTGCCGCCCAGGTTGACCCCGGACGGTTCGGTGCCCTGGAACCAGGTGGCGCCGCCGTCGGTGGAGAAGGCGACGTGACTGTCGTTGGGTCGGTCGGCGTCGGTGAAGTTGCCGGCGCGCACCAGCACCGCGGGCTTGCTCTCGGCGTAGTCGAGGCTGGTGGTGGACGTGAACACCGGCTGGGTGAACAGCATCGACGGAATCGCGTCCAGGTCGGTGTGCCGGAAGCCGCCGACGTCGCCGAGCGCGCTGATCAGGGGTGCGCCGCTGGGCGGGCTGATCAGGCCGAGGACGGCGGTCTCCTCCAGCCCCCGGACCATGGGCCGGAGGGTGAACTGACCGCCGGTGTCCCACCTGGTCAGGTCGGTGGTGCCGTAGATGGTGGCGCCGGTGCCGTACATCATGCGGTTGGAGTCGTGCGGGTCGATCTCCACCGACTCGTTCATCCAACCGAGCTTGGGCGCGTCCTCCGGGGGTGCCGGGTTGAAGCCGAAGGTCAACCAGGGCACCGAGCTGATGTCCATGGTGTAGCGGCGGGACCTCTCCGGGTAGTTGCTGAACTCCCAGATCCGCGTCCAGCTCGCTCCGCCGTCGGTGCTGCGGAAGAAGATGGCGTCCGGCCACCAGGAGACCTGGGTGGCCACCAGCAGGGTGTTCGGGCGTTGCCGATCGATGGTCAGCCCGCTGTAGCCGAAGTAGGCGTCGGCGCTGGTGGAGGGCACCGGGCTGATCCGCGTCCAGGCCCCGGTCGACCGGGTGAACTTCCAGACGTCGCCCTTGCCGCCGTCGTACGGGCCGCCGGTGTCGCTGGTGGCGATGTAGAGGTGACCGCCGACCGGGTCGACGACCCCCTTGTGGGCCAGGTAGCCGGTGGGCTGACCGGGGATGCGCGCCCAGGTGACGCCGCCGTCGGTGCTGCGGTAGACCGGGTTCTCCTTGTCCGCCACACCCACGTAGACGGTCTGCGTGGTGGAGCCGGCGGTGCCGGTGCTCTTGTCGAAACTGACCCAGGTCAAGCCCTGGTTCTGGCCGTTGTAGCCGTTCGGGTCGCTGGGGTCCGCCCGGTAGTTGCCGACGTTGGGGAAGGCGGCGACGCGGGCCCAGGTGACGCCGTGGTCGGTGCTGCGCCACAGCCCGTTGCCGCCCTCGGCGCCGTAGTACACGATGCTGTTCCGGTTGGGGTCGACGGCGAGCCGCTCCCCCATTCCCCGGCCCGGCATGTTGCCGCCGTTCTTGAACGGCAGCTCGGTGGCCTGCCAGGTGGCGCCCTTGTCGGCCGAGCGCAGGATCGCGCCGTTGTTCGGGTCCCAGCCGTTGGTGTACATGCCGACCGCGGCGTAGACCCGGTTGGTCTGCACCGGGTCGGTGGCGATGCTGACCACGCCGTTGTAGCCCCAGCGGTCGGCGCCGACCCAGTCGAGCAGCGGCGTCCAGGATTGGCTGGCCTGTTCCCAGCGGTACGCCCCACCGATGTCGGTGCGCGCGTAGGAGAGGTTCTTCTCGGTGGGGTTGAAGACGATGCCGGGGACGAAGCCGCCACCGCCCACCGGGACGTTCCGCCAGGTGTACGCCTCCGCTGCGGCCGGGGTGGGTGCCGATCCAGCGGCGGTGAACGGGACCACCACGACGGCTGTGGCGGCGGCCAACACGGACACGACGGTGCCGGTGAGACTTCTCCGCATCTGCGGTTCCTCTCGGGATGGAGCCCCGGGGGACGGGGTCGATCGCCTGGGTGACGCCGTGGCCCGGGGGACGAGCACGACGACGGGACGGGCAGAGCTGCCCTGGCTCCACCACCCGACGCGACGGCTCCCGCGATCGAGGAACGCGATTACCGTAACCGAAACCGGCTCGCTTTGGAAGCGCTCCCACCATCGATGTTCGTCTCCACTTTCCATCCGTGCCGCCCAGGTCGGACCGCGCCGTCACCCGGTCCGGGCGAGGGCGGCTCACCCGGGACGGCGGCAGGATCGCAGCACGGCGGACCTCCGGCCGCGGCCAGCACCCGGTCCGCCACCGAAACAGCGGAGGAGGGACAGATGGCCATCGCGGAGATCAACCGCACCGACCAGGACATCCAGTCCGCCGTGCTCGACGAGCTGACCTGGGAACCGCGGGTGCAGCCGCACGAGATCGGCGTGACCGTCGCCGAGGGCGTCGTCACCCTGACCGGCCGGGTGGACAGCTACGCCAAGAAGTGGGCCGCCGAGCGGGCCGCCCACCGGGTCGCCTCGGTCCGGGCGGTCGCCAACGACGTGGCCGTGCAGCTCACCAACGGCACCGAGCGTGCCGACAGCGACCTGGCCGCGGCGGCCAGCCACGGGCTGGAGTGGGACGCGTTCGTGCCCATCGAGAAGCTCCAGGTCACCGTCTCGGCCGGCTGGGTGACGCTGCACGGCGACGTCGAGTGGGAGTACCAACGCCGAGCCGCCGAACGCGCGGTGGCCCGGCTGACCGGCGTACGCGGCGTGAGCAACGGCATCACCGTCCGACCGGCCACCACGCCGGACGCCCGCAACGTGGCCGACCGGATCGTCGACGCCCTCGCCCGGGCCGGAGCGACCGAGGCCGAACGGATCAGCGTCCGGGTGCACGGCGACACCGCGATACTCGCCGGCCTGGTGCACTCGATGCCCGAACGTGCCGAGGTCGAGCAGGTGGCCTGGTCCGCGCCGGGCATCCGGGAGGTGCAGAACCACATCGCGGTCGCCCCGGTGCTGCGCTGAGCGGGCGCCGGCCCAGCGCGCGGTGAACGGGCGCGGAACCACCCGGGGTGGGTGAGCCTGCCTCACCCACCCCGGGAGCAGGCTGGTGGCATGAGTGATCCGAACGGGCTGATCCAACCGGGGCGCACCGCGCCCGGTTTCACCCTGCCGGCCACCCCGGACGGGGCTCTGCTGGGGCCCGAGCAGTTCCGTGGCCGGCCGGTCGTGCTCGCCTTCTACCCCGCCGACTGGAGCCCGGTCTGCGGTGACCAGATGTCGCTCTACCAGTCGGCGGCCCCCGTCTTCGCCCAGTACCAGGCGGTGGTTCTCGGCGTGTCGGTGGACAGCATCTGGTCCCACCGGGCGTTCGCGGAGAGCCGGGGCATCGAGTTTCCCCTGCTGGCCGACTTCGAGCCCAAGGGCGAGGTGGCCCGCAGCTACGGCGCGTACATGCCGAACGGTGAGGCGGCCCGCGCGCTGGTGGTGCTGGACCCGGCGGGGAAGGTGACCTGGAGCTACCTGTCGCCGCCCGACGTCAACCCCGGCGCCGACGGCATCTTCGACGCGCTGGACCAACTCGCCGCCGATCGGAAGGTGATGGCCGGATGAGCACGCCACTACAGGTCACCGCCCGACTTCGAGACCCGGTGACCACCGACGACCACATCCGGGGGCCGGCCGACGCGGCGGTGACCATCGTCGAGTACGGCGACTTCCAGTGCCAGTTCTGCGGTGCCGCGTACCCGAACCTGCACGAGTTGCTGCGGCAGCGTGCCGACACCGTACGGCTGGTCTACCGCTACTTCCCGATCGCCAACGTGCACCCGTACGCCGAACGGGCCGCCGAGACGGCCGAGGCCGCCGGGGTCCGGGGCCGGTTCTGGGAGATGCACGACTGGCTCTACGAGCATCAGGACCAACTCGACCCGGTGCACCTCTCGCTCGGCGTCGAGCAGGTCGGGTTGCCGCCGGACGAGTTGAACGCCGAGGTGGAGAACCGTACGCACGCGGACCGGGTGCGCCGGGACTTCGTGGGGGGCATCCGCAGCGGGGTGAACGGCACCCCGACCCTCTTCGTCAACGGCGTCAGGCACGACGGCGGGTACGACCTGCCCGACCTGCTGACGGCAGCGGACGCCGCCGCCAACGCCTGACCCGCTCAGATCAGCCGCAACTCGCGCGCCCGCCGGACCGCCTCGCGCCGGCGGGTCGCGTCGAGTTTGCGGTAGATGTTGCGGACGTGGGTCTTCACGGTGTTGACCGAGAGGGACAACTCGCTGGCGATCTCCACGTTGGACAGGATGCTCTGCAGGTAGCGCAGGATGGTCAGCTCCCGCTCGGTGAGCGGCTCGTCGAGCACGCCCTTCGGCCCGGCGGCCGGCCCGACGGCGCTCTGTCCCGCGCCCCGCACCAGGTCACTGACCAGCGTGAAGTGCGCGGTGCCCGCGTCCAGGTGTGCGGCCAGCAGGTCCCGAACGGGTGGTTCGGCGCGGGTGAAGACCCTGCGACAGCCCTGCGGGCCGGCCAGGTCCAGCGTCTGCTCCAGGATCCGACCCGCCCGTCGGCCGTCCCCGGCTCGCTGGGCCAGCACGGCGTCGAGCAGACCGGCGTCCAGGCGTACCGGTAGCGGCCAGGCCGTGGCGGCCGGCGCCTGCCAGTCCGGCAGGGTCCGCTCGGCGGTGGCGGCGTCGCCGGCCAGCAGCTGCACCTTCGCCAACGTCACCGCGAGCACCGGGTCGGCCCCCTCGTCGGCGGCGTCGGACAGCAGGTCACGGGCGGAGTCAAGGTCGCCCCGCGCGGCCCGCAGTTCGGCCTCGGCGGCCCGCAGCAGACCGGTCAGCTCGGCGGCGGACGGTCGGTCGGCCAGCGCCTCCCGGGCCCGGACGAGCAGCCGCTGGCCGCTCGCCGGCTCGCCGGAGTCGCGGTGGAGCTGCGCCTGACACAACGCGGCAACCGTCACCGCCACCGGTTCGTCGGCGGCAGCGGTCAGCCAGTCGTCGCTCACCTCGGGGTCGCCGTCCCGGCCGCCGGTCACGTTGAGCGCCGGGAGGGCGAGGGCGAGGTTCGCCGTAACCTCCTCGGGCTGGTCGCGCAGCAGCGCCACCACGGCGAGGGCCAGGTACGCGTGGCCGCAGTCGAGCCGACAGGACCAGCCCCGACAGGGCGGCATGCCGAGCGCGTCCCTGGCTGCCTGCTCGGCTGCCCGCAGCTCGCCGCGCACCGCGAGCAACAGCGCGGCGCGGCTCGCGGCGACCAGCTCGGTACGCGGCCGGCCCGCTTCCCGAGCGGCCGCCCGGGCCCGGACGAACCGGGCGGTGGGCAGCGCCCCGTCGGCCAGCTCGACCAGCCCGAGCGCGGTGCCGGTGAACGTCCGCAGGTCCAGGTCGTCGGCGGCGCCACCACCACCGGCCGTCGGGGCGGAGCCGGTCACCCCGGTCGGCAGCCGGGTCGGCGTGGCTTCCGCCGGGCGGGTGCGCAGTAGGCGAGCCGCGGCGGCCCGGACCTCGGTGCGGTCGTCGGCGAGCCGGGCCACCGTCAGCTCCAGCGCGGTGACCAACCGCAGGAACCGGTCCCGGCGCGGCACCGGCAGGCCCGCGGCGTGCCCGGCGGCGGCCCGCAGGTGACCGCTGGCGGCCGGCAGGTCAGCGGCGTACGCGCGCTCGGCGGCGCAGGCCAACGCCACCTCCGGGTCGGCGTGGATCACCTCCACCGGCGGCGGCGTGGGTGCCGGGGCGTGCACCGGGTCCCGGTCGTAGCGGGTCAACTCCGGCCAGTGCGCGACGAACACGTCACCGGCCAGGTCCCAGCGGCCGGCGGCCAGGGCGTGCCGCAGAGCGTCGGCCGGCCGGCCATCGCCCGCGTACCAGTCGGCGGCCCGGACGTGCAGCTCGCGCAGCTCGTCGGAGGGCAACCGGGCGAGGTCGGCACGGAGCAGGTCGGCGAGCAGGGACTCGTACCGGTACCACGGCGGCCGGGCGTCCTGCCGGTGCAGCAGACCACCGGTCCCGGCCAGGTCGGCCAGCACCTGCCCGGCGTCGGCGCGGCCGGTCAGCGCCTCGGCCAGGTCGGCGCAGACGGTGTCGACGACGGCGGTACGGCGCAGCAGATCCTCCTCGGCCGGGTCGAGCGTCGCCAGCACCTCCTCGTGCAGGTAGCCGGCGATCTCCGGCTGGTCTCCGCCGAACTGCCCCACCCAGCGTTCCGGGTCGGGCTGTCCGCGTACCGCCAGGGCGGCGATGCGCAGCGCGGCCGGCCAGCCGCCGGTGCGCTCCCGCAGCCGGTGCACGGTGGTCGCCGGCAGCGCGGCACCGTGGGCGGTGAGCAGGTCGGCCACCTCGTCGTCGGTGAACGCCAGCTCGTCCGGGCCGATCTCGGTCAGCTCGCCGGCGAGGCGGAGCCGGTGCAGTGGCAGGTGCAGTCCGGCCCGCGCGCCGATCACCAGACGGAGCCGCCGCCCGGCATGCCGCAGCAGGAACTCCAGGCCGGTCAACGCCGCCGGGTCGGCAACCCGGTGCAGGTCGTCCAGGATCAGCAGCACCGGCCGGTCGGCGGCGGCGAGCGTGGCGGCCAGCGCCTCCAACTGGTCGGGGCGCGGTGGCCGGTCGGGCACCGGGCCGCCCTCCGTCGCCCCGGTCGCCGAGCGCAGCGCCGCGGCGAGGTACGCCCAGAGCCGGTCGGAGTCGTCGCCGGCCTCCACCGACATCCACGCCGACACCGGGTCGTCAGCCGACGAGACCGACAGGTCGCCGGAGTCGGGCACGACCGCGCCCGGCTGCACGTCGGGTGGCGCGCCGCCCAGCCGCATCCACGAGGCGAGCAGGGTGGTCTTGCCCCAGCCGGCGGGGGCGGCCACCAGGGTGACCGGGCCCGCGCTGCCCTCGTCCAACCGGCGCAGCAGGCGGGGCCGGGCGACCACCGGCTCCGGCGGCACGGCCGGCGTCAGCCGGGACGCCAACAGCGGTGGCCCCGGTGCCGGTTCGACGCGTACGTGATCCTGTTCCGGCACCCAGCCCCACCCCCACCACGCGCTCCGCCCCCGGTCGGCGAGCGGTTACCCGGCACAGGCCGGTTCACCCCTTCCGGGCGAGCGCGCTTCACCCGGGTGCGACCGACGATTTGGGGACGTGAACCGGGAGGACGGGTGGTACCGATGGGACGGCTGGCACGGGCGGGACCCGCCGTGGGCGGCGCGGCGCTGGCCGGGGCGGCGCGGCTGCTGCGCGTACCCCATCGGGGTCCCCGGCCGGGCGCGGACGGCGACGCCGCCGCGCCGGCCCGGTGGGAGGTGGTGACCGTCGACCGGCCGCCGGAGCAGGTGCTTCCGGAGGGCCGCTGGCCGGAGCCGCTGCGCCGCCTGGACGGGGCGGTCGAGGTGCGGGTGCGCCCGGCGCCCGGTGACCGGGGCACCGAGCTGGCCGCCCGGCCGCTGGCCGGCGTCACCCCGCCAACCGGGCTGGCCGCGCACCTGGTCGGCGACGACCCGGGTCTGCTGGTCCGCCGGGCCCTGCGCCAGATCAAGCAACGGGTGGAGGCCGGTGAGGTGCTCCGCGCGGACCGGTCCGCGCTGGACCGCCCCGAGGTCCACGGGTGAGAGCGCTGTGTTGGATGGCCGCCGGCGAGCTGGCCGTACGCGAGGTCCCCGACCCGGAGCTGCGCAACGAGCGTGACGTCATCGTCCGGGTTCGGCGTAGCGCCACCTGCGGAGGCGACCTGCCGCTGCTGGCCGGCCGGCACCCGCTGCTGCGGCCCGGCGACGTGCTCGGCGCGGAGTTCCTGGGCGAGGTGGTGGAGGTCGGCCCCGGGGTCCGCCGACACCGCGCCGGCGATCGGGTGGTCGTCGGCGCGAGCGTGGCCTGCGGCGGTTGCTGGTACTGCCGTCAGGGCCTGCACTCCTGCTGCGACAACGCCCATGCCGATCTGGCCAGCGCCGACCCCGACTGGGCCCGCTCCGACGCCGGCTGTTTCGGCCGGCCCCGGGCGGCGGGCGGTTTCGCGGGCGGCCACGCGGAGTACGTACGGGTGCCGTACGCCGACGTGAGCGCCTTCCGGGTGCCGGACGCCGTCGACGACGACCGGGCGGTGTTCGCCGCGGACGTGGCGCCGACCGGGTGGCTCGCCGCCGAGGTGGGTGCGGTGCGCCCCGGCGACGTGGTGGCGATCTGGGGCGCCGGGGCGGTGGGTCAGCTGACCGCCCGGGCGGCGGTGCTGCGCGGTGCCGCCCGCGTGCTGGTCGTGGACCGGCACGAGGAGCGGTTGCGGATGGCCGAGCGGCACTCCGACGCCGAGCCGCTCGACTACCGCCGCACCGACGTCGCGGCCGAACTGCGCGACCGTAGCGGTGGGCGCGGGCCGGACGTGTGCGTGGTGGCGGTCGGCACGCCACCGGCCCGGTCGAGGGCCGACCGGTTCGGTGGCCAGCACGCCGACCGACCGGACGCGCTGCGGGAGGCCGTGCACGCGTGTCGCAAGAGCGGCGTGGTGGTGGTGCTCGGCGGCACGGGCGGTTTCGTCGACGCGTTCCCTCTGGGTGCGCTGACCGAGCGGCGTCTCACGCTGCGCGGCGCCGGTCGACCGGATCTGCGGGACGTGCCGATGCTGCTGGACCGGATGGCCCGTGACGAGCTGCGGACCGAACACCTGGCCACCCACCGGCTGCCGTTGACGCAGGGCCCCGAGGGGTACGCGCTGTTCCGGGACCGGGCCGACGGCTGCGTACGCGCCGTGTTCACGCCGTGACCACCTCCTCGTGATCCCTGATCGGCGATCACGAATGGCAGACTCTGAGGATGACTGGCGAGCGAACGTACGACGTGGTGCTGTTCGGAGCGACTGGGTTCACCGGCGGCCTGACCGCCGAATACCTGGCCCGACACGCGTCGGCCGAGCTGCGCTGGGCGCTGGCCGGGCGCAACCCGCAGCGCCTCGCCGCCGTACGGGACCGGCTCGCCGCGATCGACCCGAGCCTGGCCGACCTGCCGCTGCTCACCGCCGACGTGACCGACGCCGACTCCCTGCGGGCGGTGGCGGAGAGCGCCCGGGTGGTGGCCAGCACTGTCGGTCCGTACATCCACCACGGGGAGCCGCTGGTCGCGGCCTGCGCCCGGGCCGGCACCGACTATTTGGACATCACCGGCGAGCCGGAGTTCGTCGACCTCATGTACGTACGCCACCACGCCGAGGCGACCCGCACCGGCGCGCGGCTGGTGCACGCCTGCGGCTTCGACTCCGTCCCGCACGACCTGGGCGTCTGGTTCACCGTCAAGCAGCTGCCCGCCGACGTCCCGATCACCGTGGACGGGTACGTGCGCGCCGGCGGCCGGTTCTCCGCCGGCACCTACCACTCGGCGCTCACCGCGTTCTCCCGCACCGGGCAGGCCAGCCAGGCCGCCCGGGCCCGCCGGGCGGTCGAGCCGCGCCCCACCGACCGGCGGGTCCGGGCGGTGCCCGGTCGGCTGGCCCGCTCGGCGGAGCTGGGGATCTGGACCGTGCCGCTGCCGACCATCGACCCGCAGGTGGTCCGCCGCTCGGCCGCGGCCCGCCCGGAGTACGGCCCGGACTTCCGCTACCGGCACTTCGCCGCGGTGAAGCGGCTGCCCACCGTGCTGGCCGGCGCGGCCGGGCTCGGTGCGCTGATCGGGCTGGTGAAGCTGCCGCCCAGCCGGCGCTGGCTGCTCGGCCGGCTCGCGTCCGGGCAGGGGCCCACCGCCCAGCAGCGAGCGTCCTCCTGGTTCCGGGTCCGGTTCGTCGGCACCGGCGGCGGGCAGCGGGTGGTCACCGAGGTCGCCGGCGGTGACCCCGGCTACGACGAGACGGCGAAGATGCTCGCCGAGTCGGCGCTGTGCCTGGCGCTCGACGAGCTGCCGCCGACCGCCGGCCAGCTCACCCCGGTCGCCGCGATGGGTGACGCGTTGCTCGACCGGCTCGTCCGGGCCGGCCTCACCTTCCGGGTGCTCAAGCAGGAGACGCGGGAGGCGTCGGCTTGACCCTCAACCGGGTCGAGGGGGCAGGATGCCCAGCGTGAGCGACCTGCACAGCATCGGCGAGCTGGCCCGGGCCAGCGGCCTGACCGTCAGCGCACTGCGCTTCTACGACTCGGCGGGGGTGCTGGAGCCGGCCCTTGTCGACCCGGTGACCGGCTACCGCTGGTACACCGAGGGGCAGATCGCCCCGGCCCGGCTGGTGGCCGGGCTGCGCCGGATCGGCATGCCGGTGCCGGAGATCGCCGCCGCGGTACGCGCCGAGCCGGCCGTGGTGCACCAACTGCTCGACGCGCACCTGCGCCGGCTGGCCGACGGGCTCAGCGACGCCCGCCGCGAGGTCGACCGGCTCCGGGCCCTGGTCGACCCGGCCCCGTCGACCGCCACCACACTTCTGGTCGCCCCGGCCGCCCTGGCCGCGGCGCTCGACGCGGTGCGCTTCGCCGTCGGCGTCGACCCGGAGCTGCCGATGCTCGCCGGCGTGCTGTTCGACGTGGAGTCCGACGGTGTCCGGCTCGTCGCCACCGACCGGTACCGGCTCGCGCTGGCTCGGGCCCGGGCCGACGTCGACGGGCCGCCGGTGCGGGTGTTCGTTCCGGTGGCCCTCGTCGACCAGCTCCGGCCACTGCTCGACAGCGCCGACACCTGGCCGGTACGGCTGACAGTGGCGGGCGCGGACCTACGGGTGCGGGTGGCCGACCAGACGCTGACCGGCGCCGCCCTGCCGTACGAATTCCCGGACTACCACCGGCTGCTGCGCAAGTCCGTCGGTGAGCGGCCGGGCGCGCGCCGCATCCCGGTGGACGTGGCCGCGCTGCGCGCCGCGCTGGCCGACCCGGCGGCCCCCACTGTCGCCCTCGACCACGACGGCACGACCCGGGAGGTCACCGTGCTCGGTGTCGACGACCGGGGCGGGCTGCGGTTGCTTCCCGCCGCCGACCTGGGCACCGACGCGCTGCGGGTCGGGGTGGACGGTGGTTACCTGCTGGACGCGCTGAACGCGGCCGGCGCGCCGCAACTGGTGCTGGAGCTGGACGGGCCGATCGCCCCGCTGGCCGTACGCCGACCGGACGACGCGGACACCTACTCGGTGCTCATGCCGATCCGGCTCTGAGCCGGCGGCCAGCACTCCCCGTCCGGGGAGGAAAAGGCCGCGACGGTAGCATCTGGTGGTTCACCTGTGAACCCCGGACGGAGGCGTACGGAGCAGCATGCTCGACATGGAGTTGATCCGGAAGGATCGCGAGGCGGTGGCGACCGCGCTGGCGAAGCGTCTGGATCCCGCCGAGGTCACCCGTGCCCTGGACGAGATCCAGCGGCTCGACCAGGAACGCCGCGCTCTGATCACGGAGATCGACGCCGAGCGGCAGCGCCGCAAGGCCGAGGCCCGGGCGTACGCGCAGGCGAAGCGGGCCGGCGAGGAGCCGCAGGCCGCCGCGCCGGAGGCGGAGCGTAAGCAGCTCGCCGAGCTGGAGTCCCAGCTGGACGAGGTGCAGGCCCGGCTGCGCGACGCGATGAGTGAGCTGCCCAATCTGCCCAGCGACGACGTGGTGGCCGGCGGCAAGGAAGCCAACCGGGTGGTGAAGACCTTCGGCGAGCCGCCGGTGATCGAGAAGGTCCGCGACCACGTGGAGCTGAGCCGCGCGTTGGGCCTGGTCGACTACGAGCGCGGGGTCAAGCTCGGTGGGTCCGGTTTCTGGATCTACACCGGCGTCGGCGCCCGGCTGGAGTGGGCGCTGCTCAACTACTTCGTCGACCAGCACATCAAGGCCGGCTACGAGTTCCTGCTCCCGCCGCACCTGCTGCTGGATTCGGCCGGCTTCGCCGCCGGGC
Organism: Micromonospora sp. NPDC127501; assembly: GCF_040302185.1. Lineage (NCBI taxonomy): Bacteria > Bacillati > Actinomycetota > Actinomycetes > Micromonosporales > Micromonosporaceae > Micromonospora > Micromonospora sp. NPDC127501. The sequence goes on along the minus strand of NZ_JBEORJ010000007.1, from coordinate 191,483 downwards.
AGTTCCCCAAGTTCTACGACGACGTCTACCACCTGGACTCGGCGTCCGCCCCGCGTGGCCAGTTCCTGCTGCCCACGTCGGAGACGGCGATCCTCGGCGCGTACCAGGACGAGATCCTGGAGACCCCGAAGCTGCCGCTGAAGGCGTTCGCGTACACCCCGTGCTACCGGCGGGAGTCGGCCGGCTCGCACTCGGACGAGCGCGGCACGGTGCGGGGGCACCAGTTCAACAAGGTGGAGATCTTCCAGTTCACCCTGCCGGAGCAGGCCGACGCGGCGCTGGAGGAGATGCTCGCCCACGCCGAGAGCCTGGTCGAGGGGCTGGGTCTGCACTACCAGCGCACGCTGCTCTCGGCCGGTGACGCCAGCGCCTCGATGAAGAAGACCCTCGACATCGAGGTGTGGATGCCGAGCACCGGCAAGTACAAGGAGGTGTCGTCGGTCTCCTGGGCCGGCGACTACCAGGCTCGTCGGGCGGCCATCCGTTACCGCGAGCCGGGCGGCAAGCAGATCCGCTTCGTGCACACCCTCAACGGGTCGGCGCTGGCCACCAGCCGGCTCTTCCCGGCCATCCTGGAGCAGTTCCAGCAGGCCGACGGCAGCGTCCTGATTCCCAAGGTCCTCCAGGACCGCCTGGGCACCGACCGCCTGACCCCGCTGCGCTAGCTAGAGAACACCGCTCCCCGCACCTGGTCGACGGCGGCGGGACTGATGCCTTCGCACCGGTCCCGCCGCCGTCCACTTGGCCACGGGTGTGACACCGTGGTCAATCCCGACGCGGAGCTGTTCCGGCTCCGGCGCGGACGTGCGGTGCCGGTTCAGGCACCGAACACCTCGGCGTGGGTCAGTCGGGCGTCACCGGGCTGCCAGTCGGCGACCGCGATCGCCACGTACCGCCCGGAGGACCTGGTCGAGATGGTGGTCTCGGGTCGCGGCTTCGGGACCGAGGCGACCGCTACGTAGCCGAGCCCGTCGGCAGAGGTGGCTACGGTGATCGGCCGCCGCCGACCGGGAGTCCAGGTCAGGCGGACCGATGCCAGATCCCGGAGCGATCCGAGGTCGATCACCAATCGGCCGGTCGGGCCGGGTTGCCAGGCGGTACCCGGGTCGCCGTCGACGGCGGCCGACGGGTCGGTCATGCCAGCCGGGAGCGGTGACGTCGGGTAGGTCGTCCGAGACCGGGCCAGGTCGCTGGTTGGCGTCACCGTCCCACCCGCGAACGCGACGTCCCGGCTGCGTCCAGCGGGTACCGTCACCCGCCGTCGGGCGCCGCCGGCCGCGGACTCCAGCTGCACCATCACGATGTGCTCGGCGGGTGCGGTGATTCGGAGGTGGTGCGAGTCGGTGACGTCGAACCGGGTACCGGCGGGAATCGACTTCGCCGGCTGTGCCGCGGTCGCGGTGAACCGCGGCGGCTCGACGCGTGCGGTGGCGGCGGCAAGGTCGACCTGGTAGCTGGTGGTCCCGGATCCGGTGACCTGGCTTCCGTGGTACAACCGCAGCGTGGCCTGCTGCGACAGGGTGACGGCCGCCGTGGTGATGTCGTCGTCGGACAGGTTGAACAGGCTCAGGTATCCGTCCGCGTCACTCACGCGCAACGCCTCCGGACCGCCATCGGGCAGGGTTCGAGACGCCGCGGCGGCCAGGGCCGACCTGCTCGCGCCCGTGTACCCCTCGATGATCAGCCGAGTGCTGCCGGTGGCCGGTCCGCTGGACAGGGTGACGGTGGTGGCGGTCACGGTGATCGGATTCTGGCCGTTGTGGACCACCAGACCCGCTCGTCCGTCGACGTCCAGCCAGGAGCCGGCGATGGTCGGGCTGTCCGGCACGACCGCCGCGTCGCTCCAGTTGCTGCCGTCCAGAGAGGTCTGGATGACGTACCGGGTGCCGTACGCGGCCTCCCAGTCCAGGCGTACGCCGCTGATGTCGATGGACTCGCCGAGGTCGACGGCGAGCCAACTGTCCGCGCGGCCGCGTTCCTCCCGGGCGACCGCCCAACGGGTGCCGGACTTGCCGTCGGTCGCGTTCGGTGCGGGGTAGGCGGGGTCGGCGGACGAGGCCGTGGTGGGCCGGCCGGTGGCGAGGTCGATCCCGCTGGCGTCGAGCACGGCGAAGGCGAACAGGGAGTAGCCGTACTGGTTGACGGGGGATCGGCCGAGCATCCGCACGTACCTGGCTGGACGAGGCGCGAAGCTGATCTGGTCGGTTCCGCCGTCGCCGAGGCCCTGGTCTCCAGCCAGGGTGACGGACCCCTGTTCGCCGGTGAAGGTGCGGGTGCCGGTGAGCCCGGGTACACCGGGCATGTCCAGGTTGAACAGGGTGAGCGCGCCCTCGTCGGCACCGATGCCGGTGGTGGCGTACACGACCGTACCGGTGGGCAGCGTGACGTATCCCGCGGTGCCGCCGGCGACGCGTAGAACGGTGGCCGTGGCGTCGAGACCGTCCCGGGCCATGGTGTACGCAGCGGAGGTGCGGCCGAGGACCGGCGCCGACTGCCTCGGCAGCAGCGAGGCGGCCCGGGTGTCGAACAACCAGTTGTCGTGGGCGGGGGCCCACAGGAACGAGACGTACCCGGTCTTGCTGACCGCCGCGGCGAAGGCGGTCGGGGTTTGCTGGGCGGTCAGCCCGGCCTGCTCCCCGAAGTCCCGGGTGCCCGCCGCCGCCGCGAAGAACGTGGTGCTGGCGACCGGCTCGACCACGCCGCCGTTGGCTGCCCGCCAGGAATGGAAGAGATAACTGATGGCGAGTTCGGCCCGGGCCTCGGGCTCGTACTTCGGCTCGCCGCTGAACTTGGTGAGCCGATACTGGGGCGGGTAGTTCAGGTAGGGCATGAGCCGGTCGGCGAGGTCCGCCTCGGCCCGGGCGGCGTGCCGGTCGCCCTGGACCTGCGCGAGGAAGGCGAGCGGCAGGACGTCACGGCCGTACAGGTGGTAGCGGTCCGCGACCATCGGCATGAAGGGTTCGCCGGCATCGCTGGCCAGCAGCCGCATGGTCCGCCACAGCTGGGCGGCGCTGGGTTGCCGGGTGAGTGCCTCGGGGAGCGGTTGGCCGGCGGTGAGGAAGTGCGCGGCGGTACGACCCGCAGTGCGCCACAGTTCTTCCTGGTAGTGCGGGCCGAAGGAGCCGTGGTTCTCGACCAGGAACGTGTCGTGGATGTTGTGGGCGGTGTTCCAGTCCGCGACCGCCCGCCCGTCGACGACGGCGGGGTTGGCGCGGTCGGCTGCGGGTAGGCCGGTCGCGTTGAGCGTCCACGTCAGGAACCGCTCGCGCCACGCCGCGGCTGCGGGGTCGTCCGTCGCCCAGGCCAGGCCGGGCGCGATCGCCTGGGCGTACACCCCCATCTCCTCGAGCTTGGTGTCACCGATCCAGCCACCGGTGAGGCCGTTCGGCGTCCAACTGCCACTCAGCGGGTCGTTACCGGTGCCGAGGGAATGGGCGTACGCGGCCTGCCCGCGGGCGATGCGGTCGACGTTGTTGCGGGTCACCTCGTCCAGTTCGGACCACAGCAGTCGGGCGGCCAGGACGAAGTACAGCTCGAAGGTGCTGTCCCAGAAGAGCTGTCGGCCCCACTCGGTGCCGCCGGCGAGCCGGTTGGTGGCCGCAAATCGGCGGATGGTGGCGACGGTGCGGGCGTGCAGCGTGGCCCGGTCGACGCCTGCGGCCGCCGGGTCGTACCCGGGCGAGATGAGCAGGACCGCGTTACCGAGGACGACCGCGAACCTGAAGTCCGCGAGGCGGTACGCGTTGATCGCCGGATCCCATTGCTCCTCGGCCCATCGGGTGTGGGCGAGCAGCAGCGCGTGGTAGGTGTTGGCAACCGGGCCGGTGGCCGCAGCGTATGACGTGGTGGCGGCTGGCGCGGCTTGGGCGGTGGCGGCGGGTCGGGCGATGGCGAGTCCAGCGCCGATGGCGCTGCCAAGGATGAGGAGCCGCCGCCTGCTCAACTCGAATTCGGATGTACGCATGGTGGCCCTTCGGTGTGACAACGTTGTCAGACAGACTCTGACGATCGTTTCGGGATGTCAAGACCAACATCGTCGCCTCAGGGCTTCGGCCGGCGGGGGTTCCGGTACCGCAAGACACCCCCGCCCTTCCGGCCGTCGATCATGAAAGTTACTGCCCGTCGCCTCGGGGTGTCGTGGCAACAACTTCATGATCGACGAGGCGGGGTGGGGTGCGGAGGCGGTGGGTGCGGGCCCGGGTCAGGGCCGCCAGGATCAGCAGGGCCGCCAGGGTGGCCAGGAGCAGGGCTGGGCCGAGGGTGTCCACGGCGTTGGCCAGAGTGTGTTGGACCCGGGACGCCGCTCGGATGACCGGGTCTTGCAGGGCGTCGCGGCGGCCGGCGGCGAGCCGTAGCTCGTACCAGCCGTACCAGGCGACGTAGCCGCCGGCGACCAGCAGCATCAGGCCACTGAGACGGGGCACCAGCGCGCCGGCGACGCGCAGCCGGGCCACCAGGCCGTCGCGCAGCAGCGCCACCCCGAGCGCGGCGACCGCGACCACCAGACCCATCCCGAGGGCGTACGCACCGAACAGCGCCAACCCCTGACCGGTCGAGCCGGCCTGGAGGCTGGTCACCACGATGGCCAGGAACGGCGCGATGGCGCAGCCGAGTGACGCCAGCGCGTACGCCGCGCCGAACAGCACCATCGACGGCCAGGACCGGGTCAGCCGGGGTGCTCGGGCGGACCAGCCGGGGGCGGGCAGTCGCCGACCGGCGAGCAACCAGCAGCCGGCCACCACCAGCAGCACGCCGAGGGCCACGGTCAGCCACGGCAGCCGGGGCCGCAACCAGCCGGCCAGCGGCGCGAGCGCCAGGCCGACCGCGCCGAACACCAGCACGTACCCCACTGTCAGCCCAGCCGCCGCGGTGAGCGCGCGGCCGACCGCGCCGCGGGTGTCCGACCCTGCGACCAACAGCGAGAGGTACGCGGGCAGCAACGCGAAGCCGCACGGGTTGACCGCGCCGAGCATGCCGGCGGTCAGCGCGAGCAGCAGTGCGGCGCTCACGCCCCGGCCAGTGCGGCGACCCTGGCGGTGAGCGCCTCACCGTCGAGGAAGCCGTGGTGGACGACAGCGCCGTTCCGGTCGATGATCACGAAGATGCTCTGCTCGGTCACCTTGAACCGCTTCCAGAGCGTGCCCTTGGTGTCCTCGATCTGTGGCGTCGCACCGAGGTCGAACTCGGTGACGAACTCCTTCATGGCCTTCCGCTCGCCCAGTCCGGCGACGCCGACGATCGGCACGGTGTCCCGGTACCTGGGTTCGATCTCGGCCACCGTCCAGGCCTGACTGGCGCAGGTGGCGCACCACGGCGCCCAGAACCACAGCACCACCGGTTTGCCGGCGAACCGTGCCGCGTCGAACGCGGCCCCACCGAGCGTGGTCCCGGTGAAGCGCAGCACGTCCGGGACCTGCGTCGCGGATGGTCCGCCGGTCGGGGTGGGCGGGGCGCCGGTCGGGGTGGGCGGGGCGCCGGTCGAGGCCGGGGCCGATCCGGCGGCGACGGGCCCACCCGGCGCGGTGCCGGTACAGGCGGCGACGCCGACCAGGGCCACCACGAGCGCCCCGGCGGTGGCGGCACGGCGTAGCTGCCCGGCCGCTGCCCAGCGGCGTAGCTGCCCGGCCGCTGCCCAGCGGCGTAGCTGCCCGGCCCCTGTCCACGCCACGCTGATCCGCATCCGCTTCTCCGTTCCGGTCCGGAAGGGACCCATGCTGGGCCTGACGCTTCGCTATTCGGCCTTGGCGAGTCGGAGAGCCAGCTCCGGGCAGACCTTGACCGCCTTCAGCGCGCCCTCACGCAGCCAGGTCGGCACGGGGGTGGCCGGGAAGGCGGGATATCCGTTCGCGTCGAGCCGGATGAAGTCCGGTACGACGTGCGCGCACAGGCCGTGCCCGTCGCAGCGGGACCAGTCCAGGGTGAGCTTCTGCGGGTTCGCGTCGGGTGCGCCCGGCAGGCCCATCACACCCTTGACCCGACGGCCACAGCCGTCGCCGGTGCTGTGCAGCCGCAGGTCCTCGGCGAAGACCTCGATCGCGGAGAGCGCGAAGCGGGCGGTGCCGTCCGGGTGGCTGCACGCACCCCGGCCCTTCACCTCGCCGGCGGCGGCGCGCACCACGTCGGCCGGTTGGCTGCCGGCGACGGCCAGGTCCACCGCGCGGGCCAGGTCCGGCAGGCCCATCTTGCACGGCCCGCACTGGCCGGCGGACTCGCCGGCCAGATAGCGCACCACCTGGGCGGCCTCGCCGAGCGGGCAGGTGTCGACACCGAGCGGAACGATGATGCCCGCGCCCAGGGTGCCGCCGACCGCGGCCAAGCCCTTGCGGGAGACCTCGGCCTTCTCCGCCGCCTCCGGGGTGATCCACTTGCCGTGGTAGCCGCCCATCAGGATGCCCTGGACGTCCGGCACCTCGCACAGGTCGAGGACGTCGCGCAGCGGCATGCCGGCGGTGCACTCCACCACCGCCGGTCGGCCCGCCGCGCCGGTCACGGTGAGCAGCACCGTGCCCGGCTCGTCGTCGGTGCCGAGCGCCGCGTACTCGTACGGGCCCAGTCGGGCGCCGACGGCGAGCTGGGCAAACGTCTCGGCGTTGGACAGCAGGGTGGGCAGGCCGCTGACCCCGGAGTCGCTGGAGCGCTTCTTGGTGCCCGGCGGGATGTGCGGCAGCCCGTTGATCCCGTTGACCAGTGCGCCGCCCTCGCCGGAGATGAACCGGTGCGGCACTGTGACGATCGTCGTCTGCACCGGCATCCGGCGCTCGTCGAGGGCGTCCATCAGCGAGTCCCGGCCGACCCCGTCGTCCGCCACGCCGATCACGATCTCGTCGGCGTCCAGCGCGTACGCGGCCAGCGCCGCCCCGTCCAGGATCAGGTGCGGGGCGCGGGTCAGCAGGACCTTGTCCTTCCAGCTGGCCGGCTCCCCCTCGGTGGCGTTGACCACCACCACGGCGGCCAGGTCCTGCCGCTCGCAGGACTCCAGCACCGCGCGCATCTTGCGGGCGAACGGGAAGCCCGCCCCGCCCTTGCCCTTGAGCTGCATGCCCTCGGCGAGCTGGAGCAACTGCGCGGGCTCCATCGGGCCGATCGGTCCGTGCACCTCCTCGTGCGCGAGCAGGTCCAGCCGGCCGTACTCGGCGAAGCCGGCGGTGAGCCGCGGTTCGCCGACACAGGCGACCGGTGGCACGGCGGTCCGCATCACTTCGCCTCACCCCGCAGCCCGGCCCAGTACGCCCCGTCCACCGCGTCGGCGCTGGCCTTGCGGCGCTTGGACTTACCCTCGCCGGCTGCCCGCTTGGCGCGGCGGGACGCCAGGTCGACAAGGGTCGGGGTGTCGTCGACGGGCGGCGCCACCTCGTCCGGGACGTACCGGGCCGGCGGACGCCAGTAGTCCGGCTCCTCGGGCAGGTCGTCCTCGACGCTGTGCCGGCCGCTGCCGCTGCGCGGCGCCGACGAGATGGGGCTGCTGGAGATCGGCCCGGCCGAGATCGGCTCGACGGAGATCGGGCCGGCGGAGATGGGCTCGGCGGCCTGCCACCGGCGTGGGCTGTCCCACGGCTCCTCCGCCTCGTCGAAGGTCGAGCGCGGCGGCGCCGAGTAGCGGCTGCCGTCGTCCTCGCTGCGGGACCGGCGCCGGGACCGCTCAGAGGTGGGCTCGTCGGCGCGTCGCCGGCCGGTCGGCACGACCTCCTCGCGGGTGCGGGAGCCGCGCCGCCGGGTGCCCGGCTCCAGCTCCTCCTCGTCGCGTCGACGGGTGCCGGTCTCCTCCACGCTGCGGCGGGCCGATCGGCTGGCCGTGGTCTCCTCGGCCCGCCGGCTGCGCGAGGACCGTTCGGTGTCGCGGCGGGCCGCCGGCTCCTCTTCCCGCCGACGTCGGCTCGGCCGGGTCGGCTCGACGAGGGAACCGGGCTCGGGCACCACCGGGACGGTGAACCGTTCGGGGTCACGTCGCGCGGCCGGCGCGGCCCAGGTGGCGGTGGTGGTCTCCGCCCAGGCGGGACGCTTGTCGGCGGCCTTGCTGCGCCGACCCAACCCGGCCAGCAGCGATCTGGCGGTCTTCGCCTCCTCGGCCCGGCCGGCCATCACCGCGTTACGCACCGCGGCCTGGTGCTGCTCGCGGCTGCGCCGACCGATGGTGACCGAGAACCGGACCAGCAGGGCCAACACCACCAGCAGGATGCAGCCGAGGTAGCTGAACATCACCCAGGGCGCTGCGGCCCGACCGGCGTTGAGGCCGTGAAAGACGGCGAACGGCCAGGCCAGGTACGCGGTGGAGTGCAGCGTGCGCCACAGCCACTTCGGACCGACGCCGGCGAAGCGGGCCCGGATGATGCCGGTCCAGATCACGCTGACCATCAGCAGCGCGGCCACCGTGCCGAGCCCGACGTAGAGCCCCCGGCCGCCGACGAACGGCACCAGCGCGTCGGTCGCCGCCGCCCGCCCGGTGGCGATCTTGGTGAGGACGTGGAAGCCGAGCCCGGCAACGCCCAGCACACCGGTGGCCCGGTGCGCCGACTGCATCAGCACCCGGTGCGGGATGCGCAGCACCAGCCGGTCGGTGGCGAGCAGGCCGAGCATCACGGTGAGGCTCAACGCCACCAGGGAGACCACCCCGGCGAAGAACTCGGTGAAGAAGAAGCCGTACGCGTACGCCGTCTGACCGGTGCCGGTCAGCATGATCGCCGCCCAGAGCGCGGCGAGCACCGACGCGATCAGCAGGGCGCTCGCCGACCGTGACGGGGTGCGCACCCCCCGACTGCTTTCGCTGGTCCGGACGGTCGCCGCCTTCTTGTCCTGCTGTGCCCGGGCCATCTGCTCCTCGATCGTCTCGCGGCGGCGTACCACCGGCCGACCCCTGCTCCCCCATCCAGTACGGACCGGCGGGGCGCGCGGATCACCCGCCGACAGAAATTTCTGGGCCGGAATCGAACCGAGGGGCGCGGCCGTGCGTTGTACCCGCCCCAGCCAGCGGTCCGGACAGTGACGAATGTGCATGCATTGACAGTCGCTGCAACACGCTTGTAACCTTTCAGCAAATTTCAGCCAGGCTTGCAAGATTCCGGCAAGCCGGCACTCCCCCACCCCCGCACCACCACCCCCGCTCCCGCTCCCGTCAGGAGTCCCCATGCACCGACGTCGACGCGGCTCGGCGCTCCTCGCCCTCGGCCTGATCGCCAGCCTGCTCGTCCCCACCGCCGTGACGGCACCCCCGGCCGTCGCCGCCCCGTCCGGCGGCAAGAAGGTCATCGTCCAGCTCTTCGAGTGGAACTGGCCCTCGGTGGCCAGCGAGTGTCAGAGCACCCTCGGCCCGAAGGGCTACGGCTACGTGCAGGTCTCGCCCCCGCAGGAGCACGTGCGGGGCAACCAGTGGTGGCTGGCGTACCAGCCGGTCAGCTATCGGATCGAGTCCCGCAAGGGCACCCGGGCCCAGTTCCAGTCGATGGTGAACACCTGCCACGCGGCCGGAGTCAAGGTGATCGTCGACGCGGTGATCAACCACATGTCCGGTCAGGACAACGGCGGCACCGGCTGGGCCGGCTCGCCCTACTCGCACTACGACTACCCGGGCATCTACCAGACCCAGGACTTCCACCACTGCGGGCGCAACGGCGGCGACGACATCGCCAACTACAACGACCGGTACGAGGTGCAGAACTGCGAGCTGGTCAACCTCTCGGACCTGAAAACCGAGTCGGACTACGTCCGCACGAAGATCGCCTCGTACCTCAACGACCTGCTCTCGCTCGGCGTCGACGGTTTCCGGATGGACGCCAGCAAGCACATGCCGGCCGCCGACATCGCCGCCATCAGGGGCAAGCTGTCGCGCTCCGCGTACATCGTGCAGGAGGTCATCCACGGCGCCGGTGAGCCGGTGCAGCCGACCGAGTACACCGGCAACGGTGACGTGCACGAGTTCCGCTACGGCAAGGACCTGGCCCGGGTGTTCCGCTCCGAGCGGTTGGCGTACCTGCGCAACTTCGGCGAGGGCTGGGGGCACCTGCCCACCGGTCCGGCCTCGGTGTTCGTGGACAACCACGACACCCAACGCGACTCCGGCGGGGTGCTGACCTACCGCGACCGGGGCATCTACGCGCTGGCGAACGCGTTCATGCTGGCGTGGCCGTACGGCTCCCCGACCGTCATGTCCAGCTACACCTTCAGCAACCGGGACGCCGGCCCACCGTCGGACGGCGCCAACAAGACGCTCAACACCACCTGCTACTCCGGCTGGGAGTGCGAACACCGCTGGCCGGTCATCGCCAACATGGTCGGCTTCCGCAACGCCACCGAGGGCGCCGGCGTGGCCAACTGGTACGACAACGGCAACAACCACATCGCGTTCAGCCGCAGCGGCAAGGGCTTCATCACCGTCAACGACGAGGACGCCGCGGTGAACGGCCGCTCCTACTACACGGGGCTGCCCGCCGGTCGATACTGCGACGTCATCCACGGCACCTACGCGGGTGGCACGTGCAGCGGACCGGTGATCACGGTGGACGGTGGCGGCTGGTTCGCGGCGAACGTGCCGGCGCACGACGCCGTGGCCATCCACATCGGCGCACGAATCTGATTCGACCGGGGCCTCCGGACGGCGGGTCTCGCCGAACCGGGGGCCCCGAAGCGTCCGCCACCATAGAGTGGTTTCGTGCCGTTTGACCGAAAGACTCCGTACCGTCGTCGCGGCGTCTGGGTGGCCGCCGCGATCGGCGTACCCGCGCTGCTGGTGACCGCGCTGCTGGTCGGCCAGGCCCTCACCCCGACCTCGACGGCCCCCGACGACCGCAACGTGGTGGCAGCCGATCCCACTCCGAGCAGTGTGGAGCAGAGCCCGGAGGAGTCGATCCCCCCGGCCGCGCCCGCCCCGGACGGGTTGCCGGTGGTCGACTACGACCCCGCTCCCGGAGGGTTCCCCGCCGATCCGAACACCATGGACGTCACACCGCTGACCGACGGCGTGCACCCGACCAGACGGATCGCCGCGTACGACGCGCCCGGCGGTCGGCCGCGCGCCTTTCTCGAACCGACGATCAGAGGTGTCGAGCTGACCATGCCGGTCGCCCAGCGGCGCGCCGGCTGGACGGCCGTCCTGCTGCCCTCGGCCAACCGCCGGCTCGCCTGGCTGCCGCCCGGCGGGTTCGAGACGGTACCGCTGCGCGACCAGATCGTTGTGGAGCGCAAGGTCCACCGGCTCACCTGGTACCGGGCCGGCAAGGCGGTGCGCTCCTGGGAGGTCAGCCTCGGCCAGTCGGGCCAGGAGACCCCACTGGGGCGGACCTTCATCCTGGGCCGAACCCCACCGCCGGAGGAGGTCTACGGCGGGGTGGACATCTACGCCCTCGGTTCGGTGCCCGACGACCCGGAGTCGGTGCCGTCCGGGCTGCGCGGCGCGCACATCGGGGTGCACACCTGGCACCACGACGGCGAGCTGGGCGAGAACACCACGAACGGCTGTATCCGGCTGACCCGCAGCGGTCAGCGGGAACTGCTCGCCGAGGTCCGTCCCGGCAGCAGCGTCGTCGTGGTCGACCAACTGGCCGCCCCACCGCCGACCGCCTGAGCACCGGCCGGCACGGTCAGTCGCCGAGCAGCCAGCCGTTCTGCTCGGCGACCCGGATCGCGTCGGCCCGGTTACGGGCACCGGTCTTGCCGATCGCCGCCGACAGGTGGTTGCGTACCGTCCCCTCGGAGAGGTGCAACGCCCTGGCCAGGTCGGCGGCACTGCCACCGCCCCGGGCGGTCCGCAGCACCTCGGTCTCCCGCTCGGTCAGCGGGCTGACCCCGGCGGCCAGCGTCTCCGCGGCCAGCGTCGGGTCGACCACCCGCAGGCCGGCGTGCACCCGGCGGACCGCGTCGGCGAGCTGCCGGGCCGGGGTGTCCTTGACCACGAAACCGCTCGCACCGGCCTCCATCGCCCGACGCAGGTAGCCGGGCCGGCCGAAGGTCGTCACCACCAGCACCCGGCAGGTCGGCAGCGCGGCCCGCAACGCCGCGGTGGCGGCGATCCCGTCCAGGCCGGGCATCTCCACGTCCAGCAGGGCGACGTCGGGAGCGCTGCGTCGGGCCTCGGGCACCACCTCGTCGCCCCGGCCGACCTCGGCGACCACGGTGAGGTCCTCCTCCAGCGAGAGCAGAGCGGCCAGCGCACCCCGGACCAGCGCCTGGTCGTCGGCGAGCAGCAGCCGGATCGGCGTGGAGCCGCCGCTCACCGGGCCTCCCCCGGCGCGTGCACCCGCAGCAGAAAGCCGTCGCCCGACGGCCGACGGCCGACGGTCACCACCGCGTCCAGCCGCCGCGCCCGCTCCCGCAGGCCGACCAGCCCGTGCCCGCTCGGGTCGGGTGTGGACGGTCCACGACCGTCGTCACTGATGTCGACCCGATCCGCGTACACCCGGATCACGCAGCACCGCGCCCCGCTGTGCCGAACCACGTTGGTCACCCCTTCCCGTACCGCCCAGCCGAACAATCGGTCCCACTCCTCCGGCAGCTCCGGCACCTCGGCCGACACGTCCGCCGCGATGCCCGCCGCGGCCAGCGCGGAGCGGGCGCCGGCCAGCTCGGCGGCCAGGCTGACCTCGCGGTACGCCCCGACCGTCTGTCGTACGTCGGCCAGCGCGGCCCGGGCCAGCGCCTCCACCTCGGCGATCTCGGTGGCGGCCCGCTCCCGATCGACCTCGATCAGACGCCCGGCCAACTCGGCCTTGATCGCCACCACGGTCAGCGAGTGCCCGAGGATGTCGTGCAGGTCGCGGGCGGCGCGGGACCGTTCCTCGGCGACCGCGAGCCGACCGATCTCCTGTTGGGCGGCGCGGAGTTCGCTGTTGCGCTGGGCCAACTGGGACACCCCGAACATGGCGAACGAGGCGAGCAGCACCGCGAAGACGATGCCGCTCTCCGCCTCCCACCCCGGCACCAGCCAGGAGGCCAGCACGGGGGTAACCGCGCAGAGCACCACGGCGGCCAGTGCCTCCCACAGCGGCAGCAGGAACACCGCCGCCGCGGCCACGTAGACCAGGGTGGCCAGCCAGTCCCCTTCGGTGGCCGGAAGGCTGGCCAGGCCCACCGCGAGCAGCAGCGCCAGCCCGGCCCGCGCCCGGCCCACCGGGATCGGCAGCAGGGACTGGCGCAGCTTGCGGGCCCACTGGAACAGCAACACGTAACCGATGCCGAAGACGACCAGGGCCACCACGCCGAGGACCCGCCGCCACGGCTCCGGCTGGTGCAGCGCGGTGGCGAGCGGCACGTTGAGGAAGAACAGCCAGACGGCGGCCAGCAGCCAGCCGGTGACCCGCCAGTGGCGGCTCACCGGCCAGGGCTGCCCGGTCGAGAGGTCCATCGGGTTCACGCTAGCGGTCGCGGCCGGTCAGACCCGCGCGGTGTCCCGGCGGAACAGCCGGGCCGCGCCGACGCCGAAGAGCAGCGCCCAGACGACGAGGTTCGCCACCGCCGCCAGGCTCACCCCGTCACCGGTCAGTGGGGCGCGGGCCAGCACGCCCATGCCGTACACCGGGGTGAACTTCGCGACCTGCTGGAGCACGTCCGGCAGCACCTCGACCGGGACGAACAGCCCGCCGAACATGGCCAGCACCGCCAGGACGGGGCCGATGATCTGCATGACGTTCTCGGCCGGCGCCAGGTAGCCGATGAAGAGACCGAACGCGGCGAAGACCAGCGAGCCGACCCAGGCGGCGAGCCCGGACAGCAGCCAGACGTACGCCGGGACACGGACGCCGGCCACGGCGCCCACCAGGAACTCGATGACGACCGCGAGCAGACCGAGACTCATCGCGGTGATCAGCTTGGTCGCCACGTACGCCGCCGGGCGCAGCGGGGTGAGCCGCAGTTGCCGGCTCCAGCCCAGCGCCCGCTCGGTGGCCACCGCGCCACCGACGCTGGTGGTCGCCACCATGGCCGCGTAGACGGCCAGGCTGATCATGATGTACGCCGTCACCGGCCGACCGTTGTCCAGTGACTGCCCGCCCTGCGGCAGGCCGAAGATGAGGAAGAAGACGCCCGGCATGATCAGCGTGAAGGCGAGGGTGCGACGGTTGCGCAGCACCCGGCGCAGCTCGATGAGCAGGGCGCCGGGAGCGAACCCGCCCAGCGCGGGCAGCCGACGGTCCGGCCCGGTGACAGCGGCGCGGGTGGGGGTGGAGGTGGTCATCTCAGGCTCCGGTCTGCGCTGTGGTCAGGGCGAGGAAGGCGTCCTCGAGGTTGCGGGAGGTGATCTCGACGTCCCGGGCGGCGGTCCGGGTCAGCAGGTGCCGGGCGATGGCGTCCGAGTCGCCGGTCCGCACCAGCACGCTGTCGCCGCGCACCTCCACGGCGTCCACGCCGGGCAGCGCGGCGAGCGCGGCCTGGTCGGCGCCGGGCAGGGTGGCCCGAACGGTACGGCCGGCGGCCAGGTTCTTGATCTCCGCGGTGGTGCCGTCGGCGACGATGCGCCCCTGCCGGACCAGCACGATCCGGTCGGCGTACGCGTCCGCCTCGTCGAGGTAGTGGGTGGCGAAGATGACGGTCCGCCCGCGTCGGGCGTCGCGGCGCAGGGCCTGCCAGAAGTCCCGCCGCCCCTCGACGTCCATGCCGGTGGTCGGCTCGTCGAGCACCATCAGGTCCGGGTCGGGCAGCAGGGCCAGGGCGAAGCGCAGTCGCTGCTGCTGACCGCCCGAGCAGCGTCCGACCACCCGGTCGGCGATGTCGGTGATACCGGCCCGCTCCAGCACCTCCGCCGCGGGGCGGGTGTGCCGGTAGAAGTGCGCGGTCATCCGTACCGTCTCGCCCACTGTGAGGTCCTTGAGCAGCCCGCCGGTCTGGAGTACGGCGGCGACCCGGCCTCGGGCCACCGCGTCGTCCGGGGTGCCGCCAAGGACGCGGACGGTACCCCTGTCCGGGCGGGACAGCCCGAGCAGCATGTCGATCGTGGTGGTCTTGCCCGCGCCGTTCGGGCCGAGGAACGCCACCACCTCGCCGGGCTGCACCCGTAGGGTCAACTCGTCGACAGCGGTGACCGCGCCGAAGCTCTTGCTGAGGCCGTCCAACTCGACGGCCGGATGCGTACTGGTCATGCCACTGATGCTCCGGCGGGGCGTACCCCGATGCCCGGAGCGGTCGTCACGCTCCGAGCGTGACATTTGTCAGGGCGGCCGGATTCCGGACGGACACAGCGGGTAACCGCCGGGCCGAGCCGCGACACCGGGAGGACGCGATGGGTGCCACGCCGCAGGGTCAGGTCGACACGGTCGTGCTGATCCACGGGCTCTGGATGACGCCGCGCAGCTGGGAGGGGTGGGCCCAGCGGTACACCGAGCGCGGCATGCACGTCATCGCCCCCGCCTGGCCCGGCATGGACCGCTCAGTGGAAGAGCTGCGCGACGATCCCGGCCCGATCGCCGAGCAGAGCATCGCCACGATCGTGGCGCACTACGACCGGATCATCCGGGGGCTGCCCCGCCCGCCGATCATCATGGGGCACTCGTTCGGCGGCCTGTTCACCCAGATCCTCGTCGACCGGGGCCTCGGCGCCGCGGCGGTCGGAGTGCACCCCGCGCAGGTGAAGGGCGTGCTCAAGGTGCCGCTGAGTCAGCTGCGCTCGGGCTTCCCGATCCTGCGCAGCCCCGCCAACCGCAACAAGGCCGTCCCGTTCACTGAGGACGACTTCGCCTACACCTTCGGCAACGCGATGAGCCGCGAGGAGTCCGACCGGGCGTGGCGACGCTACGCCGTCCCCGGCGCCGGGCGGGTCTACTTCGAGGGTGCGTTCGCCAACCTCGACCCGCGCTCGCCGGCCCGGGTCGATGTCGGGCGCAACGACCGGGCGCCGCTGCTGCTGATGGCCGGCGAGGTCGACCACGTGGTGCCGGCGTCGGTGGTCCGCGCCAACGCCGGGCTCTACCAGAAGTCCCGGGCCCTCACCGCGTACGAGCAGTTCGCCGGCCGGTCACACTTCACCGTCGGGCAGAACGGCTGGGAGCAGATCGCCGACTACGCGCTGGACTGGGCGCTGCGCGCGGCGGCCCTGCCCCGGGAGGCGACCATCGCCAGCGAGGCCCCCCGCCGCTGACCGGGGCTCGGGACATCCGGCGGCACGGCCCCAGCTTGGGTCAGGTGGGCATGCCCACGGTCAGGCGGGGTATCTCGGTGCGATGAGGGCCAGTTTCCGGCTTGGCCGGGTCGCGGGAGTGCCGGTCGGCGTCAACTGGAGCGTGCTGGTCATCTTCGCGTTGATCGCGTGGGGGTTGGCGGCGAACCAGTTCCCCCGTTCGTACCCGGACCGTTCGCCAGTGGCGTACCTGATCGCGGGCCTGGCCGCGGCGGTGGTGTTCTTCGTCGGCCTGCTCGCCCACGAGGTGTCGCACGCGGTGGTGGCCAAGCGCAACGGGCTGGAGGTCGACGGCATCACGCTGTGGCTGTTCGGCGGTGTGGCCGAGTTGCGGGGCGAGCCGCGTGACCCGGGCGCGGAATTGCGGATCGCGGGCGTCGGCCCGCTGGTCAGCCTGTTGATCGGGGCCTTCTTCGGTGCCATCGCGGCGCTGCTCGCGCTGGCCGGGCAGAGCGGGCTGCTGTTCGGGGCGGTGGCCTGGCTGGCGGGAATCAACGTGCTGCTGGCCGTCTTCAACGTGCTGCCGGCCGCGCCCCTGGACGGTGGTCGGTTGCTGCGTGCCGCGGTCTGGAAGGCCACCGGTGACCGGACCCGAGCGTCAGTGGTCGCCGCGCGGGCCGGCTGGGTGCTGGGTGTGCTGCTGATCGGCCTGGGGTTGTGGCAGTTCCTGTCCGGGGTCGGGTTCGGTGGGCTCTGGCTGGCGCTGATCGGCTGGTTCCTGATCGGGGCCGCCGGGATGGAGGAGCGGCAGGCCCGTACCGGCAACGCGCTGCGCGGGATTCGGGTGGGCGATGTGATGACCCCGCAGCCGCAGACCGCCTCGGCGCAGATGACTGTCGCGGACTTCGTCGACCACTACCTGTTCGCGTACCGGCATTCGGCGCTGCCGCTGACCGAGGACGGCCGACCGACCGGCCTGGTCACCGTCGACCGGGTGCGGGGCGTGCCACCGGAGCGGCGGGCGTCGACCACGCTGGCCGAGGTGGCCTGTCGGGCCGACGAACTGGTGCTGGCCCAGCCCGGTGAACAGCTCAACGACCTGCTCCCCCGGCTCTCCGAGTGTGCCGACGGCCGCGCGCTGGTGGTGACCGAAGACGGCCACCTGACCGGCATCGTCTCCCCCAGCGACATCAGCCGCGCCGTCCAACGCAGCACCCTCCGCACCCCCACCTCCACCCCCTCGCGTTGATCATGGGGTTGACGGGAGGACACGCCGGCCTCGGCACTGCCAACCCCATGATCAACGGAAGCGGCGACCGTCACGTTCGCTGACGCTGGAGGCGGCGACGGTGCTCTGGGCGATGACGAACCCACGCGCTCGGTCACCGGGGGAAGTAGCGGTCCAGGGCCTCGGTGCGGAACGTGCCCTTCGGGTCCAGGTCGGCCAGGAGCGCGGCGAAGTCGGCGTACCTCGGGTAGCGAGCGGACAGCTCGGCCGGGTCGGTGACGAAGACCTTGCCCCAGTGTGGGCGGGGCGCGAAGGGCGCCAGCCGCTCCTCCACGGCGGCCACCACGGGCAGCACCGCTGCGGTGTCGTCGACCCAGGTGAAGTGCAGCACGAAGCTGTCCCGCCGGTAGTTCGGGCTGAGCCACAGCTCGTCGGCCGCCACCGTCCGCAGCTCGGACACCAGCAGCACCGGGGCGATCAGATCCGCCAGGTCGTCCAGCGCGGCGAGCGCGTCCGCCGCCGCCGTCCGCGCGACGTGGTACTCGGACTGCAGTTCGTCGCCGCTGCTCGGGGTGAAGCCGAGCTTGAAGTGCGGCAGCCGCTCGTGCCACGGGCCCGGCTCGCCGAGCTGCGGGGTGCAGTTCTCCGCCGGCATACCGAGTACCGGGTGCCGGGGCTGGCTGGCGGCGGTGGTGCCCAGCCAGTCCGCCGGGGGTGGCGGCTGGTCGGCCACCTGCTTGCGCCACACCTCGCGCAGCCGGGGCTCACGGAAGTCGGTGAAGACACTCACGCTGTACGCCGAGCCGAGCGCCTCGTCCAACGCCGTCCGGTCCAGGTCGAGGCGTACGTACTGACGCAGCGCGAAGGTCGGCACGACGTCCACTGTCACGCGGGTGACCAGGCCGAGCGCGCCGAGCCCGACCACCATGCCGGCGAACGTGTCGGTGTCGCGGTCGACCCGGAGCAGATCGCCGTCGGCGGTGACCAACTCCAGGCCGGCGACCGCGCTGGCCAGGTTGCCGTGGGTCTGGCCGGAGCCGTGGGTGGCGGTGGCCACCGCGCCGGCCACCGAGATGTGCGGCAGCGAGGCGAGGTTGGCCAGCGCGTACCCCTGGGTGTGCAGCTGTCGGGCGACGTCGCCGTAGCGCAGCGCGCCGCTCACGGTGACCTGCCCCCGCTCGTGGTCCACCTCGACGACCGGGGGCAGCCCGGCGAGGCTGACCAGGTCACCGTCGGTGTCGCCGATACGGTTGAAGGAGTGCCCGCTGCCCACCGCGCGGATCCGGCTGCTGCCGGCGACGAGCCGGCGCAGTTCGTCGACGGAGGTGGGGCGGTGGAACGCCCTCGCGGCGTACCGCACGTTGCCGGCCCAGTTGCGGCGCGGAACGTCAGTGGTCGACGCGGCGTGCGATCCCTGCGCGGTCATGTGGCGGTCTCCCGATCGGTGCTCTGGTGGTCGGCCAACGCGGTGACGAGGGCGCCCAGAACCGTATCCGTCTGGAACGTGTTGTAGCCACGCTGGGCGATCGGCAGACCGGCAGTGGTGGCGCGTTCGATCTCTCCCCGGGCCGCCTGCCGGGCCGACGCGTCCCCGGACAGCAGCGCGTCCTGGCCACGTCGGATCAACCGGTCGACCCGGTCCATCTGGTAGCCACGCAGGCCGACCGGGAGCTCCGGGGTCTCGAAGGCGGCACGACGCAGCGCGAGCAGGTCGACGAAACGGCTGCCGGCATATTGGGTGAGCGCGGCCGACACCTGCTCGGGCTGCTCACGGACCTGGTCGAGGACGAGCAACTCGACTGCGGCTCGGCCGTCGAGCGGATGGCGGGCGGTCACCAGCTCACGCGGCACACCCTGCACCGGCACCATCAGCAGTCGCGGAGGTTTCGGGTAGCCGTCGCGTCGCGGCGGCTCGTCGAGGACCAGCACGTCCACCTCGGCCCACCCGATCTCCCGACGCAGGCCGGGCCGCCGGATGCTGAGCCCGTCCGCGTGGATCCTGAATCGGAACGGCCGCATCGCGCTGACCAGCGCCACCGCGCCGAGCGCTATCGCTCCCACCGCGATGATCGTCCGTAGCAGGGCGCCGTCGCTGGGATAGACCAACAGGAGCACTCCACCGAGTACGCAGACCAGGGCGAGCGCACGGGCCCCCCGATTCCGGCGCAGTTCCACGCTCGGACCCCCGTTTCATGACCGTGGCGTCGGTCCCGACATCTTCCGCCAGACCGGGCACCAAGGACACCGGTCGATCGGGCACGGTTGTTCCCGCCGTCGTCGGGGAACCCTACGCCCATGAGCAGCTACCGCGATCCGGCCGCACGAGGTGACGTCTTCCCCTCCGAGGAGGAGCTGGACCCCACCGGCACCGAGGTCGAGCAGGCCAGCGCGCCGCCGGCCGGCGGGTTTCCGAGCCACCCGTCGCCCACTCCCGGCCCTCGGCCCACACCGGCACCCGCGCCCGCCCCGACGCCGGTACCGGCACCCGGCCCGCCACCGCGCGCCCCTGGCGCACAGTCGATCGTGACGCGTCACCTGGACGGTTCGGTGGAGGTGGTCACCGACCTCGACGGTGACGGCGTCGCCGACATCGTCCAGATCGACGTGGACGGTGACGGGATCCCGGACATCACCTACGTGGACAGTGACCGCGACGGGCGGCTGGACACCGTGCTGGGCGACCCGAACGCGGTCGGGACGGGCGTCCACCGGGCCTGACCGGCGGCGTCGTCCCACGGCCACCGACTCAGAGCTTCGCCATCACCTCGCTGGCGACCAGCTCCAGGTGCTCCAGGTCGCTGAGGTCCAGCACCTGAAGGTAGAGCCGCTCGCTGCCGATCTCCGCGTACCGGCCGATGGTGTCCAGCACCTCGGCGGGCGTCCCGGCCAGACCGTTGGCCCGCAGCTCGTCGGGTTCGCGGCCGATGGCGGCGGCCCGGCGGGCCACCTCGGCGTCGTCGCGCCCGCAGCAGAGCACCAGGGCGTTGGACCAGACCATCCCGGCCGGGTCCCGGCCGATCTCGACGCAGGCCGCGCGGACCCGGTCGAACTGCGCCGCCGTGTCCGGCACCGAGGCGAACGGCAGGTTGAACTCGTCGGCGTAGCGGGCGGCCAGCCGAGGGGTGCGCTTCGGGCCCGTCCCGCCGAGCAGGATCGGAGGACGCGGCTGCTGCACGGGCTTGGGCAGTGCGGGCGAGTCACGGACCGGGTAGTACCGACCGTCGTGGTCGAACCGCTCCCCCGGCGGCGTGGCCCAGAGCCCGGTGATCACGGCGAGCTGCTCCTCCAGCCGTTCGAACCGCTCGCCCAGCGGCGGGAACGGGATTCCGTACGCGCTGTGCTCCTCGGCGTACCATCCGGTGCCGATGCCCAGCTCCACCCGGCCGCCGCTCATCTGGTCGACCTGCGCCACGGTGATCGCCAGCGGACCGGGCAGCCGGAAGGTGGCGGCGGTCATCAGCGTGCCGAGCCGGATACGGCTGGTCTCCCGGGCCAGGCCGGCGAGCGTGGTCCACGCGTCGGTGGGGCCGGGCTCGCCGCTCACGTCACCCATCATCAGGTAGTGGTCGGACCGGAAGAACGCGCCGTAGCCGGCGTCCTCCGCGCAGCGGGCGACGGCGAGCAACTGGTCGTAGGTGGCACCCTGCTGGGGCTCGGTGAAGATCCGAAGTTCCATGATCCGAGCATAGGGAGCCGATCGGCGGCGGCGCGTCGGGACGGCGACCGTCGTCGTATGCTTTGACAGTCATATGACGGAGGAGGCATATTGGGAAGGTGTCCACCGACGCCTTCACCGTCCTCGCCGAGCCCACCCGGCGCCGGATCCTCGATCAGCTCCGCGACGCCGAACGCAGCGTCGGCGAGCTGGTCGACGGGCTCGGGGTCAGCCAGCCAGCCGTCTCCAAACACCTGCGGGTGCTTCGCGACGCCGGCTTCGTCACCTGCCGGACGGCCGCCCGACAGCGGATCTACCGCCTCGACCCCGGGCCGCTGCGGGACGTCGACGGCTGGCTTGAGCCGTACCGGCGGCTCTGGGCCCGACACCTGGACGCCCTGGAACGGCACCTCGACAGTCAGGAGCAGTGAATGGACCGCGACGCGTTCCGCCCGAGCCCACCCGCCGACGTGCGCGCCGAGCCCACCGACGCCGGCGCGACCCTCGTCTTCGTCCGCGACCTGCGGCATCCGCCAGCCACCGTCTGGGCGGCACTGACCGACCCGGCCCAGCTCGCGCAGTGGGCACCGTTCCTCGCCGACCGCGATCTCGGCAACGCCGGCACCGCCGTGCTCACCCTCGTCGACGGCGAGACCACCCAGGAGGACCCGGCGACGGTACGCCGGGCCGAGCCGCCGCACCTGCTGGAGTACACCTGGGGCGACGACCTGCTGCGCTGGGAGCTGAGCCCACTGGGCAGCGGCACCCGGCTCACTCTGCGGCACACCGTCGGCGACCGGGGCATGGTGCCGATGGTCGCGGCCGGCTGGCACCTCTGCCTCGACGTGGCCGACCGGTTGCTCGACGGCGACCCGGTCGGCCCGATCCGCGGCGCGGAGGCCAAGGACTACGGCTGGCCCGAGCTGCGCGACGCGTACGCCGAACGGCTCGCCGAAGGCTGACCGGTGCGGTCCCGGCGGCCCCGGAGCCCGGAGCCGCCGGAACCCGGTCAGACGTACGGCCGCTTGGCGTACGCCTCGCGGAGCGCGGCCAGCCCGGTCGCCTTCGGCGTCAGGGTGCCCCAACCGGAGTTGAAGTAGTTGGTGCGCACGATCCGTGGCCCACGCTCGGCGTTGAGCTGGGCGATCGCCGCCGGCACCGTGGCGATCCAGGCCGCCTGGTCCGGGATCTCGGCCGACCTGACCCCCCACTCGGCGATGATCACCGGTCGGGACAGCGCCACCGGGCCGAGGTCCGCCACCGCCCAGTCCTTGGTCCGGCGAAACCGGGCCAGCGCGGTGTGGCTGGCGTTGGTGGCGTACGCGTTCCACTGGAGATAGTCGAGGCGGGACATCAGCGACTCCGGGTGGGTGCGCTGGAAGCAGGCCCTGTCGAAGCCGCCCAGCCCCACCGAGAAGGTCGTCCCGGCCGGCAACGTCCGTGCCTTGAACCACGTCAGGATGTAGTTCATCGCCTGCACCGCCCGAGCGTCCGACTCGGCCCAGGTGTACGCCTTGCCGTCCTCGGTGGTGCCGAACTCGTGATCGGTGTCCAATTCCGAGGCGAGCTGGATGTTCACCCCGAAACCGAGCGTCCGGTACTGCGACAGGGCGCGGGCCAGCAACCCGTCACACTGCCCCTTGATCACCTGGCCGTACCCGTACGCCTTCGGCCAGGTCGCGCCGGGTCGCTGCTGGATGGTCATCGTCGGCGCCGGCACGGTGTAGCTGGTGCCGTCCACCGCGAAGCTCTGCGGTCCGTTGCTCGAAGCGCCGTAGTGCTTCAGCTCCAGGACCATGTTCATCTGCACCCCGGCCTTGCCCAGGCTGATCAGCCAGGGCCGGTTGTAGCCGGGGAAGATGTAGCCGTCGGCGAGGCTGCGGTACTGGGTGAGCGACCGGAAGTTGCCGCCGGCCATGTCGGCGGTCGGGTCGGCGCCACCGGAGAGGTAGTAGCCGCCGAGCACGGGTTGGCCCAGGCTGTAGTCGGCGGCGGCCGTCGCGGTGTTGCCGGCGGCGTCGCGGACCTGGACGGTGACCCGGGGCATCACGCCACCGACCGGTACACGGCCACGGAGCCGTTGTCGGAAACCCGGGTCCAGGTACGTCCGGAGTTGTCGGCGACGGTCACTGTGAGCGGGTCGATGACCGCCGTGACCTTGACCGGCGCGCTGCTGTTGCCCTGCGCGTCGGTGACCACGATGGTGACGGTCAGCGGTTTGGTGTCGGCGTCTGAGTAGGTGACTGTCAGCAGCATCTGCTCACCCGGCGCGAAGACGGATGCGTTCAAGGCTGCGGTTGCGGTGGGAGCGGCCATGTCGGGCCCTTTCTGGCTCGGTCGCCAGGGCTCCGGCGCGCGGTTCAGCGACGTCGGACCCGGCGGGGTCCACAGTGCGAAAGGCCGGCGGGGCACGGGGACGGCAGGCACGGCCGGTGGGCGGCGTCGCCTGACTACCGACGGTGCTGACGTCCTTGTCCCGGTGGGCGGAGGCACCGCTGCGGGCGCCCGCAGGGGTGTCGGTGGCAGCCACGGCCTGTCGTACGCGCGATCGGCACGGCAGCTGTGCCGTGACCGCCGCGGCATTGAGGCCGGGCTGGGTGGGCGGCACCGGTGGGGACGATGTTGTCCCCGCCGGGCCGGAGGATCGGGATGTGGCCCGCCACCCGTCTACCTCCACCTGCCCCAAGGGTGCTCTACCAGGGGCTTTACCGTCTTGTCCGAATTGCGACAACCTCCGGCGAGGCTCGGCGCGACGGTTACTCGGGCGGCGTGCCCCGTACGGCCCAGGCCCGCGCGGTGAGCCGGATCGACCCGTCCGGCTCGACCGGCAGCCGGGCGGCCAGCGACTCCCGCAGCGCGGCCCGGTCGGGTTCGGCCAACGTCGCGACGTACCCCGGCGCCGACCCCTGACCGCCGAGGAACGGTGTCCAGTAGTCGGCGAAGTCGGTGAACGTCGTCGGCACGACGACCGGCCAGACCGACACGTCCCGCAAACCGGCCCGCTCCCACAGCGCGCGGAGCGCGTCGGGCTGGCACACAGTGGTGCGGTTCCCCTCGTTGAGCTTCGCCGAGGCCGGGTCGAGCTGTGCGGCGGCGGCCCAGAAGTGCCGCATCATCGCCATCCCCTCGGCGTAGTCCCAGACGTAGGCGGCCACCACCCCGGCCGGCCGGACCACCCGGGCGAACTCCGCCACCGCCCGCGCGGGCTCCGGCACGAAGTTGAGCGTCAATCCGCTGACCACCACGTCCGCGACACGATCGGGCAGCGGCAGAGCCCGCGCGTCACCGACCTGGAAGGCCGCCCGTGGGTCGGTGACCCGGGTACGCGCGACCGCGACGAAACCCTCCGACGGGTCGATGCCGGTTATCTCGACGGGGTCGTTGTGGCTGAGGATCGTCGAGGTCAGCGCCCCGGTGCCGCAGCCCACGTCGAGCCAGTGCCGCTCCGGCGCAACGGCCAATTCGCGCAGGAACTCCACAGCGACCAGGCGGCTCCACCGACCCACGTACGCCTCGTACGCGTCACCGTTCGCCCACACCGGCTGCACCATCCCGGAACGATACGACAGGCCAGGGTCGTCGGTGCTGGCGTTCAGTCGAGATGGTCGGCGGGGGCGGTCTGGAGCAGCCAGGCCAACGGCATCCGCGCCCGCGTCTCGTAGCTGCCGTCCCCGCCCAGCCGGTGCAGAATGACCGTCTGCGCGCCGTCCCGATCGACCACCCCCGCGGCGCCGATCACCGCATCCGAACGCTCAGCGACGCCGCCGCGCCGGGTCGAGCAGGGCGGGCGGAGTGTCGAACTTCTCGGCTGCGGCGAGGTCGACCCCGGGTGCGACGATCGCGTCGATCGCGTCGAGCACGTCGGCCGGGAGCACGGTGTCCGCGGCGGCGAGTTGGGCGTGCAGGTGGTCGATGGTGCGGGGGCCGATGATCGCGCTGGTCACGGCCGGGTGCGCCGTGACGAACCCGAGTGCGAGCTGGATCAGGGTGAGCCCCGCCTCGTCGGCGACGGTGGCCAGCTGCTCGACGGCGTGGAGCCGGGCCTGGTTGGCCGGGACGCTGAGGTCGAAGCGGGCGGGCAGGAGCGCCGAGCGACTGGTGGTGATCTCCCGGCCGGCGCGGATCGCACCGGAGAGCCAGCCCGAGGCGAGCGGGCTCCAGGCGAGCACGCCGAGCCCGTACTGCTCGGTCACGGGCAGGACGTGGGCCTCGATCCCCCGTTGCAGGATCGAGTAGCTGGGCTGCTCAGTCACGTACCGGCCCAGGTGATGTTCCCGCGCGGCCCACTCGGCCTGCACGATGCGGTAGGCGGGGAAGGTCGAGGAGCCGAAGTAACGGATCTTGCCCGCCCGTTGCAGGTCGGTCAGCGCCGACAGGGTCTCCTCGTCGCTGGTGGTCGGGTCCCACCGGTGGATCTGGTAGAGGTCGACGTGATCGACGCCGAGACGGCGCAGGCTGTTGTCCAACTCGGTGACCAGCCAGCGGCGCGAGCTGCCCCGCTGATTGCGCTCGTCGCCCATCGGCATGCCGGCCTTCGTGGCCAGCACGATGTCGTCGCGGCGGCCGGCGATGGCCTTGCCGACCATCTCCTCCGACTCGCCCTGGCTGTACATGTCGGCGGTGTCGATCAGGTTGATCCCGGCTTCCAGCGCGGCGTCGACGATCGCCGTCGCCTCGCCCTGGGTGGTGTGACCCAGTTTGCCGAAGTTCATCGCGCCGAGCACGAGGGTGCTGACCTGGACGCCGGTGCGCCCCAGGGTGCGGTACTGCATGGCTGTTCCTCCACGGAAGGGTGAGGTGACACTGGCCCACCCGCTCTGGCATCCTGAGCAAGTGGAACCACGTTCCGCTAAAAACGATACGGAACAGTGTTCCGTTTGCCAAGTGACGGGGGTAACGGCGCGGTGGCCGACATCGACAGCGAATCGGGGAGGTCGACCCCGCGGAAGCGGGCCGACGCCCGGCGCAACGAGGCGACACTGCTGGACGCGGCCGCCGCTGCCTTCGTCACCTCGGGCGTGGACGCGCCCGTACGCGACATCGCCGCTCGGGCCGGCGTCGGCGTGGGCACCATCTACCGCCACTTTCCGACCCGCGCCGACCTCATCGTCGCCGTCTACCGGCACCAGGTCGAGGCATGCGCGGAGGCGGGCCCGACGCTGCTGGCCGACAGCAGCACACCGCACGCCGCCCTCGCCCAGTGGATCAACCTCTTCGTCGACTTCCTGGTCACCAAGCACGGCCTCGCCGAGGCGCTCCAGTCCGACGACGCGGCCTTCCAGACCCTGCACGCCTATTTTCTGGACCGCCTCGTGCCGGTGTGCGCCCAACTGCTCGACGCCGCCGCCGCAGCCGGCGAGATCCGCCCCGACGTGACCGCCTTCGAGTTGCTGCGCGGTGTCGGCAATCTCTGCATCGGCGCCGGCGAACCCCGCTACGACGCGCGCCGCATGGTGGAACTCCTCGTCGCGGGGCTGCGCCAACGCCAGAGCGCCGGGCCGCGATAGCTTATTGATCATGACGGACTGGGAGCTTCGGCCGGCCTCGGTGGCGGACGTCGAGGCGGTGGCCGAGTTGCGGGCGGTGGTGCTGCGGGCCGATCTGGAGCGGCTCGGGCGGTACGACGAACAGCGGGTGCGGCAGCGCCTGCGCGACGGGTTCGCACCGGCGTACACCTGGGTCGTCGAGGTGGACGGCGCGTTCGCCGGCTGCGTGGCGTTGCGGCCCGACGCGGACGCCCACTGGTTGGAGCACTTCTACCTGGCCCCGCGACTACAGGGCAGTGGCATAGGCACGGCCGTGCTGCGCGAACTGCTGAATCGGTGCGACCGCCTCGGCACGCCGGTGCGGCTGAACGTGCTGCGGGGCAGCCCGGCTCGGAGGCTGTACGAGCGGCACGGATTCACCCTCGACACCGAGGACCCGGTGGACGTGTTCATGGTCCGCGCACCCAGGACGACCGCCACCGAGGCTCGGACAGTGTCAATGTAACGTTGACAGATGACGTCGGAGCTGACTCGGTTGGCGGAGGTCCGTGCCACCCGCGCTCGCCTGGACGAGCAGGAGCTGGAGATCATCGACCGCGCGCGCCACGACGGTGCGACGTGGGCCCAGATCGCGACGGCACTCGGCCTCGGCAGCCGGCAGGCCGCCGAGCAGCGTCGACAACGGCTGGTGGCGGCGCGATGGTCGCGGCGGCAGCAGCTCGACCTCCGGATGCCTCCGCAGATCGCGGCGCTGCGGGCGGCGGTGGCCGACCTCACCCGGTGGATCGGCGCCGATCAGCGGTGGGACAGCCGATTTCGTCGAGCGGCGCTCGTGCGGAGCACCGTGGACGCCGCGTTGGACGCCGCCCCGGGCTCGCTGCACGCGTTGGCACTGCTCCTCGCCACCGATCTCGCCGAAGCGGGTGACCGACTGCCCGCGCCCGCTCGGATCGCCGCCACGAAGATCGAAGCCGCCCTGTCAACGGACCGTTGACAACCTGCAGCGGCATTGCCTACGCCTCGCTCAACATTGAGGATATGAGTCACCTCGACTCAATCCGGAGTGCTCATGCGTCGCAACGCGGGCCTGTTCGTGGCGATCTCCCTGCTGTCCGGCTTCGGCAGCAGCGCCATGTCCCTGGTCGCCGGCATCTGGATCCTGGATCTCACCGGCTCCACCAGCCTCGCCGCCCTCGCCGGGCTCTGCGTCTACGCCCCGGTGCTCGCCGGCCCGTGGCTGGGCGGTCTGCTCGACCGGGCACCCCGGCGGCCCCTGGTCATCGCCGTCAACCTCATGCTGGCGGCCGCCCTGCTGGCGCTCCTCGCGGTGCGCGGGCCGGGACAGACCTGGCTCATCTTCGCCGTCTCGTGCGCCTACGGCGTCAGCTACGTGCTGATCGACGCGGGTGAGACGGCGCTGCTGCCGTCCGCGCTGTCACCGACGGAACTCGGCGACGTCAATGGCTGGCGCTCCAGCGCGCAGGAGGGCATGAAGCTCGTCGCTCCCCTGGCTGGGGCCGGCCTCTACGCGTGGCACGGCGGTCACGCGGTCGTCGTCCTCAGTGCGGCCATGCCGGTCCTGGTCGCGACCCTGTATGCGGTGCTCCGCCTGAACCGGACGCCTACCGAGCGCCGCACCGAACGCGGCGGCGGCCCGCGTACCGGACTGGTGGTTCTGTTCGGACAGCGGGCGACACGTCTGCCGGTCGTACTCGCCGCGGTGTCGATCGCCATGTCCGGCTTCACGACGGCGGGAATCTACGCGATC
The DNA here is from genome assembly GCF_040302185.1 of Micromonospora sp. NPDC127501. Classification (NCBI taxonomy): domain Bacteria; kingdom Bacillati; phylum Actinomycetota; class Actinomycetes; order Micromonosporales; family Micromonosporaceae; genus Micromonospora; species Micromonospora sp. NPDC127501. The sequence goes on along the minus strand of NZ_JBEORJ010000007.1, from coordinate 163,313 downwards.
GTCGTCACCGAGCTGCGCCTACCGACGACGTTCCTGGGTGTGCTGGCCAGCGCGCAGGGCGCCGGTTCCATTCTCGGTGGCCTGATCGTCGGCCGGCTCATCGCGGCGAGAGGTCCCGTTGCCGTCGGTGTCGCCGGAACGGCGCTGTTCGCGATCGGCTGCCTGGCGCGCTGCCTGCCGTGGTGGCCGGCCACTGTCGTCGGGGCGGTGGTGGCCGGCGTCGGGCTGCCCTGGACCCTGGTCGCGGCGGTGACCGCCGTGCAGACCCACACGCCGTCGGCACTGCTGGGACGGGTCTCCGCGACGGCCAACACCGCGATGTTCGGACCGCTCGTCGTCGCGATCCCGCTCGGCTCCGCGGCCGTCCACCTCGGCGCCCGCCCGCCGCTCATGGCCGCCACGGCGCTCTGCCTGACCGCCGTGGTGGTGGCCACGTTCCGCCGCCGGTCGACGCCACCCGACGAGACACCGATCGCGCTCTCGCCGCGCCGAACGGCGGGAACGGGTCCGGCCAGCCGCTGACCGGGTTCACCCGCGCACCGGATGGGTCGCCTGGAAGGCCAGCCGGCGGTCCGCGTCGGCGGCGATCTGGTCGAGGATGTCGTCCAGGTCGAGGAACACCGACCACCGCTCGCGGCCGGTGGCCTCGGCCAGCCGGTCCACGAGCAACCCTTCCAGGTCGGTGACCCGCTTTCCCTTCCACACCTTGTCGGCCACGCTGACCAGCAGGTCGTCGACGCCGATGCCGTCCTGGTGCCAGGACGCGTGGTCGCGCGCGAACCGGGCGAGCGCCTCGGAGACACCATGCCCCAGCAGCAGCTCGTGGCCGGCGGGCTCGTGGGCGGATCCGGGCCCGGACAACTCCTCCGGGTGCAGGACCTTGCCGATGTCGTGGGTGGCGGCCCCGAAGAGCACCGCCTCACGGTCGAACGGAAGCTGCGGGAACCTCTCCGCCATCGCGTCGGTCAGCTGCGCGGCGACGTCGTGCACGGCCCGCAGGTGCGCGGCGAGACGCGGCGGCGCGTGCAGGGTCTCCAACAGGGCGACGACCCGGTCGGGCAGGGACCGTAGTGGCGGGTCCGCGGGTGCGGTGAGAGCACGGCGCAGGGGGTCGGCGGTCACGGCGGCAAGGGTACGACTCAGAGCAGCCTGGCCAGGGCCTGCGCGGCGGGGGTGTCCGGTGCCGCCTGGTAGGCGATGATCACCTGCCCCTCGGCACCGGCGATGGCGAGCGTCTCCCGTCGCAGCGTGAGCGGACCGACGACGGGATGGTTGAAGCGCTTGACCTCGTCGCGTGTCGGCCGTACGTCGTGCAGAGTCCAGTTGTCCCGGAAAAGGCTGTCGGTCAGTAGCGAGGAGATGAGTTCGGCGGTCGCGGGATCGCGCGGGTCGGCTTCGGCGCGGAGCGCGGCGGCGCTCTGCGCGGCGATCTGCGTCCAGTCGGGAAACAGCGCACGCGCCGCGGGGTCGAGGAACATGCCGCGGACCAGGTTCTGACCGGGCGTGTAGAGCGGGGAGAGCGCCATGGCGAGCTTGTTGGCCGCCAGCACGTCGAAGCGGCGGTCGCGGACGTACGCGGGTGTCTGGCTCCACGAGTCGATGAGCTGCTGCACCGCGTCGGAGACCGCCGTGTGCTCGAACCCGTGCGGCGGAGCGTCGGCGAGCGCGGTGAAATGTGCCCTCTCGTCGGGATTCAGCCGCAACGCGCTCGCCAGGGCGTTCAGCACCTGCGGTGAGGGATTGCGGTCCTTGCCCTGCTCCAGACGGGTCAGATAGTGCTGGCTGACGCCGGCCAGGTGGGCCAGTTCGTCACGGCGCAGGCCCGGCACGCGTCGGCGTCCGAACGACGTCAGCCCCGCCTCGTCCGGCCGGACCCGCCCGCGACGTGCCCTGAGGAAGTCGCCGAGCGCGTTCTCGCCTTTCATTCCCGCCAGCCTAACCCTGTCAGGGTGCTGGCAGCCTGGCGTCCGCCGCCGCATGGTCGGGTCATGAAGACATGGTTCATCACCGGCGCATCCCGCGGCTTCGGCCGCATCTGGGCCGAAGCCGCGCTCACACGCGGAGATCGGGTCGCCGCGACCGCCCGCAACCACAAGGCGCTTCAGGATCTGACCGAGGCGTACGGGGACCAGGTTCTGCCACTGACCCTCGATGTGACCGACCGCTCGGCCGTGTTCGACGCGGTGTCCCGGGCAGCGAAAACGTTCGGCCAATTGGACGTCGTGGTCAACAACGCCGGCTATGGCCTGTTCGGCATGGTCGAGGAGGCGACTGAGGAGCAGGCCCGCGCGCAGCTGGAGACGAACTTCTTCGGCGCTCTCTGGGTGACCCAGGCCGCCCTGCCGGTGCTGCGCGCGCAGGGCACCGGTCACATCCTCCAGGTTTCCAGCATCGGAGGGGTCGGGGCCTTTCCCACCCTCGGGCTCTACAACGCGTCGAAGTGGGCACTGGAGGGGCTCAGCGAGGCGCTGTCCGCCGAACTCGCCCCACTCGGTCCGAAGGTGACGATCGTGGAGCCGGGACCGTTCGGCACCGACTGGTCCGGCGACTCGGCCGTGCACACGGAGCCGATCGGGGCCTATGAGCCCGTACGGCAGGCGCGCCGGGCCGGGGCGGCCGTCCGCACACCGGACGATCCCGCGCTGACCGCCGGGGTCATCCTGCAACTTGTCGACTCCGAGGAGCCGCCGCTGCGCCTGTTCCTCGGGCCGTACCCGTACCTTCTCGCCGAGACGTTGTATCGGGACCGGCTCGCGACCTGGAACGACTGGCGCTGGCTGGCGGAGCAGGCGGCACCGCGCCAGGAGGGGTGACCCGGCGAGCCAGCCCTGAACCGTCCGCCGTCCGTCTGGATACTGTCTAGTCATGCCGCTCAGTCCGGACGAGGTCGAGCTGTTCGAGCACTCCAGGCCTCGCCTGGAGGCGATCGCCTATCGCCTGCTGGGTTCGGCGAGCGACGCGGAGGACGCCGTCCAGGACACCTTCCTGCGCTGGCAGGGCGCCGACCGGGAGCACGTCGAGACGCCCGAGGCGTGGCTGACGAAGGTCCTCACCAACGTCTGTCTCAATCAGCTGACCTCGGCGCGGGCCAGGCGGGAGACCTATGTGGGCACGTGGCTGCCCGAACCGGTCCTCGCCGGGGACCGGATGCTCGGCCCGCTCGACACCGCCGAGCAACGCGAGTCGGTCTCGATGGCGGTGCTCACCCTGCTGGAGCGGTTGTCGCCCAACGAGCGCGCGGTGTACGTGCTGCGGGAGGCCTTCGGCTACTCGCACGGTGAGATCGCCGAGATCCTCGGCATCACCGAGTCGAACTGCCAGCAGACCTACCGGCGTGCCAAGCAGCACGTCACCGCCGAACGGGCCCGCGCGGAGGTCGACCGGGCCACCGCCCGCAAGATCGTCGCGGAGTTCCTCACGGCGGCCAACAACGGTGAGATACAGCGGCTGGTGGAGTTGCTGACCGACAACGCGACGAGCACCGCCGACGGCGGCGGCAAGATCCCGGCCCGGGCCGCGCCGATCGTCGGCGCTCTGGCGGTGGCGAAGTTCCTGCGTGGCCTGTTCAAGCCCGCCGACGTCAAACGGGACCTGGTCGGTGGCAGCCCGGCCATCTACGTCACCACCGCCAACGGCGCTCCGGCAGCGGTGGTCGTGATCGACGACCGGGTCATCGGCGTGATGTCGGTGCAGGTGACGCCCGAGGGTGTCACTGCCATCCACAACCAGGTCAACCCCGACAAGCTCGTCCGGGCCACCCGGCAGTGGTCCACCTCTGAGCACGAGGAGCCCACCCTCCGCGTCTGGTGACCCAGCTCATAGCCAGCTCCTGTCAGCAATCGCGCCGCTGTCCGGTTCAGGAAGCGACCACCACCGAGACAGGAGTGCCACCATGAAGCACCGCATCGTCGTCCTCGGAGCGGGTTACGCCGGGGCAATGGCCGCCGGGCGCCTCGCCAAGCGGCTGCACCCGGACGACACCGAGATCACCGTCATCAACGCCGACGCGGATTTCGTCGAGCGGGTTCGCATGCACCAACTCGCCACCGGGCAGGACCTCAAACCACGCCCCCTGAGCGAGGTCTACGCCGGCACCGGCGTCAAGCCTCGGCTGGCCCGGGTCACCGCCGTCGACGCCGATCGCAGGACCGTCGCGCTCACCGACGACAACGGCACCGACGAGATCACCTACGACACGCTCGTCTACGCCCTCGGCAGCGTCACCGCCGACCACGGCGTCCCCGGGGTCACCGAGCACGCGTACGACGTCGCCGGTAGGCCCTCGGCGCTGCGGTTGCGCGACCGCCTCGCCCACCTCGCGGCCGGCGGGACCGTGCTCGTCGTCGGCGGCGGCCTCACCGGCCTCGAAGCGGTCACCGAGATCGCCGAGACCCGGCCGGACCTCGACGTCGCGCTCGCCGCCCGCGGCGGTCTCGGCGACTGGCTCAACGGCAAGGCGCAGCAGCACCTGCGTGGCGTCTGCGACCGGCTCGGCATCACCGTGTACGAGCACACCGACATCGCGCGGGTCGAGGCGGCCGGTGCGGTCACCCGCGACGGTCGGGAGATCCCGGCCCAGGTGACGGTGTGGACGACCGGCTTCGCCGTGCATCCCATCGCCGCCGCCACGACCCTGGCGGTCGCGGAGACCGGGCAGATCATCGTCGACGCCAGCATGCGGTCGGTCTCACACCCAGAGGTGTACGCGGTGGGCGACGCCGCGATCGCCGAAGGGCCGGGCGGCAAGCCGCTGCGGATGTCCTGCGCCTCGGGCATTCCGATGGCCTGGCAGGCCGCCGACGCCATCGCCGCACGCCTGACCGGTCGGGCGAAGTTCCCCAAGGCTCCGCTGCGCTACTTCAACCAGTGCATCAGCCTCGGCCGCCGCGACGGCATCATCCAGTACGTGACCGCCGACGACCGGGCCAGGCCAGCCCTCCTCACCGGGAAGCTGGCGGCCCGCTACAAGGAGTTCGTCTGCACGGGCGCCGCCTGGAGCATCGCGCACCCGGTCCTGTACCCGGTCCGCCGCCACCGCGTCGTCCCGACCCGAACGGAGGTCCACACGGCCGCGTCCTGAGCGGACACGCGCCAGCCCTAGGCTGTCGCGATGGCGGCGCAGCATGTGGTGATCGATCTCGACGAACACGGTCATGAACCGGCCGAACGGAGCGACATCACCCACGGGATCGTCGCGAACAGGCGGAACGTGCTCCTTCCGCTCGTCGCCGCCTTCGTGATCGGTGTGGTGCTCGGCGGTATCGGTGTCGGTGAGTTGCGAGACTCTCGCGCGCAACGCGAACGCTCCGCTGTGGTCTCCCTCGTGGCCCTACCCGAGTCGGGCTATTCCGGAGGCTCGAACAGCAGGGGAACCGTCGTGTTGGACGGGCAGCTGACACTGATCAACACCGGCCCCGCGCCGATCACGATCCGCGCGGTTCAGGCAGAGAGGCCCGGCGTCCAGGTACGTGGCAGGGGCCAGGCCCGGCACGTCCGCCCGGGTGGCATCGGCCAGATCCGCGTCGATCTGCAATTGGAGTGCGCGACGGCGTTCGACCTGGAGCCGTTGTCGGTGCGGTTCTCCGTCGAGACGGAGGACAAGCGGCTCAGAGAGGTGCGCTACCCGGTCGCTCTCGTCGGAAGTGCCTGGCAGGAGAACGCCCTGCACCTGTGCGAGCCCCGACTGGATTCGTAACCGGAAGCCGGCAGCCTTGCGTTCACGCTGACTGCGTCTGCTCGACCAGGTGCACCAGCATCAGCGCCGTCCTCTTGTCGGGTTGCACGAGAGCGGTGCGGATGAGGTACGTGCCACGAGCCAGGTTCACGGTGAGGTGGGTGGTGTGCTCCAGCCCGTCGCCGGTGTAGCCGGAGTCGAACAACTCGGCCGACCCGCTGGTCGTCCACGTGCCCGCGTCCTCCCAGTCGGCGATCTCGACCGCCCGGGGAACGAGGCGGACGACCTCTGCCTCGGAGACGGCGTAGAGCCACCGCACGAAGATCCGCCGGTCCGGCAGGTACGTGGTGGAAGCCGGTTCGTCGGCCAGAACGAGCGCCTGGTCGGTACCGACATCGAGCACCCCCACGTAACCGTCGACGTCGCAGGCCCGGCCGTAGTCACCCCAGGAGTCATCGTCGTCGTCCGACGCGCCCTTCCACTCGCCGAGAGCCGCCGTCGGCACGGCGACGAGCGGCCCGCCGCCCGAATCGACCCACGGCAGTTGGCTGACCGGCCTGCGCGTACGAGCGAGGACGCCGGCCAGGTCGGTCATGTCGGTCACGATCGCGTCGGCACCGGCGGCGGCGAGGCGTTCGGCCTTGCCGGGTTTGTTGGCGTACCCGATGCAGGCGACACCGGCGGCTCGGGCGGCGGCAATGTCGGTGATCGAGTCACCGATCAGAACAGCGGCATCGGGTGCGACCTGCAACGCTTGCAGGGCCTGCTCGACCGGCACGGGGTTGGGCTTCAGCAGATCGGGATGCTCGCCTCGGCCGATGACGGCGGCGAAGTAGCGGGCCCGGTCGCGGCGCCCGAGATAGGCGCCGATGGCTGCGGCGGAGTTGTTGCTGACGATGGCGAGGGGGCGCCCCGTCGCCAGGCACGCCGCGACCAGGTCGAAGGCTCCGATCGTGGTCTCCGCGGACGCCGCCGCCTCGACCTCCGCCGCCGCCAGGGCCGCACCGACGACGCCGACCAGCTCGGGCGCGACCACAGCGGTCGCGCGGAACAGCTCCAGCGGGTCGTTCCCGTCGCGCAGCTCGTCGGGCAGGACGACGCCCCGGCTGAGGATCAGCTGACGCAGCTCGGCGGCGATGCGCGGCGCGGCCCTGCTGCCGAACAGACGGCAGATCGGACCGTCGAAGTCGACCAGTACGACTTCGGCCCGCTCGGCGATGTCGGCGAGCCGGTCGGGTGGCCGTTCTGCCTCGCTTGTCACCATGCGCTCCCGCAAGCCGTCTCCGCCATCAAGGCTGTCGATCCTAGAGGCCGACGTCGCGGCGGGGCGCATGCCGGGCTCAGTCCTCCGGTTGTTGACCCGTGGACGGCCCATCGGCCCCAGCCTGGCGCTCGGCCTGCCAGACGGCGTGGCCTTTGAGCAGATATCCGATCCAGTAGATCGCGAAGAGGATCAGGAAGCACGCGAAGAACACTCCCGAGATGATGCTCGCGAGGACGAGCGCCCCCTCGCCGTCGCTCAGTCCATAGATCGCGAAGCCGACAAGGCCCAGGAGAAAGAAGAACACCATGTAGAGCGGCAGTGTCGAGCCGTCGGCTGGGTGGGGCGCGCGAGGCAACCACGGGACGCGAAGGTCATTGCTGATCACCTGCCGAGTATCGGGGACGCGCTCGGTTGCCGTCTGTCCCTGGCAGACACTCGTCAGCGCTGCCGCCCGGTAGCAGGTCCCGCTCCGCCTCGACCGGGGGAGGTCGATGCGGAGCGGGACCGTCGACGGTCTACCCGTCAGAACCCGTCCCATTGACGGGCCGAGCATTTCCAGGTCTTCCCGCCGTCCTGCGAGATGCAGACCGCGAGGATCGTGCCGAGGAACGGAAGCCTGAAGGTGAAGATATGGGCCTTGGTCTTCGCGTACACGACGCCGGAGTTCTCGGCGATGTCGGCCAGCGCCCACCCCGGGTCCGGTGCTTTCACTGTCGCCACCCGGCGCATCGACTCGATGTCCTTGCCGTCCAGCAGCGCCTTGATCTCGTCCGCCGTAGGCTCACCATCGCCGATCAGCGTCTCCACCGTGTCCGGGCCGTCGACGGCGACGCCATTGGCCTTCTCAAAGGCGGCCTTCGTCCCGCCGACCGTGGTGCTGCCAGCGAGGTCGAGGGTGAAGATCAGATCGCCCGTCCGGCGTGACAACAGGCACTGCCAGATGGTCTTACCCGACGCGACGCACATGGTCAGGCACCACTCCCGGCCGTCGGAGGTGGACGAGGCGAAGAGCAGGGACGTCGCCGTCCCGCTGTCGCCGCTGCCGTCGTACGCGCCGTCGGCGAGGTCGGCCATGGTGGTGCCGAGGACGTCCCGACTGCCCGGAATCGTGCCGACGACCTTGACACCGTCGACCTCCTTGCCGGCGGCGAGCGCTGCGAGTTGGTCGCCGGTGAGGGTCCGCCCACCGGTGTCGACGGCCAGCACCTTGTCCAGGTCGCCGACGGGTCGGCCGGTCAGGTCCTCGAGCTGGTGAAGCATCGCGCCCGGGGCACCGGGGTGGTCGGTGATCGTCGTCCGGGCCTCCCCCTCGGCGGCCTGCGACGGTGCGTACGAAGCGGTCAGCCCGATGATCAGGGCGGTCGTGACGATGGTGGCGCGCCTGGTGATGTCCCGCAGAGTTGTCATCCTGTCCTCATCTCGGTGATCCGTGTCGGCGGGGCGGGACGGGCTACCAGCGACATGTGACGATGTCGCCGAAGTCGTTGGGGGACCCCAGGTCGCAGTGGTCGTCGATCCACTCACCGATCTCACCGATCGTGTCCACGATCCAGGCGATCGCCGACTTGATCGCGCCCCAGATGCTGAAGTAGACGACTGTCGTCTCGGGGGTGCCGCCGGCCTCGTCGATGACATCCTTCGTCGACATGGCGGCGTTGGGCTTCTCGATGATGTCCAGCACCCGTACCCCGGTGGTGTCCTTGCCGGCCAGCAGCGCTTCGACCTGCTCCGGGGTCCGCTCCTTGCCGTCGTCGACCGCCACGATCGCGCGGTCGATCAGCACCTCACGGCTGCCGCTGACGGCCTGGGCGATGCCGGCCATCTCGCCCACCGTGAGGTCGTTGCCGAGCGCGGGGCCGGTGAACCGCCGCACCGACACGGCACCCGCCGGGTCGATCCGGATCTCGTCGGCCGTGATCATGTCGTCCGCTCCGAACGGCGCCCAGGCGAACGTCCACTGCCCGGCGACGCAGCGGAACTGGCCGTACTCCCGGCCTTCGGGCGCGGTGTCGGTACGGACGACTTCGCCGCGCTCGTCGACGTGCTGGACCACGCAGTCGGCGCCCTTCCGCGGCGGCTTCTCGGTCTGGGCCACGGCGGCGGAGGACATGGCCAGCACCGTCCCGCTGACCACCCCGATCACCGCGAGGCGGTGTGCCAAACGACTCATCGAACGCTCCATTCCTGGTGCGGAGGAAACTGGTGTCCGAAGAGTGGCGGGGCGCGCTGAAGCGGCCCGGAAACGGCGCTGAAAGCGGGGTACGTCAGTGCAGCCGCGTGGCGTCGAGCTGATCGAGGTCGGCGCGGACCGAGCCGGCGTCGGCATCGCCGAGCTCGTCGAGGATGGTCAGGGCTCGGCGCCACGCGGCACGGGTGGCGGGGACGTCGCCGAGGGCCCGGTGGCTGCCGCCGAGATTGACGTACGTGCTGGCTTCGGCGTACCGGTCGTTGACCTGCGTGAAGAGTTCGAGGGCGTGCTCGTAGCAGGCGATCGCGCGCCGGTGGTCCCCGAGCTGGTGGTGGGCGTGGCCGAGGCTGTCCCAGGTGTCGGCCTGCCCCTGGACGTCGTCCACCTCCTGCAACATCCGCAGCGCCTCGCCACACGATTCGAGGGCGTGGTGGTAGTTGCCGAGCAGCGCTTCCTGCCAACCGACCGCGTTGAGGGTGTACCCCTGCCCGGCCCGGTTTCCGGTCCCCCGGAACAGGGCCAGCGCCCGCCGGGAATGGCACAGCGCCTGCTGGTGCTGCCCCTGCCGCTCGGCCAGTTGGCCAAGGTTCAGGCAGGTGTGCGCCCGTCCGGCGTCGTCGCCGACGTCGGTGAACAGGTCGAGCGCGCGCCGCAGGTGGTCGTCGGCCTCGTCGTACCGTCGGAGCCGGGAGCAGGCGAGACCGAGGCTGCGGTGCGCGTGCCCCTGCCCCGCCTGATCCCCGATGCGGGACGCGGCGGCCAGAGCGATCTGTTGCGTGCCGAGCCAGTCCTGCCAGTGCCCCTGCCGGTGCAGGAAGCCGGCCATGGTCCAGGCGAGCCGCCAGGCGTGTCCCTCGAACCCGGACCGCGCCGCGAGCGGTACCGCGGCGAGCAGGACGGGGACCTCGGTGGTGAACCACGCCGCGGCGGCCGACCGGCTCCTGGGGCGCTCCGGCGTCACACCCGCCCGGGGTGGCGGGAGGCTGATCGCGCTGAAGTGCGGGTGCAGTGCCAGGTCGGCGGCGTGGGCGGTGTGCAGGCAGTGGTCGAGCAGCCGGTGCACGGCGGCCCGATGCTCGGCCGGCGGCTCAGTCTCGTCGGCGAGGCTGGCGGCGTACGCGCGCAGCAGGTCGTGGAACGCGTAGCGCCCGTACGTGTGCTCGGCGAAGAGATTCGCCCGGGTCAACTCGGTGAGCAGGGGGCCGGTCGCCTGACCGTCGACCCCGGCCAGGCTGGCCACGGCCGGGGCGGAGACGTCCGGGCCGGGATGCAGGCTCAACAGCCGGAACAGCCGCGCCGCAGGTGGGCTGAGCGTCCGGCACGACCAGGAGAAGACCGCCCGTACGTCGGTGGCCTCGTCGCCTGCGCGGAAGGCGTCCAGGTCGCCCAGCTCGCCGGCGACGGCGGCCAACGAGAAGTGCCGGTTGGTGGCGGCTCTGGCGGCCACGATGGCCAGGGCGATGGGCAGCCGCGCGCACCGGTCGGCGATGGTGTCGGCCGCGGCGGGTTCGGCGGCGACCTGGCGCTCCCCGAGCCGGCGGACCAGCATGTCGCGGGCCTCGCCGGGGCTCAGCAGGTCGAGGGGCACCGGTTGGGCGCTTTCGGTGACGACCAGCGGAATGAGCTGGTCGCGGCTGGTGACGATGGCGAGGCAGTCCGGCGAGCCGGGCAGCAGCGGCCGGACCTGTTCCGCGTCGCGCGCGTTGTCCAGCACCACCAGCAGTCGCTTGCCCGCCACAGTCGTGCGGTACAAGCTCACCATCGCGTCCGGGTCGCGGGGCATCCGGGCCGCCGGAACGCCGAGCGCCTCCAGGAAGCCGTGCAGCGCTCGCGCCGGCTCGGTCGGTGTGGCCGCCGGGTCGAAGCCGCGCAGGTTGACGTAGAGCTGCCCGTCGGGGAAGCGCTCGGCCGCGCGGTGCGCCCAGTGCACGGCGAGCGCGGTCTTGCCGACGCCTGCGGTCCCGGACACCACGACGGCGCCGCCCCGGTCGACCAGCGCGTCGAGGGCCGCCAGCTCCGCGTGGCGTCCGGTGAACGTGGGTACGGGGGGAGGCAGCTGCGCCGCGACCCGCGTTGGTGCCGCCGCGGCCGGTGCGGCGATCGCGGTGTCCTGGCGCAGGATGGCGCACTCCAGGTCGCGTAGCCGCGGACCGGGGTCGAGGCCGAGGTTCTCCCGCAGGTTGTCGCGCAGCCGCCGGTACGTGGCGACCGCCTCGCCCTGCCGGCCGTCGCGGTACAGGGCGAGCATCAACTGCGCGTGCAGGTGCTCGTCGAAGGGGTGCTGTCGGACGAGCCGTTCCAACCCGGGGACGAGGCCGGCGTGCTCGCCGACGGACAGCCGGGCCTCGGCGAGCGATCGTTCGGCCTCCAACCGTAGGCGTGCCAGGTGATCCGCCTGCTCCTCAAGCCAGGCCGACCCGGCCACGTCGGCCAGCGGTGGGCCCCGCCACAGTGCCACCGCGGCCGTCAGGTGCCTCACCTGCTCGTTGCGGTCCGTCGAGCGTCGGGCCAGCTCGATGAGGCGCTCGGCGGCCTGGACATCCGTGGAGTCCGGACCGGTGTCGAGCAGATATCCGGGCTGACGCGCGACGATCGCCCCGGGCTCGCCGAGCACCCCGCGTAGGTAGGAGACGTGGCGTTGCAACGTGTTCGCCGCGGTGGCCGGTAGCTGGTCGCCCCAGACCACGTCGATGAGCCGGTCGATGCTGACGACACGGCCCGCGTGCAGCGCCAACGTGGCCAGTACCGCCTTGCGGCGCACGCCGTTCACCGCCTGCGGACTGCCGTCGACGACCACCTCCACCGGCCCGAGCAGCCTGACGCGCACGCCCGTACCAACCATCGAGACCACCGAGTCAGGCTAAATCTCCAGCCCGGCATGCCCGTTCTGTTCGTCGCGCACTGGACACGATCCAGCGGCCCGACGAGGGCTGTCGGCACTACCAATACCCCCTGGGGGTAGTTACGCTGTGGCAATGCGCGAACGGGTGATCCTCGTCGTCGGGTACGACGGGGCGGAGCTGCTCGACATCGCCTGCGTCACGTCCAGTCTCGACATCGCCAACCGGATCGGTGCCGCGCCGCCGTACCGGATCGTCCTGGCCACCCCCGGTCAGCGGGAGATCACCTGCGACTCCGGCTTGCGGCTGGCGGGCGAGGCGAGCCTGGAACGGTTCACCGGGCCGGTGCACACGCTGCTGGTGACCGGCGGCCGTGGGCATGAGCAGGCGGCGGCGAGCCCGCACCTCGTCGGTCACGTCCGGCGGCTGGCCGGTCTGGCGGAGCGGGTCGCGTCGGTCTGCACCGGGTCGACGGTGCTGGCCGAGGCAGGTCTGCTCAGCGGCCGGCGGGCCACCACGCACTGGATGTACGCCCACCGGTTGGCGGAGCGGTTTCCCGACGTACGGGTCGACGCCGAACCGATCTACGTCCGGGATGGCCACCTCGCGACCTCGGGTGGCATGACGAGCGCTCTGGACCTGACCCTCGCCTTCATCGAGGAGGATCACGGCGCTGCCCTGGCCCGGGGGGTGGCAATGGGCACTGTGGCGTACCTGCAGCGGCCCGGCGGGCAGGCCCAGATGAGCATGTTCCTGGCCCGCCGGACCACCGACGACGTCATGGTCCGCGAGATCAGCGACCACATCGTCAGCCACCTCGCCGACGACCTGAGCACCGCGGCGCTGGCCCGGCTCACCGGCGTCAGCGAGCGTCACCTGTCCCGACTGTTCGTCGAACATCTGGGGCAGACGCCGGGGCGCTACGTGCGCCGGGTGCGGACCGAAGCCGCCGCGCAACTGCTGGCCTCGACCGGCCTGCCACTGGTGGCCGTGGCACGACGGTGTGGATTCGGCTCGCCGGAGTCACTGCGGCAGGCGTTCGTCGACCGGTACGCGATGCCGCCCGCCCGTTACCGGGCGATGCAGGCGGCGCCCACGGGTTGATGCCAGGGCTTCGGCCCAGCGTCACAGCGATTCGGACACGATCGATACCGAAGCGGTGCCGACCGCTGTGACGTCGGCAGGATCGTGGACATGACCGAGCAGTCGTCAGTGCGCCGGCCGGGACTGGCCGACAGGTGGCCGATCGCGGTCGCACTCGCCGTCGTCGCGGGCGCGATCACGGTGATCGGTCTGGTGAACGAGCACGCGGAACTGTTCGGACCGGCGGTGGCCACCATGGCCGGCATCTACCTCATGGCGTACGCCCTCGGCCGGCCGTGGACTGCGTGGCTGGCATTCGTCATCCTGAGCGTCGTGGTGACCGGCCTGCACCTGCTGGCACGGCTGCTCGCGCTGCCGGTCGATCCGGCGGTAGGGATGACGCTGCTGCTGGTGCCGTTGTGGGTCTGGGCGGCAACTCGACGTCGGTCCAGGCCGACCCGGACGTTCTCGGTGCAGACCGCGGGCATGATGGTCTTCGGCGCGATCACTCTGCTGACCGCGACGACGCAACCGCAGGTGGGGACCGCCGTGGCGGGTGTCGGCTTCCTGGCACACGGCATCTGGGACGCCTATCACTACCGGGCCAGGCTGGTGGTGACTCGTTCGTGGGCGCAGTTCTGCGCGGTTGTCGACGTCGGCGTCGGCATCGCCCTGCTCATCGCGGCCATAGGCTGAGTAACCGATACACACCGTTGTCAATGGAGAGTGCGCAATGACCACACGTAGCGGCAAGGTGATCGCCGACCAGACCATCTCCGCCGACGGGTACTCGGCCGGGCTCAACCAGACCGAGGAACGCCCGTTCGGCGACGACGGCGGCGACGGCTGGGGCCGCCGGCTGCATTCCTGGATGTTCGACTTCGGCGAGGAGAACCAGGCCGAGGTCGACCAGATCAATGCCGCCGGCGCCGTCATCATGGGGCGCAACATGTTCGGGCCGGTGCGCGGCGCATGGGATCGGCAGTGGAACGGCTGGTGGGGTGACGACCCACCGTTCCACAAGCCGGTGTTCGTGCTCACCCATCACGCCCGCGAGCCGCAGCCGATGGCGGGCGACACCACCTTCCACTTCGTCACCGACGGGATCGAGTCGGCGCTCGCGCAGGCGCGCGCGTCGGCCGGTGGCGGCGACATCTTGATCCACGGCGGTGCGACCACCATCAACCAGTACCTCGCCGCCGGCCTCGTCGACGAGCTGCGGCTGCACATCGTGCCGGTCACCCTCGGCGCCGGCGTCCGGCTGTTCGATGGTGTCCCGCCGCTGAACCTCGAACAGGTGACGGCGCGTGCAGCGAGCACGGTCCTGCACGTCACCTACCGCGTGCTCGTCACTCCTCCTCGGCAGCCTGCCCGACGAGCCGGCGGAAAGCCGTAGCGGCAGAGCCCTACGACGGAGGATGCGTTGTCTGCTATCGCGTCACTGACAGTGGTCCCCCGGGACAGCATCACCGAGCTGGCTCGCCTGGCCCGCACATCGCCGTCGTCGTTCCGCGCGTACCTGGCCGAACATGGGAGCAGGACGCGGCAGGAGTACGACTGGTCCGGCTACTGCATGCTGTACGTCCGGACCTATCTGGAGGAACGCGGCATCGACCTGGAGGCGCCGGAGTTCAATGCCGAGTCGGAGGCCATCAACAGCGCGTACGGCCTGACCACGCTCATCACTCCGGCGCCAGGGTTACTGGATCAGCTCGATCCCGGCGCGCACCGTGAGGAGGAGTTGACCGCCCACTTCGAGGAGATGGGGGTGGCCTTCGAGGAGAGCGGCATGGCCGGTCTGGACACGCTGAGGCTGTTGCGTGACAGCATCTCCGACCTTCGCGACGACCAGGTGTTGCTGCTCAACATCGGCTGAGGCCGACTCATCCAGGCGGCGTCACCACCGACTGGATTGGCAGGGCGTACGGCGGCCGCCGTTCCGGATGGAAGCGTCCTGAACACTCAGGCTGAGCGTGTGGCCTGTTGGGTCGTGAGTTCGGATAAGAGTTCGACCGCACGATGTGTTCCGCCTTCGGAGCGCACCAGCTCTCCCATCTCGGCGGCCCGACGGGGCATCGTGGTGTCGGATCTCGTCGCTTCGACCGCCCCGATGAGGCGTTCGGCGGTGATCTGCCGCTGCGGGATGGGGTTCGGTGCAACGCCGACGGATCGCATTCGCTCGGACCAGAACGGCTGATCACCGGTGAAGGGGCAGATCACCTGTGGGCGTCCAGCGAGCAGCGCGGCAGCTGTCGTTCCTGCTCCGCCATGGTGAACGATCGCCGCGGTGCGAGGGAAAAGCCAGTCGTGTGGAGCGTCGTCGACGACGTGGACGGAGTCGGTGTTCGAGCCTGCCATCGCGATCCCGCCGGCGCCGGTTGCGACAACGGCTCGCAGCCCGGTTGTCTGGACCACCTGTTGGACCATCTCGCCGATCGACTCGGGGTTCTGGCCTCGCATGCTGCCGAAGCCGACGTAGATCGGCGGCTCTCCGCTGTCGAGGAACCTTGCCAGGGCGGGCGACGGGCCCTGGCCCTCGCCGGCGAGGGTCCAATATCCCGTCACGGGCGCGTATGCGGGCCAGTCGGCCGGCTGCGGCAGGGCATGGCGGCTGAAGGCCTGAAGTACGAAGGCAGGGCCTCCGTCGGAACGGCGGAACGGGTCACCGGACCCACGCCGAGACCCCAGTCCGAGTCGTGCGCGCCAGTGCTCCCCTACCGCCCCGAGAAGCATCCGAGGTGCGAACGCGGCCGGTCGGTAGCTCAGCCGGTTGAAGGGCCTGGGCAGCCACGACGGCGCCCACATCGGGCACGCGAAGGCGTCGGTCGGAACCCAGTTCGGTTGCAGTGCCACCGGGACCGAGGGGACGCCGAGGGCCTCGGCGAGGTGCTGGCCGGGGAGCATCGTGTGGTGCACGACGACGTCGGTTTGGGCGGGAACGGCTGCGGTGATGTCGTCGAGTACGGCGGCGAGGTACTGCCGGGTCCGGCGCACCACCTCGATGGCTGTCCGTTTCGCTTTCAGCCCGCGGTAGTTCGTCGCGAGTGCCTCCTGGATGTGGGGCTCGTCGGTGAGCCGGTTCCACCGGTCGTCGACGGGCGCGAACGGAACGCCGTGGACGGCGGCGAGCGACTCGTAACACGCCGGCCCGGCCACCAGCACCTCGTGGCCGGCGTTGGACAGCGCGCGCCCCAGGGCGACGAACGGCTGTACGTCGCCACGCGTCCCGAACGCGAGCACGAATGCCTTCATCCCGCTGAGATCCCCTCTGTTCGACCGCGTCGCGACACCCTCTGCAACCCGCAGCCCACGTCTGACCTGGCTGAAATTTCAGTACAGAGCATGTCGGTGGCGGCCGGGATGGTCAAGTCCGGTTCGCGGAGAGCGTGCGATGTCGCCGGGGATCGCGGTGGCCGGCGGGCTAGGGTTTCCCCTTGTGACCGACCAGGGTGCGACAGGAGAGGCTTCGCTGACGCAGCAGGCCTACGCGGCTCTGCGTACCCGCATCGTGACCTGTGAGCTCCCGCCGGGGTCGTCGCTCACTGAGCGGGGACTGGCCCGCTCGACTCCGTACGGACTGACTCCGATTCGTCGGGCACTCGCTCGTCTGGATCGCGATGGGTTGATCATCACGCTGCCCCGGGCCGGTTACGTCGTGAGCCCTCTCGACGCTCAGGACGTGTCGGAGCTGGTCGAGGCGTGGGATCTCATCGGCCCCGAGCTTGTCCGTCTGGGCTTGGAGCGCCTGTCCGACGTCCAGGCGCAGGAGCTTGCCGGGCTGCTGAGCGAGTGGTCCCCGCCCGATCCCGACGGCGAGCATCAGTTGGAAGCCGTCCTGCGCTTCTCCGAACTGTCGATGCGTGTCTTCCAGGTCCTGGCCATCGCGAGCGCGAACCGCTGGTTGCGGTCAGCCTTCGACCAGCTCTCGGACCAGATGTCGCGCCTGTGGGTCACCCTGCTCAAGGGCCGCGAAGTCCCGGAAGAGCTACAGCAGCTCATAAGCCGCTGGGATCGCCACATCGCAGGCCGGCAGCCCGAGGAGATCGCCGAGCACCTGCCGCAGTTGATCAAAGACAGTGGCCGAGCGGCACGTGACCTGTTCCACGACCTCGCAGCGACACCGGATGCGCGTCGACCGTCGTAGGGTGCGCGGCTCGGTCTGCTGGCTTGGCTGTTCCAGCGGCCCATTCGAGCGCGCAGTTCGCACCACCAGCCCCGCTGCCTGATCGTCGCGGGCACGCCCCACAGCCGGTTTGGCTCAAGCGACGGCGGGAACCCGCGGCACCGGACGGCTCTTGGATGACCACCGTGGGCAGCCCTGCCTGCGGTGCGTGACCGGGCGCTCTCACCTTGGGGGAGGCTCATGCGCTGGTTCCGCGCGGCTCGCGGCGCCTCCACGAAGGGCGCAGTCAGATCCAGCAACCCGATCGGTGCGGAACGAGACCCGAAGCGGGCAGTCACCTTCAGTGACGCGGTCATTGCCATCGCCGTGACGCTGCTCGTCCTGGAGATCCAGCCGCCGGAGGACACCGAGCACCTGCTCCGCGGCCTCTTCGACCTGTGGCCCTCATACGTGGCGTACGCCATCACCTTCCTGCTGATCGGGCAGATGTGGGTGAATCACCACGTCATGTTCGACCACATCCGCTCGGCCGATCGCATGCTGCTCCTGCTCAACACCCTGCTGCTGATGGTGATCGCGTTCCTGCCGTTCGCCTCGTCCCTCCTGGCCCACGCATTCGAGTCCGGCCACGGCCAGCGAACCGCACTCATCTTCTACGGAGCCACCTACGAGGTGGCCGCGATCCTCTTCAACGTGATCTGGGAGTACGCCAGGCACGGCCGTCGCCTGCTGACCTCCACCACCGACAACGACACCGCCCGGGCGATCAGCAGACGCTTCCGCCCCGCGCCACTCTGGATCGCCGCCGGGACCGCGCTGGGCGCCCTTCATCCGGTCGTGGGCCTCGTAGTGGTCGTCGCGTTCATCCCCTTCTACTGGCTGCCGATCAGAGGCGAGGTCGGCAGCATCCAGCGCGCCCGCGAGCAGGGTCAGGGTGACCCGTAGGTGTAGAGCCAACTCCTGCGGGGTGGTGGCATCGACCGTTGTAGGGTGCGTGCCGTGGGATACGGAGTGATGCCCTCGGGCCGTCTGAACCTCCCGGTGTCGGAGGACGCCGCGGCGGTCGCCGCCGTCCAGGCCGCCCTGGCTGAACGAGGCGGCTGGTACAGGCCGGGTGAGTTTCCGTCGGATGGCACGCTGGTCGACCTGGCGGATCCGGCCAGGGCCACAATCGTCCGCGACGGAGACTGGATCGAGTTCGGGTACGACGACGAGGGCGACCCCAAGTGGTCGAACTACACGACGGCCTTCTACGTCGCGATTGCGCCGTTCGTTCGCTCGGGAACCGTCCAGATCGAGGGCGAGGACGGCTCCCGCTGGTCGTACACCTACGCGAACGGGCAGATCACCCAACAGGGTTGGAACGGTTGGGATGGGTCCATCGAACCGTTTGGCGAGTATGTGGACCACCCCTAAGCGCGGTCACTCACCGGCCGCCAGGACTTCGGAGTCTCCTCGCCGCGCAGAATCCCAGGCCGGCCGCTGGGGCTCGTCGTTGTGCACGACGATGTCGGCGTGCCGGGTCGGGCGGGTCGTCGCGAAGTAGAGCTGCTGGGAGGGGATGTAACGCTCGCGCCAGCGCCGTTCGATGTCGGCCCGAGCTGACACCCGGCGCTCTCGGATCACGGCACGATCCACGGTCTTCTCCAATGCCGTCGACACGAAGATGCGCAGGTCCCACCGGTCAATCAGTTCCGGGCGCAGGAGGAAGACGCCGTCGAAGACGAGCACGGCGTCGGCCGGGGCGGTCGTGACCGGCGGGGACAGCACGGCATCCGTGGTGCGGTCGTAGACCGCAGGTTGGAAACGTCGATCTCCGCCCGGGCCGAGCGGATCGAGCAGAACCCGGTTCAGCGCGTCGTAGTCGTGGGTGTCGTAGTAGCAGCCTTCGGCCGAGTACTCGCCGCGCGGATAGCGCTGCGCCCGAGGGAAGAGGAAGTCGTCGATCGTGGCGCGGACGACGTCGCGGCCCTGTTCGCGCAGGACGACGGCCAACTCGTCGGCGAGGGTGGTCTTGCCGGCGGCCGGCGGCCCGTCGACCGCGACCCGCGTCGGGTGGGCGACCGTGACGGACCCAACTGCCTCAGCCAAGCGCCCGAGCAGCTCGTCGCGCGTGCCTTGAACCATGTCCTGCCCCCTCCTCACGTCACCGCTCTCCGGTCGGGCCGGATCAGAGCCCCCATCGAAGGTGGCCACATCACGTAGGGTCTGCCGATGGTCGCACGGTTCCTGGCGTACCTCCGCCCGCCGCTTGTCGTCTGCGGACACCTGGTTGCCCTGGTGTTGCTCGTCCTGGACGCGCGCCGCGAATGGAGTGCGTACGGACTTGTCATGCTTCTCCTGTTGCTTGGTGCGCTTGCCGCGATACCAGCGGTGTTGGTCGACCGGCCCGGGTTCCGGCTGATCAGCCTGATCGCACAGACCGTCGGAGCCGGCGTCGTCCTGTTGGCTCTCCACGACTCGTCCGACAAGCGGGCTCTCTGGGTTTACGTGCTGTCCGCCCTGGCTGCGGTGATCTCGCCGGCCAGCCGGCCAGGGCTTGGCCGGACGACAGTGATCGGCGTGGGGACGGCAGTGGTGCTCACCATCGGCGTGTCGGCTCCAGCACTGGCCTGGGGTGGTAGTCAGCCCGAGGCGGTGGTTTGCGTGCGGGAGGGGCAGTCCGCTGAGGAACTGGTGGTCGAGAACCACCGCTTCGACCCGAACCGTGTGGTTGCGGGCTTCGGGTCAGAAGGGCCACAAGCGCCGTGCCTGGAGGTGCTGTTCGATCCGGGTGCCACCGCTGGCGACGCCGACGACGTCGTCCACCGCTACTCCGTAGACCCGAGGGTCTCGTCCGTCAGCCGGACACGCTGACACTCAGCGCACAGGCGCGCCGGACCTCAATACTTTGGGCTCGTGGCGCTACCCCTCGGCCGGCAGGTCGTGAAACCACCGGCGGGACGATGCGGGTACCAGCAACAGGCCGACGATGACTGACGCACCAACGATCTGCAGCAGCCTTAACGGATCGGCCTTGGTGATCGTGACGACGCCGTACCCCACGCTGATGGTCGAGAAAACGGTTGTCCAGAACCGGGCCCGCCCGCTCCCACGCCACAAGCCGTGAGCCAACGCCAGGAGAAGGAGTACGCCCAACAACCCGGTGGCCGCGGATGGACCATTCGTAAACATCGTCGACGCCGGGATCGTGGCGCCCACAAGCAGAATCACGGCGGAGACGGCGACCGGCACAGGAACGCGTCGCTGACTCTGCTCGATCATCGGCTCATGCTAGGCGTCATTCATCCCGTCCACTGGCCTGCGGTCCGCTACAGCACCACCGGGATCAGTTCGATGTCGCACATCGCCACGTAGGGCTCAACCAGTCGCTTGGCCTCCTCGGCATCCTTCTCGGTGAGGAAGACGCCGAGGTTGTGCCGCCTCCGACGGCCGTCCTGCTCGGTCAATGCAGTCAGCAGGTGCAGGTAGCGGTGTCGTTCCCGGCGTACGCCCTCTGGTAGGCCGGTGAGGAACGCCTCCGCCACCTTCTGTGGCGAGGCGATGTCCAGCTCGCCGCCGACTCCGCTGAGCGGCTTGACTGGCCACATCGGGTCGTACGGACTGAACGTGTTGAAGAACGAGGGCTGCACATCCGACAGCTCGCCCTCGCACCACCCGACATTGACGGCGATGACGTGGCCGGTCACCCCTTCACTCTCCAGCACGAGCACCCTGGCATTCTCCGAGCGGTAACCGTCGTCACTGATGTCACCGCGGATCCGCGTGGCCTCGTCCCTGGTCGCGCACCGGATCACCAGCCCGCGGTACGCCGCCT
The DNA here is from genome assembly GCF_040302185.1 of Micromonospora sp. NPDC127501. NCBI lineage: Bacteria > Bacillati > Actinomycetota > Actinomycetes > Micromonosporales > Micromonosporaceae > Micromonospora > Micromonospora sp. NPDC127501. The sequence continues at coordinate 142,324 of NZ_JBEORJ010000007.1, read as the reverse complement.
GGATCTGCACGGCGTCGACCGGGTTGAACAGCACCTCGATCGTCGTCGGCAGCCGGCCGTGACCCTCGGGCATCTGGTCCGCCCGCAGCAGGAGCTGGCCGTGCGTCGCCGAGTACGACCACAGCGCGAACAGCCGTTCGCTACGGAAGAGTTCGACACCCGGGCGGAAGTCCTCGTCACGGTTGAGCCAGACCTTCGACGTCATCTGGTCACCCTCCGACACCGCGACGGCGATCGTCAAGATCAGGATTCCGAAGCTCGGGTGCGACAGCCGTTTGGGGCGGATCTCCTCGTCGGCTCGACGGTGCCCGAAGCGTCAGCTTGAGAACTGTCGATGCCCAGCTGTAGCGTCCTGCCGGTGGGACGGCTAGCGGAGCGGCACCGTGATCTCGCCGGGTGGTTGGTGACGCCGCTGTTCACCCTGGTGGCCGCTCCGGTGTTGGCCTGCCTCGTCGGGGTGTTGGGAAGTTTCGGGGACCACAACGGCCCGCCGGCGCTGTGCAAGGAGGCCATGGCGGAAAACATGTGCGAGGAGACCAGCCTCGGGGTGGTCGGCGTACATGTGCTCATCTCAGGCGCCATGTGGTTGCTGCTCTGGGTCATCCCGTGGTGGCGAGGTCTTCGCACGGTGCGAGTACTGCTGGCGGTCGCCGCGACGGTCGTTCTGGTACTCCTGCCAGTACGGATGTTCAACTGGTCCTGACACGCCCGGCAATCGCGCGTCACCGAATGGCTGATCATCCGCGTGCTGGCCCACAGCGGGCTGCGCTGGCCGTTGCTTGCTGAGGGCGGCGTGACCCGAACCCGCGACGAGGGATTATGAGATCAAGACGGGGCGAGCCGGCGACCTGACCCGGCCTGGTTGCCGAACACATCCCCCGGGTAAAGGCAAATCCATGGACCCCCGAACCTTGTTCCACATGCTGTTGGGCGTCGGCGGTCTGGTCCTTGCCAGCTACGGCGCTCGTCTCCTGCTGACCGGCCGCATGTCGCCTTTCACCCGGAGAAGGTGGAGGCGGCCGGCTGACGCCGCGATGTGGTTCCTCTGTGCTGGACTATCGCTCTTGTTACTCGCAGTGGGCTACCTCGGACGTCTCATCGGCGCGATCGGACCCGAAACAACGTTAACGCTTGCGAGCTTGGCGCTCGTGTTCCTCGCCGTCGGCCTCGTCAGGTATCGGCCACGCGACAGCAGACGTGCCAGGTCTTCGCACCTGAACTAGCCAGCTTTCTACGCCGCTGCCAGCGCGGCCGATGTGGCTCGCTTGGCCGCCACTGTCGGACCTGACCCGGTACTGGTGCAGCTTGCGGCAGGAGACGTTCGCTCCGACGCCATGATCCACCCGCTCTATTTCTGTTATGCCAATTGACACAACACCATGCAGCTCCTAGATTTCCCGTCATGGATGAGGTCAGACGGCCCGGACGGCCTCGCAAGACCCCCGGCCAGCTCGCTCGGTGGACTCCACCGGAGGGCTGGTCGCGCCTGGTCGCATGGCTCTCGCCAGAGGAGAAGAGGGCGCTCAAGCACGTCGCCGTCGAGGCCGACGTGGCCGTGGCCGATCTGGTCCGTGCGCTGGCCAGCGGTCTGGTCGACGGGGTCATCACCGCCGAGGAACTGATCGGAAAGGTCAGAAGAGGGGCACAGGTCATGGAGAAGATCCCCACACTGTTCGAACGCGACGAGCACTTCCGGGTCGTCGACCGGCCCAGGCCGGACTGCGCCTGGGTGTTCGACGGCGAGGGCGCCCCAACCGAGAAGCTCGACGGCTCCAATGTGCGCCTCACCGTCCGATCTGGACAGCTGGTGCGAGTGGAGAAGCGCCGCAACCCCAGCAAGGTGCAGAAGCAGCAGGGAATCGTCGATGGGTGGTACATCGACACCGACGATCACGCTGCGGAGGACAAGTGGATACTGGTCGCCGCCCGCAACACCGACGTGTCGGACTGGCCCGACGGCGAGCACGCGTGCGAGGCGCTGGGTCCCCGCGTTCAAGGCAACCCGCTCGGCCTGGAAGAGCACACGTGTGTGCCGTTCAACCTCCGCGTGCCCGCCCTGCCGGACGCGCCCCGCAGCTACTCGGAGCTGCGGGGCTATCTAGCCGCGTTGGAGAGCCGGTTCGCCCCGGGCCACTTGGCCGAGGGCATCGTGTTCCATCACCCGGACGGCCGGCGCGCCAAGATCAAGCGTAAGGACTTCCCCCGCAGCGCGTGATTTCTCGCCGTCGCCCCATGGCGCCCAAGGTTCGACGTGAAGACGGCGGGAGGGCGACCCGGCTCCCCCGTCGTCCTCATGCGGACCAGATGCGGACCGCCCACCTGGGCCCGGGGCATCCGCACCGTTCGACGCACCACCGATCGCCAGTGCGCAACATCAAGGTCAGCCGACCTCGTAAGGTCGCGGTCACCGCCGACGATGTTGGCATCAACCGAAGGGGCACCGCATGAGCGCACCCGAGCATGCCGTCATCGTCCGATACTCCCTGCCGGGCGGTGGTTGCGGTGAGGAACAGGACCGGCAGGCTATCTACGACCTCGCAAGCCGCCTGACAGAAGCCATTGAGGCCGCCGATGCCGGTGACCTCGACGGCCACGAGTTCGGCGGCGGCGAAGCGGTCCTTTACGCCTACGGTCCCGACGCCACCCGACTCTTCGCGGCGATGGAGCCGCAGCTGCGAGCCTTCCCGACCAAGCCAGCGCACGCCACCCTCCGCTTCGGCGAGCCAGACGACCCGACCGCCATCGAACAGCGCATCGGTCTATGACGACCCGATAGCCCTTCTCAGGACAGAGTTCTAGACCGAACGTCAAGCATGTCCTGGGATGGATTCGTCAAGCATGTGGTGGGACTAGACAACGAGTCCAACTACGTGAGGTCCCTGGCAAACAGCGCTACCACGGTCGGGTTATGCGTGCTGAGGCCGATTCGCTCGGCCCAACGTCCGAGGCCGACGAGTCCGATCTCCTGGGCCTCTTGTTCCGTGACGGCCGCAACGACCGCGCTCAAGGTGGTCGCGCGATCGCCAAGTCTGGAGATGGCGATCGGGTTCACGCGGGAGTCATCCGTGTCACCGTCACCCTCGCACCAAGCGGGCGATGCTCCGGCGTACTCCACTGTCATGACCCACGTCAGGTTGGCAGCTGATTCCATGGCTGTCCTTTCCAGCTCTCCTCTGGTCCGAACTTGGGCTCGACCGGCAGCACGTCGGCTTACGTTCGCATCGCGACGACGGCTTGGCCCGCAGGGCTCCTTCGGCGACCTCTTCGCGCAGCGCTCGGCCGGTTGGGCGACCTCGCGACAGAACTGGAGGTCTTCGAAGCCGTAGGTGGCCACGTCGTAGCTGCTGGCTCCGAAGATCAGGCGGCGGACGCGTGCCCTAGGCAGCATGGCTGACCAGGAGATTTCGTGGTGGGGCGGGCGGGACTCGAACCCGCGACCGAGGGATTATGAGTCCCCTGCTCTAACCGGCTGAGCTACCGCCCCGAACACCGCGCCGGATCTTATCCCGCCCGGTGGATCACGGGCCAGCAGCGATCCAGCCCCACCTCATCGACTCCGCCGCCGTCGCCGCAGCTTCACGATGGGCAACGTGAGAATAACAGTGAGCAGCCAGAGCACCACGACGCCGCCCCAGAGCGGTTCTTCGCCCGGTTTGGTCTCGGTGAGGAGCATGGCGAGGGTCAGCAGCACGCTCAGTGCGCCGACCACGAGGACGCCCATTCCGCTGAGCACCATCGCAGGAATTTCCCACCAGGTGCTGGTTGCGGATTCGGTGGGCTGCCGTACGACGGCCTGTGGCTGTGGGATCGCGTCTGGGGCACGGGCCGGCATCGGGATCTGCCGGTCGCCGGGCACCTTGGCGTCGATGGCGGGGATGGCCCCCGGGTGCAGGTTGAACAGGGTGGGCTCGATGTGCAGCGCGATGGCGTCCGAGCCGATGAGCTGCCGGGCACCGTCCGGCCAGACCAGCATGGCGGCGCAGTCGTCGTACCGGACGGTCAGCGGGTCGCCGGTCTGAAGGAGGGTCACCCCGTCCACGCCGACGCGCAGCGCGGCGTTCCCTTCCTTCGACGAGTAGGTGGTGCCTTGCAGGATCTCGGCCGAGTGAGTGGGTGCGGCGGCGAAGCCGGCCCAGTCGGCGGTGAGTCCGCCGGGCACCATCAGCAGCGCCGACGCGATCATCTCCTCAGCCACCTCGTGCAGGTCGGCGAGGTCGACGGCCTTGAGTTCGGCCCGGTGCTCGTCGACGCTGAGGTTCGGCTCTCCGGTCAGGACGTTGAGGGCGTACGACGGCAGCCGCGCCGCGTCCACCTCGGCGATGCCGAGGAAGTCTTCCCGCTTGGCGATGGTGGCGTCCAGGTCCGCCTGCTCGATCCGCCCGACTCGCATCTTGGCCAACACGTCGATGAAGCCACCGAGCACCGCGTCCTGCTTCTCCGGCAGCGCGTCGGCGAGTGCCCGCAGCATGGCGTAACCGTCGCCGCGCGGCTCGTACCCGGTGGTGGTGGTGTAGGAGAGGCCGGCCTCCTGGCGCAGCGAGCGGTACAGCTCCCGCTCCAGCACTCCGCTGAAGACACTGGCGGCGGCACGGCGGCGCACCACCGAGTCGAGCACGACGGCCCGGGAGCCGCTCACGAAGTACGCGGGCGTCTGCGGCAGCGCCGACGACGCCGTCGGTGCGGGCTGGCGGGTCCCGGCGGGCAGCGCCAACCGCAGTTCGGCGGGCACCCGGTCACCGGCGATCCAGAGCACCGCGTTCTCCCGGGTGAACCACCGGGCGGTCCACTCGCGCAGGTCGTCCGCGGTGAGCGCGCCCAGGCCCCACTCGGGGTAGCTGATCAGCCCGTAGTCCCGGGCACCGTGTCGCCACAGCGGGATGCTGTCGACCGCGGCGGCGCCCCGACTGCTCCACTCGGTCCGCAGGATCTCCTTCTCGACGTCCAGCCTGGCTACCGGCAGGTCGGAGAGGTTCCCGCAGACCGCGGTGAGGAAGGCCGCGATGTCCGCTTCTGAGCCCTGGGTGTGGAACGTGGTGAACGCCTGGGCGGTCGCCCCGTTGACGTGGTAGTCGGCCAGGCCGAGCGGCGCGAGCGCGAGATGTTCGATGAGGTGGGTGATGCCGGAGCGGACGAGCGTCTCGTCGGCGGTGCCGACCCGGAAGGTCAGCCCGGCGCGCATCGGCCCGCCGGTGGCGGCGAGCAGCGTGGGAACCCCGTCCACGTCCAGGTGCTGGATCATGACTGGCCGCCCTTCGCGTACGCCTTGGCGCGGAACTTCGTGAAGCCTGCGGCCCCGTCGACGTAGTCCCAGGGGTATTCGGTGCCCCGGTTGCCGAGGGCGGTGAACTGGGTGGCGGCGGCGGTCCACTGCTCGGTCAAGCTGAAGATCAGTGCGAACGCCGAGCGAACTGAGACCCAGCCGGGCCGGTCGACGAAGTCCGGGTGCAGCACGGACCGCTGCCCGGCCCGCATGACCTCGTCCACCACTGCCGTGTTGCGCAGGTACGCGGCACGCTCCCGTTCGGTGTCGAACTCCAGCCAGCGTTCGAGGTGCGCCTCGGCGATCACCACCGCGTTGAGCGCGCCGTCCGGGGCGGCCTGGGCGCACTCCCTGGCGAAGCCGAACGCGCGGTCCCAGTTGCCGCTCCACTTCGGGCAGAACTGTTGGAGCAGGCTCGACTGCGCGGGCGCGTGGTGCGGGTGGTGCTGCGCTAGGCGGTCGTAGCGGCGGCGCGCTTCGGCCTGTCCCAGTTGGAGGCCGCGGTTGTTGGTGATCCGTTGGGTCCAGGCGGACGCATCGTCCGGGTGCCGGGCGGTGACGTCGATGAGCACCTGCTCGGAGCGGCGCAGGTGTTCGTGGAACTTGGCGAACTGGGACTGGCTGACGTGCTGCGCGCGGTAGGAGCTGCGGATCCGCCAACCGGCACGAATCAGGTAGGCGCCGAGCAGCATGCCGGCATGGGGGTCTTCGGGGTTCTCGTCGTACGCCCGCTGAAGGAACGCCTCGATTCCGACCTGATCGCCGACGACCCGGGCCAGCAGCGTCCGGCCGTCCGGGTCGCGGTCGGCGACCATCGCGCGGACGGCGGGCCAGTCGGCGGCATCGAGCGCCTTACGCAGGTCCTCGACCTCGGGGTACGCGGCACCGGCGTCGAAGGTGGGAGCCGGTAGAGGAGCGGGCATGGCGGCGATCATAGGTGATCAACTACGGCTGCGGGGCCCTCGTCTGCGGCGGGATTCAGCCGGCGCGCAGCTCGTCCAGCACTGCGCCGGCGGCGCGCCAGCCGCTGGTGAGAGCGCCCTGGATCGATGGGCTGTCCCGGTGGTCACCGGCCACGAACAGGCCTTCCCCCAGCGCCACCGGCTTGCGCAGCCGTCCCTGCGGCGGCGGTGCGGCGGGCAGCGCCTCGGGGATGACCACTGTGGTGAGGTGGGTCCAGTCGGCGGTGGAGCGGCCGTACAGCCGGGTCAACTCGGCCCGGATGGTCGGCTCGGGTGGGGCCGTGGGGCCGACCACCGAGGTGGCGATGAGGTGCCGTCCGGCGGGCGCGTACGTGGCGGCGGCGTTGCTGAGCACCACGGTGTTGGCGACGACTTCGCGTCGGTCGCCGTCGACGAGCAGGATCGGCTCGGTGAGCGGGGGCTCGGGAGCGCTGTGGTAGTAGGTGGTGTAGCTGTGCATGCGTACCGTCGCCAGGGCCGGCAGCAGCGCGGACGCCGCGGGCGGGTCGACGGCGACCACGACGGCCCGGCAGCGGATGTCGCCGGCCTGGGTGCGGACCCGGCCGGGGGTGACCTCCGCGACCGGGGTGTCCAGGTCGAGCAGGTCGGCGGGCAGCGGCGCGGCGATGACCCGGGGTAGGGCGGCCATCCCTTCGGCGGGCAGGCCGATGCGGCCGCGGGCGAAGGAGCGCAGCACCATCGCCAGCACGTGACTGGAGGTGGAGAGCTCCCGGTCGATGAACACACCGGACAGGAACGGTCGCAGCAGCTCCTCGATGATCGCGTCGGAGAGACCGGCGCGACGCAGGGCAGTCTCGCTGCTGGTCTCCGGCGCGGCGAGCAGCCGGGACGCGGGGAGGGTGGCGCAGCCGGTGGCGAGCGCGGCGAAGCGCAGCCGGTCGAGCAGGGAGCCGACCCCGGCGAGCGCGGTGCCGGGCCCGCCGGTCGGTTCGCGCAGCGGGTTGACCAGGCGCAGCAGCTTGTCGCCCTTGCGGACCAGCACCCCGGAGGTGAAGTAGCCGAGGTTGAGCTGGTCGGTGTCGAGCAGCGTGCCGAGCCGGGGGTAGGCGGTGTTGAGCACCTGGAAACCCCGGTCGATGAGGTGACCGTCGACCACGTCGGTGGCGACCCGGCCGCCGAGCCGACCCTCGGCCTCCACCAGCCGCCAGGGCACGCCGGCGCGGTGCAGCCGGCGGGCGGCGGCGAGACCGGCCAGGCCGCCGCCGACGATGACCACATCGGTTTCAGCCAGCACCGCGCGCCTCCCGCTCACCGTTCGCCCGGGACAACCGGCCCGGCCACCAGATCTTCGGCCCGATGTCGTACGCGAGTGCGGGCACCAGCAGCGACCGGACGATGATGGTGTCGATCAGTACCCCGACCGCGACCGCCGTACCCAATTCGACGAGCACCACCAGTGGCAGGACGGCGAGGGCGGAGAAGGTCGCGGCGAGCACGATGCCGGCGGAGGTGATCACCCCGCCGGTGACGGCGAGGCCGGCGAGCACGCCGGCACGGGTGCCGCGCTTGACCGACTCCTCGCGGACGCGGCTCATCAGGAAGATGTTGTAGTCGATGCCGAGCGCGACCAGGAAGACGAACGCGAACAGCGGGAACGACGAGTCCACGCCGGGGAAGTCGAAGACGTGGCGGAACAGCAGCGCGCAGAGGCCGAGGGTCGCCGCGAAGCTGAGCAGCACGGTGGCGATCAGCAGCAGCGGGGCGAGCAGCGCGCGCAGCAGCAGGGCCAGGATGACCGCGATGACCACCAGCACCACCGGGATGATGACGTTCTGGTCGCGCTTCGCGGCGTCGGAGGTGTCCACGTTGATCGCGGTGAAGCCGCCGACCACCGCGTCCGCGCCGGGCACCTGGTGTACGGCCACCCGCAGCTCGCGGATGGTCCGCTCGGCGCCGTCGCTGTCGGGTGGGTCGGCCAGGGTCGCCTCCAACTGCACCCGCCCGTCGACGACCTTAGGGGCGGCGTTCTCCTCGGGTGGGCCGGCCGGAAGGGGGCGGACGTCGGCGACTCCGGGTACGTCCTTCGCGACCTGGGCGACCTGTCGGGCGGTCTGCTCGGTGGTGAAGATGGTGGCCGGGCTGCCGGTGCCGGCCGGGTAGTGCCGGGAGATCACCTCCTGGCCGTCGACCGAGTCGGTGCGCTGGGTGAACAGGTCGGACTGGCCGAGCGTGGTGGCGCCGAGCTGGGTGAGGCCGAGGGTCAGCAGGGCCAGCACGACGGCGGTGGTCAGCCAGATCGGGCGGGCGTGCCGGGCCACGAAGCCGGCGACCCGGCTCCAGATGCCGTGTTCGGCCCGCGGGTCGGCCTGGTCGGCTCGGGGCCGTCGGGGCCAGAACGCCCATCGTCCGCCGAGCACCAGCAGCGCGGGGAGGAAGGTGAGCATCACCAGCAGGGTGGCGGCGATGCCGATGGCGGCGACCGGGCCGAGCGCCCGGTTGGAGTTGAGGCTGGACAGCAGCAGGCAGAGCAGGCTGACGATGACGGTGCCACCGGAGGCGATGATGGCCGGCGCGGCGCCCTTCCAGGCGGTCTTCATGGCGTCCCACGGGCGGTCGTGCCGGTGCAGCTCCTCCCGGTAGCGGGCGATCAGCAGCAACGCGTAGTCGGTGCCGGCGCCGAAGACCAGCACGGTGAGGATGCCCTGGGCCTGCCCGTTGAGTTTCACCACGTCCGCGTCGGCGAGCAGGTAGACGAAGACCGAGGCGAGGGCGTACGACATCCCGGCGGCGAGCAGCGGGAAGATCCAGAGGACGGGGCTGCGGTAGACGATCAGCAGGATGACCAGCACCACGACCAGGGTGACCAGCAGCAGTGGTCCGTCGATGGCGGAGAAGACCTCGATCAGGTCGGCGAGCAGACCGGCCGGGCCGGAGACGTCCACGGTGAGCCCGTCGCGGTCACCGCCGGTGATGTCGCGCAGTTGCTCGACGACCGTGCCGATCTCCTCGCCCTCGGCGTCGTCCACCGGTACGACGACCTGGAGTGCCTGGCCGTCGTCGCTCGGGATGGGCGGGGGCAGTGGGGTGACCACGCCGGGGATCTGGGCGAACCGGGCGGCGTCGGCGCCCACCCGTTGCCGGTCCGCGTCGGTGATCCCGGAGGACCGCTCGTAGACGACCAGAGCCGGGATGGTCTGCCGGTCGACGAACTCGGCGGCGAGGTCCTGGGCGCGGGTCGCCTCGGCGTCGGTGGGCAGGAAGGCGGCGTTGTCGTTGGTCGCGACCTCGCTGAGGCGCCCCGCGTACGGGCCGGACACGCCGCCGATCACCAACCAGGCCAGCACGACCGCCACCGCGATCAGCGTGGCCTTGCCGCCTCGTCCAACCATCCGCCCCTCACACCCCAAAGGTTCGACGCGTCAGCCGACGCCATCTGAACGAGAATCACCATCGCCCATCCTGCCGCCGAAACCGGCCCAGGCAGCGCGAATCCGGCATCCCGCCCGGGTCGATCACGGAGTTCTGTTGGTGGACGAAGGGCGCAGAACAGCACGTAACCGGCACCACAACGCCATGATCGACCCGGGATGGGGGGGACGGGGGTGGGGTGGGCATGACGAACGCCCGCCGGCTTCAGGCCGACGGGCGTTGGTGGAGAGGCTCCCCCGATTGGACTCGAACCAATAACCTGCCGGTTAACAGCCGGCTGCTCTGCCAATTGAGCTACAGGGGATCGTGCTTCGCCCGACTTCGGATCTCCCCGACGCCGTGCGACGGGACAAGAGTACAGGACATCCCCCGGTGATGGTCCAGTGGGTTGCCGCCCCGCCGTCCCCCTGACAATAGGGGTAAATCGCCATCCCGGCACAAGCATGCTTGAGCGGAGAGCAGGATGGGTAGTTAGCTGCGGACAGAGGACGCAGGCGCGAACAGGTCGCCTTCCGACGGGGCAACTCGCCGGGGCGACGGCGCGTCAGGTACGGAAGGAGCCGCCATGCGCGGAAAGATCATGTTTCTAGGCGGGCTGGCTGCGGGATTCGTCCTGGGCGCCCGTGCCGGCCGGGAAAAGTACGAAGAGCTCGTGGTCCGGGGCCGCAAGGTGCTCGACCACCCGACCGTCCAGGAGGCGGCCGGGGTCGCGCAGGCCCAGGCCAACAAGCTCTACAGCGAGGGCAAGGACAAGCTCGGCCAGACCAAACTGGGCGAGAAGCTGGGCACCGGCAACGGCAGCACCGGCAAGCAGGAGCTGACCGCCGCCGACGACGCGTTCGCCGGCACGCCCGCCACCGTGGGCGCCAAGGCGGGCACCAGCACGGTCGGCACGACCTCCGGGTCGCCGTCGTCCACGAACCCCCGCACCAAGCCGTCCGGCTCGGGCACGAACGCCAGCACGCTCTGACCAACCGCACGTCGACGGGCCGGTCGCCTTAGGGCGACCGGCCCGTGGTCTGTCCGACGTGTGGTCAGTCCTTGCTGCTGAACGCCGCGTCGAAGGCGGCGCTCGGTGCGTCGAAGGCGAGCCGCCGGACGAACTGCAACGCCTCCGGAGCGCCGACCAGCCGGTCCATTCCGGCGTCCTCCCACTCGACCGAGATCGGGCCGGTGTAGCCGATCGCGTTCAACGCGCGGAAGCAGTCCTCCCAGGGCACGTCGCCGTGGCCGGTGGAGACGAAGTCCCAACCGCGCCGCAGGTCGGCCCAGGGCAGGTGCGAGGCGAGCCGGCCACGCCGGCCATCCCCGGTACGCACCTTCGCGTCCTTGCAGTCCACGTGGTAGATCCGGTCGGCGAAGTCGAAGATGAAGTTCACCGGGTCCAGCTCCTGCCAGACGAAGTGCGACGGGTCCCAGTTCAGACCGAACGCGGGCCGGTTGCCGATCGCCTCCAGCGTCCGCTTCGTCGTCCAGTAGTCGTACGCGATCTCACTGGGGTGCACCTCGTGCGCGAACCGCACTCCCACCTCGTCGAACACGTCGAGGATGGGGTTCCACCGGTCGGCGAAGTCCTGGTAGCCGCGCTCGATCATCGACGGCGGCACCGGCGGGAACATCGCGAGGGTGTGCCAGATCGACGAACCGGTGAAGCCGACGACCGTCTTCACTCCGAGCTTCGCCGCCGCCCGCGCGGTGTCCTTGATCTCCTCGGCGGCCCGCTGACGAACCCCCTCGGGCTCGCCGTCGCCCCAGATGCGGCCGGGCAGGATGTCCTGGTGCCGCTCGTCGATCGGGTGGTCGCAGACCGCCTGACCAACCAGGTGGTTGGAGATCGTGAAGACCTCAAGGTTGTGCTTCGCGAGGGTCTCCCGCTTGCGCTCGACGTACGAATCGTCGGCGAGCGCCTTGTCGACCTCGAAGTGGTCGCCCCAGCAGGCGATCTCCAGACCGTCGTAGCCCCACTCGGAGGCGAGCCGGCAGACCTCCTCGAACGGAAGATCGGCCCACTGGCCGGTGAAGAGCGTGATGGGTCGCGCCATTGTCCTTCTCCCCTGTTGTGATGGGGATTCCTTGTGCGGACCAGGGCGAGGGTGACCGGACGTGCCCGGCACCCGAGCGGTCACCGGTGGGTGCGGAACACACCTGAGCCCGGCGGGTTGCGCCTCCCACCGGGTCACCGGCCACCAGCACGGTCGCCGACCCCCACCTTATTTCCGCAGTGCCCCATCGGGGAAGCCCCGCGGTCGGCCGATCATCCGATCATTTCCTCGGGCGCGGGCAGCACAGCCCGTACGGTGAAGCCGCCACCGGCGCGCGGGCCGGCCGAGAACGTGCCGCCGAGCCGCTCGGCGCGCCTGCGTACCCCGAGCAGACCCCGACCGGCGCCCTGGGTGCCGCCGCCGGACGCAGCGGGACCGGCGCCCTCGTCGCGGACCTCGATGGTGATGCCCGCGGCGTCGTAGCGCAGGCGGACCCCGACCGGCGCCCCCGGCGCGTGCCGGCACGCGTTGGTCAGCGCTTCCTCGATGATGCGGTACGCCACCACGTCGACCGGGCCGGGCAGCGGCCGGGGTTGCCCGGCCATGGTCCAGCGCACCGGTTGACCGGCGGTGAAGCCCTCCACCAGCGCGTCGAGACGGTTCAGGCTGGGCGCCGGATCGGACGGGTCGTCGGGCTCGTCGGCCCGGCCCAGCGCACCGAGCAGCTGATGGCCTCGCGCCAGCACCGTCCCACGCCACTGCGCGAACAACCCCATGCAGGTCAAGGTACGGCAGCCACCTGTGCGCCAACCCCCGGCGTCCCCGCAACGCGCCCACCCGGTCGGCGCTCTCGACGGCACCGCGTCGACGGGCCGCGTGCCACGGGCGAGATCTGCGTCGGGGCACACACCGGTGCGAGCGCTATACCTGTGGGTCATAGTTATGACTCACAGGTATGGCGCTCGCGGGTGACACCTCCCCAGCCTCGCCGCTCCGCCAGAGCCGACGAACCCGGCCGGTCGGGGCACACCCGGCCCGGCATGGTCGGCGCCGGAGCGGGAGGGGCCAACGTCGTAAGCGTCGACCCCTCCAGCCCTAGTCGGTCAGGGCAGGGTCCACTTCTGGTTGGCCGCGTTGAGGCAGGTCCAGAGGTGCACGATGGTGCTGTCGGCGGAGTTGTTGCCGGAGACGTCCAGGCACTTGCCCGACGACGGGTTGCGCAGGGTGCCGTCGGACGCGGCGGCCCAGTTCTGCGCGCCGCTGCCGTTGCAGGTCCAGAGCTGGATCTTGGTGCCGTCGGCGGTGCCGCTGCCGGAGACGTCCAGGCACTTGCCGAGCGCCTTGATCGTCGAGTTCGGCGTCACGGTCCAGGTCTGCGCCGCGCTGCTGTTGCAGGTGTAGATCTGGATCTGGGTGCCGTCGGCGGTGCCGGCGTTGCGCACGTCCAGGCACTTGCCGGCGAGACCCTTGATCGGGCCGACGCCGGTGCCGCCCCCACCGCCCTTGACCAGGGTGAAGTCGTCCAGGTCGAAGAGCCCCGTGCCGCTACCGGTGAAGGTGAGGTAGAGGTTCTGGGTGCTGGACGGAACGTTGGACAGTGCCGTGGAGACGTTGGCGAAGGTCGTCCAACTGCCGGTGTTGGGCACCGCGACCGTGCCGAGCACCGGGCCGGTGGCCGAACCGGTGCGCACCTGGATGGCGCCACCCGCGCCGCCGGAGACGACCCGGGCCGTGAACGAGGTGACCCCGGCCAGGTTGACCCCGTTGTACGCGGCCCAGTCGCCCGGGTCGATGTAGCCGACGGTCTGGCCACCGTTGGCGCCCGCCTTGGTGAACGCGGAGACACCGTTGGCCGAGCTGAACGTCTCGGCCTGGATCGTGCCGGTGGGCGGCGGCGTGGTGCCCAGCTCCTTGATCCGGATGTTGCGGAAGGAGGCGTCGTCACCGGTGCCGTGGTTCTGGATGCCGATGTGACCGGCCAACGAGCGGACCGGGTTGGTGTTGGTGAAGTCGTTGATCTTCACGCCGTTGAGGAAGATCTGTAGCCGCTCGCCCTCGACCAGCAGCTCGTACGTGTTCCACTCCCCCGCCGCGTTCAGCGCCGCGTCTCGGGCGGCGATGTCGGCGGACTTGAAGGTGTAGACCGCGCCGGTGGTGCGGTCGACCGCGTCGGTGGCGTCGATCTGGATCTCGTAACCGTTGTCGACCGCCGACCACGGGTCACTCGACGGTGGGAACCCGATGAAGATGCCGGAGTTGTCGTCACCGGCCAGCTTCCAGTCCAGCTTCAGCGAGTAGTTGGTGAACTGCTTGGCGTTGTACCAGTACAGCCCCATGCCGCCGACCGAGGTGAGGGTGGCGTCGGTGTTGGTGAAGCTGCCCGGGCCCGCCTGGGACCAACCGGCCGTCGAGCCGTTGAACAGCGGGGTGTAGCCGGTCTCGGGCCGGCAGTCGGCCTTGCTCCGACCGGAGGCGTACCGGATGCCGCCGAGCAGGTGGTTCCGGAACCCCGCCTCCGCGTACGACGCCTGGGTGTGCCCCGCACCGGTGTAGAAGGACCGGCCGCCGCTGTAGCTCTTGCACCAGCTCAGCGGGTGGTCGGCGCCCATCCCGCCGCCGGAGTACGACGACTCGTCGAGGGTGGCCAGCACGTGGGCGCTCGACCGGGCGTTGGTGCGGTAGTTGTACCACTCGTCGGTGCGGGTCCAGGTCTGCGGCAGGTGAGCGGTGGCCGCGTGGCCCCGGTCCTCCACCTTCATGTTGGCCTGCTGGATCGCGGGGTGCGAGGCGAACCACGCGCCCACGAGGTTGCCGTAGAACGGCCAGTCGTACTCGGTGTCGGCTGCGGCGTGCACACCCACGTACCCGCGGCCGGAGCCGATGTACGACTCGAACGCGGTCTGCTGGCTGGCGTTGAGCACGTCGCCGGTGGTGTTGAGGAAGACGACCGCCTCGTACTGGTTGAGGTTGCTCGTGGTGAACGCGGCGGCGTCCTCGGTCGCGGTGACGGTGAAGTTGTTCGCCGCGCCCAGGTCGCGGATGGTCTGGATGCCGACCGGGATCGCGTCGTGGCGGAACCCAGCGGTCTTGGAGAAGACCAGCACGTCGTACGGGGCGTCGGCGGCGCTGGCCGGGGTGGCCGGGGTGGTGCAGGCGATGACGGCGAGTGCGGCCATGGCCGCACCGAGGACGGGTCGCAGGCGTCTGCGCATATCGCTCTCCTAATTGCGGTTAGGAGGGGCCCCTCGCCTCACACTAGGCGTTGTCGAAGGGCCCCTCCCGCCAGCTCAGGGCAGGGTCCACTTTTGGTTGGCGGCGGCGGTGCAGGTCCAGAGGTGGACCACCGTGCTGTCAGCGGAGTTGTTGCCGGAGACATCGAGGCACTTGCCCGACGACGTGTTGCGGAGCGTGCCGTCGGCCTGGGCCGCCCAGTTCTGCGCGGCGGTCCCGTTGCAGGTCCAGAGCTGGATCTTGGTGCCGTCGGCGGTGGCACCACCCGACACGTCCAGGCACTTACCCAACGACTTGATCGTGGAGTTGGGGGTGACCGCCCAGGTCTGCGCGGCACTGCCGTTGCAGGTGTAGATCTGGATCTGCGTGCCGTCGGCCGTGGCGGCGTTGCGCACGTCCAGGCACTTGCCGCCGAGGCCCTTGATCGCCCCGGCTCCACCGGCCGGGGGCGTCCCGGTGACGAAGGTGAAGGCGTCCAGGTCGTAGAGCGCCCCGGTGCCCGACCCGGCGAAGGTCAGGTAGAGCGTGGTCGTGCCGGTCGGCGGGTTGCTGATCGTCCCGGTGACCGTGGTGAAGGTTTCCCAGCCGCCGGTCACCGGGACCGTGGCCGAGCCGAGCACGGTGCCGGTGGCCGAGCCCGCCCGGACCTGGAGGGTGCCACCGGCACCCGCCGAGGAGACCCGGGCGTTGAACGAGGTCACGTTGCCCAGCCGGTACGGCTGGAACGCGATCCAGTCGCCGTTGTTGATGTCGCCGACGGTCTTGCCACCCTCGGCCGGGGTCTTGCTGAACACGTTGATCCCCGACGAGGTGCCGTAGAACTCGGCCTGACGGTGCCGCGGCGGCAGCGTGTGCTGGGTGTGCGTGGTCAGCCCACCGGCGTCGGTGTACTCGGCGTCGAAGATCGCGAAGATGTTCGCCGCGTCGTCGTGCTCACCGTCGACCGGGATGGTGATCGAGCCCGAGCAACCGGTCTTCGAGGTGATCTGGTGCCCGTGCTGGTCGTGCCCGAGCACGTAGGTCATCTTGACCTTCGTGCAGTCGATGGTGCCGTCCTCCGGGTCGGACACCGTGATGCTGTACGCCACAGTGTCCCCGAAGCCGAACAGCTGACCGTTGCCCGGGTTGTTGATCGTGACCGTGGGCGCCGTGTTGCCGACGCTGATCTGCACGCTGCTGCTGCCGGTGGCGCCCTGCGGGTCGCGCACCGTCAGCGTGGCGGTGTAGGTGCCGTTGGCGCTGTAGGTCTTCGTCGGGTTGGCGGCGGTCGAGGTGGTCCCGTCACCGAACGCCCACGCGTAGGTCAACGCGCCGCCCTCGGGGTCGGCCGAGCCGGCCGAGGAGAACGTCACAGCGAGCGGGGCCGCGCCAGAGGTGCGGTTGGCGCTGGCCTTCGCGGTGGGCGCCCGGTTGCCGCCGCCGACGTAGTCGAAGCGGTAGAGCGCCGAGTTGGCGTCACCGTTGAAGTAGCCGGTGCCGTAGTCGAGCACGTAGTAGGCGCCGTCCGGGCCGAACGCCGAGTCCATCACCTGCTTGCCGACCCACGGGAAGGTGTCGATGGTGCCCCGGGAGCCGTCGGAGTTGACGTGGATCGGCTTGATCCAGCCTCGGCCGAACTCGGTGGCGAAGAACTGCCCGTCGAACGACTGCGGGAACTTGGTGGTGGAGGTCGACGAGGCGTTGTACCGGTAGACCGGACCGCCCATCGGCGACTCGGAGCCGCCGCCGAACTCGGTCGGGGTGCCGGCGTCGCCGGCGTACCGGATCCAGGCCGGCTGGGCCGGCGGCAGGGTGGTCAGGCCGGTGTTGCGGAACGAGTTGTTGGTCGGCCCGCCGGTGCAGTTGTACTTCGCGCCGCTGGCGCTGGTCGCGAAGTCGAACTCGTTGTACGTCTCGGTGCTGGTGTTGGTGCCGGTGCAGTACGGCCAGCCGTAGTTGCCCGGTGCCGCGACCCGGTTGAACTCCACCTGGCCGGACGGCCCGCGGGTGGAGCTGGTGGAGCCGGCGTCCGGCCCGTAGTCACCGACGTAGACCACCCCGGTGGCCTTGTCCACGCTGATCCGGAACGGGTTGCGGAACCCCATCGCGTAGATCTCCGGCCGGGTCCTGGCCGTGCCGGGGGCGAACAGGTTGCCCGACGGGATCGAGTACGTGCCGTTGGCGTTCACCTTGATCCGCAGGATCTTGCCGCGCAGGTCGTTGGTGTTGCCGGCGCTACGCTGCGCGTCGTACGCGGGGTTGCGGTTGGTCCGCTCGTCCAGCGGCGAGTAGCCGGACGACTCGAACGGGTTGGTGTCGTCGCCGGTGGACAGGTAGAGGTTGCCGGCGGCGTCGAAGTCAATGTCCCCACCGACGTGGCAGCACACGCCCCGGCTGGCCGGAACGTCGAGCACGTCGACCTTGCTGGCCTGGTTGAGCGTGAAGTCGGAGTTGAGGGTGAACCGGGAGAGCCTGTTGACGCCGTTCCAGGCCGAGAAGTCGGTGCCGGTGGCCGGCGCGTCGCCGCCGGGGGTGGAGAGCGGCGGAGCGTAGTAGAGGTAGATGTAGCGGTTGCTGGCGAAGCCCGGGTCGATCCCGACGCCCTGCAACCCCTCCTCGTCGTGCGTGTAGACCGAGAGGGTGCCGATCACGGAGGTGGTGCCGTTGGCGTCGGTGCGGCGCAGGGTGCCGTTGCGGGCGGTGTGCAGGACCGAGCGGTCGGGTAGCACCGCCAGCGACATCGGCTCACCCATGTCGGTCACGCCACGGGCCAGCTCGACCTGCTGGAAGTCGCTGGCGACAATCGTGTGTGCCTGGGCGGGGGCGGAGCCGGCGGCGAAGGTGACCGTGCCGGCGGCGACCGCCAGCAGCAGCGCGGATCCGGCGGAGAACCATCGTCGGGACCGTTGTCTGGGAGCGTCCTTCATGGACATCTGTGCTGTCCCTTCCTGACGTGTGACTGCCAGGCCGGGCGCGCGCCGTCGCGCCGGATGCCGTAGCGGTGGTGGGGGTCGATGGGTTACCGCGCCGCCGGTTCACCTCGACGAAACATTGTCGTGTTGGTCACGACACTAAGTCGCACGTGTCGATGTGTCCATACCTTCCGGCGGTTCAGCATCAACTTTTGTCGATTTGATCGAAAGTCGCCGGTCAGGCGCGTCGGTCGATCGCCTGCCCGGCCAGCGCAACCAGTGCCACGCGGGCCTCGTCGGCCACTTCGGCGTTCTGCAGGGCGGCGAGCGCGGCCTCGGTCCGGACCCGGATCATCTGCTCGATCCGCTCCCGCGCGCCGGTCGCCTCGATGATGTCGCGCAGCTCCGCCGCGCCCTCGGCGTCCAACGCCGGATTGCCGAACAGCTCCCGCAACCGGATGGTCTGCGGCCGGTCGGCGGCGCTGCGGGCCAGCGCCATCATGACGGTGGGCTTGCCCTCACGCAGGTCGTCCAGGACCGACTTCCCGGTGACCGCCGGGTCACCGAACACGCCCAGGACGTCGTCGCGGAGCTGGAACGCGTCACCCAGCGGATCACCGAACTCACCCAGCGCGGCGATCAGCTCCGGCCCCGCGCCGGCCAGGGCCGCACCGATCTGCAACGGTCGGGTGACGGTGTACCGGGCAGCCTTCATCCGGATCACGGTGAGCGCGCTGGCCACCGAGCCGTCACCCACACCCGAGACCAGGTCCAGGTACTCCCCCGCGATCACCTCGGTACGCATCAGCGCGAACACGCCGTACCCCCGGTGCACCTGCTCGGTGCTGAGCCCGCACTCGTGGAACATCTGATCCGACCAGGCCGCGCAGAGGTCCCCGCAGAGCAGCGCGGTGTTGCGGCCGTACGCCTCGGGGTCACCGCGCCACGACGAGCGGGCGTGCAGGTCGGCGAAGAGCCGGTGCACCGACGGCTCACCCCGGCGGCGGTCGCTGCCGTCCAGGATGTCGTCGTGGATCAGCGCGAACGCGTGGAACAGCTCCAGGGCCGCCGCGGCCACCACGATCGGGGTGCCGTCGGCCGCCCCCGCGCCGCGCCAGCCCCAGTAGCAGAAGAGCGGCCGTAACCGCTTGCCGCCGGCCAGCACGAACCGTTGCAGCGCGGTGAACACGCCCCGCGGCGCCCCGTCCGGCCAGTCCGGGCCCTGCCGGCTGAGAAACCCGGCCAGCTCCGCGTCGAAGCGCGCCCGCAGCTCGCTGGCGTCGGTGGGCGCGACGGTGACCGTCATGAGCCCTCCCCCGACCCGCCCGCACCGCCAGGGCTCAGCCCGGCCAGCTCCAGCAGCAGCGCCTTGACCTCGGTCGCCGCGATCTTGTCCCGGGCCGCGGTCGGGTCGGAGCAGAGCAGCACCGGGCCGTCCGCCGGGTCGTCGGGCAGCCGCCCGTGCGAGCCCCGCACCGCCCGCGCGCCGGCATCGAGGCCGACAGCGCTCATCAGGTACCGCATGCCGAGCTTCTTTCGGGCCAGGGCGACCCCGGCCCGGGCCTTCGCCGCACCGGGGTTGGCCGGGTCGAAGAACAGCTCCGCCGGGTCGTAGCCCGGCTTCCGGTGAATTTCCACGAGCCGGGCGAAGTCCGGTGCCTGGGCGTCGTCCAGCCAGTAGTAGTAGGTGAACCAGGCGTCCGGCTCGGCCACCAGCACCAGCTCACCGGCGCGCGGATGGTCCAGCCCGTGTGCCGCCTTGCCCTCAGCGTCGAGCACCTCGGCCACCCCGGGCAGGCCGGCGCAGAGCTTCGCCACCGCCGGCACGTCGGCCGGATCCTTGACGTAGACGTGCGCGATCTGGTGGTCGGCGACCGCGAACGCCTTCGACGTCCACGGGTCGAGATACTCCATGCCGGCCTGGGTGTGCACCCGCAACAGGCCCTCGGCGCGCAGCAACCGGTTGACGTCCACCGGCCGGGACACGTCGGTGATGCCGTACTCCGACAGCACCACCACTGTGGCGTCCCGGGCCCGTGCGGCGTCCAGGAGCGGGCCGAGCACCGCGTCCAGCTCCGCTGCCGCCGCGGCGGCCTGGGCCGACGAGGGACCGAAGCGTTGCAGGTCGTAGTCCAGGTGCGGAACGTAGACCAGGGTCAGATCTGGTGACACGTCGGCGAGGATCTGCTCGGCCGCCTGGCAGATCCACCGCGACGACGGCAACCCGGCCGTCGGCCCCCAGTAGGTGAAGAGCGGGAAGGTGCCCAACCGCCCGGTGAGCGCGTCGTGCAGCTCCGGCGGGTCGGTGTAGCAGTCCGGCTCCTTGCGCCCGTCGGCGTAGTAGACCGGGCGGGGCGTCACCGTCCAGTTGACGTCGGCGCCCATCGCGTACCACCAGCAGACGTTGGCCACTGTGTAGCCGGGTTCGGCCCGACGGGCGGCCTGCCAGAGCTTGTCCCCGCCGACCAGCGCGTTGTGCTGCCGCCACAGCAGCACCTCACCCAGCTCCCGGAAATACCACCCGTTGCCGACGATCCCGTGCCCGCTGGGCTGCTCGCCGGTGAGGAAGGTGGACTGCACCGAGCAGGTCACGGCGGGCAGCACGGTGCCCAGCTCGGCCCGAAAGCCGCCGTCGGCGACCCCGCGCAGTCGAGGCATGTGCGCCAGTAGTCGTGGCGTCAACCCCACCACGTCGAGGACCACCAGTCGCCGGCTCATCGCGTCACCCCCATGCTCATGGTTCGTTCTGCGGTCAGGCCGAGGCCGACCAGTTCGTCCCGGGCGAAGGCCAGCTCCGCGGCGATGCCGGCGGCCAGCTCCGCGTCGGTGCCCGGCCGTCGGGCGGCCGGCAGCACCCCCCAGGTGTACGTCTCGACGTCGAGGTGGTCGCAGCCGGCGGTAGGGCCGTCGAAGAGCGCTCTCAGGGCCGCGCGGAGCACCGGCAGTGTCGAGCCGAGCGGTTCCTCGGGTGGGGCGTGCAGCGGCACGTGGTAGTGCACCCGCCACGGCCCCGGCAGCGCCCGGTCCAGCGCCTCGTCCAGGTCGTCGGCCGCGTACGCCGGGTCGGCCGGGTCGGCCAGACCGGCGCATCCGGCGCCCCGGGTCTGGTGCAGGAAGCGCGGCTCCACCCAGCGACGCAACGCCTCGGCCCCGCCCTCCGGGTCGGCGGCCTCGACGGCGGCCGAGACCTGCACCTTCACCACCGGCAGCCCGGCCGCCCGCAGTCGTTGCAGCGCCTCGGCCGGCTCCTCCCAGGCGCAGGCCAGGTGGGCCAGGTCGAGGCAGACACCCAACCGATCGGTGTCCATCCCGGACAGCAGCTCGGCCGCCTGACCGGTGCTCTCCACCACACAGCCGGGCTCCGGCTCGAAGGCGACGCGCACCTCGCGGCCCGTGTCCCGCTGCACGTCGGCCAGGCCGGCGGCGAGCTGGTCCAGTCGGCCTCGGGCCGCGTCGGCCCGGCCGGTGTCCCACGGTTGACGCCAGGCCAGCGGCAGCGTGGAGATCGAACCTCGGGCGGCGTCGTCGGGCAGCAGATCGGCGAGCACCCGGGCCAGGTTCACCGTGTAGGTCAGGCGCTGCTCGGTGGTCCAGTCCGGGTGGTACACGTCCTGCTTGACCACCGGGGCCTGGAAGGCCGCGTACGGGAAGCCGTTGAGCGTGACCACCTCCAGGCCGCGCGCGTCCAGCTCGGTGCGCAGCCGGCGGCGTAGCGTCGGGTCGGCGGCCAGCTCGGCGGCGACCGGGGCGGCCAGCCACAGGCCGAGCCCGAGCAGGTCGCTGCCGAGCGCCTCGCGGACCGGCACCGCGTAGGTGTCCAGTTGACCGAGAATGCCGGCGAGGTCCTCGGCCGGGTGAACGTTGGTGCAGTAGCCCAGGTGGACGGTCTCGCCGCCGGCATGTCGTAGCCGCATCAGCTGCCGCCGCGCAGGATCGAGTTGCCGGTCTGCGGGTCCACGGCGGCGGCGGCGTCCAGGTCGCTGAGGTCGAGCCGCCCCGACTGCCCGTAGAACTCCACCGGGTTTCGCCACAGCACCTTGTCGACGTCGTCGTCGCTGCAGCCGGCCGCGAGCATCGCCTCGCCGGTCGCCCGGGTCAGCAGCGGGTCGGAGCGCCCCCAGTCGGCTGCCGAGTTGACCAGCATCCGGTCCGTGCCGTACTCCCGCAGCAACTCCACCATCCGCTGCGGGGTCATCTTGGTGTCGGGGTAGATGGAGAAACCCAGCCAGCAGCCGCTGTCGCGGACCAGCTTCACTGTCACCTCGTTGAGGTGGTCGACGACCACCCGACCCGCGTCGATGCCGGACTCGGCGACCACGGCGAGGGTCCGCTCGCAGCCGCGCGCCTTGTCCCGGTGCGGGGTGTGCACCAGGGCCGGCAGCTCGTACGCCACCGCGAGGGCGAGCTGCGCCGCGAACGCCTCGTCCTCCTCGGGCGTCATCGAGTCGTACCCGATCTCGCCGACCGCCACCACCGCGTCCTTGTCCAGGTAACGGGGCAGCAGGTCGAGGACCGGCCGGCAGCGCGGGTCGTTGGCCTCCTTGGGGTTCAGCGCGATGGTGGCGAAGTGGCGCACCCCGAACTGCCCGGCCCGGAACGGCTCCCAGCCGATCAACGAGTCGAAGTAGTCGGTGAACGAAGCGGCGCTGGTGCGCGGCTGACCCAGCCAGAACGCCGGCTCCACCACCGCGCGCACTCCGGCGGCGGCCATCCGTTCGTAGTCGTCGGTGGTGCGTGAGGTCATGTGGATGTGGGGGTCGAAGATGCGCATTCACGCCTCCCGGGGCAGTGCGGCGGTGAGCCGGTGGAGCAGGTCGTCGGCGTCGGCGGGCAACTCCCGGCCGGCGGCGTGCCGTTCGGCGGCCAGCGCGGCCAGCATCGCGGTCAGCTCGCCGTCGGCCCGGGTGTCCAGGTCGGCCACGTTGGCCAAGGGGACGCCGCTGAACACGCACTTGAGCACCGCCTGCCGCCAGGCGGCCTGGTCGAGGTGCCGGGCGTACGGGCCGAGCGCGGCGGCGACCAGCCGGGTGTCGTTGGTCCGGATCGCGTCGTGCAGCAACGGGACCCCGTCGGCGCCGATCGGCAGCAGCGGCAGGGCGCGCAGCACGGCTCGTCGCTCGGCCGCGTCACCGTGTTGGTAGAGACGCTCGGCGTACGCCGCGTGCTCGCCGGGCAGGCTGGTGAGCAGCAGCACCCGGGCCGCGTCGTCGGCGGTCCAGCCCGGGGCGTCGGGCAGCGCGGCCCGCCCGCAGCGTCGGCCGACGGCGGGAAAGAGCCGGGTGATCGCGGTGGGCTCGGTGGTGACCCGGCGCAGCGCCGTGTCCAGCCACTCGGGATCGGGTACGCCTCCCAGCGCGGCCCGTAGTGAATCCGGTGTCATCCCGTCTCCTCCCCTTGTTGCTACGCAGGCACCCCAGGAATGTCTGCGGGCAGTTCGTCCTTCGCACGGCCGGCCAGTGCGGCGGAGCGCAGGAACTCGATCGACCGGGCCGCCACGGCGGGTGCGGCGTGCGAGTCGCGGGGCAACTCCACCGCGACCAGCCCCTGATAGCCGGCGGCTGCCAGGGCGGCCAGCACCGGCGGAAAGTCGATCTCCCCGACGCCGAACTCCAGATGCTCGTGCACGCCCCGGCGCATGTCGTCGATCTGCACGTTGACCAGGTGGTCGGCCACCTCGGCGACGCACCGCGGCACCGGCCAGGGCTCCAGGCACCGGCAGTGACCGATGTCGAGGGTGATGCCGAAGCGGGCCGGGTTGTCGAGAGCGGCGTGCAGCCGACGCCAGTCCGCGATGTCCTGCACCAGCATGCCCGGTTCCGGTTCGAAGCCGAGGGTGACGCCGGCGGTGTCGGCCGCGTCGACCACTGTGGCGCAGCCGGCCACCAGCCGGTCCCAGGCGCACTGCGGTGACACCGACTCGGGTCGGACACCGGCCCAGAACGAGACCGCGTCCGCGCCCAGGTCGGCGCCGATCCGCACGGCCCGGCGCAGGAACTCGATCCGCCGGGTCGGGTCGTCGTGCAGCAACGTCGGGGCGTGCTTGTGCCACGGGTCGAGCAGGTAGCGGGCACCGGTCTCGATGACCACCGCCAGGCCCAGCGACTCCAACCGTCGACCGACAGCGGCGACCCGGCGGGTGAGCCCGGGCGCGAACGGGTCCAGGTGGTCGTGGTCCAGGGTGAGCGCCACCCCGTCGTAGCCGAGGTCGGCGATGACGGCGAGCGCGTCGTCGAGGCGGTGGTTGGCGAAGCCGTTCGTGCCGTACCCGAGGCGCAGCGTGGTCGCGTCGGCGGCCGGCGTACCGGGCCGGGGCTCGGGGACGCTCATGTCGGGGAGACCTTCCGGGCCAGCCGTCGACCCAGCGGCGCGGCCGCCGCGACGGCCACCCCGAGCAGACCTGCTCCACCCCGTGCGGTGAGGGCCCCCTGGAGGGCTGGCAACCCGGTGATCCCGGCGCCGACGGCCGCGCGGACCCGCCCGGCCGACGGGTCCCGGACCACCTCGGCCTGGGCCGCGCCGTACCGGGCGGCGTACCAGCCGGCCAGCACTGCGGGCAGCACCGCAGCGACAGTGGCCGACCGGCCGCGTCCCGCGCGCACGCCGGTCCCGCCGACGGTCTCGGCCCGGTCGGTGGCCCCGGTCTGGTTCGTCGTTCGGCGGGCTGTGCGTCGGGCGCCCGGCACGGCGACGGCGGCACTGGCGGCGACCAGCGCGGTGCCGGCGAGGGTGCGCATCGGCAGGGTGGCGTCGGCGCCGGTGACCTCCCGGCGGGACAGCGCGGTGACCGTCCAGGTGTGCGCGGCGACGGTGGCCGCCGCCGGCAACGCCCGGGTCATCCGGCCGCCGGACGCGCCGAGCAGCACGTCCAGCCCTCGGCAGGCGGCCATCACGGCCGGGCCGGCCG
Source organism: Micromonospora sp. NPDC127501 (assembly GCF_040302185.1). Classification (NCBI taxonomy): domain Bacteria; kingdom Bacillati; phylum Actinomycetota; class Actinomycetes; order Micromonosporales; family Micromonosporaceae; genus Micromonospora; species Micromonospora sp. NPDC127501. The sequence continues at coordinate 117,704 of NZ_JBEORJ010000007.1, read as the reverse complement.
CGGTGTTCTTGGCCAGCAGGTCGTACCCCCAGATGGTGGCGGCCAACGGCACGGCGAGCGCGGCGGCGCGGCGACCGCCCACGGCGGCGGCCAGGCCGACGCCGGCGGCCGTGAGGCCCGCCGCGAGACCGACCGCGGCGGCCGGGGTGACCCGCCCGCTCGGGATCGGCCGCTCGGGCCGTTCCTCGGCGTCCAGACGCCGGTCGGCCCAGTCGTTGGCGGCCATGCCGGCCCAGTAGAGCAGCACCGAGGCACCGGCCAGGGCGGGGGTACGCGGGCTCAACGCGCCGGCCGCCGCGGCCCCGGCGATCACGTCACCGGGCACCGAGAGCGCGGCCGGCGCCCGGACCAGCTCGGCGAGATCAGCCAACGTTGTCATGGTCACCGTCCCCGCTGTCGTGCAGTCGCCGGGTGAAGGCGGTCAGCCGGGCCCACTGCTCACCCAGCGAGTGGGTGGGCGCGCCCAGCGGGTCCTTGAAGAAGAAGCCCAGATCGGCCAGCGGCCCCACCTGCCCGGCGGCGTGCGCGGCGGCGGTGAGTCGGGCCAGGTCGAGCACCAGTGGCGCGGCCAGCGCGGAGTCGCAGCCGTGCCAGGTGAACTCCATCCGCATGCCGGTGCCGAGGAATCCGCTGAAGGTGATCAGATCCCAGGCGGTCTTGAAGTCGCCCAGCTCCTCGACGTACTCGATGCGGGTGCCGCCCTGCGGGACGTAGCCCAGCGTCTCGCCGAGCACCCGCTGCTTGCTCTGCACCTTCGCCGCGTTCGCGGCCGGGTCGGCGAGGGTGGCGCCGTCGCCACCGCCGAGCAGGTTGACCCCGGACCAGGAGCCCACGGCCAGGTTGCGCATCGCGAACATCGGCGCGAGCACCGACTTGACCAGGGTCTCCCCGGTCTTGCCGTCGTGCCCGGCGTACGGCAGTCGGGCCTCCTCGGCCAACGCGGCCAGCGCCGGCAGCCGCAGCCCGGTGGACGGGGTGAAGTCGACGTACGGGCAGCCGGCGAGCACTGCGGCGTACGCGTAGAGGGAGCTGACCGGCAGCACCTCGTCCGGACCGTCGAGGGCGGCGCGTAGCGCGACCGGGTCGGCGTGCGCGGGGTGCGGTCGAGGGGCCGGCTCGGTGGCGGAGACGTTGACCACCACCACCCGGTCCAGCTCGTGCCGCTCGCGGAAGCTGGTCAGGTCGCGGACAACGGCCTCGGCCCGGTAGGCCTGGGTGTCGCCGACCGGCGCGGGGCGCAGTTCCTGCTCGACCACGCCCAGCTCGTCGCGGAGCGCGGCGACCAGCCGCCAGGGGATGACACCGGCGTCAGCGAGGGCCTCGGCGCGCTTGCACAGTGGAGTGGTGGCCAGGTCGTGTCCGCCGAAGACCAGGTCGGCGAAGGCCGGCAGGGCCGGACCGCGCAGCTCGGGAAGCTCGGTGACGCAGCCGGTGGACCCGGCCAGGCCGGCCCGCAGCGCGAGCCCCCCGACGATGCTGGTGGTCGCGACGGAACCGCGCGCCCCTACCAGCCAGACACCTGTTCGCATGGTGCTCCTTCCCCATTCACGAGGAACCGTCGGTAGCGCTAAATATAGGAATATCAGAATATGTTTCGGAAAGATACGGCCCGGTTTCGGAAAGTTTCGGGCCGGGTGGATGGGCCCCGTCCGCTCGCCCCGCACCGGAACAGCACCGGCTTCCGACGTCGGCGTCGGCGGCGACGACGCCGGACCGGATCCCGGCAGGTGCGAGCAGACGGGGCTGGTAGGCAGGGTCGGGTCGGCGTCTCGACCCTGCCTCCCCCGCATCCGGCCGGCCGGGGCACTGGCATGCCCTGGCCGGGCGTCTCAGGCCGCCGCGCCCACCGGAACACCGACCGAACCACGACCCGCCGGGAATCGGCGAGCGGATGCGGTACGGGTGGGGGCGGCGGCGGGCGGTGTCATCAGGTCCTCCGGAGGTCACCGGTGGTGGCGGTCCTCCGGTGCGGCCGGGGAATCCCGGTCCGGTCGCACCGGACGACCGTCCTGCTCGTGCGCCACCGGGCCGTAGGGCCCGGCTGCACGCTCTCCGATGCCGACCTCTGTCCCGGCCACGGGGCGCAATCCGTGGCTGGTCCCTCGCCGGTCGGCTTCGGAAAGCCGGTCGGGCGACGGCGGTGCGAACACCGCCGCCGCGGATGGTCAATGGTCAGACGGCCGCCGCGGTCAGCGTCGGTTCCACCTCGGCCCAGGAGGAGCCGAGCTCCGCCGAGCGGGCCACCGCGTCCAGCACCAGCTGGACCTGCAACGCGTCGGCGAAGGAGGGAGTCGGGTCGACACCGGTGGCGACCGCCTCGATGAAATCGCGCATCTCGTGCGTGAACGAGTGCTCGTAGCCGATGATGTGGCCCGGGGGCCACCACGCCGACATGTACGGGTGCTCGCCCTCGGTCACCAGGATGCGGCTGAAGCCCTGCTCCACGGCCGGGCGGGTCGCGTCGTAGAACTCCAGCTCGTTGAGGCGCTCCAGGTCGAAGACCACACTGCCCAGCGAGCCGTTGATCTCGACGCGCAGCGCGTTCTTACGGCCGGTCGCGAAGCGGCTCGCCTCGTACGTGGCCAGGGCGCCACCGTCGAGCCGGGCCACGAAGACCGCGGCGTCGTCGACGGTGACCGTCCCGGTGGGCGCCGAGTGGCCGTCCACCGAGGCCGCCAGACCGCTCGACTCGGCGGGCAACGGCCGCTCCTTGACGAAGGTCTCGGTGACCGCGCTGACGCCACTGATCCGCTGACCCGTGACGAACTGGGTCAGGTCGATGATGTGCGCACCGATGTCACCGAGCGCGCCGGAGCCCGCCCTGTCCTTCTGCAACCGCCAGACCAGCGGGAACTGCGGGTCCACGATCCAGTCCTGCAGGTACGTCGCACGGACGTGTCGAATCACCCCGAGCCGTCCGTCGGCGACCAACTGGCGCATCATCGTGACCGCGGGGACCCGGCGGTAGTTGAACCCGCACATCGACCGCACTCCGGCGGCCCGGGCGACGTCCGCCGCAGCGGTCATCGCCAGTGCCTCCTCCACCGAGTTGGCCAACGGCTTCTCGCACAGAACGTGCTTGCCTGCGGCCAACGCGGCGAGAGCGATCTCGGCGTGACTGTCGCCCGGGGTGCAGATGTCGACGACGTCGATGTCGTCCCGGTTGATCAGGTCACGCCAGTCGGTGGTGTACGCGTCCCAGCCGAGTGTGTCGGCGGCGTCAGCCACCTTCGCTGTGTCTCGGCCGCAGATCAACGCCATCCGGGCCCGTGCCGGCAGGTCGAAGACGCGGTTCACGGTCCGCCACGCCTGTGAGTGCGCGGCGCCCATGAACGCGTAGCCGACCATGCCGACCCGCAGTTCTCTGTCTGTCGTGGACAAGGTGGGTCTCCCCCCGGTATGTCAGAACCCGAGCTTGTCGTAGCTGCTCGCGTTCTCCTTGGTGATCGTCTCCGAGGCCAGGGTCACTTCCTTGGGCACCTGCAGCTCCGTCAGGTCGCCCAGGCCCCGGCCCTGCGCGATGAGTCGCGCGAGGGAGACCGCCGACGAGGCCATCGACGGGTTGTAGGTGACAGTGGCCTTCAGCACGGTGTTGTCGGCCTTGATGGCGTCGATCGCGAGCTTGGAGCCCGCGCCGCCGACCATGAAGAACTCCGACCGGTTGGCCTGCTTGATGGCCGCGAGCACACCGATGCCCTGGTCGTCGTCGTGGTTCCAGATGGCGTCGATCTTCGGCAGCGCCTGGAGCAGCTGGGCCGCCTCGCGCTGGCCGCTGTCGGAGGTGAACTCGGCCGAGCGTCGGTTCCTCACCGTGAACCCGTAGGTCGCCAGGGCGGCCTTGAAGCCCTCGCTGCGCTCGACGGTCAGCGGGATCTCCAGACCGGCGATCTCACCGATGACCGGGTTGGCGACGCCCTTGTCCTTGAGCATCTTGCCGATGTAGTGCCCGGCCGAGACGCCCATGCCGTAGTTGTCGCCCTTGATGACCAGCCGCGAGGCCAGCGCGTCGGGGAACGCCCGGTCGAGGTTCACGATCGGGATGCCCGCCTGCATCGCCTGGAGGGCAACCGCGTTGACCTCCTTGCCGTCGTGCGGCAGCACGACGATGATGTCCGGCTTCTGGGCGATCAGCGTGCCGAGAGTCGAGCGCTGGGCCTCGGAGTTCGAGCCACCGTCGACCTCCTTGAACTCCACGTCCGAGTATGCAGCGGCCTGCGCCTTGGCGTTGGCGTGGATCGCGCCCATCCAGCCGTGGTCGGCGGCCGGGGCGGAGAAGCCGATGACGACCTTCTTGCCCGGGGCGTTGTTGCCTTCGCTGTTTCCGGCGGCCTTGGTCTGGGTGCTGGCAGCCGGGGTCTCGTTGCTGGTGCAGGCGGTGAGGAGGGTGGCAGCGCCTACCGCGGCTCCACCGAAGAGCAACCGGCGGCGCGACAGGTCGCGACTGTGCTGGGTCATGAATGACCTCCTGGGAGCGGGATGTGACTTATTGAGGGTGTGCGAGGCCCGGCCACCGTCGAAGATCTCGACGTCGCCAGGACAACGGTGCGGTGCGTCAGGTTGCGGTGGTGACCCTGTTCCGCGCGAGGAGCCGAGTGACGGACTTGAACTGGAACTGCTGGACCAGGACGGCTGCGACGATGATGCCGCCCTTGACCATGTTCTGTGCCTCGATGGAGAGGCCGTTGATGGCGAAGAGGTTCGTGATGGTGGCGAAGATGATGACGCCGAGCAGCGAACCGACGATGGTGCCCCGGCCGCCGCTGAGCAACGTCCCGCCGATGATCGCCGCGGCGATCGCGTCCAACTCGTACAGGTTGGCCATCGCCGCCTGGGCCGAGGTCGCCTGCGAGGTGAGCATGATGGCGGCGATGCCGCAGCACAGACCGGAGAGCGCGTAGAGCAGCATGGTGTGCCGCCGGACGTTGATGCCGGCCAGCCGGGCCGCCTCCGGGTTGCCGCCGACGGCGATGGTCCGCCGGCCGAAGGTCGTCCGGTTGAGCAGCACCCAGCCGGCCAGCACGACCGCGCCGAGGATGTAGACGAGGATCGGAATCCCGATCACCTTGCGCGCCGCGATGTCGTTGATGAAGGTGCTGCTCGACACCTGGGTCTGCTTGTTGGAGATCGATGCCGCGAGTCCGCGCGCGGCCACCAGCATCGCGAGCGTCGCGATGAAGGGGACCAGCCGCCCGTACGAGATGAGCACACCGTTGACGAGGCCGACGCAGATGCCGACCGCGAGGGCGGTGAAGATCATGCCGCCGGCGCCGTAGCTCTGGGTGGCGACCGTGGTGCACCAGACCCCGGCCAGCGCGACGATCGCGCCCACCGACAGGTCGATGCCACCACCGATGATCACGAAGGTCATCCCGACAGTGACCACGCCGACGACCGAGGCCAACTGGAGAATGGCCAGGACGTTGTTCCAGACCCAGTTCGGGTCGCCGTACAGGTCGGGCTTGGTGATTGCGCCGACCACGATGAGCGCGGCCAGCACCCCGATCAGACCGAGGTTGCGCTTGGCGCCGTCGCCACCGTCACCCCGCCACCAGGAGAGCTTGCCCCCGGATCCTGCCTTGTCGCTGGCCACCGCCGTCTCCGCCGGATCCACCGGCGGCGACTGCGCCGGAAGCTGCGGGCGCTCCGGTGTCGCGGTGGGAGTGGGAGTCGCGTCGCTCATGCCGGTGCGCCTTCCATCAAGGACCCCGCCATCACGAGGTCAAGCACAGTGTTCTCGTCGAGTTCGCCGGCCGCGGCTTCGCGGACGACCCGCCCTTCCCGCATCACCAGCACCCGGTCGGCCAGACCCAGCACCTCGGGCACCTCGCTGGAGACCAGCAGCACCCCCACGCCCTGAGCGGCCAATGCCCGGATGACCTGGTAGAGCTCGGCCCGGGCGCCCACGTCCACGCCCCGGGTCGGCTCGTCGAGAAGCAGCAACTTGGTGCCGCCGAGCAGCCACCGCCCGACCACCACCTTCTGCTGGTTGCCGCCGGACAGCGTGCGTACCGGCCGGTCGACGTCCCGGGGCCGCAGCTCCAGGGTCTCCGCGATCCGGTCCGCCTCGGCGCGTTCCTTGGCGGCGTTGGTGAAGCCGAGCCGCGAGTACCGGCCGAAGGTGGCCAGCGTGACGTTGCGGTAGATCGGCTCGCCGAGCAGCAGCGCCTGGCTCTTGCGTTCCTCCGGGGCCATCCCCATGCCGGACCGCACCGCGGCGCCGACGCCGGGACGCAGCACCTTCCCGTCCATCCGCACCGTGCCGGCCTCCGGGAGGCGGGCACCGTAGATCGTCTCCAGCAGCTCGGAGCGGCCGGAGCCGACCAGCCCCGCGATGCCCACGATCTCCCCGGCACGCACGCTCAGCGAGACGTCGGCGAACTCGCCCGCGCGGGTCAACCCGTCCACCTGAAGCAGGTCGGCGCCAGCGGTGTCGTCGGTCGGCCGGTCCGGGAAGACGTACTCGATGGTGCGGCCGGTCATCCGGCTCACCAGGTCGCGGGTCGGGGTGTCCCGCGCCGGCAGGTTCGCCGCGGTGGTCCGGCCGTCCTTGAGTACGGTGACCCGGTCGCCGATCTCGCGGATCTCCTCCAACCGGTGGGAGATGTAGATGACGGCGATGCCCTGCGCGGTCAACTCTCGGATGATCCGGAACAGGTTGCCGACCTCGTCGTGGGCCAGCACCGCGCTCGGCTCGTCCATGATGATCAGTCGGGCCTCGTGCGACAGCGCGCGCGCCATGCTGACGATCTGCTTGCCCGCCGCCGGCAGGGACCGGACCATCCGCCCCGGCGGGATCTCACCGTGGCCGAGCCGGCTGAGGATCTGCCGGGTGTGCCGGGCCATCTGGCCACGCCGGACGAACCCGAAGTTGCGGTACTCGTGCCCGAGGAACGCGTTCTCCGCCACCGACAGGTCCTCGACGAGGTCGAGCTCCTGGTAGATGGTGGCGATGCCGGCCTTCATGGCGGCCTGCGGGTTGGCGAACGTGGCCGGCTCGCCACGCCACTCCACCAGGCCGGAATCCGGTTGGTGCACCCCGGCGAGCACCTTGATCAGGGTGGACTTGCCGGCGCCGTTCTGCCCGAGCAGGCAGTGCACCTCGCCGGCACGCACCTCGAGCTGCACGCCGTCAAGCGCCCGTACGCCGGGGAAGGTCTTCACCAGGTCGGTGAGGCGCAGGACCACCTCGCCCGCGGCGGTGTCGGCGGGAGCCTCGACCAGCGGCGCCTCGGCGACGGCCTCGGCCGACGCGGTGGCGGGGTCATCCTCGGGCAGAGCCACAGTCTCCTCCTCGCTCACGACGGAATCTCGAACAGCTTCATGCGGCTTCCCCGAAGGCGACGTCGCTCGCGAGCACCGCCGCGCCGGCGACGCCGGCACGGCCGCCCAGCTCGGACAGGACGACGGGAAGGTTGCCGGTGGCCAGCGGCAGTGACCGGCGGTAGACCACACTGCGGATCTCGGCGAGCAGGATGTGGCCCAGCTGGGCCAGCCCGCCACCGATCACGATCATGGACGGGTTAGTGAAGCTGACCAGGCCGGCGAGCACTCCGCCGACGCGCCGTCCGCCGTCGCGGATCAACTGGATGCAGGTCACGTCGCCCTCGACGGCGCCCTCGGCGACGTCCAGCGCGGTGACGACACCCCGCAGCGCCAGCCGCTCGGCCAGCGCCGGCGACGTGCCACTGCGGGCGGCGGCTGCGGCGTCCTTGGCCAGCGCGGCGCCGCTGAACAGCGCCTCCAGGCAGCCGACGTTGCCGCAGGAACACATCGGACCGTGCGAGTCGACCTGGATGTGCCCTATGTCGCCGGCACATCCGTCGGTGCCCCGGTAGACCTCGCCGGTGAGGTAGATGCCGCATCCGATGCCGGTACCGATCTTCACGAAGAGGAAGTCGTCCACCGAGTGGGCGACCCCACCGTGCCGCTCGCCGATCGCCATGATGTTGACGTCGTTGTCGACCACCGCCGGGCAGCCGTGTTCCCGGCTGAGCAGCTCACGCACCGGGAACCGGTCCCAGCCCGGCATGATCGGTGGTGAGACCGGAACGCCGTCGCGGAAGCTGACCGGGCCGGGTACGCCGATGCCGACCGCGTCCAGTCGCTCGTACGCGCCGTCGACCCGGGCCTTGTGCAGCAGTTCATTGACCCGTTGCAGGGTCACCTTCGGGCCGTTGCGGATGTCGGCTGGCTCGGCGTAGTGCGCCACCGGTTCGAGGCGGCCGTTGACCACCTCGACGTCCATCGAACTGGCGCCGAGGTCGACCGCGGCAAAGCGCAGCTTCGGGTTCAGCTCGACAAGAGTGGAGCGACGCCCACCGCGGGAAGCGGCGAGCCCGGCCTCGGCCACATAACCCAGCGTCACCAGGCGATCCAGCTCGGCCAGCATGCGTGGACGCGGCATCTGGAGCCGGTCGCCCAGCTCGGCCCGGGACACGGCGCCCTCGTCGCGGAGCAGCCGCAACAGGCGCACGTGTAAGGGGTCGGCGGTGCGCACCCGGGGCCCCCTCTTCTTTGGCAGCGTTCACATCGACGCAATGTCGATGTGTTGTGTCCGACACAGTAGGAGCGGTCGGATCGCCTGTCCAGAGCTTCGGCTGTTCCGACGCTAACTTTTGCTCAAACGGACAGAAGTTTCGGTCGCGCTTGCGACGGGATGGACCGACTTCGCTGCGCACCCTCGCCGCACCGGCACCCATCGACCGGGCGAGGCGACGGCCGAGCCCGCCCCGTACCTCACCGCGCCGACGCCAGCCTCCGGGCGCGCCCGACGGGCGAGCGCCACCATCATCGGCCATCATCGGTGTTAATCGGTATCGATGCGCTCAAGCAGCGAATACGCCACCGAGACGCATGCCAGCGGGCACGCCAACTCGCCGGTTCCACCGTCGCCGCAATTGCAAAGGACGTTGACAGTCGTCTACATGGTCGTTAACGTTCCTGGGCATCGACAGCGACGGGGCGAGTCGCGCACCGCAATTATCCAATCGCGATGACCTTCCGTTCTGGCGTGCCCGAATACCCCGACGGGAAGGACCCAAATGAATCGACCGACGCGCTTTGTCGCGGCCGTGTCCGCAGTAGCGTTCATCGCGCTGTTCTCACCATCGGCAGCCCAGGCGGCGCCGTCGTCGACCGGCTCCGACCTTGGTGTTGCGGCCGCAGCACCCGTCCGGCAGGCCGCTCCCAGCGCTGCTGAGGGCGACTTTGGCACCCTCGGAAACTGCACCGCCGGCATCTTCTGCGGCGAGGTGAAGAACCGGCTCGGCCGATCCATCAAGCTTTCCGGAAACTGGCCGACCAACAGCAAGACGATGTGGTTGCCGGCCGGCCAGGGCAGCGCATCCGATTCCAGGTACTACTACGACTTCCGGGACACCGACGGATTCCAGGTGCCCAGCGGTTACATTTACTACGACAGCGTGGGTAACAAATATTACCCCGGCTGGCACAAGGTGAACGACCTGCAAGTAGTCACGCTCAACGGCTGGTGCCTCACCTCAGCCTGCAGCTGACGATCGGCTCCACAACAGGAGCGTCCCTGGCCGCCGGGCCGGCACGGGCCCGGCAGCCAGGGACGCGTCGCCTCAACCGACCGAACCGCGTTGGTTGCGCTTCTTCTTGAGCTTGCGGTCGTCGCGCAGCTCGACGTACGGCTCGTCGTCCACCGCGTGGCCGGCCGAGATGGCGCGGCCACGCTCCAACTCCGCGTCGAACTCCGCCCCCAGCAGGATCGCGATGTTGCTCAGCCAGAGCCACACCAGGAAGATGATCACCCCGGCCAGCGTTCCGTACGTCTTGTTGTACGAGCCGAAGTTGCTCACGTAGAAGGCGAACAGGCCGGAGATCACCAGCCAGATCACCACGGCCAGCACGCCACCCGGGCTGACCCAGCGGAAGCCGCCGTGCCGCGCGTTCGGCGAGGCCCAGTAGAGGATCGCGAACATCAGGCTGACCAGGATCAGCAGGACCGGCCACTTGGCGACGTCCCACACCGTGACGGCCGTCGAGCCGAGCCCGATCACGTCACCCACAGTTTCGGCGAGGCGGCCCGTGAAGACCACGATCACCGCGCTGACCAGCAGTAGCACTCCGACCACCGCGGTCACGCCGAGCCGGATCGGCAGCGTCTTCCAGATCGGCCGGCCCTCCGGCACGTCGTAGATGGTGTTGGAGGCCCGCATGAACGCACCGATGTAGCCGGACGCGGACCAGAACGCCGCCAACAGACCGATGATCGCCGCGATGCTGGCGAGGCCACCGTTCTGGTCCGCGGTGCCGATCGCATCGGTGATGATCTGCTGGATGCTGTCGTTCGGGACCGCCTGGTTGACGGTGTCCTTGACGCCCTCGGTGGCGCTCTCGCCGAGCAGGCCGAGCAGGGAGATCAGCACCAGCAGCCCGGGGAAGATGGACAACACCCCGTAGTAGGTCAGTGCCGCGGCCCAGTCGGTGAGGCTGTCGTCCTGGAATTCGCTGATCGTCCGGCGCAACGCCGCCTTCCAGCCGCTGCCCGGCAGGTCGGTGGGGCTGTCCGGGCCCGCGTCGGGCCCGACCGGCGTGGTGGCGGGATCACGCTCACGCTGGGCGGAAGACTCGTCCGAGGCCATCGCCCCTCCTCCTGGTCGGCAGTGTCGCCTCCGGACATGCCCCGTCGGCGGGCGCAGATAACCCCTACTTGTAGAGCAACCTCGCCATTCTGCGAGAAGCCACCAGCAGGCCGACCGCCACCATCGCCAGGAGATAGAGCACGTCGAGCAGCCAGAGCCAACCACCACTGCCCAACGCGACCCCCCGGATCAGGTGCACCGACCGGTACAGCGGGGTGATCTCGACGAGCCAGTGCAGCACTGTCGGGTAGGCCTGCGCCGGCACAAAGGTGCCGGAGAAGAGGAAGAGCGTGAACTGCGCGGAGCCCATCAGGTCGAAATCCTGCCAGCTACGCATGAAGGTGGAGATCGCCATGCCGAGCGCCCCGAACGCGAACCCGACCAGCACCGCGGCCGGGAGAGCGGTCAGCGCCCGGGTGACGCTGGTCAACTCCAGCGCGACCATCACGCCGAGGAACGCCGCCGAGTAGGCGCTGCCCCGCAGCATCGCCCAACCCAGTTCGCCGACGGCGATCTCGAACGGCCGTACCGGGGTGGCGATCATCCCGTCGTACAGCTTCATGTACTTCATCTTGCCGAAGAAGTTGAAGGTGGTCTCCGCGAGCGCCCCGGTCATCGCCGAGGAGGCCAGCATCGCCGGAGCCACGAACTCGGCGTACGAGACCAGCCGCCCGTCGGGCAGCGGCAGGTCGCCGACCAGCGCCCCGACGCCCACCCCGATGGAGAGCAGGTAGAGCAGCGGCTCGACGAAGCCGGAGAGCAACAGCAGCCAGTAGACCGACTTCAGCGCCGCGACGTTGCGCCCGACCACCGACGCCGACCGCCGGGACGCGGCGGAGACGTCGACCAGCCGGGGCAGGATCAGCGTGACCACGACACCCTCTCTGCTTGCTCTTCGGGTTGCTGTTCAGACGACGAGCTTGCGACGGAACGCGCGCACCGCCAGCAACCAGCCGGCGACCGCCCAGGCGGCCAGGTAGAGCAGGTGCCCGACCACCGACCACTGTGGGGCGACGCCGAGCGTGGCCGCGCGGCACAGGTCCACGGCGTGCCACAACGGCGTCACGTACGCCAGCCAGCGCAGCGCCTCGGGCAACGACTCGACCGGAAAGAACACCCCGGCGAAGAGCGTCATCGGAATGACCGCGAACCGGAACAGCATCGCCAGCCAACTGTCGCTGGACACCGACGCGGCGTACGCGAAGGTCGGCGCGGCGACGGCCAGCCCGAGCAACGCCACCACCGGCAGGGTGGCCACCGCCCACGGCGACCGCAACGCCCCGAAAAGCCCGGTGACCAGCAGGAACGCCACGATCGTGGTGAGCACCCGGAACAGCACGAAGGCCAGGTGCCCGGCCACGATGTCACCCACCCGCAGCGGCGACGCGCCCTGCGCGAAGTAGGTCTTGACCCACTGGAAGTTGCTGAACACCGGCCAGGTCGAGTCGCCGACGGTCACCTGGAGCGCTGTCGAGGCGATCAGCCCGGGGACCAGCCAGTCGAGGTAACGCACGCCGTCGACGCCCTGGTCGATGTAGGCGCCGACGCCGACCCCGAACCCGAGGACGGTCAGCACCGGCAGCAGGAACGAGGAGAACACACCGGCCCGCCAGGTGCGCCGCAGACCCACCAGGTAGTGCTCGAACACCGCGTACGCCGGCACCCATGGGAACCGCGCCGATCCCGCCGCACTCACCCGATCACCCCGCCCACCGCACCGGCCACCACGACCTGTCTACCCCGGGGGTACGACAGACCGCCGGTCACCCTACGACGACCCCGCCGACGTGTCGCCCGGGTTTCGCCGCGTCGCCCTGGGCCCCGCTCGTTGATCGACTCGGTTTTCAGGAAGTCGCGGTGTCAGAGCCGCCCTGATGCCCCACTTTCCCGAAAGCCGAGTGGATCTGGCCCTGACTGAGCCCCGTGAACGTCAGTGGTCACCGCACCAGCTATCGGCGGACGGCGTCGGAACCGACGAACGCGCGCCACGCGCCGGGCGCAAAGACCAGCACGGGGCCGGCCGGGTCCTTGGAGTCGCGGACGGCCACCAGTCCAGGCAGGTTGCCGGCAACCTCCACGCAGTTGCCGCCGCTGCCGTTGCTGCGAGTGCTCTTGCGCCACCGGGCGCCGGTCAGCTCCATGTCTCCGCCACTTCCGCAATCAGGTCGAGGGACTGCTGCTGCGATAGTGCCTCACCCCGGATCGACTCCCACACCTCGACCATCTGCCTGACGTACTCGGACCGGTCGATGACCTGCCCGTGGCGCTGCCCGTCCAGGTAGACGACGTCCTCACCGGTAGCGGTGGTGGCGATCACGAAGGGACCATCGAGCCCAGCGTACGCACCGGCCGACAGCGGCACGACCTGGATTCGGAGCCGGGGCAGGGCCGAGCCGAGCTTCACCAGGTGACGCAACTGCTCGCGCATCACCTCCTGCCCGCCGACGTGGCGGCGCAGCGCGTACTCGTCGACGACCAGGCTGAGCAGCGGTGGCCGGTCCCGGGTGAGCACGTGCTGCCGGTCGAGCCGGGCGGTCACCTGCTGCTCGACCTCGTCTGCCGCGAAGAGCCCGGCACCGGCCAGGATGGCGCGGGCGTAACCCTCGGTCTGCACCAGGCCCGGCACGTAGAGCGGCTCGAACGAGCGCAGCGCGGTGGTCTCCTGCTCGATGCCGGCCCAGTCGCGGAACCACGGCACCACTGCCTCCCGGCTGATCCGCCGCTGGATGCGTTCGAACCGACCGTCGGCTGAGAACACGGCGTCACACCGGCGGGCGAAGTCCAGACTTGGCCGACGCTCGGATGTCTCCACCTTGGCGACCAGCGCCCCGGAATAGCTCAACGCCTCGGCCAGCGCGGCCTGTGACATCCCGTTGGCGGCCCGGGCCAGCCGCAGCTCCTCGGCGAAGTGCTCCAGCATGGACGAACTCTCCACGGACAACCCCCGTACATTCCCGTACCGAGCCGAGCCGGTTGCCGTACGCGCTGGTCGTCGGCGTGCGGAACCTCCCACCGTAGTCGGGTCCTCACCAGACTGTCACGCAGCGGAACCGTTCACGGGATCAGACGGCGGGCGGAACCAGGCCGGGAGCGCCCCGTGACCCCCGATCCGGGGCGCTCCCACCCACCCGATGGAGGTTCCCTCGTGCCACTGACCTGGTTGGCTCATCACGGCGGCGGGCACTGATGCCGCGGTACCGCCCACACGTAGCGGCACGCCCGTCCTGGCGCTGTCGGGTCTGCGGCGCGGCGTGGCCCTGCTCGCCGGCCCGACTGGCGCTGCTCGGCGAGTACCGCGAGGACCGCATCGGCCTGCTCATCTACCTCGCCATGTTGCTGCACGAGGCGGCCGGGGACCTCCCCGGCCAGGCCCGCCACGACCGACTGACCGACCGATTCATCACCTGGGCCAGAGCCCGTTGAGCGGTGATCGTTGGCAGCTCAGCAGCTCGACACGCCGGAACGGTTGCTGCTGAGCTGCCAACGATCGAACCGCTGCACCGTCAATGGTCGGACCGGGTCGACCTGGGCGGGGTGGGCCGGTCAGGCCGGCCGGTACGCGCGGACCAGCGCCTGCACGGCGTACCCGAGCAGCAGCACTCCCGCGCCGCCGCCGACCACCAACCCGGCGGAGACCGTCGAGGCGAGGCCGGTGACGAGGCCCGCCACCGCCACCAGGCACAGCGCGGCACCGAGCGGACGAAGCAACGGATCCCGCAGGAGCGGGGCGAGGGGGAAGAAGTGCAGACCGACCACCAGGCAGACCAGCACCGGAACGTACTCGGACCAGTCGGCGGCGACCAGCACTGCGGCACCCAGCCCGGCGGCGACGAACTCGGCCGCGACGATGAGCAGGTACGGACGGTCGGCGGCCCGGTCCCGGGGGCTGCCGGCACCCCGCAGTTGGGAGGACAGCACACCGCCCAGCACGGCGGTGAGCAGTGCGACGATGCTGCCCACCACGAGCAGGGCACGCAGCGGCTGCTCCGCCGCCGGCACACTGAACCAGACCATCGCGAAGATGCCCAGGTAGAGGGCGGTGAGCCCGGCCTGACGTCGGTTGGCGGTCACCAGATCAGACATGAAACTCCCCCAAGTTACGACAGACCGCCGTCACCCTACGGTCCTGGCCGGTGCCTGATCGACTCGGGTTTCAGGAAATCGGGCTGTCCGCTCCGCCGTATCACCCCGACTTCCAGGAAGCCGAGTCGATCAAGCGGAGGCCCGGGGCGGTATGGCGGAAATATGGCGGGGCTGGGCCGCGAACGATCCTCTCTGGCCGGTCAGTCGACCAGGGTGCGGCCGGTCAGGTGCAGGAAGACGTCCTCCAGGCCGCTGCGCCGGACCAGCACGTTCGCCGGCTGGAGCCCCAACGCGGTGACCTCGGCGACCGCCGCGTCCCCGTCGGGCACGTAGAGCAGGACCCGGTCGGGCAGCACCTCGACCCGCTCCCCCAACCCGTCGAGCTTGCCGGCGAACGGTTCCTGCGACTCGGCGGCGAAGCGCAGCTCGACCACCTCACGGGTCGAGTGCTGCTCGATCAGCGCGCGGGGCGAGCCCTCCGCGACGATCCGGCCGCCGTCCATCACCACCAGGCGGTCACAGAGCTGCTCGGCCTCGTCCATGTAGTGCGTGGTGAGCACCAACGTGACGCCCTGCTGCTTGAGCCGGAACAGCCGCTCCCACACCAGGTGCCGGGCCTGCGGGTCCAGCCCGGTGGTCGGCTCGTCGAGCAGCACGATCTCCGGATCGTTCACCAGCGCGCGGGCGATGGTCAGCCGACGCTTCATGCCACCGGACAGCGGCTCGACCTTGCTGTCGGCCCGCTCGGTGAGCTGGACGAAGTCGAGCAGCTCGGCGGCGCGCTCCCGGGCCGCCCGGCGGGAGATGCCGAAGTAGCGGGCGTAGACGGTCAGGTTTTCCCGGACGGTCAGCTCCGGGTCGAGATTGTCCAGTTGGGGGCACACCCCGAGACGCGCCCGGATCGCCGGCCCGTCCGCCACCGGATCCATGTCGAGGATGCGCAGCTCACCTGCGCTGGGTGGCGAGATGCAGCCGACCATCCGCATGGTGGACGACTTGCCCGCGCCGTTGGGCCCGAGGAAGCCGAACGCCTCACCCGGGCGAACCTCGACGTCGATGCCGTCCACAGCGGTGAAATCACCGAACCGCTTCACCAGCCCGCGAGCCTGAATCAGTGGTCGCCCTGAAGTCACCGCCCGACCCTAACCGCCAGGTCCGACAGCCCTCCACGCAAATATCCGCCGGCGACCGGCCGATCACCCCGGTGTCCGTACCACCGGGGGCGAAACACCGATCGATGCCCCACCCGTCAGCCAATCGACGTGTATCGTCCCTTCGTGTCGCCCATCAGCTCGCCCGATGGTTCGCCGTCACCTGCCCGACCAGCCAACTCTCCCGTTGGTGGGTCCGCAGCGAGCCCCGGCGGCGGGCCACCCCGTCCACGACCGGAAATCGAGCCGACGGAGCCCGACGCGGGAGAGCCCGACCCGAGTGTGGCCGAGCGGGCGACTCGGGACCTGGCCGCCCAGTTCGAGGACGAGAAGCCGGGACGGGTGCTCTCCGGGCCGGCGGGTCTGCTCCTGACCATGGCGGCGCTGGCGGTCGGCGCTCTCGCCCTGTGGCAGGTGTTCCGCCCTCTGTCGCAGGGCAGCAAGTACTACCTGATCATCTTCTTGGCCGGCGTACTCCCGCTGGTCTTCCTCGCCTACCCGGCCGACCTGCGGCTGCCGGCCCGCCTACGCGCCCGGCGACGACGCGCCAACCGCGCCGAGGCCATCGACAGCGACAGGCGTACCCGGGCACTCGGGTCGTCGGGGCCCACAGTGACCGACTGGGCTCTGGTCGTCCTGGCCGTCGCGGCCTGTCTCTATCCGATTCTGCCGATCCGGATCGGCAGCGGTGGCGGCGGCTACAACGCGTTCCTCGATCGGCAGGGCCTGCTGGCGCCGACGGATCTGGTGCTGGGCACCGTCCTGCTGCTCCTGCTGCTCGAAGCGTGTCGACGCACCACCGGTTGGATCCTGCCCGCGGTCTGCCTGCTCTTCCTCGGCTACGGCTACTACGGCGGGCTGTTGCCGCAGTCCTGGCCGGTCGCGCACGCCGGGCTCGACTTCAGTCAACTGATCGACGCGTTCTACAACTCCGACAGCGGCTTCTACGGCACGCCGCTCGACGTGGCCGCCTCGTACATCGTGCTGTTCACCATCTACGGCGCGGTGCTGGAGTTGTCGGGGGCCGGGCGGTTCTTCGTCGAACTGTCGGCCGCGGCGTTCCGACGTTCCCGTACCGCCGCCGGCCGGACGGCGGTGGCCTCGGGTTTCCTGCTCGGCACCGTCTCCGGCTCCGGTGCGGCGACGACGGTGAGCATCGGAGCGGTCACCTGGCCGCTGCTGCGCCGCGCCGGCTACCCGCCGGAGCGGGCCGGCGGCATGCTGGCCGCGGCCGGGGTGGGCGCCATCCTCTCCCCGCCCACCCTGGGCGCGGCGGCGTTCATCATCGCCGAGTACCTGGGCGTCTCATACCTCCAGGTGCTGGGCTGGGCAACGGTACCGACGGTGCTCTACTACCTCGGCATCCTGCTCGCCGTGGAGATCGACGCTCGCCGGTCCGGCGTACGCCCCGTGGTGATCGACGTCGACTCGCCCTGGCGTCTGCTGGCCCGGTTCGGCTATCACTTCGCCTCGCTGATCGCGATCATCGTGTTCCTTGCGATCGGTGTGTCCGCGACGAGGGCTGTCGTCTTCGCCATCGTGCTCACCGTCGCATTGTCGTTCCTGGCCCCCAGGAACGAGGACCGCGCGCTCCGACTCACCCCGGGCCGGCTGGTGACCGCGCTCGTCACCGGCGTACGCGGCGTCCTCGCCGTCACCGCGGTCTGCGCCGCCGCCGGCATCATCACGGCGACCACCACGAAGACCGGCCTCGGGCCGCAGGCGGCGGCGCTGCTGATCGGCGGGGCGCAGGCGGCCACCTCGGACCCGACGCTGGTGCTGGTGCTCACCGCGCTGCTCGCCGCCGTCGCGCTGAGCCTGCTGGGCCTGGCCGTGCCGGTCACCGCGTCGTTCGTGATCGGTTGGGTGATCGTCGGTCCGGCCCTGCTCGACCTGGGCGTCGCCGCGCCGGCGGCGGCGATGTTCGTCTTCTACTTCGCGGTGCTGTCCGAGGTGTCCCCACCGACAGCGCTCGCCGCGGTGGCCGCCGCCGCGGTCACCGGCGGCCGGCTGGTGCCGACCATGTGGCAGACCCTGCGGTACGCGCTGCCGGCGTACCTGACCCCGATCGCGTTCGTCATCACGCCGGCCGGCCTCGGTCTGCTCGGCATCGGCGGCGTCCAGCGGATCGCCTTCGCCGCCGCAGTCACCGCGCTCAGCGTGGCGGTGCTCGCCGTCGCCGCCGGTGGCTGGCTGCCCGGCGTGGGCCCGGCCGGCGCTCCAGAACGGGTGCTGGGCGCCCTCGCCGGCGTCACAGTGCTCTGGCTCGAACCCGTGCCGGTCACGGTCGGCGTGGCGCTGGCCGCCGTCGCGGCGGCGGGTGTGTTCGTCCGACGTGGATCCGCCGGTCGGCCATCGTCCGGATCACCAGCCAATCCTGTGGAGGAACAACTGTGAGACGAATCGACGTACGGCTCGCGGCGGGCCTGAGCGTGCTCGCCCTCGTCACCGTCGGCACCGCGGGTTGTGGAGGTCAGCAGGGCGGCGCGGCCACTGACGACACGGCCAGCGAGGTCACCTGCGAGGTGACCAAGGAAACCCGCGTCGGCATCGCCACCGGCAACGCGACGGGCGTCTACTACGTGGTCGGCAACGCCCTGGCCGGGCAGTTGTCCGGGTCGACCGGCGGCAAGCTCACCGGCACCGCCGCCGAGACCGGCGCCTCGGTGCAGAACATCGAACAGCTCGTCGGTGGCCAGTACGACGTGGCGTTCTCCCTGTTCGACACGGCGGTCAACGCGGTCGAGGGCAAGGGCAGCTTCACCGCGCCGCAGCCGGTGGAGGCGCTGACCCGCATCTACGACAACTACACGCAGGTGGTGGTCCGCAACGACTCCGGTATCACCTCGGTGGCCGACATGCGCGGCAAGCGGATCTCCACCGGTTCACCGAAGTCCGGTACGGAGGTGATCGCCAACCGGCTGCTGGAGGCCGCCGGCCTCGACCCGGCCAAGGACATCCGGGCGCAGCGACTGGACCTGACCAAGACGGTCGAGGGGATCAAGGACGGCAGCGTCGACGGCTTCTTCTGGTCCGGCGGTCTGCCCACGGGGGGTCTCACCGACCTGTTCACCACGGCCGGCGACTCGGTGAAGTTCGTCGACATCTCGCCGTTGCTGCCGAAGATGGCCGCGCTGAGCCCCGGCTACCAGGAAGGCACGATCGGCCGGGACGCGTACAAAACGGCGGCCGACACCCCGACGATCGTCGTACCCAATGTGTTGTTGGTCCGTAAGGACCTGGACGCCAACGTGGCCTGCGCGATCACCCGGACGGTGTTCGACAAGCGCGACGTGTTGGCCCAGGCGAACCCGGCGGCCAAGGGGATCTCGCTGGACAAGGCCCGCAGGACCCTGCCGGTGCCGCTGCACCGCGGCGCCGAGAAGGCGTTGAAGGACCTGGGCGCGAACTGACCCGGCCGGTCAGGTGTCGGCCGGCGCGGTGGCGGCGCGGGCCACACCGACCAGCCGGTCGGTCTCGGCCAGTAGGGCCTCGTCGTCCGCCGGAGTGCCGGGGTCGAGTCGGACCGTCCAGGTCAGACCGTCGACCCCGGCCACGCGCCGGGCCGCGACCCGAGCGGCGCCGCCGGGCACCGGCTGGTGCTCGGTGTACGCGACCGAACGGGTCACCCGAGCCCGCACCTGGTGCGGCAACTCCCCCGGGTCGAGCAGCAGGTACGTTTCGGCCGGACCGTCGGCGACCACCGTGTAGCCGTCCCGCTCGACGAGCGGCTCGGCGGGGGTGACGGTCAGCTCCCGGCCGGACCAGACCGCCTTGAGGATGGTGTGCCAACCGAGCCGGTGCCCTCGACCGGGCAACCACAACCCGAGGTTGGTGGCGACCACCACCCCGTCGCCCTCGCCGTTGCCGGCGGCGGCCCAGGCCAGCACCCGCTCGTCGGCGGTCAGCGGCGGCCGGTCGGCCGGCGGCAGCTTCGGCTTGCGGCTGAACAGTCCCATCTAGAGGCCTCCCGCGGCCTGCTCGCGCAACGCCCGGGCGTGCTGCTCCAGGGACAGCAGCTCACCGAAGGCGGCGAAGTACTCGTCCTTGTTGTTGACCGGGTTGATCCGCTGGATGCGTGACTTGAGGTCCCGGACCCGGGCGGTCACCGACCCGAACTGCACGCGGGCCATGGTGATCGACACGTAGCGCGGGTCCGGTTCGCCGTCGATGCGCAGTGGTTCGACGGCCAGCTCACCGACCAGCGCCGCGGCCGCCAGGTCGTCGCAGGCGTCGCGGACCGACTCGATCCAGACCGCGCCGCCGGTCGCCGACGCGGCGCCACCGGCCGCCGCGATGGCCGTACGCACCGCGACGTGCACCGGGTGGCGGTATTCGGTGGCCTCGACCGCGTCGAACATCGGCCCGGCCAGGACCGGTTGCTGGAGGGCGAGTTTGAGCGCCTCCCGCTCGACCATCGACTGCGGGCTGTCCACCGCCGCCGGCTCGGGGCGGGCCGGGGTTGGCCGGGCGGCGGGGGCGGCCTCGCGGGTGCCGGACGGCGCGGTGTTGCCGGCGGCGAGCACCGCCCGCTGCACCGGCTCGATCTCCATGCCGAGGTCCATGGCGAGCTTGCGGACGTACTCCGGGCGCTTCTCCCGGTCCTTCAGGCGCGCGACCAGCGGCGCGGCGTGCCGCATCGCCTCGACCCGGCCGTCGACGGTGTCCAGGTCGAAGCGGCTGATCACGTGTCGCAGCGCGAAGTCGACGAGCGGCTCGCGCCGGGCGACCAGG
Organism: Micromonospora sp. NPDC127501; assembly: GCF_040302185.1. Taxonomy (NCBI): domain Bacteria; kingdom Bacillati; phylum Actinomycetota; class Actinomycetes; order Micromonosporales; family Micromonosporaceae; genus Micromonospora; species Micromonospora sp. NPDC127501. Next base: position 97,126 of record NZ_JBEORJ010000007.1, on the reverse strand, counting down.
TCACGCACCGCCAGGTCGCCCTTGGCCAGCCGCAGGTCGCACGGGTCCATGTTGTCCGGGCTGACCGCGATGAACGTGCGCCCGACGAAGCGCTGGTCGTCTTCGAAGGCGCGCAGCGCGGCCTTCTGCCCGGCGGCGTCACCGTCGAAGGTGAAGATGATTTCGCCGGCCACTTCGTCGCTGTCGAACAGAAGTCGACGCAGCACGGAGATGTGGTCCGCGGCGAAGGCGGTGCCGCAGGTCGCCACCGCCGTGGTCACCCCGGCCAGGTGACAGGCCATCACGTCGGTGTAACCCTCGACAATCACCGCCCGACCCTGCTTGGCGATCTCCCGCTTGGCCTGGTCGATGCCGTAGAGCACGTGCGACTTCTTGTAGATCGGCGTCTCGGGGGTGTTCAGGTACTTCGGGCCGTCGTCGTCGTCGAAGAGCTTGCGCGCGCCGAAGCCGATCACGTCGCCGGCGAGGTCGCGGATCGGCCAGAGCAGCCGGCGGCGGAACCGGTCGATCAGGGTGCCGGAACGGGACTCCCGGGACAGCCCGGCGGTGACCAGCTCCTGGTGGGTGAAGCCCTGCTGGCGCAGGTGCTTGGTGAGCGGGTCCCAACCCTCCGGTGCGAAACCACAGCCGTAGCGCTCGGCGGCAGCCCGGTCGAAGCCCCGTCGCGCCAGGAACTCCCGTGCCGGCCGGGCGCCGGCGGTGCTCAGTTGCGCGCGGTAGAACTCGACGGCGGCGGCGTGCGCGGCGACCAGTCGCTGCCGCTGCCCCTGCTGCGGGCGGGGGCGCGGGGTGCCCTTGTCGTCCTCGATGTAGCGCAGTTGGATGCCGGCGCGGCCGGCCAGCCGCTCGACGGACTCCACGAAGCTGAGGTGGTCGGCGTCCATCAGGAACTTGATCGCGTCCCCGCCGGCCCCGCAGCCGAAGCAGTACCAGACGTTGCGGGCCGGAGACACGTTGAACGACGGGCTCTTCTCGTCGTGGAACGGGCACAGGCCCTTGAGGTTGCCGCCGCCGGCGGACTTCAGGGTGACGGTCTCGGAGATCACATCCCCGATCGAGGTGCGTTCCCGGACCAGTGCGATGTCCTCGTCCCGGATCCGCCCAGCCATGCGCCACCCCCTCGCCGTACATCCTGCCCTGCCCTACTGACGACACGCCGGCCGGGGGACGCCGGTGTGGCGGCGGCCGCTGCCGGCTGGGCGGTTCCGGCCCGCAGGCCGGGTCCGCACGGGGACCATGACCAGATGCGCCGGGTACGGACCGAAGCCCCCCGCCTGCCGAGATGGCTGGCCGATCGGATGGGGCTACCCGGGCAGACCCCGCAGGCGGACGAGGCCGGCCACCGGCACGCCACCTGGCTGGAGCTCTTCCTCGACCTCATCTTCGTGTACGCGCTGGCGGCCGTGGTGCGCCGGCTGGGCGACGAGCCGAGCCCGTCGCCGACGGCCGTGCTGGCCGTGATCGGGCTCTTCGTGGTGATCCAGTGGGCCTGGATGGGCCAGGTGTACTACGACACCCGGTTCGATCCGGACGATGCGCTGCACCGACTGCTGGTGCTTGTCGCGTTGGTCGGCGCGGGAGCGATGACCCTCGGCGTCGACGAGGTCCCGGAGAGCGTGCTCCTGCCCATCGGGTACCTGATCGTGCGGGGTGTGCTGCTCCTGCTGTACCTGCGCGCCCGCCCGACCAGCCCGATGGCCCGGATGGTGACGACTGTCTATCTGATCGGCTTCGGGTCGGGCTGGTTGATCTGGCTGGTGTCGCTGACCGTGCCCACCGAGCTGCGGATCGTCCTCTGGATCATCGCGATGGTGATCGAACTGGCCACGCCCTGGGTCGGGGTGCGCTGGCTCAACCGCTGGCCGGTGGACAACAGGCACCTGCCGGAACGCATCGGCCAGTTCACCATCATCGTGCTGGGCAGCGCGCTGGCCAGCCTGCTCTTCGCCGTGCCGGACCATCCCCCGCCACACATGATCCTCACCGCCGCGTTGGCCTTCCTCATCCCGGCGGCCGTCTGGTGGGTCTACACCACATTCGTCACCACCCGCCTCCTCCAGCGACGGCTACGTGGCGGGCAGGCGTACAGCTACCTGCACATTCCGCTCGGCGGTGCCCTGCTGCTGCTCGGCTGGGCGCTCGGGCAGGTGGTCCGGCTGATCGACGACAACGCGGACCGGCTGCCGCTGGAGCTGCGGCTGCTGCTGGGCGCCTCGATGGTGATCTGGACGCTCTGTGGCCTTGCCCTGTACTGGCTGTGGACACGGCCGAGCGGTGCCCGGTTGGCGATCGCCGTCTACGGGGTGGTCTCGGTCAGCCTGATCACCGCGACCGTGCACCAGCCGAGGCTGATGCTGTCGCTGCTCTCCCTGGCCGTCGTCGGGTACGCCGTCCTGGTCAGCCGGCGTCTCGCCCGGGCCGGCAGGGAGATGAACACACCCGAGGGATGAGCGGCGATCAAGCCGCCGCAGCGGGCTGCGGAATGGCTGTCTCCTCGGCCGCCACCTGCTGGTTCCAGTCGGCCTTGGTGGAGCGCCAGCCCTCGTCGTCCATGCCGCGCCGCCAGTAGCCGGAGATGGAGAGCCGGTCGAGGGGTACGCCCCGCTCGCCCCGCAGCAGACGGCGCAACTCCCGGACGAAGGCGGCCTCGCCGTGCACGAACGCGTGCACCTGGCCGGCCGGGAACTCCAACGCCCGTACCGCCGCGACCAGCGCCTCGCCCACCGGGCGTTCGCCGCGATGCAGCCAGGTCACCTCGACCGCCCCGGGGCTGAGCAGCTTCTGCTCCTCCGCCGGGTCGGCGATCTCCACGAAGACGTGGGCGGGGGCACCCAGCGGTAGGCGCTCGCACGCGGCGGCGATCGCCGGCAGGGCGCTCTCGTCACCGACCAGCAGATGCCAGTCCGCCTCCGGGTTCGGGGCGTACGCGCCGCCGGGGCCGACGAAGTGCACCGGATCGCCGGGACGCAGCGCGGCGGCCCACGGGCCGGCCAACCCCTCGTCGCCGTGGTGCACCACGTCGACGGTCAGCTCCCCGGACAGCGGATCCCAGCGGCGCACCGTGTACGCGCGCAGCCGGGGCCACTGCTCCCGGGGCAGGTCCCGGCGGATCGCGGCAAGGTCCAACGGCTGCGGGTACTCCACCCCCGGCTGCGGGAACACCACCTTGATGTAGTGGTCGGTAAACTCGCCCACCGGCAGGCCGACCAGTTCGTCCCCACCGAGGACGAGCCGGATCAGGTGTGGGGTGGGCCGCTCGGTGCGCAGCACCTGGGCCGAGGTGACGTTCCTGGAGCGTTCCGTCATGCCAGTTAGGCTAGCCTAAGCTGGCTAATGGTCGGCCGGGGGTGTCCCCTTGCCGCCCAGGCGGGTGTGCCAGGTCACCGCCGCCGGGTCGGTGAGCGAGGCGACCTGGTCGATCACCACCCGCAGTCTGGCCCGGTCGTCCGGGGCAGCCCGCCACAGCGGGGCGAAGATCGGGTCGAGCCCTTCCGGGGCACGCCGGACCAGCGCGGCGACCAACTCCGCCAGCATCGTCCGCTGCCGCTCGTAGCGGCCCCGGAAGCCACTGCGCCGCATCACGTACCGCAACGCGATCCCCTTGAGCAGCGCGCACTGCGCCCGCACCAGACGGGGCACCACCAGGTCGGCGGCGTAGCGGCGGTGCGGGCCCGGACCAAAGCGCTCCTCCGTCGCCGCCACCGCCGCGGACACGAACAGCCCGGTCACCCCACTGGTGGTGGCCTTCAACGCGACCTGTGCGCGATGGCTGCCGTCGTACCCGGCGAACGGGGCGAGCAGCGGACCGGCCAGCAGATCGACGAGCACCTCGGCCAGGTCCGCCGCGGACTCCCCGGAGTAGGCGGCGGCCACGTCGGCGCAGAGCGCGGCCCGCTCGTCGGCGTCGGCGAGCAGCGGGTGCAACGTGACATAACCACCGTGGATGCCGTCCTCCACGTCGTGCACCGAGTAGGCAACGTCGTCGGCCCAGTCCATCACCTGGGCCTCAAGGCAGCGCCGGTCGCCGGGCGCGCCGGCGCGGATCCAGTCGAAGACGGCCGCGTCGTCGGCGTACACCCCGAACTTGCGCTCCCCCGGCCGGCGAGGCCAGGGGTACTTGCCGATCGCGTCCAGCGACGCCCGGGTCAGGTTCAGCCCGGCGGACGAGCCGTCCGGGGCGAGCACCTTCGCCTCCAGGCGGGTCAACACCCGCAGGGTCTGCGCGTTGCCCTCGAAGCCACCGCACGGCGTGGCGAGCAGATCCAGCGCAGCCTCGCCGTTGTGCCCGAACGGCGGGTGGCCGAGGTCGTGCGCAAGCCCCGCCACGTCCACCACGTCCGGGTCGCAGCCCAGCCGGGCACCCATCTCCCGGGCGATCTGGGCCACCTCCAACGAGTGCGTCAGCCGCGTACGCAGGAAGTCGTCAGTGCCGGCGGTGTGCACCTGGGTCTTGGTGGCCAGCCGGCGAAACGCCGCCGAGTGCAGCACCCGGGCCCGGTCGCGCTCGTACGGCGACCGACGATGCCCGGTGTCCTTGGGCGGCTCCTCGACCAACCGCGCGTCCGCCGCCCCCGGCTCAGTCCTCGCGCTCACAGGGTTTCTGTTGTTCGCGACTGCGGGGCTCGCAAGACCGGCTCACTCCTCACGCTCACGCAACACGCAGAACTCGTTGCCCTCGGGGTCGGCCAGTACCGTCCACTCGACGTCGCCCTGACCGATGTCGACGTGCCGGGCGCCCATGTCGACCAGGCGCTCGACCTCAGCCTCCTGGTTGGCGGGGCGCAGGTCGAGGTGCAGCCGGTTCTTGCGCTCCTTGCCCTCGGCCACCGGGCCGAAGAACAGGGCGGGCAACTGGTCCGGGGACTGGCGGATCTCCACGCCGCTCGGAGTCTCGGTGACGACCTGATAGCCGAGCGCTTCGGCCCACCAACGGGCCAGTCGGGCCGGATCGCGGGCGTCGACAGTCAGGCTCTCCCAGACACTGGTCATGCAGTCACCTCTTCCCGTTCGACGCGGCGCCCAATCGGCCGTGTGCGAGCGAGCCAAGATTACGCCCGCCCCCACTGCTCGACAGGCTCACGACGCATCGACGAAGGGCACACAACCACCGATTGGCCCGCAGTTGCCGACCGATCGCCGAGGGTTACGGGCTCGCGGCCGGAAGTCGCCACCGGTAGCGTTCCCAGCGCGGAACGTAACCAGCCGACTGACACGCAGAGCCGACCGGTGAGGGGTAACGCTCGTGGACGCAGACACGGTGATGGGTTCGGAGCTACGCGGGCTGCGCCAGCGACGACCCGACATCGCCGGCACGGTGCTCGCGGGCACCGACGGCCTGCTCATCTCCAGCGACCTACCCAGCACCGACGCCACCCATCTCGCCGCGCTCGCCGCCGCGAGTTTCGGGCTCGGGCACCGGGTGGCCGACACCGTCCGGCAGGGTGAGTTCCGGGAGTCGGTCGTGTGCACCACCGCCGGCTGCGTGGTCACCTACCCGGCCGGGCGCAGCGCCCTGCTGACCCTCGTCACCGCGTCGGCGGCGGGGGACCTGGAGGCGCTGCACGAGGAGGCGCGGGCGGTCGCCCGTCGGGCGGGGTCGTTCCTGGACGTTCGCGGCGGAGGCATCGGCGCGACCTCCGTACCGGACGCGCACGCCCCGCTCGCCACGCGTACCCCGATGGCGACCCTGCCGGCGCAGCTGCGCCGCTCGTCCCGACCCACCTGGCGTCGCCCGCCGATCTGAGCGCCGGCGGCGGCCGGGTGACCAGGCCGCCGCCGGCGTGCGTCAGCGGCTGTCCGACCCGCCGGTCTCCACGACCGCTCGACCGGCCTCCAACCGGGCCACCGGCACCCGGAACGGCGAGCAGGACACGTAGTCCAGGCCGACCTCGTGGAAGAAGTGCACCGAGTCCGGGTCGCCACCGTGCTCACCGCAGATGCCGAGCTTCAGCCCGGGCCGGGCGGCCCGACCCTCCTCGGCGGCGATCCGCACCAGCCGACCGACGCCGTCGCGGTCGATCGACTCGAACGGCGAGATGCCGAAGATGCCCAACTCCAGGTAGCGCCAGAAGAACGCGCCCTCGACGTCGTCGCGGGAGAAGCCCCAGCCCATCTGGGTCAGGTCGTTGGTGCCGAAGGAGAAGAACTCGGCGGCCTCGGCGATCTGCCCGGCGGTCAGCGCCGCCCGGGGCACCTCGATCATGGTCCCGATCAGCACCTCGACGCCGCTGTCCCCGACCACCTCGGCGATGATCTTCTCGGCCTCGGCGCGGACCGTCTCCAACTCCTGTACGGCTCCGACCAGCGGCACCATGATCTCCGGTTTCGCCACCCCGCCGCCGCGGGCACAGCTGACGGCCGCCTCGGCGATGGCCCGGACCTGCATCGCGAACAGGCCGGGGATGACCAGGCCGAGGCGTACGCCCCGCAGCCCGAGCATCGGGTTCTCCTCGTGCATCCGCCGGACGGCGGCGAGCAGCGCCTCCTCCTTGGCGACGTCCTCGCCGCGTTCCTGGGCGACCGCCACGTTGACGGCGAGCTGCTCCAACGGCGGCAGGAACTCGTGCAACGGCGGGTCGATGAGCCGGACGGTGACCGGCAGGCCGTCCATCTCGCGGAAGATCTCCTCGAAGTCGGCCCGCTGCAACGGCAGCAACGCCGCCAGCGCCGCCTCCCGCTCGCCCGGGGCCCGGGCCAGGATCAGCCGCTCGACCAACTCCCGCCGGTCACCGAGGAACATGTGCTCGGTGCGGCACAGCCCGATGCCCTCGGCGCCGAAGCGCCGGGCCCGGGCGGCGTCCGCGCCGGTGTCGGCGTTCGTGCGGACCGCCAGCCGCCGCTTCCCGTCGGCGTGCGTCATGATCCGGTGTACGGCCCGGACCAGCGCGTTGTCGATGTGCTCGGGGTCGAGGCTGCCCTCGAAGTACTGCACGACCTCGGAGGGCATGACCGGCACCTCGCCGAGGTAGACCTTGCCGGTGGTGCCGTCGATGGACACCACGTCTCCCTCGGCGACGGTCTGCCCGGCCACTGTGAACCGCTTCGCCGGCACGTTCACCTCGATCTCGTCGGCACCGGAGACACAGGTCTTGCCCATGCCCCGGGCCACCACCGCGGCGTGGCTGGTCTTGCCGCCGCGCGAGGTGAGGATGCCCTGCGCGGCGATCATGCCGTTCAGGTCGTCCGGGTTGGTCTCCCGGCGCACCAGGATCACCGACTCACCCTCGGCGGCCAGCTCGACGGCTCGGGCGGAGGTGAAGACCACTTTGCCGGACGCCGCGCCGGGCGACGCGCCGATGCCCTTGGCGACCGGTTGGAACTCGTGGTCGAGCTGGAAGCGCGGGAACATCAGCTGGGCCAGTTGCGCGCCGTTGACCCGGTGCAGCGCCTCGTCCAGGTCGATCAGGCCCTCGTCGACGAGTTGCCCGGCGATGACGAACGCGGCGGCGGCGGTGCGCTTGCCGACCCGGGTCTGCAACATCCACAGCTTGCCGCGTTCGATGGTGAACTCGATGTCGCAGAGGTCCTTGTAGTGCTCCTCCAGCCGGGCCATGATGCCCAGCAACTCGTCGTAGGAGGTCTTGTCGAGCTGCTCCAGCTCCTGCAACGGCACCGTGTTGCGGATGCCGGCGACCACGTCCTCACCCTGGGCGTTGGCCAGGTAGTCGCCGTAGATGCCCTGCGCGCCGCTGGCCGGGTCACGGGTGAACGCGACCCCGGTGCCGGAGTCGGGCCCGAGGTTGCCGAAGACCATGGTCACCACGTTGACCGCGGTGCCCAGGTCGGCCGGGATGCGCTCCTGGCGGCGGTAGAGCACCGCGCGCTCGGCGTTCCACGACTCGAAGACCGCCCGGATGGCCAGGTCGAGCTGTTCGCGTGGCTGCTGCGGGAACTCCCGACCGGTGTGCTTCAAGAAGATCTTCTTGTACGCGTCGACCAGCCCACGCAGGTCAGCGGCGTCCAGATCCAGGTCGTTGTGGGTGCCCTTGGCGTGCTTGGCCTCGTCGAGCGCGTGCTCGAACTCCTCGCCCGGCACCTCGCAGACGGTCTTGCCGAACATCTGGATGAGTCGCCGGTAGGAGTCCCAGGCGAACCTGTCGTTGCCCCCCGCCTGTGCGGAGAGCCCGACCACGCTCTGATCGTTGAGACCGACGTTGAGGACGGTCTCCATCATGCCGGGCATGGAGAACTTGGCACCGGAGCGGACGGAGACCAGCAGCGGGTCCTGCGGGTCGCCGAGGCGCTTGCCCATCTCGCGCTCCAGCGCTTCCAGGTGCGCCTCGATCTGGCCGGCGAGCCCGTCCGGCTCCCGTCCCGTCGCGAGGTACGCCTGGCACGCCTCGGTGGTGATGGTGAAGCCGGGCGGGACGGGCAGGCCCAGGTTGGTCATCTCGGCGAGGTTTGCCCCCTTGCCGCCGAGCAGCTCCTTGAGTTCCTTGTTGCCTTCGGAGAAGTCGTAGACGTACTTGTGATCGACGGTCTCTTGCGCTGCCACCAGAGCCTCCACAACACACGCGCCGGATTGACACTTAACGAAGGTTCAGTTTTCTTCTTCCCCGGGACGGACCGCCGGTAATCCCGGGGTCAACGTCGATCGGTGGGCGAAGGTTAAGCGAACATCGAGTGACCTGGGACCGTTCGGTGACAATTGGCACAGCCATCACGACTATCCGTGTTCGTACCGGTTTTTGGGAACGCTTCCATGCGCACCATCACGCATCCCGGCTGAGCGTCGTACGCTTGACGCCACGCCAGCCGGTGAACCTCGCTTTTGCCATAACCGACGCGAATACACCCCCGGAGTCGCCGCCGTGTCGACCACCCCCTCCCCCGGCCCCACCGCCGTCCCCGCGCCGCTGTCGACGGGGGAACCGGACGCCGCCACGCTGGCCCGCTCGCCGCTGTCGGCGGAGGAACCGGACGCGGCCACGCTGGCCCGCGCGCCGCTGTCGGCGGAGGAACCGGACGCGGCCACGCTGGCCCGCGCGCCGCTCTCGCCGGAGGAACCGGACGCGGCCACGCTGGCCCGCGCGGCCGAGCAGACCGCTGGCACCTTGCTCGCCCCGGCAGCCCCGCACCGGCTGGCCGTCGTGCCCGCCCCGCAGCAGGTCCAGCCGGACCCGACCGCCGACTGGGTACTCCCGGCCGACGCGGTCATCGTGTCGAGTGCCGACCCCGCCGCGCTGGCGGTGGCCGAGCAGCTCGCCCAGCTCCTGCGTCCGGCCACCGGCTACCCGCTGCCGGTCACCGACGCCACCACGCCGGAGCCGGCCGGTGGCATCGCGCTGGTGCTCGACGACAGCGCCGGCCTCGGCGCGGAGAGCTACAGCGCCGACCTCGGCGCGGAGGGCTACCGCCTCGACATCGGTGCGGAGGGCTACCGCCTCGACATCGCCACCGACGGGGTACGCGTCACCGCCGCCACCGCCGCCGGCCTCTTCTACGGCGTACAGACGCTGCGCCAACTGTTGCCAGCGGCGATCGAGAGCCCCAGCCCGGTCACCGAACGTTGGGCGCTGCCCGGCGGGGCCATCACCGACGCACCCCGGTTCCCCTACCGCGGCGCGATGCTCGACGTCGCGCGACACTTCTTCGCCGTCGAGGACGTGCTGCGGGTGGTCGACCACCTGGCCCGCTACAAGCTCAACCACCTGCACCTGCACCTCACCGACGACCAGGGCTGGCGGATCGCCGTCGACTCCTGGCCGAAGCTGACCACCGTCGGCGGGACGACCGAGGTCGGCGGCGGCCCCGGCGGGCACTACACAAAGGCCGACTACCAGCGGATCGTCTCCTACGCGGCCGCCCACCACATCACCGTCGTCCCGGAGATCGACCTCCCGGGGCACACCAACTCGGCGCTGGTCGCGTACCCGGAGCTGGCACCGGACAAGATCGCACCGCCGCCGTACACCGGCACCGAGGTCGGCTTCAGCTACGTCGACCCGGCCGACGAGCGGACGTACGACTTCGTCGCCGACGTGCTGGGCGAGGTGGCCGCGCTCACCCCCGGCCCCTTGCTGCACATCGGCGGCGACGAGGCGTTCAAGGTGAAGGGCGAGGTCTACACCGGTTTCGTCGAGCGGGTCCAGCGCATCGTGGCCGACCTCGGCAAGACCGTCGTCGGCTGGCACCAGCTCGCGCCGGCCGCGCACCTCGACGGCCGGGTCCTGCAGTGGTGGGGCACGAACGGCGAAGACCCCACCACCGTCGACGCCGTACGCCGGGGCGCCCGGCTGATCGTCTCCCCCGGCAACCACGCCTACCTGGACATGAAGTACGCCCCGGACACCCCGATCGGGCACGACTGGGCCGGCCTCATCGACGTACGAAAGGCGTACGACTGGGATCCGGGAACGCACGTCGCCGACGTACCCGCCGAGGCGGTTCTCGGTGTGGAGGCCCCGCTCTGGACCGAATCGGTCACCTCGCTGGCCGACATCGAACTCCTGCTCCTGCCCCGCCTCCCGGCCATCGCCGAGTTGGGCTGGTCCACCCGGGCGACCCACAACTGGGCCGACTTCCGCGACCGCCTCGCCGGCCAGGGCCCGCGCTGGACGACGGCTGGGATCACCTTCCACCGAGCTCCCGAGATCCCCTGGCCCACCGCACCGACCATCCCGACACAACGCAACATGCCCCAAACCGACACCGCCACGCCCTGATCCCCGGCTCAGCTGCCTCGCTCGCCCCTTGATGGGCGGTCCCGCCCCCATGATCGTGCTCGATCCTGGATGTAGTGGCCTCGTGGCGTGGGGAGGGGCCTGTTTCCTGGATCGAGCACGATCATGCGGGATCCGAGGTTCCGTACGGCGGGCCGCCGGCCGATCCGCGTCACGTTCTGCCGGCCTGGATGGTTTGTCGGGTTTGACCGTGGTGTCGGGTGGTCGGGGCCACCCCGGGGACGGAATCGGCGGCCAGGCCGGGTCGTTATACCTGGCAGACCACCGCAACAGCCCGGGTCATCGGCGCGCCGGCCCCCGCCGGGAACACCCGCCAGGCCACCCCGGTTACATCCCCCGCACGGTCGAGCATCCGGGCGCGGCAGCCGGCGGGAACATCCGCCAGCCCACCCCGGTTACACCCCCCCGGCACGGTCGAGCAGCACCACCGGCCGACCCCCTGCGGGTAGGCGGAATGACCTGCCACCGCGAACGGTTACACCCTGTCCCGACGCCGACCCCCTTCGCGGGTCACCGGGCAGAACCCCTCGAACTTTCCCGCACGGTCGCACCGACCCCCCGTTGACTGCCGTGCGAGCACCCCCGATGCAGAGGAGCACGCCATCATGCGTACCGATCTGATCCGTAAGACCGCCCTGACCGCCGCCGGCCTCGCGTTCACCGGCGGGGCCATCGCCGGACCGGTGACCGCCGCCTACGCCGCCTCGGATGCCAAGCCGGCCACCCAGACGCAGAGCGACCGCAAGCCCGCCGGTGAGCGTCAGCTCGGTGTGCGCTACGAGGCCCAGCCGAACTTCTACTACTGCGGCCCGGCCGCCACGCGTAACGCCCTGTCCGTACAGGGCAAGGACATCAGCGTGGACGCCATGGCCAAGGAAATGGGCACCACCGAGGCCGGCACCAACTCCATCAACGACATCACCCCCGTGCTCAACAAGGAAACCGGCAAGAACGACGCCTACCACAGCGTGGAGATCTCCAGCCCCGACGCCGACGCCACGCAGACCGACCGGCTGCGCGCCGACATCGTCCGCACCGTCGACGACGGCCGGGCCGTGGTCGCCAACATCGCCGGCACCAGCGTCGACACCGACGGCGGGACGCACTCCTTCGAGGGCGGGCACTACATCAGCGTCGTGGGCTACCGCGACGGCGGCAACGTAGTGAAGATCGCCGACTCCGCCGATGCGAACACCGCCTCCTACGAAGTCACCGTCGAGCACCTCGCCGACTGGATCGCCACCCGCGGCTACGCCACCAGCTGACCCCAGCACCACCAGCACACACTGAAGGGCCGGACCCCACCACGGGGCCCGGCCCTTCGGCATGACCGGGTCACCGTCCACGCGCCCTCGGCAGGCTCGAACGGAGTCGGGGGGGTCAACCGAGCTGACCAGACCACCCCCGGTAAGCCACCCACCGGACCAACCACCGGACCAACCACCCGATCACAGCGGGCCACCCCACGGACCGCGTCACGGCTCCTTTGGAGCTGATGTCGTAGACGAATCAGAGTCATGGCTCGACCGAACCGAGCTGGTGATTCGTTCACGACATCAGCTCGATAGAGCGCCGCACTCATCTGCCCAGCCTCCGCGCGGAGTGTCGAGGAAGACCGAGCGCCACTACCGAGGGCGCGGGGCGACCGGCGCGCCGGCAGCGACTTTGGTTCGAGCCCGCGTTCCGGAGGGACGCTCGCTGACCGATTTGCCACCGGTCAGAGGCTCAGCCGGCCGCCACGGCCCAGGGAACACAGCCAACCGCCGACGGCCAGGTAGCTCAGCCAACCGCCGACGCCCAGGGAACTCAGCCAACCGCCGGGAGTCAGCCGCCGGAGTCGTCCATCTCGGCGCCCTCGGGGACCGTGTCGTCGTCCCGGCTGGCCAGCCAGCCCTCCGGCAGGAAGACCTTGCCGGGCGAGTTGGTACGCCCGCGCGGCTGCCCGAGGGCGGTCATCGGGAACGGCTCCGCCGGGTCGAGCTTGCCCAGCAGATCGTCGAGCTGGGCCAGGCTTTCGATCATCGCCAGCGAGCGCCGCAGCTCGCCGCCGACCGGGAAGCCCTTGAGGTACCAGGCGACGTGCTTGCGGAAGTCGGTGCAGCCGTCCCGTTCACCTCGGGCCGGGTTGCGGGCGCCGGCCGTGAACTGGTCGACCAGCAGCTCGGCGTGCCGGCGCATGGTCACCGCCACCTCGCCGAGGGTGGGCAGCCGCCGCTCCGGCCGACCGTTGAACGCGGCCTCCAGGTCGGCGAAGAGCCACGGTCGGCCCAGGCAGCCGCGCCCGATGACCACGCCATCCACGCCGGTGTGGGCCACCATGCGCAGCGCGTCGTCAGCCTCCCAGATGTCGCCGTTGCCGAGCACCGGCACGTCGAGGGCCTGCTTCAGGGTGGCGATCGCGTCCCAGTCGGCGGTGCCCGAGTAGCGCTGCGCGGCCGTCCGACCGTGCAGGGCCACCGCGGCCACGCCGGCCTCCTGGGCGGCCAGCCCGGCTTCGACGTACGTCAGGTGGTCGTCGTCGATGCCCTTGCGCATCTTGACCGTGACCGGCACGCCGGACGGCGACGCGGCGGCCACCGCGGCCCGCACGAGTCGCGCGAAGAGCCGGCGCCGCCACGGTAGCGCCGCGCCGCCGCCACGCCGAGTGACCTTGGGGACCGGGCAGCCGAAGTTGAGGTCGATGTGATCGGCCAGGTTGCGCTCGACGACGATCCGCACGGCGGCGGCGGTGATCTCCGGATCGGTGCCGTAGAGCTGGAGACTGCGGGGCTTCTCGTCGTCGCCGAACGCGATCATGCGCAGCGTCTTCGGGTTGCGCTCGACCAGCGCCCGAGTGGTGATCATCTCGCAGACGTAGATGCCGCCGCCCTGCTCGCGACAGAGCCGACGGAACCCGATGTTGGTGATCCCGGCCATCGGCGCGAGCACGACCGGCGGCCACACCTGGTGCTGGCCGAGAGTCAGCGGGCGCAGCGCGGGCACGGTCGAGGCAGTCACCGGACAAGTGTACGGGGCCCCGACCGGCGCTCATCGCGTCGGTCGAGGCCCCGTGCGCACAGTCTCAGCAGCCGGGGAGACGCTCGATCAGGTAGCGCTCGACCTGGTCCAGGGAGACGCGCTCCTGGGCCATGGTGTCCCGGTTGCGCACCGTCACCGCGTTGTCGTCCAGGGTGTCGAAGTCGACAGTCACACAGAACGGGGTGCCGATCTCGTCCTGCCGACGGTAGCGACGCCCGATCGCCTGCGAGTCGTCGAACTCCACCACCCAGCGCTTGCGCAGCAGGGTCGCGAGGTCCTTGGCCTTGGGCGACAGCGCCTCGTTGCGGGACAGCGGCAGCACCGCCACCTTGACCGGGGCGAGCCTCGGGTCGAACCGCATCACGGTGCGCTTGTCCACGCCGCCCTTGGTGTTCGGCGCCTCGTCCTCGTCGTACGCCTCCAGCAGGAAGGCGAGCACCGCGCGGGTCAGACCCGCGGCCGGCTCGATGACGTACGGCATCCAGCGCTCACTCTTGCTCTGGTCGAAGTACGACAGGTCGACGCCGGAGTGCTTGCTGTGCGTGGAGAGGTCGAAGTCGGTGCGGTTGGCGACACCCTCCAGCTCGGCGAACTCGGTGCCACCGAACTGGAAGCGGTACTCGATGTCCACAGTCCGCTTCGAGTAGTGCGACAGCTTCTCCTTGGGGTGCTCGAACAGGCGCAGATTGTCCGCCGAGAGGCCGAGGTCGAGGTACCAGTTCCAGCGCTCCTGGAGCCAGTACTCGTGCCACTGCTCGTCGGTGCCCGGCTCCACGAAGAACTCCATCTCCATCTGCTCGAACTCGCGGGTCCGGAAGATGAAGTTGCCCGGGGTGATCTCGTTGCGGAACGACTTGCCGGTCTGCGCGATGCCGAACGGGGGCTTCTTGCGGGCGACCGTCTCGACGTTCTTGTAGTTGACGAAGATGCCCTGTGCGGTCTCCGGGCGCAGGTAGTGCAGCCCCTCGTCGCTCTCCACCGGGCCCAGGTAGGTCTTCATCAGGCCGTTGAACATCTTCGGCTCGGTGAAGGTGCCCTTGTTGCCGCAGTTGGGGCAGTTCAGCTCGGCCAGTGAGGTCAGCGGCTTGCCGTGCTTCTCGGCGTACGCCTCTTCCAGGTGGTCGGCCCGGAACCGCTTGTGACAGAACTGGCACTCGGTGAGCGGGTCGACGAACTCGGCGATGTGGCCGGACGCCTCCCACACCTTGCGGGACAGGATCACCGCGGAGTCCAGGCCGACGACGTCGTCGCGCTGCTGGACCATGGTCTTCCACCACTGCCGGCGGACGTTCTCCTTGAGCTCCACGCCGAGCGGACCGTAGTCCCACGCCGATCGGGTGCCTCCGTAGATCTCACTGGAGGGGAAGACGAAGCCTCGGCGCTTGGCGAGGCTGACGACGGCATCGATACGGTCGGCTGGCATGTTTCCTCCTACGCCGGCTGGCGGTCGGCGGGGGCGAGATGTGGATGGAACGGTCGGTTCGGGACAACGGTACGACCACCGTCGCCCCGAGCCCAGCAGAATACCGGGGACGGGTCAGCTGACCTCGCAGACCTCCACGCCGCCGGTCTGCCCGTCCTGGCCGAGGCTGACCTGTTGCCGCTCCCGGTCGCCGCCGTCGAGGGTCACGTCGACCGGCACGGTCAGGTAGGTGGTGTCCACCTCGCCTACCCGGAACGCGGTCACCTGCGGTTCGGCGGCAGCGCGCCGCTCGAACTCCGGCCGGGACTCACGCCGCTGCGCGTCGTCACAGAGCTGGTCGTACGCCCGCCCGTAGTTCCGCTCGACCAGCGCCTGGTAGTAGTCGCCGGTCACGGTGCGAGCCTGTTCCCGGATCGCCTGGACTCCGCTGACGGCCAGGCCGACGACGGCGGTGCCACCCCCGCCGCAGCAGAGCACCACGGCGAGCGCGCCGACGCCGAGGCCGATCCAGAGCCGAGTCCGGCGGCCCTCGGTGGGCGGCGCGGCGAACGGCGGAGCCACCCCGGGACCGGGTGGCGGGGCGGGTGCGGTCATAGGAGCAGCGTAGTGTCCGGCGGCTCAGCGGTAAGGACCCGCAGCCCGATCACTCTCGGCGACGACCACGGCCCCGCCGGGGGCGGCGGTGGCCAGCGCCTCGTAGGCGGAGGGCTCGTCGACGGACTCGGCGAGCAGCGGCACGGCGCTGACCTTGACCTCGAAGGCGCCCAGCGCCCGCCGGTACGTGCCGACCGACTCCCATTCGGTGACCAGTGACCAGTGCCGGGGGTCGTCCAGCGCCCGGACCAGTTGGCCGCGCAGGTACCCGGGCCGGGCGGCCAGCGCGGTGAGGGCGGCGTGCGCCCGTTCGGTGAAGCCGTCGGCGGCATCGACGTCGACCACGAACCGGTTGGTCACCAGCACCGGGGGTTCCTCCTCGTAGAGTCTGTGGGATGCAGCGTACGCAGCGCCCTCTGCTCGCCCGGTTGGCCGGGGCGAACCCGACGTCGGTGTTCCTGCTCACCCTGGTGGTGGTGCTGGTGGCGTTCTTCACGCCCGGGGTGATCGGCGGGCTGCTCACGCTCGCGCTCGCCGGGGTCCTGACCGCCCTGTTGGCGACAACCTGGGCGGTTCAGGCGCCGCAGACCCGGGTGATCCGACTGGTGATGCTCACCCTGCTGGTGACGGTGGGCCTCGCGAAGCTCCTCTGACATGCAATCATGCGTTTTTGACAATCATTATCGTTGCCACGGACAGTTGACGACATGACCAACCGCACCACGTACCGTGTCCTGGCCGCCGCGACCGCCCTCCTCGCCCTGGGCGCCGGGGCCGGCTGCTCCACCGGCGGTGCCGCCGGCGCCGACCCCCAGCGAGTCGACGTGGTGGCCGCGTTCTACCCCCTCCAGTTCCTGGCCGAACGGATCGGCGGCGACGCGGTCCGGGTCACCAACCTGGCCAAGCCCGGCGCTGAGCCGCACGACCTGGAGCTCAACCCGAGCCAGGTCGGTGAGGTCAGCGACGCGGAGCTGATCGTCTACCTCAAGGGGTTCCAGCCGGCGGTGGACGACGCCGTGGCCCAGAACGGCGGCGACCGGGCGTTCGACGTGACCAGCGTGCAGCCGCTGTTGGACGCGTCCGCCGGCGGGCACGACCACGAGGGCGAGGAGGGGCACGCCGAGGAGAGCGGCGGCAAGGACCCGCACGTCTGGCTCGACCCGAACCGGCTGGCCGGCATCGGAGACCAGCTCGCCCAGCGGCTCGGCAAGGCCGACCCGGACCACGCCGCCGACTACACCGCCCGGGCGGCCGCCCTGCGCGCCGACCTGACGACCCTGGACGGCGAGTTCAAGCACGGTCTGGCGACCTGCCAGCGGCGGGAGATCGTGACCAGCCACGCCGCGTTCGGCTACCTCGCCGACCGCTACCAGCTGGAGCAGGTCGGCATCACCGGGCTGAGCCCGGACGTCGAGCCCTCGCCGCAGCGCCTCGCTCACGTGATCGAGGAGGCGAAGGAGCACCAGGCCACCACGATCTTCTTCGAGACCCTGGTCAGCCCGAAGGTGGCCGAGACCATCGCCGGCCAGGTCGGCGCGAAGACCGCCGTGCTCGACCCGATCGAAGGGCTCGCCGCCGGCAGCAACGGGGACTACCTTTCGGTGATGCGCACCAACCTGCGGACCCTGCAGACGGCCTTGAGCTGCTCGTGACCTCACCTGTCATCACCGTCGAGCACGGGGTGGTCGGCTACGACGGCCGCCCCGTGCTCCGGGACATCTCGCTCACCGTGACCGCCGGCGAGGTGGTCGCGATCCTCGGCGCCAACGGCTCGGGCAAGTCCACGCTGATCCGCGCCGTGCTCGGACTGGTGCCGATCAGCGCCGGCTCGGTCACCCTCTTCGACCGGCCGTTGCGCCGGTTCCGGCAGTGGGCACGCATCGGGTACGTCCCGCAGCGCCTGGGCGCCGGCGGCGGCGTACCGGCGACCGTCCGGGAGGTGGTGGCCTCCGGCCGGCTGGCCCGTCGGGGAGTGCTGCGTCCGCCCGGTCGAGCCGACCGGTCCGCCGTCGACGCCGCGCTGGGCGCGGTCGGGCTCGCCGACCGGGCCAATGACCCGGTGTCCACGCTCTCCGGCGGCCAGCAGCAGCGCACCCTGATCGCCCGCGCCCTGGCCGGCCAGCCGGAGCTGCTGGTTCTCGACGAGCCCACCGCCGGGGTGGACGCGGCCAGCCAGGAGGCGTTCGCCGGCGCGCTGCGCGACTTCGTCGGCGACGGCGGAACGGTGCTGCTCGTCGCCCACGAGCTGGGCCCGCTGCGACCGGTGATCAGCCGGGCCGTCGTCGTTCACGAGGGTCGCATCGCCCACGACGGCGCGGTGCCGGACCCGGCCGGCCATCACGCGGAGCCCGACCACGACCACGTGCACCCGCACTGCTACGACGAGCCCGCCGGGCTGTGGAGCAACTGACCCATGGAACTCTTCCAGTACCCCTACATGCAGCGCGCCCTGATCGGCGCACTGGTGATCGGCCTGGCCGCGCCGGCGCTCGGCATCTACCTGGTGCAGCGCCGGCTGGCGCTGATCGGCGATGGTGTGGGGCACGTGGCGCTGACCGGCGTCGGCGCGGGGTTGCTGCTCAACCGCTCGCCGGTGCTGGTCGCGGTGATCGCCGCCACCATCGGCGCGATCGCCATCGAGATCGTCCGGGCCCGTGGGCGTACCTCCGGTGACCTGGCTCTGGCCCTGCTCTTCTACGGCGGCATCGCGGGCGGCGTACTCCTGGTTGGCCTCTCCGACGCGACCAGCGCGAACCTCAACGCCTACCTGTTCGGGTCGCTGACCACCATCTCGCCCGCCGACCTGACCACCATCGCGCTGCTCGGCGCGGCGATCCTGGTCACGATGATCGCGTTGCGGCCGGCGCTCTTCGCGGTCAGTCACGACGAGGAGTACGCCCGGGTCTCCGGCCTGCCGGTCCGCACGCTGAACCTGCTGATCGCGGTCGCCACCGCGGTCACCGTGACCATCGCCATGCGGGCCGTCGGCGTGCTGCTGATCAGCGCGTTGATGGTGGTGCCGGTCGCTACCGCCCAGCAGGTCACCCGGGGCTTCCGCAGCACGATGGCCGCCGCGATGGCGCTCGGGTTCTTCGCCGCCGGTTCGGGTGTCTGGGTGGCGGCCACGGCGGACACCGCACCGGGCGCCTCGGTGGTGCTGGTGGCGATCGCGTCGTTCCTGGTGGTGGCCGTGGCCGGCGCTGTCTGGAGGGTCGTGCGCCGTCGGGCGACGCCGACCGCCGCGCCGACACCGGAACCTCACGAGGTCGTGCTGAGCTGAGCCTGGTCAGCGCGAACTCCGTGGTATTGGTTACCGTTGCAGGATGACCAGCGCGACGGGTTACGACGGGTTCGACGGGGCCAGCGAGCTGCTCCGCGCCCTGTCCGCTCCCATTCGGCTGGCCATCGTCAGTGAGCTGGCCGGCGGCGAGCGGTGCGTGCACGAGTTGGTGGAGAAGCTCGGCGCGGCGCAACCACTGGTCTCCCAGCACCTGCGGGTGTTGCGCGGAGCGGGCGTGGTGCGCGGCTCCCGCCGAGGCCGGGAGATCGCCTACAGCCTGGTCGACGAGCACGTCGCGCACATCGTGGCGGACGCGGTCAGCCACGCCGGGGAGGGATCATGAGCGAGAGCAGCGCCGCGGTGCGCAACACCCGGCAGCGTTCGGCGGTGAGCGCGCTGCTGGGCGAGATGGAGGGCTTCCACAGCGCGCAGGACCTGCACGCGATGCTGCGGCAGCGCGGCGAGCGGGTCGGCCTGACCACCGTCTACCGCACCCTCCAGGGGCTCGCCGACGCCGGTGAGATCGACGTGATGCGTCCGCCGGGCGGCGAGCACCTCTACCGCCGGTGCAGCGAGGGGCACCACCACCACCTGGTCTGCCGGGTGTGCGGGCGTACGGTCGAGGTGGCCGGCCCGGCCGTGGAGAGCTGGGCCGATCGGGTCGCCGCGCAGCACGGCTACGCCGACGTCAGCCACACCCTGGAGATCTTCGGCACCTGCCCGACCTGCCCGCGCTGACCACCACCGCCCGGTCGATCGCGATCCGGGCTCACTTCACGGCTACACCGGGCGAGGTGTTCGTGGCACGCTGGCCGGCGTGAAGATCTATGCCGATCGGTTTCCGACCGCCGCCCGTCAGTTGCTCACCGACCTGCTCGTCGTCGCCTGGGTGTACGCGGCGATCCGCGGCGCGCTGTGGCTGCACGACCTGGTGCAGAAGCTCGCCGTGCCGGGGCAGAAGTTGGAGGGCGCCGGCAGTGGGCTCGCCGACAACCTGGGCGACGCCGGCAGCAAGGTCGGCCGGGTGCCACTGGTCGGCGACGAACTCACCGCACCGTTCCAGCGCGCCGCCGACGCCGCCCGCTCGCTCGCCGACGCCGGGCGCGACCAGCAGCACCTGGTCGACCAGCTCGCCCTGGCCCTCGCCATCGCGGTGCTGATCTTCCCGCTCGGCATCGTGCTGTTCGGCTGGCTGCCGCTGCGGGTCCGTTGGATGCGCCGGGCCGGATCGGCGACGAAGCTGGCCGCCGGGCCAGCCGGCCGGGACCTGCTCGCCCTGCGCGCGCTGGCCACCCAGCCACTGGGCAAGCTGACGCGGATCGGTCCGGACGTCGCCGAGGCGTGGCGGCGCGGCGACGACGCGACCGTCGACGCCCTGGCCGCCTTGGAGCTGCGCCAACTCGGCCTACGCAGCCGGGGCCGCTAAAACCTCGTACCTCCTGCCCTGCCCCGGTCCCCCGCGCCGATCTTGCAGTTTCGGTTGTCGGTATGGGTGGGATACCCCTTGTGTCGGGACAGCAAGTGCAAGATCGCCGAGCAGGGACCGTGCGGCCCTGTCGATCAAGGAGTTGTGGTGCCTGACTTGACGTTCGGCGGGTGCTTTGTCACCCACCACAACTCGGTGATCGGCAAGGCAGGGTGGATTGACGAACTGCCGTTGCGCCGGGCGCGGGTCCAGGCCGACGATGGTGTCGTTAAAGTCGTCGGGTGTTCTACTTCCTCGTCGTCATCGCCGTCCTGCTGCTCGGCTACGCCGCCGTCCTGGTCTCCTTCGTCCGCCGGGGCAAGAAGATCCCACCTGCGGCGTACCTGGCCCTGGCCGGGCTCAACGGTCTGATCCTGGCGGGAGTCCTGGCCTGGGCGGTCTCCCGCTGAGCAACACCGCCAGCCCGCGCGACCGCGAGCCCGCGCGGCGCGGTTTACGGCTTTGGGGGGATGCGGCGGCGGACGTCCTCGGCGGTGGACGGGCCGGGTGACCAGCGGGCCACCCAGGGCAGTTCCTCGGACGGGGTGAGCACGCCCTCCTCCAGGCCCGCGTAGCGGCCGGCGAGGATGCGCTTCGCGGCGGCGGTGTCGACCGAGTCGGTGTTGTCCCAGAGTGCGGCGAACAGGGCGTCCACCCGCACCCGCGCCTGCCGGCAGAACAGGTCGGCCAGCTCGACGTTCTCCGGACGGCTGTCCCGTTCGGCGGAGGCCCGGACGCAGACCGCGGACATCGCGAACAACTCGGCGCCGATGTCCACCACCCGGCCGAGGAACGCCTGCTTACGCTCCATCTTTCCCTGCCAGCGGGACATCGCGTAGAACGTCGACCGGGCCAGCTTGCGCGACGAACGCTCCACCTGGCGCAGGTGCGCGGCGAGCGGGCCGAACTCGGCGTACGCCGACGGGCTCTGCCCCCGACCGACGGCGAGGGTGGGCAGCCACTTCGCGTAGAAGGCGCCCGCTCGCGCGCCGGCTCGGGCCTTGCGGCCCAGCCCCGCGTCCGGGTCGATGATGTCGCCGGCCACCGACAGGTGGGCGTCGACCGCCTCCCGCGCGATCAGCAGGTGCATGATCTCGGTGGAGCCCTCGAAGATCCGGTTGATCCGCAGGTCGCGCAGCATCTGCTCGACGGCGGCCGGGCGTTCGCCGCGGGCGGCCAGTGAGTCGGCCGTCTCGTAGCCGCGCCCACCCCGGATCTGGATCAGCTCGTCGGCGATCTTCCAGGCCATCTCGCTGGCGTACAGCTTGACCAGTGCCGCCTCGATCCGGATGTCGTTGCGGTCGTCGTCGGCGAGCAGGCAGCAGAGGTCGAGCATCGTCTCCATGCCGTACGTGGTGGCGGCGATGAAGGAGAGCTTCTGCGCGACCGCCTCGTGCTCTCCCACCGGCCGTCCCCACTGGACCCGGTCGGCGGCCCACCCCCGGGCCACGTTCAACGCCCACTTGCCGGCGCCCACGCACATGGCCGGCAGTGAGAGCCGGCCGGTGTTCAGAGTGGTCAGGGCGATCTTCAGCCCCTTGCCCTCGCCGCCGATGACGTTCTCGGCGGGGACGATCACGTCGTGGAACCGGGTCAGGCTGTTCTCCAGGCCGCGCAGGCCGATGAACTCGTTGCGCCGCTCGACGGTGATGCCGGGGCTGTCGCCGTCCACCACGAACGCGGTGATGCCGCCCCGACGGCCCTCGGTGGCCGGCACCCGGGCCATCACCACCAGCAGGGTGGCCACGATGCCGTTGGTGGCCCAGAGCTTCACCCCGTTGAGCCGGTAACCGGTGCCGTCCTCGGTCGGCTCGGCGATGGTGGCCAGCCGGGCCGGGTCGGAGCCGACGTCGGGCTCGGTGAGCAGGAACGCGGACACCTCGCCGGCGGCGAGCCGGGGCAGGAAGCGTTGCTTCTGCTCGGCGGTGCCGAACATCTTCAGTGGCTGCGGCACTCCGATCGACTGGTGCGCCGACAGGAGCGCGCCGATGGCCGGGCTGACCGAGCCGGCCAGCATGAGCGCCCGGCAGTAGTGCAGGTTGCTCAGCCCGAGCCCGCCGTACTTGCGGTCGATCTTCATGCCGAACGCGCCGAGGTCGGCCAGGCCGTGGAACACCGAGTCGGGTATCGACGCGTCCCGCTCGATGGCCTCCCCATCCACCTCGGAGGTCAGGAAGGCGCGGAACCGGCCAAGGAACTCCTCCGCGCGAGCCACGTCGTCCGGATCGGATCGGGGCCACGGGTCGATCAGGTCGAGCCGGAACCGGCCGAGGAACAGCTCCTTGCCGAAGCTGGGCCGGTCCCAGGTGGACTGCCGGGCGGCCTCGGCGACCTGCCGGGCCTCCTTCTCGGTGACCTGCCCGGCTTCCGCTGGCAGCGGCGCGGCGGCACCGGCGGTGGTTTCGGAGTCGGGGCCGTCCGGTGCCGGTCGGCCGTCCTGCGTCGTGGTCACGGCTGCCCCCTCGAACCTCGGTGCGGCTGCGTCGACGTGCGCGACTACCCGCCACGCTACCCCCGGTTGTTACCCAGGGGTAGCGCTGCGTGGAGATCTGCGCGATCAGCGACCGGCGATCGCGTCCGGGTCGTCGTCATCGTCGTCGATGTCGTCCTCACCCCAGTTGCGTCGCGCGAACGGCAGGATCACCCAGAACGCGAGGAACCAGATTCCGGCCAGGGCGCTGAGCACGAAGGCGATCGGCCGGTCCAACACGAAGTCGGTGATCAGCAGCACCGCGCTGACCATCGCGATCAGCATGAAGGCGAGACCGCCGGTGGCCATCCGGTGCGCGAAGCGGACCAGCTCCGGCTTGCGCCCCTGCCGGAACAGCGCCCGGTGGAACGCCACCGGCGAGATGATCAGCGCGGTGGCGGCTGCCGCCGCGAGCAACGCCACGATGTAGACGTCCCGCTGGAACTCTGTGGTCTCGGTGAACCCGTTGCTGAACGGCAGGGTGAGCAGGAAGGCGAAGAGGATCTGCACACCGGTCTGTGCGACCCGCAACTCCTGGAGCAGGTCGGCGAAGTTGCGCTGCCAACGCTGCTTGTCGGTCTCCTTGGACACGCGCTACCTCCGGTGAGACGCTACTGCCGGCGGTCCCGGCCGCCGGCAGCAACGCCAATGCCCCACCCGGCCGAGCGCGAAACAGGTTCACGACATCTGCCGTTCATCTCGGCGACGCATCTCGGCCGCCAGCACCGTGTCAGGAGCCCCGCCGGATCCGGCCCGCGTACCGAGCTTCCAGCTCGTTGTTGTGCGCGTCGCCGTCCGGGATGTTCGCCGACAGGTAGACCGGGGGCCGCTCCCCCGCCGCCAGCAACCGCGCCACCACCTCCACGGTCACCTGCTGCGCCAGCAGCGCCGCGGTGATCGAGGAGACCGCGCCGACCGCGCCGCCGCCGGGCAGGGGCAGCGTCGCGTCGCCGTACGGCGCGCCGTTGTCGAGCACCACGTCGGCGAGGTCGCTCAGCTTGCGCCCGGACGGGTGCCGGGAGGCCATCCGGCCGGAGTGCCGCGCCGAGGTGATCGCCACCAACCCGTGACCGTGCTCCTTCACCAGCGTGGCGAACTCCACCATCGCGCCGTTGACCCCGGAGTTCGAGGCGAGCACGAAGACGTCGGTGGGGCGTACCGGGGCCAGCTCGTAGAGGCGGTGCGCGACGGCCGGGTCCCGTTCCAGCAGCGGGCCCAGCCGGTCGGCCGGTTCGCCGCCGAGCAGCACCAGGTCGCGTAGCGCGATCCGGTTGGTGGGCACCAGACCGCCCGCCCGTCCGGCGATCTCCATGGCGAGGGCCTCCGAGTGCCCGGTGCCGAACGCGTGCACCACGCCGTCGGCTCGGACGGCCTCGGCGATCAGGTCGGCGGCCCGCCCCACCGCCTCCCGCTGACTGGCGGCCACCCGGCCGATCGTCTCGGTCACCACGGCCAGGTAGTCCTCGGCACTCACCGTCATACGTCCTCCGTCGTTCGATTACGAGCCAGCCAGCGCACCGCGAAGTCGACCGCCGCGCGCTGGCGCATCAACCTGCCGGTCCCGGTGCCGACCGGCGCGGTGCGTACCGCTCCGGTGGCCTCCAGGTCCCCGCCCAACGCGGCGAAGTCGTCCGCGTCGAGTCGTACGTCCTGCCACCACACCCATTCCCGACCACCGTCGGCGGTACGCACGGCAGCACCGAGCCGCTCCCGGGGCGAGCCGGGGCGGCGGTATTCAGCCAGGTGCAGCGAGGTGCTCACCGAGTGGTCCACGCCGAGCAGCAACACGTCGGCGTCGAGGTCGTAGAGGCGGGCCAGTGGGGAGCCCTCGCCGAGCATGTCGGCCAGGGTGTGCCCGGCCACCACCTGCTCGGCGGCCGGACCGAGGGCGGCGAACGACACGTGCGGATGGGAGCTGCGCAGCGCGCCGGGCCAGCCGCGGACCGTCTCGGCGAGCACACCCATGAAACGGCTCGGCGTGACCGCCGGGTCGAAGCCCGGCATCTCCGAGCGGATCAGCGGCCACCAGCCCGCCGGCACCGGCGGGTTGCGCCACTGCGCGGGGTCGCTGTTGTCGGGCGTGTGGGTGGGCACGACGATCGTGCCGTCCGGGCCGAGCGCGTCGCGCAGGGCGAGCACCACCGCGTGCGGCCCGCCGCTGACGAAGCCCAGCGGACGCAGCGAGGCGTGCACCAGCATCGTCGCTCCCGGGCGTACGCCCAGCACGCGCAGCTGCGCGGCGATCGAGCGACGGCTGCCCGGCCCGCTGGCGTCCGTCGTCACGATGGCTCTCCCTCGCGGAACCGCACGGATCAGGCCGTTCCGCCGGCTCGGGCCAGGATCGCCTCGGCGAGCGGGGCCGGTGCCGCGTCCGGGATCCAGTGACTGACCCCGGGCAGCTGCACGAAGCGGTAGTCCCCGGTGACGTTCGGCGCGCACGCCTCGGCGGCGGTGCGGCCGATGGCGACGTCCCGGTCACTCCAGACGTACGTGGTGGGCACCGCGACCGGGCCGACGGCGGCCAGGTCGGCGCGGGACATCGCCCGGTACCAGTTCAGCGCGGCCGTGAGCGCACCCGGCTCGCGCATCGGGTCGGCGTACCGGTTCACCCGGGACGTGTCGCCCACCCCGCCGAGCAGCTTGCGCAGCGCGGTGGCGTGCCACGCCAGCAGCACCTTCTCCGCCTTGTCGGGCTTGCGGAACAGCGCGATGTACGACGAGCGGGCCTTCTGTTGGGCGTCGGTGCTCAGGGCGTGCGCCATGGCCGCCGGATGCGGTACGGACACCGCGGTCAGCGTGTGCACCCGCTCGGGGTGGCGGGCGGCAACCGCCCAGGCCACGATCGCGCCCCAGTCGTGGCCGACCAGGTGCACGGCGTCCAGCCCGAGCGCGTCGAGCACCGCCACCACGTCGGTGACGAGTTCGGGGATCCGGTAGTCGGCCACCGCCGTGGGCCGGGCGCCGGGTGAGTAACCGCGCTGGTCCAGCGCGTACGTGCGCAGCCCACCCGCGTGCAGCGCCGGCGCCACGTCGTCCCACTCGCCGCTGTGCTGAGGGAAACCGTGCAGCAGCAGGACGGGTACGCCGTCCGTCGGACCGCCGACGGTCACCTCGAACGTGAAGCCTCGCGCGTCAACCCGCATGATCGGAAGCGTACCCAGCCGGCGGTCGGCCGGTCGCTCCCGCAGGTCAGGCGGATGCCCTGCTGGGCCCGCGACCGTGGTCGGTGTTAGCGTCAGCGAGACAACTTCATATCCGACAGGGGAGCGCACAGCGCTGAGAGTGCGGGCACGCCCGCAGACCCTCGAACCTGATCTGGGTAATGCCAGCGCAGGGAGTTCGGTCGACCTCCAGCCGCGCCGCAGTCCGGTGCCACCGGACGCGGCGTGCGTCTTCTCCTGGTTCGCACTCACGAACTGGGAGCAACACATGGAATCCACCACCGACACACACCGTTGGCGCACCATCGACATCGTGGTCGCCTCGGTGATCGCGGTAGCCTTCGGCGTCATCTTCTGGGCCTGGGGCCTGGTCTGGAGCGCCACCGAGGGCGCGTTCGCCTTCTTCCCGCCGGCGCAGACACTGCTCTACGGTGTCTGGCTGATGCCGGCGGTGATCGGCGGGCTGGTCATCCGCAAGCCCGGCGCCGCGCTCTACTGCGAGACCGTGGCCGCGGTCCTGTCCGCGCTGCTGGGCAGCCAGTGGGCCGGCACGGTGATCCCGCAGGGCATCGTGCAGGGCATCGGCGCCGAGCTGGCCTTCGCCGCCTTCCGGTACCGGTCGTTCCGGCTGCCGACCGCGGTGTTCGCCGGCGCGCTGACCGGCCTCAGCGCCGCCCTGTTCGACTTCTTCGTCTGGAACGTCGACTACGCGCTGACCGACTACCGCATCCCGTACGCGCTGCTCACCATCGTCAGCGCCACAGTGATCGCCGGCCTGGGCGGCTGGCTGCTGACGAACGCCCTGGCCAACACCGGCGTCCTGGACCGCTTCCCCGCAGGCCGCAACCGAGCCCTGATCTAACCCCTCACCAACTCGGGTTGATCAAGAGGTTTGCGTCAACGGAAGGCGATTTCCTGACGCAACCTCTTGATCAACCGCAGCGGGCGGGGGCGCGGTGGGCGGGAGGGGGTGGGTTTGGTGGGCGGGGTACTGCTGCGGGGGTTCGGGTGGCGGCACGCTGGGCGGCGCGCCTGGGCCGTTCGGGGGGTTGATCTGCGGGTCGAGGCTGGGGAGCGGGTTCTGCTTCTCGGACCCTCCGGGGCGGGCAAGAGCACAGTGCTCAGCGCGTTGGCCGGGCTGCTCCCCGAGGACTCCGGCGAGCAGGAGGGCACCGTCGAGATCGACGGGCTCGACCCGCGCAAGGGACGGGAACGGGTCGGCATCGTCTTCCAGGACCCGGAGACCCAACTGGTGATGGCGCGCTGCGGCGACGACGTCGCGTTCGGGCTGGAGAACCGGGGAGTGCCGGCCGACGAGATCTGGCCCCGGGTGGACGAGGCGCTGCACCGGGTCGGCTTCCCGTACTCCCGGGACCGCCACACCGCGGCGCTCTCCGGCGGCGAGCAGCAACGCCTCGCCCTGGCCGGCGCGCTGGCCCTGCGCCCCGCCCTGTTGCTGCTCGACGAGCCGACCGCCAACCTCGACCCGGCCGGAGCCGACCTGGTCCGGCACGCGGTGGCCGGCGCGCTGGACGCCGACACCACCCTCATCCTGGTCGAGCACCGGGTCGCCGAGGCACTGCCACTGGTCGACCGGGTGGTCGTCCTGGAACCGGGCGGCGGCGTCCGCGCGGACGGCACACCCGAGGCGGTCTTCGCCGCCCACGGTGCCGCCCTGGCCGCCGAGGGTGTCTGGGTGCCCGGTCACCCCATCGCGCCCCGGGCGGCCACCGCCGGCCCCGGCGACCTGTTGCTCACCGCCGACCGGCTCGGCCTGCCGCCGCGGCTGGGCTCCACCGACCTCGCGGTACGCGCCGGTGAAGCGCTCGCCGTACGCGGACCGAACGGCGCCGGCAAGTCCACCCTGGCGTTGCTGCTCGGCGGTCTGCTCCGGCCGGGCAACGGGCGGGTCACCGCGTCCGCCGAGTTGGCCGGCGCGGACCACCGCACTCCCCCACACCGGTGGCGGGCGCCCGCACTGGCCCGACGGATCGGGTCGGTCTTCCAGGATCCGGAGCACCAGTTCGTCACCAGCACGGTCTTCGACGAGCTGGCGCTGGGCCCGCGCCGCACCGGTCAACCCGAGGCGGCCGTCAAGGAGACCGTGGCCGGGCTGCTGGACCGGCTGCGGCTGGCCCGGCTCGCCGCCGCCAACCCGTACACCCTCTCGGGTGGCGAGGCGCGGCGGCTGAGCGTGGCGACCGCCCTGGCCACCGCGCCACGCCTGCTGATCTGCGACGAACCCACCTTCGGCCAGGACCGGCGGACCTGGCGGGAGCTGGTCGACCTCTTCGCCGACCTGCGCGACGCCGGGCACGGCGTCGTCACGGTCACGCACGACGCGGACTTCGTCGCCGCGCTCGCCGACCGCACCGTCACCCTGCACCGCGCCCCGGACGACCACCGATGATCAGCATCGAGCCGGTCGCCGCGCCGGACGCGCCGTTGGCCCGCCGTAACCCGGTGGCGAAGGTCGCCGCCGCACTCGTCTTCTCGTTCACCCTGCTGGCGACCCTGGACCCGGTGGCCCCGGCGATCGCCATCGCCCTCGAACTGGCCGTCCTGCCGCTGTTCGGTATCCGCTACCGGGTGCTGGCCCGCCGGGCCTGGCCGCTGCTGCTCAGTGCCGCCGGCATCCTGGTCACCCTGGTGCTGTTCGCGGCCGACCGGTCCGGCCGGGTCCTGCTGGACGCGGGACCGGCGCTGGTGAGCACCGGCGTCCTGCTCACCGCGCTCGGCCTGGTGCTGCGGGTGTTCGCGGTGGCCCTGCCCGGTGTGATCGTCTTCGCGACCACCGACCCCACCGACCTGGCCGACGCGTTGATCCAGAACGCGAAGGCGCCGGCCCGGTTCGCCATCGGGGCGCTGGCCGCGTTCCGGCTGGTGCCGCTGCTCGGTCAGGAGTGGCAGATGATCAGCATGGCTCGACGCGCGCGGGGCGTCGACGCGGGACGCAACCCAGTGGCGAAGCTGCGGCTCTTCGCCTCCACCGCGTTCGCGTTGCTGGTGGGGGCGATCCGCCGAGGCACCCGGCTGGCGGTGGCGATGGACGCCCGTGGCTTCGACGCCGGCACACCCCGTACCGTCGCCCGCCAGCAGCACTTCACCCGCGCCGACGTCCTCCTCATCGCTGGCGCCGTCGTCCTCGCCGCGGCCGCCCTGACCACGAGCGTCCTCCTGGGCACCTTCCGCCCCCTGATCAGCTGAGTCGGCCCCGCCCGCCGCCTGTCCGCTGCCCGCCGCCCGCCGCCGCCCGCCGCCCGCCGCCCGCCGGCAAGATCCGCACAACATCAGGGATGTAGTGGCCTCGTTGGCGGCGGAGGCCACTACATCCCTGATGTAGCTGTCACCACCCAGCGCCCACCACGCGTCGCCCCGCCGATCTTGCGGTTTCTGTCGTTGATTCATCCCGTTATGCCGGTGATGCGACAACAGAAAGTGCAAGATCGCCGGGCGGGGCTGGGCTGGGTCGGGCCAGCCCGGCGGGCTGGGCTGGGTAGGGCGGGGTGCGGTGGCTCGGTCAGCTGCGGCGGAAGGCGTAGCGGCGGGCCTGGCCGGCTTGCTGGCCGCGGCCGCCGCCGGAGCGGTTGCCGCCACCCTGGGGCGGGCCGGCCGTCGGTGCCTTCGGTCGCCCGGTCGGCTTCGGCAGATCTCGCATCGTCGGCGCATCGACGACCGCCGGCACGTCGACGACCGCCGGAACATCGACCGCTGTCGGCACGTCGACCGGCATCGCCACCTCGTCCAGGACGGCCGCTGGCAGCGCCGGCTCGGCGAGCACCGCCAACAGCGCCGGCTCGGCCAGCGCCGCCGGTTCCACCAGCGCCGCCGGCAGGGCCGGTTCGACCGCGAGGTCGAGGGCGGGGAGGGTGGTTGGGAGCGGGCCGTGGCCGGCCGCCGGGTCGACGCCGAGCGGCGTCGCTCTCGGGGTACGGGTCTTCTTCGGGTTACGCCTGGCAGGCATCCGGGCCTCCTTCATTGCCGACCGGCACGGCCGGTCCCGCGCTGCGGCGGTCGGTCGGATCGGCTGGTGACCGCCGTTGCGCGACGGTCGAGTGGGGAAGGGACTTGCTCACCGGGGCCAGGCAGGGCCATCGCCGCCGAACGGCGGGGAGGGGATGCGGGACGCCCGGGAGCGCACGGACCGCGACGCGGGACGGCGGGCCGGCTCGGAAGTGGGGCGTCAGTTACGCATGTTCGTACCGTAGCCACCGCCGGACCGACGCGCATCCGTTTTTACTGGCACGATCGGCACATGCTGATCGCGTTCTCGATCACCCCGCTCGGCGGTGACGACTCCGTGGGTGACCTGGTCGCCGAGGCGGTGCGGGTGGTCCGTGCGTCCGGCCTGCCCAACCGGACCGATGCCATGTTCACCACTGTCGAGGGCGAGTGGGACGAGGTGATGGCGGTGGTGAAGCGAGCTGTCGACGTGGTCGCCGCGCAGGCGCCCCGGGTGAGTGTGGTGCTCAAGGCCGACATCCGGCCCGGGGTCACCGACGCGCTGACCGGGAAGATCGCCCGTATCGAGGCTCGTCTCGCCGAAGGCTGACGCGCGCGGCGCGAAATGACGACAACTTTCCCCGCGCGGGCACACCGACCACCGAAATGAGCCCGAGCCGCCATCGGCAACGTCCACATCACGTGCAGTAACGGGACGTCCATCACTGGTCCGTATCGGCTCACATCACGGTAAGTTTCCAAACGCTGATAGTGGTGTGACGAGAGGTGGCGGCACGAATGGCTGATCAGGCGAGGGCACAAATCGGTGTGACCGGGCTGGCGGTGATGGGTCGCAACGTGGCCCGCAACCTGGCCCGCAACGGCTTCACTGTGGCAGTGCACAACCGCTCGCCGGAGCGCACCCGCAGCCTGGTCGCCGAGCACGGCGACGAGGGCACGTTCCTGCCGGGCGAGACGATGGCCGATTTCGTGGCGTCACTGGAACGACCCCGCGCGGTCATCGTCATGGTGAAGGCCGGTGCGCCCACCGACGCGGTGATCGACGAGTTGGTGCCGCTGCTCGACGAGGGCGACATCATCGTCGACTGCGGCAACGCCCACTTCGCCGACACCCGTCGCCGCGAGGAGGCGCTGCGAGCGCAGGGGCTGCACTTCAGCGGCACCGGCGTCTCCGGCGGCGAGGAGGGCGCGCTGCGCGGGCCGAGCATCATGCCGGGCGGCTCCACCGAGTCGTACGCGAAGCTCGGGCCGATGTTCGAGAAGATCGCCGCCCAGGTGGACGGCGTGCCGTGCTGCACGCACGTCGGGCCGGACGGCGCCGGGCACTTCGTCAAGATGGTGCACAACGGCATCGAGTACGCCGACATGCAGCTCATCGCCGAGGCGTACGACCTGCTCCGGGCCGGCCTGGACGCGACGCCGGCCGAGATCGCGGAGATCTTCCGGGAGTGGAACAACGGCGAGCTGGAGTCGTTCCTCATCGAGATCACCGCGGACGTGCTCGCGCACACCGACGCGGCGACCGGCCGGTCGTTCGTGGACATCGTGCAGGACCGGGCCGAGCAGAAGGGCACCGGTCGGTGGACCGTGCAGAGCGCCCTGGACCTGGGCATTCCGATCACCGGGATCGCCGAGGCGACCTTCGCCCGCTCGCTGTCCGGGCACGTCGACCAGCGCGAGGCGGCCCGTCGGGCGTTCCCCGACGCGGGTGAGAAGTGGCAGGTGACCGATCGGGAGACCTTCGTCGAGGACGTCCGACGGGCGCTGCTCGCTTCCAAGATCGTCGCGTACGCGCAGGGCTTCGACCACATCCGGGCGGGCAGCCAGGAATACAACTGGGACATCGACCTGGGCGGCACCGCGACGAT
Organism: Micromonospora sp. NPDC127501; assembly: GCF_040302185.1. NCBI lineage: Bacteria > Bacillati > Actinomycetota > Actinomycetes > Micromonosporales > Micromonosporaceae > Micromonospora > Micromonospora sp. NPDC127501. Next base: position 65,202 of record NZ_JBEORJ010000007.1, on the reverse strand, counting down.
CTGGCGGGGCGGCTGCATCATCCGGGCCCGCTTCCTCAACCGGATCCGTGAGGCGTACGACGAGCAGCCCGACCTGCCGACGCTGCTGGTGGCGCCGTACTTCGCCGAGGCGGTCAGCGCTGGCGTGCCGAGCTGGCGGCGGGTGGTGGCCGACGCGACCCGCGCCGGTGTGCCGACGCCCGCGTTCTCGTCGTCGCTGGCGTACTTCGACGCGTTGCGCGCGGAGCGGCTGCCCGCCGCGCTGATCCAGGGTCTGCGGGACAACTTCGGCGCGCACACCTACCAGCGGGTGGACCGCGAGGGCTCGTTCCACACCACCTGGGCCGGCGACCGCACCGAGTCCCCGGCCTAACCGGCGCGGCACCCGCGCCCCCGGCCCCCGCGCCCCCGCGCCCCCGCGCCCCCGCGCCTCCGGCGCCCGGCAAGATCGTGCTGGATCCATGATGTAGTGGCCTCCGTCGTCGTGGAGGCCACTACATCCATGTTCGAGCGTGATCATGGGGGCGCGGCGGCGCCTCCCGCGCGGGTGACGCTCACGCGACCGTGGCGTGCATCTCCCAGACCAGGATCTCGGCCGGTTCGTCGGCGGTCACCCGCCGGCCACCGGTCATGGTGAGCCGGGCGGCGTCGCCGCTGCCGAGCGGGCCGCTGCCCTCCAGGGTCACCGTCCCGTTGGGCACGTAGAGGTGCACGTAGGGCGCGTCCGGGATGGTGACCTCGTCGCCGGGGGCGAGGCGGGCGGCGTGCAGTGTCGCGTACCGGTTGCGGATCCGGATCGCGGACGCGCCGTCGTAGCGGTCCATCCCGGAGGCGATCGGCACCAGGCCCCCGCGGAGCAGCTCGTCCTCGATCTCCAGTTGCTCGTAGCCGGGGTCGACGCCCTGCTCGTCGGGGAGCACCCACATCTGCACGAAGTGCACCGGGTCGGTGTGCGGCTCCTGGTTGTTGAGCCGCCACGCGTCGTTCTTCTCCGAGTGCAGGATGCCGGTGCCGGCGCTCATCCGCTGGGCCAGACCCGGGTAGATCACCCCGGAGTGCCCGGTGGAGTCCTGGTGCACCAGGGAACCGCGCAGCACCCAGGTCACGATCTCCATGTCCTGGTGCGGGTGGGTCTCGAAGCCGGCCCCCGGTCGGACCACGTCGTCGTTGTTGACCAGCAGCAGACCGTGGTGGGTGTTGGCAGGGTCGTAGTGCCGGGAGAACGAGAAGGAGTGCTTGGAGTCCAGCCAGGAGATCCGGGTGGCGAAGCGATCATCGGCACGACGGATGTCGACCGCGGGCGCGGGCGCGGTCACCAGGCACGCTGCCCGGCGTCGGGGGTCGACGGCGCCCAGGTCAGGGCCGGCTCGCCGGTGGCCAGTTCGGCGATCTCACCGGTGCGCAGCTGCGGTGTGTGGCCGAACTCGGCGCAGTGCTGCTCGGCGATCTCGGCACAGATCTCGGCCACCTGCTCGCAGATCGGGTCGCCCAGGTCGGCGGCGTTCAACGCCATGATCATCTTAAAGCGGAGATCACGCATCTGCCCCCCAACCGCCGTCGTCCCACCACCTTCGGACCCTACCCGCCACCCTTGCGCAGGACCCCGAAACGAGCGCACCACCCCCGCTCGGTGCCAAGCCTGATGGTCGCCGTCGTGCCTGCCCAGGCCCCCGGCACCGTGGGGGATGCGCCAACGCCGCCCACACGAGGGGTGCGGGCGGCGCTGGGACAGCTGGGGATCGGTCAGAAGAAGCGGCGGCGCTTGGCCTTCTGCGGACGCATCAGGTCCGCACCCTTGGTCAGCAACCGGGTCGCCCCGGAGGGACCACGCCGGGCCTCCAGGGTGTGGCTGAGCCGGCGGGCGCCGGCCGCGGCCAGCGGCACCGCGATCGCCATCACCGCCCACTGGGCAATGCGCTTCTGGATCATGTGGGTTCACCTCCGTCAGTGGCTTCTGACGTCTCTGATACCCAGAGTGACGTGCGGGTAAGCGCGTCGGCTCAGATAACCGGGGCGACCGGGTTGGGCAGCGCGCCGCCGAAGCGTCGGTCCCGCTGGGCGTACAACTCGCACGCGTACCAGAGGTGGCGGCGGTCGAAGTCGGGCCAGAGCGTGTCCAGGAAGACCAACTCGGCGTACGCGGTCTGCCAGAGCAGGAAGTTGGAGATCCGCTCCTCCCCGGAAGGGCGCAGGAACAGGTCCACCTCCGGGATCTCCGGGTGGTAGAGGTACTTCGCCACGGTCTTCTCGGTGACCTTCGCCGGATCCAGCCGGCCGGCCGCCACGTCCCGCGCGATCGCGGCGGCGGCGTCACCGATCTCGGCCTGCCCGCCGTAGTTGACGCAGAACTGCAGGGTCAGCGTCGAGTTGTCGCGGGACATCTCCTCGGCGGTCTGCAACTCGGAGATAACGCTCTTCCACAGCCGACCGGGCCGGCCCGACCACACCACCCGTACGCCCAGGTCGACCAACTGGTCCCGGCGGCGACGGATCACGTCCCGGTTGAACCCCATCAGGAAGCGGACCTCGTCGGGCGAGCGCCGCCAGTTCTCGGTGGAGAACGCGTACGCCGACAGGTACGGGATGCCCATCTCGATGGCACCTTCGATGGTGTCGAAGAGGCTGTGCTCCCCCGCCTCGTGCCCCTTGGTGCGGGGCAGCCCGCGGTCCTTGGCCCAGCGGCCGTTGCCGTCCATCACCACCGCCACGTGCTTCGGCACCGCCTCGGTGGGCAGCGCCGGGGGGCGGGCCCCGGACGGGTGTGGCACCGGCGGCGTCGGCTCGCGCCGGCCGGCCTTCTTCGATCGGATCACTCGGTCACTCCCTGTTCGCGCCGTCCGCCCCGGCCTCGACGTCGCCACGTGGCCGGAGCACCACGGCCCCGGTGCCCTCCGGCGGCGGAGCCGTGCCAGCCGCCGAGGAACCCCGGTCGACCAGCGGCAGCGAGCGTAGCGCGCGCTCCAGGTGCCACTGCAGGTGAGCCGCGACCAGCCCACTGCACTCCCGACGTACGGCGGCGTCGGTGGCGTCGGCGATCACCCAGTCGCCGGAGGTCAGCGCGGACATCAGATCGATGGTGGCCGGGGCGGGATGAGCCGCCCCGGGTGGCCGACAATCCGGACAGACCGCGCCGCCGGCCGGAACCGAGAACGCCCGGTGCCGCCCGGGCGTGCCGCAGACCGCGCAGGCGACCAGCGCCGGCGCCCAGCCGGCCAGGGACATCCCGCGCAGCAGGTACGCGTCGAGCACCAGGGTGGTGGCGTGCTCGCCCCGGGACAGCGCCTTCAACGCGCCGATGGTGAGCTGGAACAGCCGCAGCGACGGCTCCCGTTCCACCGGGGTCAGCCGCTCGGCGGTCTCGGCGATCGCGCTGGCCGCCGTGTAGCGCGGATAGTCGCCCAGGAACCGTTTGCCGTACAGGTCGATGCCCTCGACCTGGCTCACGGTGTGCAGAGAACTGCCGTGGTTGCCCTTCGGGTCACCGGCGAGCTGGAGGTCGACGTGGCCGAACGGCTCCAGCCGGGCACCGAACTTGCTGGTGGTGCGGCGGATCCCTCGAGCCACCGCGCGCAGCCGGCCGTGCCGGCGGGTGAGCAGGGTGATGATCCGGTCGGACTCGCCGAGCTTCTGCACACGCAGCACCACCGCGTCGTCGCGGTAGAGCTGTCGGCGGTACCCGGCCATCGGGCCATTCTCCCTCGGGGTGTGAAATCAGGGTTGGTTCGGGGTGCAAGCGCGGATGAACCCCGATGCGGCCACCTCGTGCTCGGTCGTAGCGTGCTGGTCATGGCACTGCACCTGACCACCACCCCCCGCCGTCGTCGCGTCGCCGCTCCCGTCGCGCTAGGGCTCGCCACCACCCTCATCGTGCTCGCCGGGTGCGACAACCTGTCGTTCCGTCGGCTCGACTACGACAACACCGAGGCGGTCCGGATCACCACGGTCCGGGTCTCCGGGGGGTCGGGCGACGTGGTGGTCCGCGGCACCGGCCCGGCGTCCGAGGTACGGATCAAGCGAGTGGTTCGCTACCAGGGCGGTGAACCGGACAACACCCGCTACGAGATCAAGGGCAGCGAGCTGGTGCTGGACACCGACTGTGGCTCGCGGTGCAGCATCTCCTACGAGGTGACGGTGCCCGAGGGTGTGGCGGTGCAGGGCGAGACCAGCTCCGGCAACGTCGAGTTGAGCCGGGTCGGCGCCGTCGAGCTACAGGTGAGCTCGGGCGACGTGCGGATCTCCGGCGCGTCGGGCGCGGTCGGGGTGGAGGCCCGTTCCGGCAACATCGAGGTGAGCGAGGCCGCCGCAGCGGTACGACTGCGCGCCTCTTCCGGAGACATCACCGCACGCCGGCTGGGCGGCACTGTCGACGCCGAGGCCAGCTCGGGCAATGTCAACGTGGAGCTGGACAAGCCCGCCTCGGCCCGGGTCCACGCCTCCAGTGGTGACGTCACGCTGGTGGTGCCGGAGGGCGCCTACCGGGTCCGGTCCAGCGCCGACTCCGGCGACAAGACCGTGACCGTCGCCGACAACCCGGCGGCGTCCCTGGTGCTCGACGGTTCGGCCAACAGCGGCAACCTCACGATCAGCGAGCGTTGATCTCGACGCTGGCGGCCTCCGCGGCCGTCCGCTGCGCCGGCACCGCTCGTCCGACGGTCGCCCCGGCACCGCCCGCCGCTTCGGCACCCGACCGGGCCGCACCCTCGGCACCCGGCCGGATCGCCGCGTCGGCGGACTGCGCCGGGCCACCGGGGATCAGCTCCGGGCGGCGACGGGCGGCGACGTCCTCGACCCAACCGACGGCCAGGGTGACCAGCCCGACCAGGGCGAAGACCAGCAGTACCCGGATGGCCAGGCCCACCGGGTCTTGGTGGGACCAGCCCACCACGTCGACCAGTGGAGTGAGCGCCACCACGAACGGCATGTGCCAGAGGTAGACGGTGAGCGCCCGCCGGTTGAGCACTGTCACCGCCCGGTCGGCCAGTCGGCTCCGGCTCAGCCAGGCCACCCCGGCCGGCGCCCGGCCCAGCACGATCAGAATGAACGCGGCCGACCAGAGGGCGTTGCCCAGGGGGTTGTCGTTCAGGTCGTACCCGCGCGGACCGGGATGCTCGACGATCCAGGCGCCGCCGCCCACGGCGAGGGCGAGCGCCACCGGGTACAGCAGCCGGCCGGAGAGTCGGCGCAGCATCCCGGTGTGGTGGGCGAAGCCGAGCAGCCACGCGCCGAAGTAGAGCCCGAACTCGCGCAGCACCGGCGGCGCCGGGTAGATCCCCACCTCGATCGTCACCAGCAGGAGGTACGGGGCGAGCAGGGTCATCAGCGGGGCACGCCGGAACAGCCAGAACGCGACCGGCGAGGCGAGCACGAACCAGAGATAGTCACGCAGGTACCAGATGATGCTCAGCGCCAGCGCGCCCCAGTTGTTGGCCGGCGGGTCGGCAATCGGGAACAGCCACAGCAGCACCCGAGGGCTCACCGACAACCCGCTGAACAGCATGGCCGGCACGAAGACCACCGCGAGCACCCACAGCGACGGCAGCAGTCGACGCAGCCGACGCCCGACCGCCGCCGCTCCGGCCCGGGTCAGCGACGCGGCCATCAGCGAGCCTGCCAGCGCGAACATCACCGACATGGCAGGGAAGACGAGGGTGAGGGTCGCCCATCCGGTGACGTGGTAGACCACCACTCGAACGATGGCCAGGGCACGGAGGATGTCGAGGTACCTGTTGCGCATCAGCCTGCACTCGGTCGGGGACGCGGGGGCACAGCTTTCCTACCCTGCGTGGCGCGCGCACCAAACGACCGCCACCTCAACCGAGCGTGAACATCCCCGGCTGCCCGACCGAAGGCGATCGTGCCGCCGGCCGGGCACCGCCGACGAGGTGGGTCAGAAGCCCAGCTTGCGCAGTTGCCTCGGGTCGCGCTGCCAATCCTTAGCGACCCGCACGTGCAGGTCGAGGTAGACCCGACCGCCGAGCAGCTCCTCGATCTGCTTGCGGGCGTTGGTGCCGACCTCCTTGAGCCGACTCGCCTTGTGCCCGAGCACGATGGCCTTCTGGCTGGGCCGCTCCACGTACAGGTCGGCGTAGATCTTCATGACCTGACCCTCGGGGATCATCTCCTCCACCACCACGGCGATGGAGTGCGGCAGCTCGTCGCGGACCCCCTCCAGGGCGGCCTCGCGGATCAGCTCGGCGACCAGCACCTGCTCGGGGTCGTCGGTGAGCATGTCGTCCGGGTAGAGCTGCGGCGACGGCGGCAGGTACTTGGTCATCACGTCGACGAGGGTGTCCACCTGGTGCCCGGACACCGCGCTCACCGGCACGATCTCGGCGAACTCGCCCATCTTGCTGACCGCCAGCAGCTGCTCCGCCAGGCGACGCTTGTCCACCAGGTCGGTCTTGGTGACCACCGCCAGCACGGTCGCCTTCAACTCGGCCAACTCGCCGGTGATGAACCGGTCACCGCGCCCGACCGGCTCGTCCGCCGGGATGCACAGGCCGATCACGTCGACCTCGGTCCAGGTGGACCGGACCAGGTCGTTGAGACGTTCGCCGAGCAGCGTACGCGGGCGGTGCAGGCCCGGCGTGTCGACGAGGACCAGCTGCGACTCCGGTCGGTGCAGCACCGCCCGGATGACGTGCCGGGTGGTCTGCGGCTTGTTCGAGGTGATGGCGATCTTGGTGCCGACGATGGCGTTGGTCAGCGTCGACTTGCCGGCGTTGGGGCGACCGACGAAGCAGCCGAACCCGGCCCGGTACGGACGCGCCTCCGGATCCTGCACCGGGCTCACTGGGTCACCGTGCCGAGGACCGTGCCGTCCGGAGCGGCCACGTGGACCGGCGCGTCCGCCGCAAGGTCCCGTACCGCCGCGTGCCCGGCACCATCCAGCGTCGACGCCTCGGTCACCACCACCGCCGCCTCCAGCCGACTCGCCCCGGCCGCCACGGCCGAAGCGACCGCCAACTGCAACGCGGTGAGCGTCAGCGACGGCAGCGCGACACTGGCCGCCGCGTACGTCCGGCCGTCCTGGTCGCGGACCGCGGCGCCCTCCACGGCACCGACCCGCGCGCGGGCTCCCCGGGCCAGGACGACGAGCTTGCCGTCCTCGGCGCTCAGCGCGCCCGACGCGGTGGGGGTGGGCCGGGCGGCAGGCGCGGCGGGTGTGTCAGGCATCGGCGGGTTGCCTCTCGTCGTCTCGATAGTTGTCCGTGTCGTCCCCGGGGCCGGCGTGCTCGCCGCGCCCCGCGGTGTCCTGCTCATCGCCCGGCTCCACCCGACTGACCAGGACGGTGTCGATCCGGTTGCGCCGGCCGGTGGTGCCCTCGGCGATCAGACGGAGACCGGCGACCTCGGCCTCGGCACCCGGGATCGGCACCCGCCCCAGCGACTGGGCGAGCAGACCGCCGACCGTCTCCACCTCGTCGGTGGGCAGGTCGGTGTCGAACATCTCGCCGAGATTCTCCACCGGCAGGCGAGCGGTCACCCGCACCGAGGAGTCCGCGAGACGTTCGACGGGCGGGCGCTCGACATCGTACTCGTCGGTGATCTCACCGACGATCTCCTCGAGGATGTCCTCGATGGTGACCAGACCGCCGGTGCCGCCGTACTCGTCGACCACGATGACCAGGTGGTTGCGGGCCGCCTGCATCTCGGACAGCAGGTCGTCGACCGGCTTGGACTCCGGGACGAAGGTCGCCGGGCGCATCAGCTCGGCCACCGGCAACTGCTCGGCCCTCGGGTCTCCGCCGCGGGAGCGCCGGATCAGGTCCTTGAGGTAGAGCACCCCCAGCACGTCGTCGACGCTCTCGCCGATCACCGGGATGCGGGAGAAACCGGAGCGCAGGAAGAGCGCCAGCGCCTGCGCGAGCGTCTTGCCCTCCTCGATCCACACCATCTCGGTACGCGGCACCATCACCTCACGGGCGATGGTGTCGCCGAGCGCGAAGACGGAGTGGATCATCTGGCGTTCGCCGTGCTCGACAACGCCGCGCTGCTCGGCCAGGTCGACCAGCTCCCGCAGCTCCACCTGGGTGGCGAACGGACCTTCCCGGAAGCCGCGCCCCGGGGTGACCGCGTTGCCGATCAGGATCAGCAGCGACGCGAGCGGGTTGAGCGCCCGGCCCAGCCAGCGGACCAGCGGCGCCACCGCACGGCCCACGGCGTAGGCGTGCTGCCGGCCGATGGTGCGTGGGGCGACGCCCACCACCACGAAGCTGACCACTGTCATCGCGCCGGCGGTCACCAGCGCAGCCCGCCAGCCGGCGCCGAAGCTGTCCACCGCCACGAGCGCCACCAGTGTGGTGGCGGTCAGCTCGGCGAGCAGCCGCAACAGCAGGAGCAGGTTGAGGTGCCGGACGACGTCGCCGGCCACGACCTGGAGGGTACGGGCGCCGCGCACACCGTCGCGGGCCAGCTCGGCGGCTCGGGCCGGTGAGACCGCGGCGAGGGCCGCCTCGGTCATCGCGATCAGGCCGGCCAGCACCACCAGACCGGCCGCGAAGACGATCAGCTGAAAGTCGGGAAGGCCGGCGGTGGCGCCGGCCGCGAGTAACGGAGAAGTGGACATCACTGGGTGCGGGTCGACCGCCAGCTCGCCAGCAGCCGAGCCTGGAGTGCGAACATCTCCCGCTCCTCCTCCGGCTCGGCGTGGTCGTAGCCGAGCAGGTGCAGCACCCCGTGCACGGTGAGCAGGTGCAGCTCGTCGGCCGGTGCGTGCCCGGCGGTCGCGGCCTGCTTGGCCGCCACCTCCGGGCAGAGCACGATGTCGCCGAGCAGGGCGGGCTCGCCGCCGGCCGGTGCGGACTCACCCGGGCCGTGGTCGACGCTGCCCTCGTCCATGGGGAAGGCGAGCACGTCGGTCGGGCCGTCGCCACCCATCCAGCGGTGGTTCAGCTCGGTCATGTAGTCGATGTCGACCAGCAGCACGGACAGCTCGGCGAGGGGGTTGACCCCCATCTCGTCGAGGGCGTGCCGGGCGACGGCGAGCACGGCGTCGGTGTCGACGTCGACACCGGACTCGTTGGCGATCTCGATGGACAACTGCTTTCCTCTGCTTTAGCGGCGGCGGCCGGCCCGGCCGCCCTGGGCGGGTCGCCCAGGCACGGCGTGAACGCCCTGCGCCTGCTGGTTCTCCCGCTCGGCGTCCCAGCGGGCGTACGCGTCGACGATCTCCCCGACCAGCTGGTGGCGGACCACGTCGGAGCTGGACAACTGGGAGAAGTGCACGTCATCGACGTTTTCCAGGATCTCCCGAACCACCCGCAGGCCGCTGCTCGTCCCGCCGGGAAGGTCCACCTGGGTGATGTCACCGGTCACGACGATCTTGGAGTTGAAGCCGAGTCGGGTGAGGAACATCTTCATCTGCTCGGGCGTCGTGTTCTGCGCCTCGTCCAGGATGATGAACGCGTCGTTGAGCGTCCGACCCCGCATGTAGGCGAGGGGTGCGACCTCGATCGTGCCGGCGGCCATCAGCTTCGGGATCGTCTCCGGGTCGAGCATGTCGTGCAGCGCGTCGTAGAGCGGGCGCAGGTACGGGTCGATCTTCTCGTTGAGCGTGCCGGGCAGGAAGCCCAGTCGCTCGCCCGCCTCGACCGCCGGCCGGGTGAGGATGATCCGGTTGACCTGCTTGGCCTGCAACGCCTGGACGGCCTTCGCCATCGCCAGGTAGGTCTTTCCGGTGCCGGCCGGGCCGATGCCGAAGACGATGGTGTGGGTGTCGATCGCGTCGACGTACTTCTTCTGCCCGAGGGTCTTGGGACGGATGGTGCGCCCGCGTCGGGAGAGGATGTTGAGTGTCAGGACTTCGGCGGGCCGCTCGGCGCTGCCCTGCTCGAGCATGCCGACGGTACGCCTGACGGCGTCTGTGGTCAGGGTCTCGCCTTTCTCGATGAGTTCGAGGAGCTCGCTGAAGACCCGCTCGGCGAGGGCGTTGTCCGCGGGGTCACCGGTGATGGTGATCTCGTTGCCGCGAACGTGCACGTCACTGGTGACCGAGCGTTCGACGAGTCTGAGGATCTCGTCGCCTGCGCCGAGCAGATTGACCATGATCTTCGGGTCGGGCACGGTGATCCTGGTCTGCACCCGGGGCGGGCCGGGAGGTGGGGTGCCGGTCATAGGTTGGGCCGAAGGGCCCTGCGCACCTGCTCTCGATCTCGGCGCCGGCCTGCTGGCCTGGCGTGCGGACGTTACACCCATCGTATCGGTTCAACGTGGGGCGCATCGCGCCCATTTCCGCTGGCCGCGATCAACTCCCGGCCCGGAAGTCGTACCGGTCGAAGGTCTCCTGGTGGCGGGTGAACCGGTACGTCGCCCAGTGCATCCGGACCACCGCGCCTGCCTCGTCCCGGGTCAGCCGCAGCAGCTCACCGACCTCACGACCGGAGACCACCCGGAACACGTCCGGCTGATCCGGCAGCGGGGTGAAGATCGCCGGAGGGCGTCCGGTCGGGTCACCGACCCCGCGCGCCCGCAGGGTGCCGTCGTGCCAGGAGAAGACGTACTCGGAGCCCTCGCCCCACCAGCGGCCGAGCGCACCCCGCAGGGCCGCCGGCGCGGGTGCGCCGGGTCGCCAGGGCTCGATCTCGGCCGGGTCGTGCTCGACCGCCGCGGCGAGCAGCCGGTGCGACAGGTCGAACAGTTCGGTCGCCGTGCCGGACGAGCCGAGCACCGCGGCGCCCATCGCGCCGGGCGTGCCGTCACCGCCGCGGCGGCCGTACGCCCCGGCGAGGAACCCGGGCATCGCCCCGTCGTGCCCCACGTGCATCACCCGCTCCCCCTGCGGGATCAGGATCAGCCCGAGCCCGAAGCCCGCGCCCCAGAGCGTCTCGTCGGTGGTGGTCAGCGGCCAGCGCATCTCGTCCAGGGTGGCCGGGGCGAGGACCGCGCCGGCCGGGTCCAGCGCCGCCGGGTCGGCCAGGAACGCAGCCCAGCGGGCCATGTCGGTAGCGGTGCTCCAGAGCTGGGCGGCCGGGCCGACCGCGCCGAAGTCGGTAGGCGGTTCCGGGTGCGCCTCGTCGGAGTACGCGTCGACCAGGAACCCGGTGGCCGCCGTCGGCCGGGGGGTCACCGTGGTGTCGGTCAGCCCCAGCGGCGTCAGGATCCGCTCGGTGAGCGCCTGCGCCCAGCCGCCGCCCCGGAGCCGGGCGACGAGTTGGCCGAGTACTGCCACGCCCAGGTTGGAGTAGTGGAACCGCCGGCCGGTCGGCAGCACCCGCTCGGCCCGGTCCAGCTCGGCGACCAGTTGGTCGTCGTCCGGTGCGCGCAGGCTGTCCCACACGTCGCCGAACGGCTCGCGTTGCAGGCCACCGGTGTGCGACAGCAACCGTCGTACGGTCAGCTCGCCGTGCGCCGGGAGGTCCAGGTGCCGGCCCACCGGGTCGTCCAGGTCCAGCAGCCCGTCGTCGCGGCACTGCAGGACCAGCACCGCGGTGAACGTCTTGGTGATCGAGCCGATCCGGAACTGGGTGCCCGCGTCCAGGGGGCTGTCGGTGCCGGTCTCGCCGACGGTGCAGCTCCAGAGCGGTCGGTCGGCCCGGTGCAGCGCCGCCGACACCGCGGGCACGCGGGCCTCGGCCTGCACCCGCCGGACCAACCGGTCCAGGTGCTCGTTGCCGCGACCGTCCGGCGCGGGAGCGCGCTCGCTCACGCCGTCGCTCCGCTTCGCTGCGCGCCGTCGCGATGCGCCACGCCACTGAGCCTGCTGGTTCGCTCGCTGCGCTCGCTCACGCCAGGTCCCGGGCGAGCATCGGGCCGAGCGGCGCACCGCCGAGCAGGTGCGCGTGCACGTGGAAGACCTCCTGCCCGCCGTACGCGCCGGTGTTGAACATCAGCCGGAAACCGTCGCCGAGCAGCCCCTCGTCCTCGGCCACGGCGGCGGACGTCGCCAGCACGTCGGCGGCCAGCGCCGGATCACCCTGGGCGAGCGTGGCGACGTCGGCGTAGTGCTCCTTCGGAATGACCAGGACGTGCACCGGCGCCTTCGGGCCGATGTCGCGGAAGGCGAGCGTGGTGTCGGTCTCCCGGACCACGGTGGCCGGGATCTCCCCGGCGACGATGCGGCAGAACAGGCAGTCGGATCCCATCGGGGCAGTGTAAGGACTAACGGGCCGAGGGTGCTCCGGCACAGCATGCGCCGCCGGCTGTTCGCAGCGAAGGTCGGCTGAGGCAGGATGGCCGGCATGACGGATCGAGCGGTACTCGTGACCGGGGCCTCGCGCGGGATCGGCCGCGCGGTGGCGAAGGCGTTCGCAGCCGGCGGCGACCGGGTGGCCATCCACCACCGCGACTCCGCCGACGCGGCCGAGGAACTACGCGCGCAACTGCCCGGCACCGGGCACGTGGTGGTCCGCGCCGACCTCACCGATCCGGACGCGGTCCGGGTCATGGTCGACCAGGCCGCCGAACTGCTCGGCGGGCTGGACGTGCTGGTCAACAACGCCGGGACGTACGGCGACCGCGACGACCCGCACCCGATCTTCGGCGCCTCGTACGAGGAGTGGCAGCAGCGCTGGCGGCAGGTGCTGGAGACGAACCTGACCGGCGCCGGCAACGCCATCTGGTGCGCCGCGCAGCACATGCGCGAACGCGGCGGGCGGATCGTCAACGTCTCGTCCCGTGGCGCGTTCCGTGGCGAGCCGCACCAGCCGGCGTACGGGGCCAGCAAGGCGGGGCTGAACGCGCTGGGCCAGTCCCTCGCCGTGGCGCTCGCGCCGTACGGCATCGCTGTCGCCACCGTCGCGCCGGGCTTCGTGGCGACCGACATGGTCACCGAGTACCTGCGCGGTGCGGAGGGCGCGGCGATCCGGGCGCAGAGCCCGTTCGACCGGGTGGGCCGACCGGAGGAGATCGCCGCCGCCGTGCACTGGCTGGCCTCGCCGCAGGCCGAGTGGGCCTCCGGCACGATCGTCGACCTCAACGGGGCCTCCTACCTGCGCAGCTGAGGCCGACGCCGCCGGCAGGTCACCCGGCCGGGGAGGTGGTTGGCGGTTCGCGGGAGGGTAAGTCCCACCGACATGGCCGACTCCGCGCTGCTGGACCTCACCGCCGACTACCGGGTGGCCGATGGCCACGACGACGACCCTGTCCTGCTCCGCCCCGACGGCACCCCCGTCGAAACCTGGCGCGAGGACTACCCGTACGACGAGCGACTGGACCGCGAGGAGTACGACCGCGACAAGCGGCTGCTCCAGATCGAGCTGCTGAAACTCCAGGACTGGATCAAGGAGTCCGGAGAGCGTTTGGTGATCCTCTTCGAGGGCCGGGACGCGGCCGGCAAGGGCGGCACCATCAAACGCTTCATGGAGCACCTCAACCCGCGTGGCGCGTCGGTGGTGGCGCTCGCCAAGCCGGACGAGCGGGAAGCCGCCCAGTGGTACTTCCAGCGGTGGCTGGCACACCTGCCGGCGGCCGGCGAGATCGTGCTGTTCGACCGTTCCTGGTACAACCGGGCCGGCGTGGAGCGGGTGATGGGCTTCTGTAGCCGCAAGGAGTACCTGGAGTTCCTGCGGCAGGCCCCGGAGCTGGAACGGATGCTGGTGCGCTCGGGCATCCGGCTGGTCAAGTTCTGGTTCTCGGTCTCCCAGAACGAGCAGCGCACCCGGTTCGCGATCCGCCAGGTCGACCCGGTCCGGCAGTGGAAGCTGTCCCCGATGGACATCGCCTCACTCGACCGGTGGGACGAGTACACCGAGGCCAAGGAGGCGATGTTCTTCTGGACCGACACGGCCGACGCGCCGTGGACGGTGGTGAAGAGCAACGACAAGAAGCGGGCCCGGCTCGAGGCGATGCGGCACGTGCTGCACCGCTTCGACTACACCGGCAAGGACCCCGAGGTGGTCGGCACACCGGACCCGCAGATCATCGGGCCGGCCGGGCTGGACCTGGGGCCGGAGGAAGAGGTGGTGCCGGTGTTTCCCCGGCCCTGAAACGAGCCGGCCGTCGGCGGGTCACCAGCGGCCGAGGCGGGCGGCGAGCACGCTGAGGGCCGCCACCCCGGCGGTGGAGGTGCGCAGCACGGCCGGCCCGAGGCGTACGGGTCGCCCGCCGGCCTCGGCGAAGGCGGTCAACTCGGCCGGGGCGATGCCACCCTCCGGGCCGACCACCAGCACGATCTCGCCGGTGGAGGGCAGCTCGGCGGTGGTGAGCCGGTCCTCGGCCTCCTCGTGCAGCACGAACCCGGCGGCGGCACCGGCGATCCGACGGGCCACCGTGGCGGTGGACTCGTCCGGCGCACCGGCCACCACCGGCAGCCACGGCCGGCGGGCCTGCTTGGCCGCCTCCCGCGCGGTGGCCACCCACTTCTCCCGGGCGCGTACGCCCCGGTCGCCGCGCCACTGGGTCACCGAGCGCGAGGCCGCCCAGGGCACGATCTCGTCCACCCCGACCTCGGTCATCGCCTGCACGGCCAGCTCACCCCGGTCGCCCTTGGCGATGCCCTGCACTGTCACCAGCCGGGGTACGGGCGCGTCCGCGTACCCCCGGGAGGTGATGGTGACCTCCAGGCTGCCCCGGCCGACGGCCGTGACCACGGCGGCGGCCGTGCCACCCCGGCCGTCGGCGAGCAGCAGCTCCTCGCCGACGCGCAAGCGCTGCACGGTGGCGGCGTGATGCCCCTCCGGGCCGTCCAGGGTCAGCGCGTCGCCGGTGGGCAGCGCCTCGACCAGGAACAGCGGTGCGGACACCTCAGGCGTGCCCGTTGAACGCGTCGCGCATCCGGGAGAAGAAGCCGCCCTGCTTGGACAGCTCGGCGACCTCCTCACCACGGGTCTTGGCGAAGTCGCGCAGCATCTTCTCCTGGTCCGGGTCGAGCTTGGTGGGCGTCCGCACGTCCAGGTGCACGTAGAGGTCGCCTCGGCCGGTGCCGCGCAGGTGCGGCACGCCCCGGGCGCGCAGTCGCAGGGTGCTGGCCGGCTGGGTGCCGGCCTTGACGTCGACGGTCTCCTCGCTGTCCAGCGTCTTGATGGTCAGCCGGGTGCCCAGCGCCGCCGCCGTCATCGGCACGGTGACCCGGCAGTGCAGGTCGTCGCCCTTGCGGGAGTACACGTCGTGCGGGCGCTCGTGGATCTCCACGTAGAGGTCACCGGCGGTGCCGCCGCCGGGGCCCACCTCGCCCTGCTGGGCCAGCCGGATCCGCATGCCGTCCTCGACGCCGGCCGGGATCTTGACGGTCAGCGAACGGCGGGTCCGCACCCGGCCGTCGCCGGCGCAGGTGGGGCAGGGGTGCGGGATGGTGGTGCCGTAGCCCTGGCACACGGTGCACGGCCGGGCGGAGACCACCTGGCCGAGGAAGGTGCGCTGCACCGACTGCACCTCGCCCCGACCGCCGCACGCCTCGCACGTCGCCAGGTGGGTGCCGGCGGCCGTACCGGCGCCGGAGCAGGTGGTGCAGAGCACCGCGGTGTCGACGGTGATCGGGGCCTCCACGCCGAAGGCCGTCTCGTGCAGGTCGAGTTCGAGCCGCAGGATCGCGTCGGCGCCCGGGCGGGTACGCGGCCGTGGGCCACGGGCGCCACCTCCGGCACCGCCGAAGAACGCGTCCATGATGTCCTGGAAACCGACGAACGGCCCGGCGCCTCCGGGGCCACCCGGACCGCCGGCACCGCCGCCACCCGGGGCGAGCGGGTCGCCACCCAGGTCGACGATCTGCCGCTTCCGGTCGTCCGAGAGGACCTCGTACGCGGCGTTGATGTCCTTGAACTTCTCCTGAGCCTCCGGGTCCGGATTGACGTCCGGGTGGAACTGGCGCGCCAGCTTGCGGTAGGCGCGCTTGATCTCGTCATCGGAGGCTTCCCGGCTCACACCGAGAATGCCGTAGTAGTCCCTGGCCACTGCGTTCCGTGTCCTCATGTTCGTCTCGCGTTGCGCCGGTCGGCGGCCGCAGCCGGCCGCATCGGCCCTGACCAATCAGTTCTGGGCCAGCAACTCGCCCACGTAGCGTGCCACGGCGCGCACCGTGGCGATGTTGCCGGGGTAGTCCATCCGGGTGGGCCCCAGCACCCCCAGGCCGCCCACGATGGTGGTGCCCGGGCCGTACCCCGTGCTGACCACCGAGGCGGCCCGCAGGTTGTCGAACTCGTTCTCGTCGCCGATCAGCACCCGGGTCGTGCTCGGCTCGGTCTCACCGATGAGCTTGAGCAGCACGACCTCCTCCTCCAGAGCCTCGAGGATCGGCCGCAGGGAGCCCTGGAAGTCGAGCAGGCCGCCCCGGGTGAGGTTCGCGGTGCCGGCGAGCGCGATCCGCTCCTCGTGCCGCTCGACGAGCGTCTCCAGCAGGACGGTGGCGAGCGTGGTCATGGTCGGACGCAGCCCGGTCGGCGCTTCCTCGACCAGCGCCTGCACCAGCGGCGGCGTCTCGGACAGCCGGGCGTTGGCGAGCTTCTCGTTGATCAGGCGGCGCAGGTCGGTGACGTCGTCGGCGGGCACCGGCCCGGGCAGCTCCACGAGTCGCTGCTCCACCCGCCCGGTGTCGGCGATCATGACGAGCATCAGCCGGGTGGTGGAGATCGGTACCAGCTCCAGGTGACGCACCGAGGAGCGGGCCAGGCTCGGGTACTGCACGACGGCGACCTGCCGGGTCAGTTGGGCGAGCAACCGCACCGTGCGGTGCACCACGTCGTCGAGGTCGACCGCGCCGACCAGGAAACGCTCGATGGCCCGGCGCTCGGCCGGGCTGAGCGGCTTGACCCGGGACAACCGGTCGACGAAGAGGCGGTAGCCGCGGTCGGTGGGCACCCGGCCGGCACTGGTGTGCGGCTGCCGGATGTAGCCCTCCTCCTCCAGCACGGCCATGTCGTTGCGGACCGTGGCCGGGGAGACTCCGAGCTGGTGCCGCTCGACCAGCGCCTTGCTGCCGACCGGCTCCTGGGTGGAGACGTAGTCTTCGACGATGGCGCGGAGCACGGCGAGTTTACGGTCGTCGAGACCCATCCTCCGCACCTCCTGTCGCACGTCGGCCGCCGGCGCTCTGGGCCGGCCGGGCCGTCCTGGCACTCGACTGTAACGAGTGCCAGTCTACGTCGGCGGGCCCGCCGACGCGATGATCAACGGCCACCCGTCGGTGCGGCCCACGCCACCAGCGTTGGGCCGATCGGCCCGCACTGCCAGGCGGTGTCGCTCTGGTGCGGCGTTGCCACGGGCCCCTACCGTGACATGCATGACTGAACCTCCTCGCCCTCCCGGGTCGGGCGACCCCGGCAACTACCCGCCGGAGCCCACCTCCCCAGGCCCGTTCCCGTCGGCCGAGCCGCCCACCGCACCACTGTCCGGGGCGCCCGGGCCGGCCGGCTATCCCCCGGCCGGTGGCTATCCGCCGCCCACCGGTGACCAACCGCCGTCAGGCGACTACCCTCCGGCAGGTGGCTACCCTCCGCCCGGTGGTGGCTATCCCCCGCCCGGCGGCTACCCGACCGGCGGGGCCTACGGCGGCCCCGGCGGCGGCTACGCCAACAACGAGGACAAGACCTGGGCGCTGGTCGCGCACTTCGGCGGGGCGCTCGGCGCGCTGGTCAGCTTCGGTCCGCTGGGCTTCGTCGCCCCGCTGATCGCCTACCTGGCCCGTGGCCAGCAGTCGCCGACCGTGCGGGCGCACGCCCTCGCCGCCCTGAACTTCCAGATCCTCTGGTCGATCATCGCGTTCGTGCTGCTCTTCGTGAGCTGGTGCCTGCTCTTCCTGCCCAGCATCGCCGTCGTGGTGATCCAGATCCTGTTCGGGATCATCGCCGGCATCAAGGCCAACGAGGGCACCCCGTACCGCTACCCGATGACGGCCAACTTCATCAAGTGAACCGGGCCGGCCGCTCCCCCGGCCGGTCCGGAGCACCGCTGTCCCGGCCCGGGGGCGGTGGGGCACTCAGGGCAGCAGGTCGCGGACGACCGCGTCGGCGAGCAGCCGCCCGCGCAGGGTGAGCACCGCCCGGCCGGCGGCGTACTCGTCGGCGGCCAGCAGGCCGCCGGCCAGCGCCCGCTCGGCACCGGCCCGGCCGGTGGCGTCGAGCACCGCCAGCGGGAGGCCGCTGGCCAGCCGCAGCCGGAGCATCACGTCCTCCATGTGCGCCTCGTCGACGGTGAGCACCTCCCGGGCCAGGCCGGGAGAGACGCCGGCGGCCAACCGCTGGGCGTACGCCGAGGGGTGTTTCACGTTCCACCAGCGCACCCCACCGACGTGGCTGTGCGCCCCCGGCCCCAGCCCCCACCAGTCCGCGCCGGTCCAGTAGAGCAGGTTGTGCCGGCAGCGGGCCTCCTCGGTGCGGGCCCAGTTGGAGACCTCGTACCAGGAGAGCCCGGCCGCGTCGAGCGCGGCCTCCGCCGCCAGGTAGCGGTCCGCGGCGACGTCGTCACTGGGGTACGCCAGCTCGCCGCGCCGCATCCGGGCGGCGAGCCGGGTGCCGTCCTCGACGATCAGGGCGTACGCGCTGACGTGGTCCACCCCGGCGGCGACGACCTGCTCCAGCGAGGCGGCGAAGTCCTCGGCCCGCTCCCCCGGGGTGCCGTAGATCAGGTCCAGGTTGACGTGCTCGAACCCCGCGTCGCGCGCCTCCAGGGCGGCGGCGGTGGCCCGGCCGGCGCTGTGTTTGCGATCCAGGATCGCCAGCACCCCCGGGGAGGCGGACTGCATGCCCAGCGAGATCCGGGTGTAGCCGGCGGCCCGCAGCAGCTTCAACGATTCCGGGGTGACCGACTCGGGGTTGGCCTCGGTGGTCACCTCGGCGTCGACGGCCAGCCCCCAGGTGCGATCGATGCCGTCGAGGATGCGGGCCAGGTCGTCGGCGGGGAGCAGGGTCGGCGTGCCGCCGCCGACGAAGACGGTGTCGACCCGGGGCGGCGGGGTGTCGCCGAGCACCCGGGCGGCGAGCTTCAGCTCGGCCAGCACGGTGTCCGCGTACCCCTCGCGGCTGGCGCCGCCACCCAGTTCGGCGGCGGTGTAGGTGTTGAAGTCGCAGTAGCCGCAGCGGCTGGCGCAGAACGGCACGTGCACGTACACGCCGAAGCCG
This sequence comes from Micromonospora sp. NPDC127501, assembly GCF_040302185.1. Taxonomy (NCBI): domain Bacteria; kingdom Bacillati; phylum Actinomycetota; class Actinomycetes; order Micromonosporales; family Micromonosporaceae; genus Micromonospora; species Micromonospora sp. NPDC127501. The sequence goes on along the minus strand of NZ_JBEORJ010000007.1, from coordinate 46,234 downwards.
CGCGCGCCGACCGCCGCGGTGGCGGTGGCGGGCAACGATCCGTCGACGGGGACGGTCTCACCATCTGGAAGGACGCCGGGCATGGCCACTAGTGTGCCCGGCATGACCTCTCCCGACGTCCTCGTGCGGGTCGCCACGGCCCGTGGGGTGACCACCCTCACCCTGGACAGCCCGCACAACCGCAACGCGCTCTCCACCGGCCTGATGACCCAACTGCTGGCCGGGCTGGCGGACGCGATCGCCGACGAGGCGGTCCGAGTGATCGTGCTCGACCACACCGGCCCGGTCTTCTGCTCCGGCGCGGACCTGAAGGAGACTGCCGCGGCGTACGCCAGCGGGACGGTGCCGGCCGGGATGCTGGGTGACGTGCTCGCGGCGCTCTGGGAGTGCCCCAAGCCGGTGCTGGCCCGGGTCGGCGGGCCGGCGCGGGCCGGTGGGCTGGGCCTGATCGCCGCCGCCGACCTTGCGGTCTGCGCCGACGAGGCGACGTTCGCGTTCACCGAGGTACGCATCGGGGTGATCCCGGCGGTGATCTCGGCGACCGTGCTGCCCCGGCTGCACCCCCGCGCCGCCGCCGAGCTGTACCTGACCGGCGACACCTTCGACGGTCGCCGCGCCGCCGAGATCGGCCTGGTGACGGCCTCGGTCCCGGCGGACGGGTTGGACGACGCGGTACGGGGCTACTGCGACTCGCTGGTGCGCGGCGCGCCCGGGGCGCTGGCCGGCGCGAAGGAGTTGCTGCGCCGGCCGGGTACCGCCGAGTTGCGCGCCGACCTGGCTCGCCTCTCCGCCGTCTCGACCGGCTACTTCCTCTCGGACGAGGGGCGTGAAGGGGTCACCGCGTTCCGCGAACGTCGACCGGCGCGCTGGGTGCCCACCCTCGACGACTGACGGCCGGGGCGCCACCGGGAGCGGCGGCGCCCCAGGGTCGGGTCACCAGGCGGTCGCGCCGCCGTCGACCGGGTAGTTCGCCCCGGTGATGTACGACGCCCGGTCGGACGCGAGGAAGACCACCAGCTCGACGACCTCCTCGGGGCGCGCGAAGCGCTTGAGGAGCGTCTTGGCGGTGATGGCGTCCCGGGCCTCCTGGTTGTCGCCGAGGTCGCGTTCGCTGGCCGGGGTGAGGGTGGGCCCGGGGCTGACCGCCACCGCGCGGATGCCGTGCGGCGCCCCTTCGAGGGCGAGCTGTCGCGTCATGCCGATGATGCCGGCGTTCGCGGCGGTGTGACCGACCATCGGCGGGACGTGGCCGCCGATCATCCCGGCCATGGAGGCGGCGCTGATGATGACACCGCCACCGCGCCGGACCAGGTGCGGCCAGGCGAACTTCGACACGAAGTACGGAATGTCGAGTTCTCCGGTGATGGTGTAGCGCCAGTCCTGCACGGAGAAGTCCGGCATCGGGCCGAAGCGGAGCGCGGCTGCGTTGTTGTAGACGACGTCAAGCCCGCCGTAGGCGGCCGCGGCGTCGTCGACGAGCTTGCGTACCTGCTCGGGGTCGGTGAGGTCGACCGGCGCGATGCCGGTCATCTCGCCGCCGGCGCGACGGACGAGTTCGACGGTCTCGTCGTTACCGGCGACCTGGAGGTCGGCCCCGACGACCTTCGCGCCCTCGCGCGCGAAGGTCAGCGCCGCGACGCGACCGAGACCACCGCCGGTGCCGGTGATCAGCACGACCTTGCCATCGAGCGTTCCCATGGAACTCCTCCTCGTTCGTCGACCATGCGCCCGGGTATGGGCGAGTAGGTCGGATTGATATGTCAACTGGCTCAAGTCCTTGACCGCTCAATCGCTTCCCGTTGCCGGTTACCCGGTGACGCTCCCGACAGCCCTGCACCGGGCGAGCGCCAGGAACGACGTGGCAGGTGAGATCGCGACCAAAGCGGGAACGTCACCAACGGCACGCGACAGCGGAGCGGAGCCCGAACCGGTCGGAGTCGGCCAGGCTGGGCCCGAACCACTCGGACGACCCGCGGAGGGCCAGCGGGGACGTACGCTTGTCAGACTGTCGATCTGGGGGTGTGGGTGCGAACTCGGGCAACCGTGGCGGGTGGAGTGGTGCTCATCCTCGTCGCCGTGATCGCGATCTGGCTCGTCGTACGGCAGGTGGGCGACAACCTGACGTTGCCGCTGGTGGCACGCAAGTGCACCGTGCAGGCCGACGGACGGGTCGCCCTGGACGCCGACCAGATGGCCAACGCGGCGACCATCGCCGCGATCGGCGCGAAGCGTGGAATGCCCGAGCGGGCCGTCGTGGTCGCGCTCGCCACCGCGTACCAGGAGTCCGGGCTGCGCAACCTCGCCGACGGCGACCGCGACTCGGTCGGCCTGTTCCAGCAACGGCCGAGCCAGGGCTGGGGCACTCCGGCGCAGATCCGCGACCCCCGCTACGCGGCCAACCGGTTCTACGCGGCCCTCAAGAAGGTGCGCGGCTGGGAGGAGATGCGGGTCACCGATGCCGCCCAGCGGGTGCAACGCTCGGCGTTCCCCGAGGCGTACCAGAAGTGGTCCGACGACTCCGAGGTGCTCAGCCGGGCCCTGCTCGGCGACGCCAGCGGCGCTGTCGCCTGCTCGGTGGGGCGCACCCCGGCGATGCACGGCGCGGCGGCGGCGGCGCAACTGACCCGCAACCTGGTGCTGGACTGGGGGCTCAAGGGCACCGACCCGACCGACCCGACCGGGTTGGCGGTGACTCCGGGCGACCAGCGCGACGGCTGGCGGTACGCGCACTGGCTGGTCTCGCACGCCCAGGACCACGGCGTGAAGCGGGTCCGCTTCGGCGACCTGGAGTGGACCGCCCGCGACGGCTCGTGGGGCCGGGTGGACGGCCGACAGAACCCCGCCGGCCAGGTGGTGGCCGAGGTGTTCAACGAGGGCTGACCGACCCGGATCTCTTAACCGGCAGTCACCGCACAATCGGGCAATACCTGCCAAATCGCACTATTGATCGCCGATATCTCACTCTGCGCGTTTCTTCCGCTGCATGGGGTCCCGCCCTGGCCCAATCCCGCGCCACACCCTCCCCGACGCCTGGGCCGCCGCGTTACGATCGGCGGCCTGTGCCAGAAAAGGTTTCACCTCATGGGGAGGGGTACGACGCGGTGTTCGATTACGGCGACCGGACCGGTTACGAACCGATCAGCGACACTGACCGCAAGGAGTTCCACGAGCAGGGCTTCCTCCTGCTGCGCAACGTCCTGACGGAGGACCACCGGGCGGCGCTGGAGGCGGCGGTCGACCGCGTCTACGCGGAGGAGCAGGCCAAGGGCACCACCAAGAAGGACGGCACCCTGCACCTGCTGGGCTTCCTGGAGCGCGACGAGCTCTTCGGTGAGCTGCTGACCCACCCGATCGCCTTCCCGTACATGTGGGGGCTGGCCGGCTGGAACATCTACACCCACCACAACCACCTGGACGTCACCCCGCCGGCCGCCGAGCCGGAGAAGCCGTACTGGGGTTGGCACCAGGACGGGTACCGGCAGAACTCCGACCCGGAGACGATGGACCCGAACCTGCCTCGGCCGATGTTCTCGCTGAAGGTCGCGTACGTGCTGTCGGACCTCTCCGAGACCGGCCGCGGCGCCACCAAGGTCATCCCGGGCAGCCACCTGAAGAACTCGCTGCCCCGGCCGGCGGACCTCACCGTGCAGAACCCCGACCCGGAGGGCACGGTGGAGATCACCGCCAACCCGGGCGACGCCTTCATCTTCGACCGCCGGCAGTGGCACTCGCGGTCGACGAACCTGTCGACCATCACCCGCAAGATGCTCTTCGTCGGCTACACCTACCGGTGGATCCGTCCGCTGGACGAGCTGCACCCCGACGTGAACGGCGAGTGGTACCGCAACCGCACCCCAGTGCAGCGCCAGCTGATCGGTGAGGGCACCCACACCGCCAACTACTGGGGCATCAACTGGGACGGGTACGTCGACGACGAGATCCCGCTGCGCAAGGAGCTCAAGGAGCGCGGTCTGCTCGACCGCAACATCCCCTGGCTCCGCTGATCCGCTGCTCGTAGGACGGCCCCCTGCCGACGCTCAGCGTTGGCAGGGGGCCGTTTCACGTCTGCGTACCCGACCGCTCGGGGCCGGCCCGTTCCCGACACCGGAGACCGCACTGTCGGTAGCGTGGCGGGTGCGCAGGTCGGGGCGCGGCGCCCAGGGCGTGGGGTGGCACAGGAGGCAGCGCAGTGACATCCGCTCCGCTCCCCCGGATCCTCCGCCGCCGCGGCGAGCCGGAATACCCGACCTTCCTGGAACTCTTCTTCGATCTCGTCTACATCTTCATGTTCTCCCGGCTCGCTGCCAGCCTGGCCGAGAACCTCACCGTCCGGGGCGCGGCGCAGACCGCCGTCCTGCTGCTGGCCGCCTGGTGGGTCTGGGTGCTGACCGCGTGGCTCACCGACCTGTTCAACCCCCGCCTGCCGATCATCCAGGCGACCACCCTGCTGGTCATGCTCGGCACCCTGCTGATGGCGATCGCGACCCCGTACGCCTTCGGTCGGTACGGGTGGCTCTTCGTCGCGGCCTACTTCGCCATTCACCTGGTCCGCGACGCCGTCCTGATCCCCGGCACCCGCGTGAACCGGCCGATCCAGGCCAGGAGCATCCGGGTTTTCTTCTGGTTCGGCGTCACCGTGACGCCCTGGGTGGCCGGGGTGTTCGCGGACGAGACCGCCCGACTGGTGCTCTGGTCTATCGCGGTGGCGGTCGACCTCGGCTCTGCCCGGGTCGGCTGGCCGACGCCGAGGCTTGGGCGTACCGAGCTTGCCAGCCAGATCTTCACCGGGGTGCACCTCTCCGAGCGGCACCGAGCGATCTTCATCGTCGCCCTCGGCGAATTGATCCTGAGCACCGGCACGGGGCTGGCCGGCAGCGGATTCACGGCCGGCGCGGTGGCCACCAGCGCGGTCGCGTTCGTCAGCGCGGTACTGCTGTTCCAGCTCTACTTCCAGCGGGTCCAGCGGATCCTCGCACCACCGAGCGTCGCCACTGTGGAACGGGTCCGCTCCGGCACCTCCACCTCGTACAGCCATCTGGTCATGGTGGCCGGGGTGGTGCTGGTCTCGACCAGCACCTCGCTGGTCATCGACCGGCCGTTTGGCCGCGCTCCGGTCGCGCTGATGGTCGCCACCCTCGGCGGACCGGTCCTGTTCCTGCTCGGCAGCGTCCTGTTCGATGCCGTGGTGACCGGCCGGACCCTCTGGTCGCGGGTGCTGGCGATCGTGGTGTTGTGTGCCCTGGTGGCACCCGCGACCCTCCTGTTCCCGCCCCTGGCCGCCCTGATGCTGGCGAACCTGGTCCTGCTGGTCACCCTGGTCGGGGAAGGGCTGGCCGCGCGCAGGCGCCTGGTCGGAGCCGCCGCGCCATCGTGATGAAGGGACCTCGGGAGCCGTCGTCGAGAGTCACCGCAGCATCGGTGGTGCCGGCGTACGCGTGTGTCGCCGGGTGCTCACCAGGTTCGCCACGGCGATCAGGAGCAGCACCGCCATGGCGAGCAGGGCGACCAGCACCGGCGGCAGCAGTGGCGTGGCCGGTGCCACGCCCGCCAGCAGCACCAGTCCGGCCAACCGGGACCGCGAGATCCGCCCGAACACGGTGAAATCGAGGACACCCCGGCCGACCAGGTACAACGCGGGTCCGCCGAGGATCACCGCGGCCCACGAGGGCGGGGTCTCGCCCAAGGGGCGGCTCACCACGAGCCGGCTGGTGACCGCCGCGCCGATGATTCCGGCCACCATGATCAGGTGGGTGACCGCGGCGGACTGGGTGAGCAGCGCCGGGTTGGACGATCGGGAGATCGCGTCGGTCAGCAGCTCACCTGCGCGGTAGATGTAGATCCGCCACATCAACACGATGGTGGTGAACACCACGAGTAGGGCCGAGGCACGCTCCAGCGTGTACTCGCTCATGCTGAAGGTCGTTCCGGTCACGAAGATCGAGACACCGAGCGCGACGATGACGAACTGCCGGTAACGCTCGGCCACCCGCGCGCCGACCAGCCGCCAGTCGCGGGGCCGTGAGCGGCCGATCCCGGGTACCGGCCAGCCCAACGCCGCCGCGCCGTACTCGACGACGGCAGCGAGCACCCAGATCGCCAACTGCCCCGAACCGCCCAGGAGTGCCCCACCGATCCAGCCAACGCCGGCGACGGCCTCCCAGATCAGGATCCGGATGCTGCGCCGCGGCGGCCTCCTGCGCGAGATGACCAGGATGTAGTAGGCCGCGGTACTGAGGTGGATGACCACGTACGTGGTGGCGAAGAGCAGCCGGCGATCGCCGTACGCGTCAGCCGCGAGCGCGGCCAGCAGCAGGCTGGCCGCCGCCACCCAGATGAACTGCCCCTGCCCGGCCGGGCGGGTCAGGTCGACGCTGTCCGCCGTCCACACGGTCAGCGCCCAGATCATCGTGAACCCGAGCAGCAGCACCAGCGTCCCGACGACGCCCGTCCAGGTCAGGTCGTCGGCCAGCACCGTTGCCAAGGTGACCAGCGCGAAGACGTAGACGAGGTCGAAGAAGAGCTCCAGGAACGCCGGACGCTCCAGGCCCGGGTCGGGGGATGACGCCGCCGCGGCACCGCCGTCCGTCGTCATCGACATCGCGCTCCACCCGGTCCCGCCGCACGCCCTCCGTGGGGACAATACGGGCAAGTCCGTCGCCGGGCCCGTCATCGGGGTTCTTCCGGACGCGGATCCGCCGAGCTCGTCGGTGCTCGTCGCGGCGTCGTGGCGGATGCCGTCGTGGGCGGTCAGCCCCGGGCGGCGAGGCGTCGGCGAGCCTTCTCCCGGATCGGCTCCGGCAGGTCCTCGGCGTCGAGCAGCCGCGGCAACAACTCCGGCTCCAGGCTGTTCGCCCGGAACACCTCGCCGATGGTGACACCGTGCGCCGGCCGGTCCACCACCTCGACCGGGTCGCCCGCGCCGACCTCCCCCTCGCGCAGCACCCGCAGGTAGGCCCCGGGCGATGCCCGGACGGTGAACCGCTTGATCAGATCCGGTACGCCCCAGAACCCGGCGAAGGTGGTGCAGGGGGTGCGCGGTTTGGTGACCTGGAGCAGTGCGGAGCCGACCTGCCACTGCTCGCCGATCACCGCACCCGTCACGTCGACCGCGTAGGTGGTGAGGTTCTCGCCGAAGCCGCCGGACGGTATGGCGCGGCCCAGTTCGGCCACCCACCAGGCGGCGTCCTCCTCCGCGTAGGCGTAGACCGCCTGGTCCGGGCCACCGTGATGGGCCCGCTCGCCGATGAAGTCGCCCGCCAGGCCGCCGGTGAGCAGCGAAACCGGGCCGTCGACCGGCCGCTTGTCGATGCCGCTGCGACCGCTCGCGTCGCCGGCCCACCCCGCCTCGGTCACGATGCCGAGGTTCACCGCTGCCACCCTGCCCGTCATGACCGCCAGCCTAGTTGGCGGTCCAACGCCGGCCAGCCCTCCCGGCCGGGCGTCAGCACCGGCGTCAGCTCTCGCGGCGCGGGGTCAGCCCTTGACGGCGCCGGCCACCAGGCCGGAGACCATCCGACGCTGCACCAGCAGGAAGAAGATGATGACCGGCAGGGTGAACAGGGTGGACGCGGCCATCACCGGCCCCCAGTTGGTGTCGTCCCGACCGAAGAAGAAGGTCATCGCCACCGGCAGCGTGTAGCTGCCCTGGTCGTTGATGAACGTCAACGCGAAGATCAGCTCGTTCCACGCCGTGATGAAGGAGAAGATGCTGGTGGCCACCAGGCCGGGCGCGACCAGCGGGAAGAGCACCCGGCGGAAGATCTGGGCCCGGCTGGCCCCGTCGATCGCCGCCGCCTCCTCCAGCTCCTTCGGCACCGCGGCGACGAAGCCGCGCAGCATCCAGACCGCGAACGGCAGCGAGAAACCGAGGTACGTGAGGATCAGGCTGGGCAGGGTGTTGTAGAGACCGAGCCGCTGGATCATCAGGAACAGCGGGATGACCAATGCCTCCAGCGGGATCATCTGGACCACCAGCAGCATGATCAGGAAGCTGGTCCGCAGCTTGAAGCGGAACCGGGCCACCGCGGTCGCGGCGAGCAACGCCACCAGACCGCTGAGCACCACCGTGGAGACGGCTACCAGCGCGCTGTTGAGGAAGAAGTCGAGGAAGCTGACACCGGGGATCAGGTTACCGGTCAGGATCTCCCGGTAGTGCGCCAACGTCGGATGCGTCGGTACCGGCTGCGGGGTGGCCGAGAAGATATCGCTGCTCGGCTTCAGCGAGGTGGAGATCATCCAGTAGACCGGAAACGCCGCGAAGAGCGCGACCAGCAGCCCGGCGCCGTTGAGGGCGATTTTCTTCACGACTCGTCCTCCTGCCTGAGCACCATCCGTACGTAGAAGCCGGTGACCACGAGCAGGATCAGCGTGAGGATCACCGCGATGGCCGCGCCGAGCCCGTACTTGGGCGGCGGGGAGAAGGCTTCGGCGTACGAGTAGATGGCGAGCATGAACGTGGGCCGGTCCTGGGTGCCGCCGGCCAGCACGAACTGCTGGGTGAAGACCTTGAAGTCCCAGATCGTGGAGAGCACGATCAGGATCCCGAAGACCGGGCGCAGCAGCGGGAAGGTGATCTTCCAGAAGACCCGCCACGGGCTGGCGCCGTCCACCCGGGCCGCCTCGTGCAGCTCACTCGGCACGCTCTTGAGACCGGCCAGCACACTCACCGCGATGAACGGGAACGAGTGCCAGACCACCACCAGGGTGAGGATGGCGAAGAAGAGCAGCGGCGAGTTGAACCAGCCGTAGCCGGTCCAGTCGCTGCGCCCGAAGAGGCTGTTCGAGAGCCCGTCCGGCAACGCGTTGAACAGCCACGTGACCAGGCCACTCGTGTCGTCGAAGATCCACTTCCAGACGATGGTCCCGGTCAGCGCCGGCGTGGCCCAGGCGAGCATCACGCAGCTGGCCACGAACGTCGCCATCTTGCGACCGAGCCGGTTGAGCAGCAGCCCCACCAGGGTGCCGAGCACCATGGTGAGCAGCACGTTGGCGGCGGCGAACAGGACCGTGTTGCGCAGCACGGTCAGGAAGAACGGGTCGGAGAGGATGTCGACGTAGTTGCCGAACCCCACCCACGGCCACTCCCGATCGCCGCGCAACTGCCGGACGCTGTTCAACCGGTAGAAGGACATCACCACCACCTGGCCGAGCGGCCAGAGCAGCAGCACCCCGATGATCAGCAGGGCGGGCAGGAGCAGCAGGTAGGGCAGGCGGTCAACCCGGCGACGCCGCCGCGCGGGGTTCTCCCGCGCGGCGGCCGTCTCCGGCACCTCGGTCAGCGTGGTCACTTGGCGTTGAGGATGCTTTCCATCTCACCGGCCGCATCGGCGGTAGCCTTCTCGACCGTCTTCTGACCCTTCATGACCGAGCTGTTCATCGCCTGGGTCACCGTCTTCGTCCGGCTGACCTCCACCCACTTCGGGGTGAGCGGCGTGAGCTTGGTGTTCTGCATGGTGGTGGCGAACGCCGCCATCACCTTGTCGTTCGCGTACGCGTCACCGGAGACAAGGTCCTTGTAGACCGGGAAGAAGCCGAGGCTGCTCGCGAAGCTCTGCGCGTTCTTCTTGTTGAGCAGCACGGTCAGGTAGTCCCAGGCCAGGTCCTGCCGCTCGCTGTCCTTCCAGATCGCCACGTCCGAGCCGCCCGCGAAACCGGGCGCGGCCTTGCCGTCCGGACCGGGGATCGGGAACGTACCCCAGACCTTCTCGATCTCGGGGTTGTCCTTCTTGATGGCACCCTGCTGCCAACTGCCGGCGAATGCCATCGCGGCCTTGCCGGTGGCGAACTGGGTACGCGCGTCGATCTCGTTCCAACCCGCCGCCGCCGGCGGGGCGACCTTGTGCACGGTCACCAGGTCGGTCCAGAACTTGACGGCCCGCTGCGCCTCAGGCGTGGTGTAGCCGGACTTCCAGGTGCCGCCCTGGTTGCTGGCGATCTCGCCGCCGGCGCCCCAGAGGAAGGAGTAGAAGGGCAGCTCGGAGTTGCCGGGCAGGGCGATGCCGTAGGTGCCCTTCTTCTTCGCCTGCACGGCCTTGGCCACCGTGACCAGCTCGTCCCAGGTCTTCGGGGGCTGCACGCCGGCCTCGGCGAACCAGTCGGTGCGGTAGTAGATCGCGCGCACACCGGCGTACCAGGGCACGCCGTACTGCTTGCCGTCGAGCTGCGCGTTGCGCACCAGGTCGGGCAGCAGATCCTTGCCGTCGGCCCAGCCGCCCATCCGACCACTCACGTCGGCGAGCGCCTCCTGGGCGGCCCAACCCTGAGTCTCGGTGTTACCCAGCTCGGTGACGTCCGGCCCCTCACCGCCGGCGAGCGCCGCCTGGAACTTCTTGGGCGCCTCCAGCCAGGGGATGTACTGCACGACCACGTCGGTGTCGGGGTGCTTCTGGCGGAACTCGGCCTCGACCCCGTCGAGGAAGGAGTTCTGCGCGTCCCCACCCTCGCCCATCATCCAGACCGTGAGCTTGCTGTCGTCGGCCGCATCGTCGCCGGAGCCTCCACAGCCGGTCAGCACCATCGCGGCCGAGGCCACCATGGCGGTGACCGGGGCCAGCCGCTTCCACCTGTTCACGCCACTTCTCCCCTCGCGCCGCCTGGAACTAACCTTCTCCGCCGCACCCTAGTACGGAGAATTCCTTTACGACAGTGGGCGGGGCTGGCCGAAGCGTGGCGACCGTACCGCAGCGGCCCGATGACCGGCACTCCAACATCCGGCCAAAGTTGGGCCTTTCAGCACGAAAGAGCGCCCGGCTCTCGGCCGGGCGCTCTTTCCAGTCGTGCTGTCCTACCAGTGGTGCTGTGTCGCCAGATGATGCCGGGTCGTTATCGGGTGACGCTGCGGCGGCGACCCACACCGGCCACCAGAGCGACAGCGATCGCGGCCACCACGACCTGCACCAGCAGCTCGGCCCAGTCGATACCGCTCGTCTCGGTCGCGATGCCGATGGCCCGCGCCAGGACGGTGCCCAGCAGCGCAGCGCCGACACCGATCAGCAGGTGCAGCCAGATCGGCATGTTCTGCCGGCCCGGGACGACCAGGCGGCCAAGCGCGCCGACGATGAGACCAACAACGATCGCAGTGATGATGCCCCACACGGTGAGCTCCACGGCCACCCTCCTTCAAAGAATGTCTGACACACGAGTTGTGTGCTTCCTGTCGTGACGGCTAAGTGCCCGACCCACCGAAAGCCCAAACCGACTTCGATCACCAAACGATCACGACTTGGCCGACAGGGACACGTTCCACCGCGGTCCCACCAGCTCCCCGCGCCGCCGGCCCGGCGGGCCCGGCGGGCCCGCCGGGCCCGCCGGGCCGGGCTTGATCAACACGAGGTCATCGAATCCGCGGCAGTGGACCCTCCGGGACACCGCGACATCAGCAGAACCGAGACGATCACCGCATCCAGCTCGCCGGAGACGTCGAGCAGGACCGGCGGCGGCCCTCGCGGCGGGCAGAACGCCGATGGGCGCCCGACCTGTCGGCCGGGCGCCCATCGGAGGTGTCGCGGTGGTACGAGTTGGTGCTGTGGTGTTACCGGGTCACGCGGCGGCGGCCACCCACACCGGCCACCAGAGCGACAGCGATCGCGGCCACCACGACCTGCACCAGCAGCTCGCCCCAGTCGATACCGCTCGTCTCGGTCGCGATGCCGATGGCCCGCGCCAGGACGGTGCCCAGCAGCGCAGCGCCGACACCGATCAGCAGGTGCAGCCAGATCGGCATGTTCTGCCGGCCCGGGACGACCAGCCGGCCGAGCGCGCCGACGATGAGACCGACAACGATCGCAGTGATGATGCCCCACACGGTGAACTCCACGGTCGCCCTCCTTCAAAGAATGTCTGACACACGAGTTGTGTGCTTCCTGTCGTGACGGCTAAGTGCCCGACCCACCGAAAGCCCAAACCGACTCACCTCAATCGGCAACGTCAACAGTCAATGTTTCAAAGGTGCGTCGGTTGACGCGTGAGTACGTCCACACAGGTAGGAGCCCACTTCGTCGACCCGTCGACCCCACAACAGCGACAAAAAGTTTTCGGCACCCGGCGGTCACACTCGACGCAAGGTCGAGCTCAGCCGGCAACTTCGGCGGCCCAACAGACCGACCGGGGCAGGGTGGGCGAGGCAGAGCGGGGCCACGCAAGACCAGCCCGCGCCAATCTTCGCCACACAAGGCGTTCGAGCACGCTGGTGACCGGAGGCGCCAAGGCGAGCGAGGCATACGGGCGACCGAGGCACACGGGCAGCCCGGAAACGCGACGCGCCCGGGTGCGGGTGGCACCCGGGCGCGTACGGCGGCGCGAACTACTTCTTGCCGGCGGCCTTGCCGTCGCCGGAGTCGGAGGAGAGGGCGGCGATGAAGGCCTCCTGTGGCACCTCGACCCGGCCGACCATCTTCATCCGCTTCTTGCCTTCCTTCTGCTTCTCCAGCAGCTTGCGCTTACGGCTGATGTCACCGCCGTAGCACTTGGCGAGCACGTCCTTGCGGATCGCCCGGATGGTCTCCCGGGCGATGACCCGGCTGCCGATGGCCGCCTGGATCGGTACCTCGAACTGCTGGCGCGGGATCAGGGTGCGCAGCTTGGCGGCGATGGTGACGCCGTAGTTGTACGCCTTGTCCTTGTGCACGATGGCGCTGAACGCGTCCACCGGCTCGCCGTGCAGCAGGATGTCGACCTTCACCAGGTCGGAGGCCTGCTCGCCGGAGGGCTCGTAGTCAAGTGAGGCGTAGCCCTTGGTACGGCTCTTCAACTGGTCGAAGAAGTCGTAGATGATCTCCGCGAGGGGAAGCGTGTAACGCAGCTCCACCCGGTCGGCGGAGAGGTAGTCCATGCCGAGCAGGGTGCCGCGCCGACCCTGGCAGAGCTCCATGACGGCGCCCACGTAGTCGTTGGGCGTCAGCACGGTGGCCCGGACCACCGGCTCGTACACCTCGGCGATCTTGCCAGTGGGGTACTCGCTCGGGTTGGTGACGACGATCTCCTCGCCGTCGTCCGTGATCGCCCGGTAGACGACGTTGGGCGCGGTGGAGATCAGGTCGAGGTTGTACTCACGCTCCAGCCGCTCCCGGATGATCTCCAGGTGGAGCAGGCCGAGGAAGCCGCAGCGGAAGCCGAAACCGAGCGCGCCGGAGGTCTCCGGCTCGTAGTCCAGGGCGGCGTCGTTGAGCTTGAGCTTGTCCAACGCCTCACGCAGGTTGGGGTAGTCGGACCCGTCGATCGGGTAGAGGCCGGAGTACACCATCGGCTTCGGGTCCTTGTAGCCACCCAACGCCTCGGCCGCCGGCCGGCTGTTGATGGTGACCGTGTCACCGACCCGGGACTGCCGGACGTCCTTCACACCGGTGATCAGGTAGCCGACCTCGCCGACGCCGAGCGCCTCGGCCTTGACCATCTCGGGCGAGATGACACCGATCTCCAGCAGCTCGTGCACCGCGCCGGTGGACATCATCTTGATCCGGTCGCGGGCGCTGATCCGGCCGTCGATGACCCGGACGTACGTGACGACGCCGCGGTAGACGTCGTACACCGAATCGAAGATCATTGCCCGGGCCGGCGCCACGGCGTCACCGACCGGCGGGATGAACTGCCGGACGATCTCGTCGAGCAGGTACGGAACGCCCTCGCCGGTCTTGCCGGAGACCCGGATGCAGTCAGCGGGGTCACCGCCGATCAGGTGGGCCAGCTCCTCGGCGTACTTCTCCGGCTGCGCGGCCGGCAGGTCGATCTTGTTGAGCACCGGGATGATGCGCAGGTCGTTCTCGAGAGCCAGGTAGAGGTTGGCCAGGGTCTGCGCCTCGATGCCCTGCGCGGCGTCGACCAGCAGCACGGCACCCTCGCAGGCGGCCAGCGACCGGGACACCTCGTAGGTGAAGTCCACGTGCCCCGGGGTGTCGATCATGTTGAGCACCGCGTGCTCACCAGCCCGCTCACCCTCGCGGATGGTCCACGGCATGCGGACGGCCTGGCTCTTGATGGTGATGCCGCGCTCGCGCTCGATGTCCATCCGGTCCAGGTACTGCGCGCGCATCTGCCGCGGGTCGACCACGCCGGTGAGCTGCAACATCCGGTCGGCCAGGGTCGACTTCCCGTGGTCGATGTGGGCGATGATGCCGAAGTTCCGGATGCGACCGGGGTCGGTGGCACCAGGGGCGTTCGCGCCGGGATCGAGCTTCGGTGGCACAGCGGTCCGTTCTGGTCGGCTGACGTGAACAGGCCGGCGCGCCGCCGACCCCCTCTATGTTCCCACGCCGCCGGGGTGCGCCCGCTGCGCGGGCGATGGAACGGCCCGAGGACCCCTCACTCCATCGGCGGCTCGACGAAGAGCGCGGCCAGTCGGGGCAGCCGGCGACGCGCCTCGTCCTCGTCGTCGAAGTCCCAGAAGTCGTTGAGATCCGGCGTCCGCACCGGGTCGCGGTCCGCCGGCAGTTCGGTCGCGGTGGCCTTGCGGTACGCGTCCCAGGGCACCGAGAGCATCTGCTCGGCGGAGAACTCCTCGCCGCTGAGCGAGGCCGCCCGCACCTGGGGCAGTTCGGCCAGCGAGTCCGGTTCGGCGACCGCGCGGGCGAAGACCGCCCGACCCTGGGTCATCAGCCAGCCCCGGAAGTGTTCGAAGCCGTCGGCCGAGGCGCCACCGTTGATCAGGTACGCCGCACCCCACAGATCCGCCTTGTGCGAGGCGGCCAGCACCCGCGTCTGGTGCCTCGCGTACCCGATGATGTCCTCCGGGTCGCGCTGGGCGAGCAGCGCCACGGCCCGCGCGGCGACCGGGCCGGGCTCACCCCCGCCGCCGGCCCGCGCCTCGTCGATCAGCTGCCAGAAGTCCTCGGTCCTCATGGCTTGGCAGTCTGGCAGTGTCGCCGTGCGTCGCGCACGTACCCCGGGGCAGCATGGTGGGGTGTCCCCTCCCCTGCTGCCGCCGGTGCCGTACCACGCGAGTGCCCTGCGCCCGTCGTGGCCGGCGTTACCGGCGGCGCTGCGGGCCGCGGTCGCCGAACGGCTCGGCGCGCCGGTGGTCACCGCGCGGGTCGCGGGCGCGGGCTTCACCCGCGGGTTCGCCGCCGTGCTCGACACCGCCGACGGTGGTCGGGCCTTCGTCAAGGCCGCACCCGCCGCCGAGCAACCGCATCTGGTCGACTGGTACGCCCGAGAGGCCGCGATCCTCGACCGGCTGCCGGCCGACCTGAACGCGCCCCGCCCCCGGTGGACCCTCTTCGCGGCCGGCTGGTTCGTGCTCTGCACCGACGCCGTCGACGGGCACACCCCGCACCTGCCCTGGGTGCCCGCCGAGTTGGACGCCACCCTCGCCGGGTACGCGCAGGTCGCCGCCGCCCTGGCCGACCCGCCGGCCGAGCTGACCGCGCTCGGTCTGCCGCACCTGGCCGACCTGGCCCGGTCGGACATCCTCTGGTGGGAGGAGGTCGCCGCCGGTCGGGAGCCGACCCCACCACTGCCGGCGCCGCTGCTGGGCCGGCTGCCCGAGTTGGTGGAGCTGGAGTCCCTCCTCCCCCGGTACGCAGCCGGCGCGACCGGCCTGATCCACGGCGACCTGCGGGTCGACAACGTGCTGATCGACTCGGACGGCCGAGCCTGGTTCTGCGACTGGACCTGGGTCTGCTCCGGGCCGGCCTGGTTCGACCTGGCCGGCCTGCTGCTCACCGCGTACGCCAGCGGGCTGGACGCGGACCGGCTCTTCGCCGCGCACCCGGCCACCGCCGGTGCGCCCCCGGACGCGCTGGACGCGACCCTTGCCGCGTTGGCCGGCTACTACCTCACCGGTGCTGCGGCGGCACCGCCGACGGCCTCGCCGCACCTGCCCGCCCACCAGCGGTGGAGCGGCGAGCAGTCGCTCCACTGGCTGGCCCGCCGCCAGGGCTGGCGGTGACCCAGGCTGACCTGGGGGCAGGCTGGCGGTGACGCGGGCTGGGCTGACGGTGCGGCGGACCGGCCCGCCGCCGGACCGGCGGTGAGCCGCCGCCGTGGTCGAGGGCGTAATCTGGTCCCCGACGGGCCGGGTCCGTCCGCGCGAAGGCCGAGCCGTTTTGGCTCGTCCCGGGCGACCTGGTAACCTGGCTCTTCGCGCAGCGATGACGCACGTTCGTCATCACGCGCAACAAGCTGACCAACCCGAGCTATCAAGACGAGGCTGTCGCGTGGCGAACATCAAGTCCCAGATCAAGCGCAACCGGCAGAACGAGAAGGCCCGGCTGCGCAACAAGTCGGTCAAGTCGTCGCTGAAGACCGCCGTCCGGAAGTTCCACGAGGCTGCCGAGGCCGGTGACGTCGAGAAGGCGACCGCGCTCATGCTGGACGCCTCGCGCAAGCTGGACAAGGCCGTCAGCAAGGGCGTGATCCACTCCAACCAGGCCGCGAACCGCAAGTCCGCGATCGCGAAGCGCGTGGTTTCGCTCTCCGCCTGACGACTTCACCGTCAGACTGATTCGGAAAACCCCGGGCCCCAGGCCCGGGGTTTCCGTGTGTCCAGAGGCCGGCCGTGTCATCCGGGCCGGCCGTTCGGTGCATGGGCCCCGACAGGGCCGGCGCTCAGTCTGACGGGTTGGCCCGCCGGGGCGGTGGCACCGGGTCGGCGGTGATCACCACGCCGGGAACGCTGTGTGAGACCCACTCCACCCGGGCTCGACCGACCACCGGTTCCATCTGCCGGCGAAACCGATCGCGTTCCTGCTCGGGTACGAGCGCTGCGGAGCGGACCACGATCGCGGCCACCATGTCGTTGAGCTTCACCATGGCGGCCACCACGACCGGCAGCACCAGCACCGCCCACCAGCTGACCAACTCGGCGAGGGCGAGCAGCACGGCCAGGGCGACGGCACCCTCGAAGAAGAGGAAGCACAGCACGCCGCCGGGGTTGACGAACCGCAGGCCGAGGAGCCGGGCGTAGAGCGGCCGGTAACGCTCCTCGTCCACTCCGATGGTGGCCCACGCCGGGCGGTTCGCCCCCGTCACCTGGTGCTGCCCTGCCGGGCCGCCGCGACCGAGAAGACCGCGCGCTCCAGGGCGTACGCCCGGTCGTCGGAGCCGCCCTTGACGGCCGCGTTGCACTCGGCGGCGACCTGCATGGCCCGGACCAGGCCCTCCGGCGTCCAGCCCCGCCCCTGCCGCTGCGCCCGCTCGATCTTCCAGGACGGCATTCCGAGGCTGCTGGCGAGCTGGTACGGACTACCTCGCCCGGCCGACGCCACCCGGGCCACAGTGCGCACCCCGTCAGCCAGGGCGTCGGCGATGGGCACCGGGTCGACCCCGACGTGCAGGGCCCAGCGCAGTGCCTCAAGCGCCGCCGGCACGTCGCCGACCATGGTGGCGTCCGCCACCGTGAAGCCGGTCACCTCGACCCGGCCCCGGTAGTAACGGGAAACCGTCTCGGCGCTGATCCGCCCATCGGTGTCGGCGACCAGTTGGGAGCAGGCGGCGGCCAGCTCACGCATGTCGTTGCCGACCGCGGCGATAAGAGCCTCGGCGGCGTCGTCGGTGCCCTTTCCGCCGGCCCGGCGGATCTCGTCGCGAACGAAGGCCACCCGGTCGCGGTGCCCCTTGAGCTTGGCGGCCGGGACCACCGTCGCGCCGGCCGCCCGCAGACCGTCGGCGAACGCCTTGCCCTTGGCACCGCCCAGGTGCAGCACCAGCAGCTGGACCTCCGGGTCGGGATTCTTCGCGTACGCCAAGAGCGCGGCGACCAGGTCCTTGCGGGCGTCCTGGCCGGAACGCAGGATCAGCAGCCGCCGCCCACCGAACAGCGAGGGGCTGAGCATCTCGGCGATCTCGCCGACGGTGAGCGCACTGGCCTGGTACTCGCGGACGTCCACCTCGGGGTCGACACTGCGAACCTTCGCGACAGCTTCGGTGACCGCGCGCGTGGCGAGCAGTTCCTCGTCACCGAGGACGAGCAGAATGGGGGCGAGGCTGGCCGGGGTCACGCCGCCCATATTCGCACGGCCTGCCGCGGGATCGTGCCTGCTCATTCGCTGCTTGATCGGCGCAGCCCGCACACAGCGCAAATCCAGACATCCAACCCAATTCGCCGTTTAATCCGCAAGTCGCCCGATCAATCGGAAGCCCGTTCTTGATCCACATGGGAACAAGGAAACTGCGGTGTCGGACCGCCGCCGGGCCGCCGGCCCCTGGGGCAGAGCCGCCGGCCCGGGGTCAGGGTTGGCGACCCGCGGGCACACCTCGCCGGGCTACCGCCAGACCGTCGCCCGTTCGGACCGCCGCCACGTCGCCGTCCGTGTCGGTGCGCAGCACCCGCACGCCGCTCCTGCCCAGTTGGGCGAGCAGCCTCGGACTCGGGTGCCCGTAGGTGTTGCCGGTGCCCACCGGCACGAGCGCCACTGTCGGGCGCACCGCGTCGAGGAAGCCCTGGTCCTGGTACGCCGACGCATGAGCGCGGCGAGTACCGACATAAGAAGCGGCCCCGGCAGGTGCTGGAACACCTGTTACCCGGGGCCATGACGGACGTAGGAGGTCCGCCGCCCGTGAGTGTAGCTGTGAAGCAAGCCCTGCTTGCGACCCGTGATCTGGGGAAGAACGAGCGTGCCGTAGCTATCGCTATCGCTGCTCACGCCAACCAGGAAGGCCACGCCTGGCCGTCCGTCGCCACCCTCGCCGAGTACGCCGGTTGCTCCGAGCGGACCGTACAACGGGCACTTGCCAAGCTGGTGCAGCTCGGTCGCCTGGTTGTCGCCAAGGTCGCTGGCATCGTCACCCGCGTCTACCGCCTGGTGACCCACCAGGGGGTGACGGATGCAGCCTCGGGGGTGACGAATCAGCCGGCCGGGGTGACAGATCAGGCCAGCGGGGGTGACAGCCACGGCGTCACCCGAAGTGGGGAAGACCAAGGGAATTTGAAGACGGGCGCAAGCGCCCGGGACTGGCGTCGATTCCTTCCCAAGAGCAAGAGCACCAACCCCGGCACCAACGGCTACCCGTACCCCGAGCGCAGGGGCGCTGCCCTCCCGATGGCTACCGGCGGCGACCGCTGCCAGAAACCGGGACACGTCGGCCAGCCGGCCGGCCGTTGCACCCCCTGCCGCTCTGAGGCTCTGGCCGGTGGCCGATGAACGAGACCGCTGCCTACGCGCTCGCCCTCGTCCTGATCGGCGGACCCCTGGCGATGCTCGCGCCGTTCGTGATCGCTCGACGGCTGGTCGACCAACACGGCGACCAGGTCGCCGATCACGTTGCGCACTTCTCCAACCCCGTCACCACCGCCGCCACCCCCGCGACCGAGGAGGCCGCAGCGTGAACATGACCTCCGTTACCTCTCGCCTGACCACCGGCCTAGTCGCGCTGGTCGCCGGCTATGCCTCGTTCTCCCACATTTTCAAGGTCGCTCGGCAGGCTGGCGAGCACGTCTCGGTTGCCGCCGTGCTCCCGCTGTCCATCGATGGTCTGATCCTGGTCGGCACGCTGGCGATGCTCGACGACAAGCGCAGCGGCCGGAAGCCTCGCCTGTCCGCTCGGCTCGCTGTGGCGTTCGGCATCGTCGCCACCCTTGCCGCCAACGTAGCCTCAGCTCACCCGACCTGGACTGCCCGTGCCGTTGCCGCCGTTCCCCCGGTCGCCTTCCTCATCGCCGTCGAGGTGCTGAGCCGTCGAGGCAAGCTGATCCACCCTGAGCCGGTTGCCCCGGTCGAGCCGGTCACCGCTGAGCCGGTTGATGTCGAGCCTGAGCCGACCCCCGAGCCCGTTGCCGCCGAGCCGGCTGAGATTCAGCGGGTCAAGCGGACCAGCGAGCCGAGCCGCAAGCCTGTCCCCCGGTCGCTCACCTCGGCTGACCGGATCATGTCGGCTCACCTCGCCGAGCCCGAGGCGACTCACGCCCGCATCGCTGAGCTTGCCGGGGTGTCCGTGGCGACCGTGAAGCGTTACCGCCCCACCCGTTCAACCGGCTCGGCTTCCCCGGCGCAGCCTGCCGAGGCTGCCGTCAGCGAGCGTGCACCTGAGCTGGCGGGGGTGGCGGCATGACTGAGTTGGAGCGGGCTCTCCGCAAGCTGCGGCGCAAGCACTCGGTCTCCCGGGTCGCGTACCGATACCTGTCTGGTCGACCGCTCGACGGCCGGCAGGGCTACCCGTATCGCCACCGTGGACCGGGCCGGCTGGCCGGCTGGCAACGTCAGGTGATCCGGCTCAGCGTGCCGGCTACGGCTGCACTGGCCGTGGCCCAGCCCCAGCAGATCGGCTCACTGATCGGCTCGGCCGCGCTCATCGTGAGCTACCGACTAAGGCGGCGGTTCACCATGCGCCGGTTCAACCGGGAGTACGTCACCCCGACCCTGGCAGCTCTCGCCCCCGCGATGGGTCTACAGACCGGCGTACGCCTCCACGTTGATCCGTCGTTGGGCAACCTCACGCCCCGGCTGGCCAAGCCACTCAGTCCGGCTGAGAAGGCCGTACGCCTCTGGTATGGGGAGAAAGCGGAGCCGATCATCCGGTGGCTTCCTGAGCGCGCTCAGCGGGCCGCATGGGCGGCACAGCGGCAGGCAGAGCCGATCACGTCCCGGCTGGCCGTGTTCCGCCGTCCCGCGGACCCAGACAAGGGACCGCGTATCGAATTGACAGCCGATACCCCGTATCTGACCAGGGAGCAACGGCAGCTCGTCTCTTCAATCGTGGGCAGCAAGATTCCCGTTGCTGACCTGGTGGAGACGTGGCACCAAGTTGGGCCGCGGGTAACCGCTACGTGGACTGTTCGTAAGCGTCCACCGTCCCGGGTAGGTGCAAAGCAGGTTGCCGCCAACCTTGCCGGGTTGGCCGAATGGGAGTTCTACATCGGTCAGGGGGCAGGGGATCAGCCGGTCACGCTGTCGTTGCGTGACGACTCGCCTCACATCGCCGTGAGTGCGGGCACGGGTGCCGGTAAGAGCGTTCTTGCCGAGTTGGTTGCGGTCCAGGTGCTCAACCGGGGCGGACGGGTGGTGATCCTCGACCGCAAGGGGTCCCATCGGTGGGCCCTCGGGTTGTCGGGGGTTGACTACTGCACCAAGCCGGCGCAGATGCATGACGCCCTGGTCCGCCTCGCCGCTCTCGCCGACGAGCGGAACACGCTGGCAATGCTCGAAGCGGAAGACTGGGACCCCGGCCCCCGGGTCCTGGTTATCGCCGAAGAGTTGAACGCCACCATCGGGCAGCTCGTCAACTTCTGGACCGAGGCACGCGGCAAAGGCGACCGGAAACGGTCGCCTGCCGTGTCGGCTCTAGCCGATCTGCTGTTCATGGGGCGCAGTGCCAAGGTCAACGTGCTAGCTATCGCGCAGATGCTCACCGCCAGGGCCATCGGCGGGCCGGAGGCGCGGGAGAACTTCGGCGTTCGCTGCCTTGCCCGCTACACGGCCAACAACTGGAAGATGCTGGTTCCTGAGGCTGCGATGCCCCGGGCGTCCCGGACGCCCGGACGATGGCAGATCGTCATCGGTGGTCAGGCGACTGAGACACAGGTCGCGTACCTGACCGCGGCGGAGGCTCGGGAGCTTGCATGTCCCCGGTCCTCGGGGACATCCGAGGTCAGCGGCCTATCAAGCCCTGCCGGGGACTTCCTGACGCTGCGTCAGGCGGTAGAGGCCGGGGTGCTGCCCTGGACCTACGAAGCGGCCAAGAAGCGACTACAGCGGGGCGTAGGCAACCTGCCTCAGCCCCGGGGCAAGCAGGGCAACGCTGACCTGTATGCGCGGGAAGCCCTCGTCCAGTGGGTGGAGAGTGCCAGCGAGAGGGCCAGCCAGTGATCAGGCGAGCGATCCTCTAGGGCTCTGCGGCCGGCTGTAGTGGCTGTGTAGACGTCGGAGGCTCCCGGCCCGGTTGCGGGTCGAGGGGTTCCGCCGCTGCTGAGAAGCTCAGAGGGCCGTAAGCCCGGCCGTGTGGATTACACCGAGTCCCGGATGACAGCCAGGCCACAGGTAGCGAGGACGCCCAAGGCGACGAGCCCAATACGGAGCCATGGCACATCCTCAGTCCGCTTGATGCCGACGGACAGAGAGACGCCTACGCAGCCAGCGACCACCAGACAGATAAAGATCGATAACACCCGGTACGCCGCGCCGTTCTCAGACCACCAAGCCCACGCGCCGAACACGGCCGGTACGAACATCAGCAGGCTGAGGGCGAGCAGCGGAAAGGCGATCCGCCACCGCTTCCAAACGCTCATCGTGGTCGGCCCTCCTCAGGGCGGTCCGGGCCGGCCGTGCCGTCCGAGTCTGGAAACGCCAAGTCGCCAGCATTGTGCAGCAGTCGAGCCTGCCGCTCTAGCTCGGCTCGCTCCTCCGGTGACATGGCATCACGACGGGCCATTGCCTCAGCGAACTCGGCATGCAAGGCCGTGCCATGCCAGGACATGGAGGCAGCCGTGCGGAGGTCCGCCTCACCACTCAGGACGGTGTGGGCCAGTGAACCAAGGGGATCATTTGGACCTCTGCTGCGAGCTAACTTGGCAAGCACGGCACGGGCAAGGGGCTCCCGGGAGATGTCGTCCGTCATCACGACCCCAAGGCCGGGTGTTGATACGGCTTCAAGTCAGGCAGTCTCGCCACCTCCATGCCAACCTTTACCATCTCGATTGAGCCAGCGATGAGCTTGAAAGTCGCTTCGGCGTTGCCGAAGTACGTCGAAATCTCGTTGTACAGGTCGTACGCCTGCCAGGCGTACCAAGCCGCCACTGAGTAGCCGAGAATCGGGCCCACGCCCGTCTCGATGGTGGCCGTGCCAACCACCGCGCTGGCGTTAACAATTATCAGCACGTCGATCAGCTTGGTAATCAGCCCAGTGACCACGGAGTGAAGCTGCTTCGCTGCTTCGGCTGCCCGGCTGTACAGGTCTGCGTACTGATCGCAGACCGGGTGTAGGGCGCGAGCTGCGGAGCCGAGAGACATTTGATACTCCTGCTCTCCCTCTGCTGCGTTGCCTCGCCATACGGACGGAACGTCCGCCGCGCCGGTGATGAGGTTCCGACCGAGATCGTCCATCGCGTCGCCGATGATCCGCCAAGCGGCAGCACAGTGAACGTACGAGTCCCAGTCACCGCTGAATGCCTTGCCCCAACCCTCGAACGGGTCTTCACCGAATAGCCAAACGCTCGTCTGACGCAGCCAAGCTGCCGGGCTGACGAGGTCGGCGAGTGGGTTTATCTGGAACATCTCGATGCCAGTGGCGTAGTTCGGTGGGACCAGCCGTGCCGCAGGATCGGCCACCTCGGCGAAGGGTGAGCGGGGGGCCGTCGGCCAGAGGTCGGGCCTGGTGGGGCCAGCAAGCGTGCTGCGCAAAGTAGACGAATCGTGGGCACCCGGGTAGGTCTGGTCCAACCGCGCTGCGGACGTTTCATCGGTGTTCGCGTACTCGCGCTGCGCCAGGTTGACCTGAGTGGCGGCACCCTGAGACAGCGTCTTGAGCCGCTCTAGCCCTTCGGTCATCCGCCGGTAGGCCGTGCGGTGGGGGCCTGCAAGCATGAAGAGAAGGCCCTGCTGGTCGAAGGCCAGATCACAATGCCGGGTCATGTAGCCGTGCGCGTCTGCGGCATCCCCAGACGCCCGATGGAGCAGGCCGTACAGACCATCCATGCCCGCTGGATCAACGTAGAAGCCGCTCATGCGGGCGGCCTCGCGCCCGTCGATGCGCACACCCAGAGGGGCAGGCCCCTGCGGCGCACATGGCGGCAGCCGACGGTCAGGGCTGGTATCACGTATCTCCCCCGTCGCGTGAAAGTTCCCGCGGTCTGGCGCTGTGCAGTGGATCAGTAGCTGTCAGTGGCTAGCCACTTTGCCCAGCCGCTCAAAGCTGCGCAACCCCGGCTCCCCAACTCATCACGAACCTGACCAATTGCCGTCTACGGCCCATCGCTGCCTCTAGCAGAGGTCGGCAAAATCCGCTCCTCACCCGGTGCATCCTCAGGAGACGGCGACGGGTCCTCGCGCAAGTGCAACCGCATCGCCGTGATACTCGCCTGCAAGTTGTCGAGGTATGTCCCATCTAGGACCTGAGCACTCAACGCCCGGGCCGAGGCGGCATCAAACCCCCGGATGTTCTCGTACAACTCCTGGCCTGTAGAGGTCGTCAGACGTACGCGTACGTCCGCCGTGAGGTCAACGCCTGCCATGTCCTCGGCCGTAGGCACGATCACGATCGCCTCGCCCGGTTCGATCCAGCGGGGGAAGGCGGCGGAGGGTTTGAGGCTGAACGATCGGGGAGGTGCGCTCTGGTCAAGCGCCAGGTCGCGTAGGTGGACCTTCACACGGCCGACGTTCACAATCGTGAACTCAAAACCCATGATCTCTGCGAAGAGCTCCGGGCTGGCAGTCTCCAAGGCTTCCACGTACTTGTCAGAACGACCCTCACCCATAAGATCGAAGATGGTCTTGCTGGTCAGCAGCAGCTTCGGCCGTCGATCTTGCCAGTATGTGACGCCCTGCCACACGGCAACGGCCGTCGCCACTAACGCGCCGTACACCGCCACCCAGTCCGCAAATTTCATACCGCATCTCCTGGAATCGACCAGGGCGCGCTACCTTCCCCGGCTGACGCCTGCCTACCTTAAGGTCCTACGCCGTCGACTGGAAACCGCAGCGGCAACGACGGCAGCCATCTCGTCGGGGTCTTCATGTTCCCAAACCGAGATTAGAAGCCACCCAGCCGCAGCGAGAGCCTTGCTGTTCTTCTCATCCCGGGCGACGTTGCGGGCCACCTTGGCCGACCAATAGTCGCTGTTGGAAGACGGTTTGCGATAATGCTCCGGGCAGCCGTGCCAGAAACAGCCGCGGACTTCCACGGCCACCCGTGCAGGTCGAAAAACTATGTCTGCCTTCATTCGCAGATCAGGCAGCGGATTAGCGCAAACGCGATAGCGGAGGCCACGCCCATGGAGGGCGCGCCTTAGCAACAACTCGGGCTTGGTGTCGCGGCTCCGATTCGACTGCATCGACCGTCGGACAGCCGGCGTCGAGGCCCAAGACTCGTCAAAACTACCATTCATTTTACGAGTCACGGCGCGAATACTCACCCCCACCTTGGGTTGAGGACCTAGTCGTCCTCCTGACCCTCTGCTGCCTCGTCCTCGGCTTCCGACTCGTCCTTGTCTTTACGCCCGTGCGGGTCGGAGGGCTCGTACAGCACGGTGCCAACGAGACCCTCAACGTCGATGGCCGAAGGAGATGGTTCCGGTCGTCCCTCAACGTATGCAAGACGGGCTGCTGAGATGTAGGCCAGCCGTACAGCCTGAATCACCAGCACTCTTCGCAGGCCGGGCGAAACCTCGCCTCGCTCATGGGCGACGGCCGCGAGGCGAGAGATGGTTTCGGCCCTACGTGCGATGCGCACGTCTGGGTGCCCTCGTTCCTTCCGCGTCTCGTCGCTGATCAAGGAAAACCGCTTCGACTGTGGAAGTGCAGTTGGCTCAGACAGGGGCGGAATCTTCTCGTTGAGGATTGCCCTGAACCGGCTTGTCTTGATCGCTTCCAAGTACGCGGTGTACTCGATGGAATCTAGGTGCGCTCTCGCCGCCTTGTAACCTTTTGCGTCCGCCTTTTTTGTGAGCCCCTCATACTCCCAGAGCGGCCACAACTCCATGTCCGCCACCTCGAACACGTCGAGGATTCTCATGGCGACGGCGTCGGTGCGTTGATTTGTGAGGTGCCGGCGGATGCGCGTCCGAAGTTTCTCGTTGGTCTGCCCGACGTAGATGGGCTCCCCGTCGTAGTCGTAGAATGCGTAGCATCCCCAGCGAGCGTCGGACCACTTGCGGCCTTGGTCGTCACACGCCGACAAAGCCTCCTCAAGGAGGTTTCGGAAGTCGCGGACGGAAGTTGCCGGAAGCTTATTCTTCGCTGGCTTCCGCGGGCCAGTCGGCCGCCTGCGGTTAGCCATTAACGACTGCCAGTTCTGGCGTTGCCTGCATCTGCAACTTCCCGAGCATCAGGGGCATTAGGTAGTGCTCTGCCAACCAAGACACCACTGGCACACACACAGCATCTCCAAAGCCGAAAAGGGCCTGATTGCTTCGGAGATTCTTAAGCGTGTAGTCCCCAGCCCCCATCAAACGCGCATACTCAAGGGGCGTCATCCACCTGACACGGACCTGGTTGCTACCGACCTCAACCACAGCCTGCTTGGAGGAACCACCGCGGGCAGTCCGCAAGCATCCAGAAATGTCGTCGGGGCGAATTTCCCAAGTCGGCTTTCCATTCCGTGTCCGGCGGTAGGCCGTCCGGTAGGTGACCGTCTTCCGTGTCTTCAACCTCTCAAGCCGGTCCGCTTGCATGGGTGAAAGAGATGTGAGGAAGGCATCCCGACGCTTGTCGTCCCACCAGACGTCAGGGCCTACGATCTCAACCAGCTCCGAAAAGCCTTCGGTCTTCGGCGGCGGTGGGGCAGGCAGAGCGGCTCGATGGGTCGTCAACGTTGGGTCTCCGAACGGCGCTTGGAGCCAATCGGGGCGGAGCTCACTGTTGGGGACCGGCTCGTCTTCTGGCGGGGTAAGCGCCCCGACGAGGAACAAGCGGGGCCGTGACTGCGGCACGAAGCGCCGTGCGTCAAGGGTCAACACATCGACCGAGTAGCCAAGACGGTTGAGCTCGCGGATGGCGGTCGCCAGGTCTTCGCCACCGTGGCTAGTTGCGAAGCCCACAACGTTCTCAAGCGCGACGACCGGGGGCCGGCCGTCCTCACCCATCTCTTCCAAGACCTTCGTGAAACCCCAGAAGGTCGATGACTCACTACCGCTGAGCCCTCTGCGCCAGCCGGCTAGGGAGAGGTCTGTGCAGGGGAACGACGCCCAAGCAAGATCAAGGTTGGACGGCATGTCGCTGCCCTTGACCTTGCCCACGTCGCCCGGCTTGAAGACATGGCCCTCGGTATTGCCGAAGTGGCCTTCGTACATCTCCTGCTTGGCAGGTTCGATGTCGTTGGACCACACGACGCTGATACCGGCCTGCTCCAGACCAAGGCGTACAAGGCCGATGCCGGCGAAGAACTCGGCGGCGGTGGGCTTGGAGGTGTCTGGGTCTGTAGGAACACTTTTCAGCGTTGGCGCGATCTTCACCCTGGCGACCCTAAGTCAAATCCTGGCGCAGGTCGATCCTGCGTGGTCGGTGTCGCAGCACGGTTTCAGGCCCGGCTACTTCAAGTGTTCAACGGTGTTGGCTGCCTAGCGGTAGCGATACAGAGCCCTGCGCTGTCGCTCGTACACGGAGGGTAAACGGGGAGGCCGTCATGGCAGAACTTCCGCAGGCGACTAGGGACCACTTTCGAAATGGGGCGGAAGCGGGCCCGGAACACCCCCGACCCGGCGAGGGGCGCAGAGGGTGACCCAACTCCTCCGTCAGCGGGACGCCTCAAGCTGCTAAGTGCTGACGCGCCTTCGGCGGACGTGATCGCCGGGCCATACATCAAACGGTCGTTTGCTGTATGATCATGGGTATGCCGAGGATGAAGAACGCCCCCGCGAACACCGCTGTTGCCTACCTCCGAGTCTCGACGGAGGAACAAGCGGAGTCCGGTGCCGGACTGGCGGCGCAGCGGGCCGCCATCCAGGCGGAGGCGGACCGCCGGGGCTGGACCATCGTGGCGTGGAAGGAAGACGCCGGGGTGTCCGGGAAGTCTCTTGACGGGCGTGAGGGCCTGGCGGAGGCGTTGGAGCTGGTGGAGTCCCGGCAGGCTGAAACGCTGGTGGTTGCCAAGCTGGACCGGCTTTCGCGGTCCCTGATCGACTTCGCCGCCCTGATGGACAGGGCTCGCGCCAAGCGTTGGAATTTGATTGCCCTTGACCTTGGTATTGATCTCTCCACCCCGGCGGGTGAATTCCTCGCCTCCGTCATGGCCTCTGCCGCGCAGTGGGAGCGGCGCATCATCGGGCAGCGCACCAAGGAAGGGCTGGCCGCCAAGAAGGCGGCCGGGGTTCGTCTCGGTCGTCCGGCGTCTCTGCCGGCCGAGGTTCGGAGCCGCATCATCGCTGACTCCGCTGCCGGCAAGACCCTCGCTGGCATCGCCCGTGAGCTAAATGCCGAGGGTGTCCCGACGGCCCAGGGGGGCAAGGGGTGGTACCCCTCGACGGTGCGGGCTGTTCTGGGCTCTCAAGAGCCCGTGACCGCATAGCAGCGGCGGAGTGTGGCGTACCGCCGACGTCAGTCACACCGGGCATACTCTCGGCGTGGACGTTCAGGCTGCGATGGAAGCAAGCACGCTCTTCGGTTGGCCAATCGAGTCAATCGACAAGCTGAGGGCGTTGCGCCAGCAGGCGAACGAGGGCCTTCTACCAATCGCAGAGTGGCGGAGCCAGGACAAGGCCCTCCGGGAACGGCTGCCCGCCCTCTCCGAGGACGAGCAGAAGCTGCTGGATCAGCTCTCCATAGACATCATCACGACCCGCGCCTACCGGAACGAAGGCGGGGAGCTGCTTCTCAGCCGACTCCACGCCATCGAGCACCCGGCCCCGGACAACGCCAAGCTTCGTGAAGAGCTAACCCAACTCGCGACCCTTGCTCAGAAGCACCCCGAGGACCAAGAGGTCCTCGGGCGAGAACGAGCCCGCATCGTTGGATGGCTTTTAGGAGACAGCAACGAGGGTGACCGTGACCCGCTCACGATGTTGCCCTGGTCTTACATCGCGCGCTTCCGCACCGTGGATGATCCAGTGCTTGGGCTTGTTCCGCAGCCGTTGACGACTGCTAGGAAGCTCGCCATTGAACAGGCGACCGCGGAGCAGCGGGCTGATGCGCAGGCTGTAGGTGGTCAGCGGGTGGAGCCCTTGGCGGAAGCCTCAGCCGGCCTAACCCTGCACTCCCTCACACGGTTTCCGAAGCTTGTGCTGGAGGGTGCCGCCAGCAACAACGAGGTCCGGGAGCCGGCCCAGACGGTGCGTGCGCTCTGGGCCAGCCCGGCGATCCAACAGCTCCTACGTCAGGAGACTTCCGATGGTTGGCCGCCGGAGTTCCATTAAGAATTGCGTCTCCATTTATTTGCATTCCCACAAGGTCGGAGCCACCCCCGAGACACACACGCGCCTAATTCGATGGGTCCGTGCGGGGGGAGGGAGATAGTTTTTACCCCCCTTCCCCCTCTCGACAAGCGATAGGCAGCTAATTATCCCCTGCCTAGCATCTCTAGGCGTCCAGACGTGTCCCGCTTCCACCGGACTCCGTTTGCATCTCTAAACGAGATAGCTACGCGCGCATTTACAAGCTCTTGGGTGAACATGACCCCGTTTCGGAGCCTGTCCGTCGGAATGAGTTCTCGCGGTTTCGCATCAGGCGGGAAGGTGTCTTTCTCGATTGAGGCAATACGTCGAGAATTTCCGTCAGCGTCAGTCACAACCAATTCCAGCTCAAAGTCGTAAACTGGCAGTTCCGAAGCGTTTCGAACCTGAGCCAACAAGTAAAGGGGTGTAGCGGGATTGGGCAAAGGGTGTTTGATGACGACCCAGGCAGAGATTCTGCCAGCTTGGGCTCGTAGCCCATCCTCTCGACGTTCCCGTCGTTCGTCCTCGGCTAGTTGGTCGCGCTCAGACTCGATCTGGTAGATGCGTCGTGCGATCAACGAAGCAGCGACAGCGGCAATCAGAGCGCCAAGGGAACCGATCGCGCTTATCCAGGCCGGCACGTCACCCCAGTCGGCTATGTGCAATGCAGCAAAGTTCACATGAGCAGCATAGGCGGCCTCCACAACAACGTTTATCGGTGGTGGCGATTGCCCCTGCCGTAGTTGCAGGGCCCGCACGCAGGCCGCAGATTCGTGATTTCGTTGGTGCCGCCCTTGCTGAGCGGCACGACATGGTCCGCGGTGGTTGCGGGCCTACGTCGACACATGGCGCACACGGGTCCGCCCGCCAGGACTAAGGCTCGGTTACGGCGATATTCGCTGGTATAACCACGCTGAGACGCTGACAGCGCATGGACACGCTTGGGCTTGCAGCCAGGGCAACGAGTGCCGGTGCCAAGCGGAATCAGCCGCTTGCACTTGGTGCAGCTTGTTAAGGACAAAGAACCTCCCTGGACGGATCGGCTGGTCGCCGATCCTCTATGCCGTTGTGGCAATTAACTTGACGTCGCAGCCAGCGACGACAAGGAAGTCAACTGTTAATGGGGTAGATAGGGCCCGGAGACACCGGGCCCACCACAACTATTAACCCTGTCTTTTCAATCCACCAAGGAAGAAAGGGCGGCCCTCCAAGCCGCCCTTCAAGAGTGAACACGGACGGGATGGGTTAAAGGGAAGGGGTTCAGGTGTTCAACCTGTTCATGCAGCCTCGGGCAAGGTCCAGCCCTTACCGTTGACGTACACGCCGCACACGGCCTTAGCCGCACGGTCAAACGCGACCCTGGCGGCCTGCTCAGAGGGCCAACGCTCGGGGTCGGACGTGTGTAGCAGCCGGCCCACCTCAGCCTTGCTAGCGGCGTTCGTGTAGGTGGAATTTCCAGCTACTTCCTCAAACAGCCCTTGCCGACGCCTCTTCGTGGCGGCTCCGCGGGGTCGCTTATCCTCCTTGGCCTGCGCCCTCAGCACCTCGTAAGAGGCTGTGAGGGTGTCCCCGTTGTAGGTGACGCCGACAGACAGGGCCACGTCAGCACTCTCGTTGCCGTTGATAGCAAGGGATAGGGTCCCATCGCCAGATTTCAGCACATCGACGTTATGCCGCATCCAAGCGGCATACTTGGTGTGTCCCATGGGACCCCGGGGCGTGTAGTTCATGAAGTCTTTACCGGCGTGGTGTAGCGCCAACGTGGGGATGCCTTTGGCAATCACCCGGTCGAGATAGGGCAAAACCTCGCTCGCCCCCTCCCCCTGGTTACTGTTCCCCGTGGTGGCACCAAGGATGTTGTCAAAAACGAAAAGAGCCGGTGCTACCGCGACAACCTCCGGGATGAACCCGTCCCATTCAACATCCGCGAACGATGCTACGAACACGCGAGTCACGCACCCGTAGTTGAACGCACGGCGGCCCCACTTTTTGGCTTCCCCGGGATCAGTGCACACTACTACCACGGTGCCGTGGGTGTTGACCTTCCGTCCAAGAAAAGTCGGCTGGCCGTTGGCGATAGCGGACACCATCGCCGCCGTCAAATTGGTCTTTCCAGCTTTCGGCCTGCCGGTAATCATGGTCGCGTCAGAGTGAATTAGGCCGTCAATCACGAAAGACGGCGTTTCGTCATCCAATCTCTTCCAGTAGGAAGCAGGCTTAAGAGCCACCACCTTTAGGGACCTCCTTTGTTTGGCTGGGTTAACTAAACGTCTACAACTGATTGGGGAATGTTGCTATTGAGCCCTCCCGAACAGCCCTCTTAGTCGTGCCCGCTGCTCAGGCGACAGGGGTGGAGCGGCATCAGCGATGCGCCTGACGCACTCCTCCCACTCAACGCTTCTGGGCATGATTGAACCGCCGCGATTCAATGCGCGGCCTTTGGTGGTGGACAGGCTGGGCCTCCTACTGGCAGAGGTAACGTTTGAACGGCTTACTGCGGTAGAGACAGCAAACGGGCCCAGTGGGCCCGTTTAAACAACTTGGCTTGTCCCCCGCTACCAGGTCACCTGAGCAGTCTATCTAACGCCAACAGGCCCTCGCCCGTTGATTCTCGCACGGTTTGCAACACCTCCGGCTTCACCGTTTACTGCCGTCAGAACTGCCGCCACCGAAACTCGACAGTCGTTGGGTCCAACTGCTCGCCCTTCTTCGGCCTGCCAGACTTGGCCGGGTTCAAGGCCACTTCAACCAAAGCAGCGAGTACTGCTCGCCTCCATTGGATGTCATCCGCGGTGAGCCAGCGTTGCCCCGCCCCGGGGCCACGCAGACTGGCCAGAACGTCCCCCCTGCCCGCGTCGGTCAACTGACCCTCAACCTCGGCAAGCCGGTCCCGCGCGCGTCGGTTCGCCGCGGTGAACTGATCGCGTGTCATCTCGTCCTTATCGAACATCTCCACAAGCACATCGAGCCGAGCACGCAGCTCACCAGCCTCGCGCCGCAGGTCAGCTATGTCTGGGCCACTCTCTGCCTCAACGGCGACTAGGTCGGCAATGTCGTCCCTATCAAGACGGGCAGCGAACACCTTCCCCACGAACTCATCGATCGGGTCGGCTCGCCTGCTGGCGTGGCAACGCTTGCACTTGTAAATCCGGTGCCCCTGCTCGCCGCTCCGGCGAGGGTTGGTGTAGTTGACGCCCATCACGGGCTGTCCGCTCCGCTTGGCGTCAGCCTCCGTGCCAACCTGGTCCTCGCAGCGAGCACAGCGAAACAGGTTGCTACCGAGGTGCCGCACCGCCGAGAAGTTGCCGATGTTGGTTGTCCGCGCAGGGTCGCGCAGCACGGCTAGCGATGCCCTCCACACGTCCTCGGGAACCAACGCTTCCCACGTTCCCGGAGTTAACTTCCGCTTCTCGACCGGCGGACGTGACCGTGCGGACAGCTTCGATCCGAGCGGGGGCATCTCGGCGTACGCCCGCAGACCGGCGTACAGCGGGTTGAGCAGCATCACCCGGACGTTGTTGTGTCGCCACTCGTTGCCGAGGCTGGTTCGCGCACCAGCCCGGTTGAGCATCTTTGTTACCGAGTTGAGCGAAGCACCTGAGGTAATGAGAGCGAACGCGTCCCGCACCAACGGGGCCTCAGTCTCATGCGGCAGCAGGTTGCCGTCTCGTCGGTCATAACCGAACGGACGGGGGCCTGTCATCCACGGCTTCCCCTTGTCTGCTGCCTGCCGATTGGCACGCCGCTGCCGATCGCTCTTGTTCTCGACTTCCGCCCACGCCATCTCGCCGAGCATGCCGGCGAGCATCCGGCCGTTCGGGGTGGTCATGTCGATCCCGGTGCCACGCACAGGGTGCAGGGAGACGCCGTGCTCCCGGCATGCCTCCACCACCCTCAGCCTGTCCGCTGGGGTGCGGTACAAGCGGTCGGCGTTCCAAGACACGATGACGTCAACGGCTCGTCGCTCAACGGCTTGCAGCAGCGCCTCAAAGTCTGGCCGACGGCGACCAGAGGTGGCCGACTTGTCGTTGTCGGTGAACGTCTCGACCAGCGTCCAGCCCTTGACATCGATCAGGGCACGGCAGTCCTCTGCCTGCCTCTCGACACCCTCCGCTTCGCCGCTCTTGTCCTTCGAAATCCGCAGGTAGATTGCCGCTCGCATCGCTGCTGCTCCGTCTGCTGCTTGGGGTGGAGGGGGAAAGTAAGGTAGCATCCGGCACTACGCCGACCCGTGGTGCGCGACCTTCAACACGTCCGCCCTCAACTGGCCGGGTGTCGCCCGCGCCACCATCGCGTGCTGCTCCTCGGTCTCCGCGTCGCCGGCCAACAGGATCCGCACCCCGGCCACCGTGGCGCGCAGCACCAGCGAGTTGTTGTTCGGGTCGGACCTGGTTCCGGCCAGGGGGTACGGCGGGCCGAGCACCAGCAGGTCGACCCCGCCCACGGGGTGGCGAGCGCCGGACACGGTGGTCAGCAGCGCGGCCCGACCGCCGTTGGCCGCCGCCCGAACCAGGGACCGACCGCTCTCCGGGTCGGTGGACGACGGCGTCAGCACGGCGCCCACCCGCCGCCCCCGGAACACCCCGGCGACACCGCCCACGTGGTCCGCGTGGAAGTGACTTATCACCAGCAGGGGCACCTCCCGTACGCCGAGCCGACGCAGGCAACCGTCCACCGCGCCCGGTTCCGGCCCGGCGTCCACCACCACGGCCCGGCCGGGGTCGACCGGTAGCACCAGGGCGTCGCCCTGGCCCACAGCGCAGGCCACCACGACCCATCCGGCGGGCGGCCAGCCGGAAGCCACCAGTCGAACCGGCAGGGCACCCAGCACGGCGGCGACCCCGACCACCGCCACCAGCCGGCGTACGAGTGGCCGGCGCACCGCGATCAGCAGCGCGACGGTCAGCCCGGTCAGCAGCAGCGCACCCGGCACCCCACCCGGCCACGGCAGGGTGCCACCCGGCAGGCGAGCACCCTGCCGGGCGATGACTACCAGCCACCAGGCCGGCCAGCTCGCCAACCACGCGACGAACTCGGCACCGGCCGGCCAGATCGGCGACACCATGGCCGCCAGCACGCCCAGCACGGTCGCCGGCGCGATGGCCGGCACCGCCAGCAGGTTCGCCGGCACCGCCACCAGGCTCACCGTGCCGGAGATCCCGGCGACGACCGGGCCGCAGGCAAGTTGGGCGGCCGCCGGCACTGCCAACGCCTCGGCCAGCCCGGGTGGGACGCCACGCCGCCGCAACCCGTCCCGCCAGCGCGGCGCGAGCAGCAGTAGCCCACCGGTGGCCAGCACGGAGAGCGCGAACCCGGGGTCACCGGCCAACTCCGGGTCGACGAGCACCAGCACGGTCACGGCGGCGGCCAGCGCGGGCAGCGCCGCCCGAGGTCGACCGGCGGCGAGCGCGGCGAGCCCGATCGCTCCCATCGTGGCGGCCCGCACGACGCTCGGCGACGGGCGGACCAGAATGACGAACCCCACCACCGCCACCGCACACAGCGCGGCGGCGAGCCACGGGCCGGCGCGCGACCAACGGGCCAGCAGGAGCACCGCACCCACCACGATCGCCACGTTGGAGCCGGAGACCGCGTTGAGGTGGGTCATCCCGGTGGCCTGGAAGTCCTCCTCGACGGCGGGTAGCAGCCGGCTGGTGTCGCCCACCACCAGACCGGGCAGCAGCCCGCCGGGGTCGTCGGGCAGCGGCGCGCAGGCCCGTTGCAGGCCGGCACGCAGCGTCCCGGCGGCGCGCTGCGCCCAGGACGGCGCGCCGTGGCGCTCCGGCGGATCGTTGGTGCTGAGCACCGCCGCGGTGAGGTCGCCGCCGCGGGGAACGCCGAGCCGGCCGTCGACGGTGAGGCGCTGCCCGGGCAGCAGACCTCGCCACGCCGGGTCGGTCGCCAGGACGAGCAGCCGCACCGACGCGTGGATCCGTCGACCATCCGGGCCGGTGAGCCGGACCAGCTCGGACGACACCAGCAGCAGCCCCGGCCGCCCGGCGCTCCGGATCGGGCGCGGATCGTCCCGGACGACCATGTCGACGGTGACCGGAGCGCGCTGCTCGGCGAGGGCCCGGATCGCCGGCGCGTCGCGAGCGACGAGACGAGCGGCGGTGGCCGCACCAGCGCAGACCACTCCGAGGCCGATCGCCACGGCCACCCACCCGTAACGTCGCACCACGGCTCCGGGATGGCCGAGGCGGCCGAGCAGGTGCACAGCACCAACGGCCGTCAGACCGGCCACCGTGCCGGCCATCAGCAGCGTGGTGCGGCTGCCGAGGTGCAGGCCGGCGAGCGCCGTGAGCCAGGCCGCCACGCCGAGCCCAGCCAGACGCAGATCCGGCGGCTCGGACCGGGCCCGGCCGGCCGGCGGCGCGAGCTGCGCCGGCCCGGCCAACGGCTTGGATCGGCCGACCGGTGGTGGGTCTGCGGCGACGGCGGACTCGCTCACACCGTCACCAGATCCTTGAGCTGCTCGTAACGGGCATCGCCGATCCCGTCGACCTGGCGCAGGTCGCCAACGGACTTGAACCCGCCGTGCTGATCTCGATGGGTGAGGATCCGTTGGGCGAGCACCGGCCCGACCCCGGGCAGCGCGTCGAGCTGCGCCAGCGTCGCGGTGTTGAGGTTCAGCGGCCCGGCGGCGGGAGCCGCACCGCCCGCCGCAGGCCCGGCCGCACCGCCCGGCACCGGCGGTGGCGTCACCCCGACCACGATCAGCTCGCCATCGGTGACCTTGCGGGCGGGGTTGAGCAGCGCCACGTCGACCCCCGGGAGCGCGCCGCCGGCCGCCTGCACCGCGTCGGCGAGACGGGATCCGGCCGGCAGGCGTACCAGACCGGGTTTTCGGACCTTGCCCGCGACGGCCACCACCAGCTCGCCGGACTCGGACACGCTGGGGTCACCCACCGCCGCGGCCGACGCGGTTTCGCTGACTGGCGGGGCGACCGGCTCCGACTGCGGCCGGGCCTGCCAGGCCCAACCTGCCGCACCCACGACCACCACCACGGCGACCACCGCCAACGCCCGCACACCGCGTCGCCCGGGGTCGAACGCCCCCGGGCCGGGCAACCGCGTATCGGGCGGGACCGCAAGGCCGTCCGACGACGGCGCGGCGGCCCACGTCGGCACGTCCGCGAGCTGCGCGCCGACCAGGGACGACGGGGGTACGCCTGCGAGCGGCACCTCCGGCCGGGGCGGCGGCGCGACGGCCGTCTCCGTCAGCCGGCGCAGGCGCTGGCGTACCTCTGTCTCCTCGTCGTGCGACACAGCGCGACGCTATGGCGGTGGCCGGGACCGTGGAGGATCAACGCGTCGTACTGTGGACAACCACCGCCACTGTGGACAACGCCCTGATCATGCCCAGATCTGCTACGGAGGTGGTTCAGATGCGGGCTCGACTACGGCAGATGCACATCGACGGGCGCACCTTCAGCTGGCGCGCGGCGCTGCACAGCGTACAGGTCAGCGGTTTCTACCGCCGGGCCGTCTACGTTCGCGCCTGGGGATCCGGCGGCAAGAACGGCCAGAAACTCGAAGCGGATCTGTTGTCGGCCCCCGGGCCGTACGTTGTCGACAACGGCTACCCCACACCGGCCGACGTGCGGGCGGTCATCGTCTGCGGCCTGAAGAGTGGTTGGCAGCCAGAGCAGCGGGGCGGAACGTTCGTGCTGTCCGATCGCGAGCATGGGGCCAACTTCGCGGCGTCGGGGTTCCAGCTGACGAATCCCGTACCCCCGGGCGAGAGCGGTCCCACGACCCACGAGGCTCAGCAGCGAGGCTGACGGCCGGTGGGGCAACCGCGCCCGACCGGCCGACTGGCCTGCTACAGGTACGGCCGGGTGATGATCTCGATAGCGTGGCCGGCCGGGTCGAAGAAGTAGAAGCCGCGCCCCCCGTGCTCGGTGTTGATCTCCCCCTCCCGCTTCAGCTGCGGGTCGGCCCAGTACGTGATGCCACGCCCCTCGACGAACGCCAGGCACCGCAGAAACAACTCGTCGTCGACCAGGAACGCGTAGTGCTGCATCTGGATGTCCACCGGCGGCTCGGCGAACTGGAGCAGCACACCCTCGTCCAGTTGGACGTTGGCGAACGGCCCCCACGATGGCGCCTCCGGCAGCTCGAACAGCTCCCGGTAGAACGCGGCCGAGGCGTTCTTGTCCTTGCTGGCGATGATGGTGTGGTTGAACGTGACTGTCATCCGTACCGTCTTCTTCCCGGTCGATCCGAAGACCCGACCGGAGGCCCACAGCGTTCACCCAACCACGCAGATGACGAAGCCCCGAGGGCACCGACGCCCCGGATCCCGCACGAGAGACGCGTACATCGCATCGATCTCGGCGTGGTGGCTGAAGTAGCCAGAACCTCCGGGGGGTAGGCCCATCTGGGGCGCGCACGGAGGCTAACACAGCGACACGGAGCAGCGGCGCGACGAGAAGGGTCAGCGGGCCTCCGGGTCGAGGCCGAGTACGGCCCGTCCGCCGTCCACCGGCAGCGTCACCCCGTTGACGAAGCTCGCCGCGGGCGACAGCAGGTACGCGACCGCCTCGGCCACCTCCTCGGCCCGCCCGATGCGGCCCACCGGGTGCAGCCGGGTCAGCTCGGCGTCGATCCACTGGGCCTGGGTGGGTTCCTGCGTGGCGAGGAATTCGGCGTGCCGCTCGGTGGCGATCGAGCCGAGCGCTACCGCGTTGGCGCGGATGCCGTGCCGCCCGTACTCGACGGCCAGCGCCCGGGTGAACCCTTCCACGGCGGCCTTCGCCGTCGCGTACGGCAGGGCACCGGACACCGGTCGACGGGCCTGGTGCGACGAGACGTTGACGATCGCGCCGCCGGCGGCGCGGGCCAGGAAGCGGCGGACGGCGACCGCGGCGCCCACCACGGCTGGGCGCAGGTTCAACCCGATCAGCTCCAGCACCGTGTCGGCCGACGCGGAGTGCAGCGTGGCGTCGCGGAAGACCGCTGCGTTGTTCACCCAGCCGGTCAGTGGCGCGGCGCGGTCCGCCAACTCGGCGGCACGCTCGGCCACCTGCTCGTCGGCGGCGTCGCCGACCACCGCGACGAGCCGGTCGGCGGCCGGATGGTCGGCCAACCAGTCGACCGCGTCGGCGTCGCGTTCCAGTACGACGATGGTGGCGCCGGTCGCCAGCAGCCGTTCCACGACGGCCCGGCCGACACCGCGACCGCCTCCGGTCACCACGCACGACGTGGGAACGGCTCAGCCCTCCGGTCGGCGGTGGACGACCACGCAGGCCAGGCCCGGACCGGCGTGCGCGGCGACGACGGCACCCGCCTCGGAGACGTACGTGTCGTGCAGCCGGTCACCGAACCGCTCGGTCAGCGCGGCGCGCAACGCCTCGGCACGTTGCGGTGCGGCCAGGTGGTGCACCCCGAGATCCACGTCGTCGCCGTCGGCCGCCTCGACGGCCAGGTCCACGAGACGGGCCACTCCCCGGCTGGCGGTGCGGACCTTCTCCCGCAGCACGATCGCCCCGTCCGGCATGTGCATGATCGGCTTGACGGACAGCGCGGTGCCGACCAACGCCTCGGCCGCGTTGATCCGGCCGCCCCGGCGAAGGAACTCCAGCGTGTCGACGTAGAACCAGACGGTGGTGCGGGCGATGGCGGCGAGCGCCGCGTCGCGTACGGCGGCGAGGTCGGCGCCGGCCTCGGCGGCGGTGGCGGCGGCGATGGCCGGAAAGCCCAGCCCCATGCCCGCTGAGCGACTGTCCACGACCTCGACCCGGCCGTCCAGGTCGGCGGCGGCGAGCCGGGCGGCCTCCACCGTGCCGGACAGCGCGGCGGAGATGTGTACCGACACGATCCCGTCGGCGCCGGCGTCGAGCAGTCGGCGGTACGTCCGGGCGAACTGCTCGGGCGCCGGGCGGGAGGTGGTCGCGGTGACCCGGCGGGCGCTCAGTGCCAGGGTGGCGTCGGCCGGCTGGGTCTCCACCCCCTCCAGCCCTTCCGCGCCGTTGAGCACGACGGTCAACGGCACGACGGTCAGCCGGTGCGCCTGCACCAGCTCGGACGGAAGGTAGGCGGTGGAGTCGATGACAACCGCGACGGGCATGCCCGGCACGCTAGCCGATCGAGGCCGGGAACGCCGAGGCGCGAGTGCTCAGACCGCGTCGACGGCGACCGGGGCGGTGATCAGGCCGACGTTGTGCGCCCGCAACTGCCATCCGCGGACGTCGTCGTGGCGCAGCTCGGTCCAGTGGCAGTTGGCCAGCGAACCGACGGTGCGCAGCACGGCAGTGTCCCAACCGAGCAGGTGACCGATGCCCTGCCGGGAGCCGCCACCGTGAGTGGCGATCACCACGGTGCCGCCCGGGGCCGCGTCGGCTGCCTCCTGTAGCGCGGCACCGACCCGCTCACCGAGGTCGTGCAAGGGCTCCAGATCCGCGCCCGGGTCGGGGTCGCCGGCCCGCCAGCGCGCGTACTCCTCGGGGAAACGCTCGGCGACCTCGGTGAGGTGCAGACCCTGCCACTGGCCGAAGTGCCGCTCGCGCAGCCGGGCGTCGGTGCGTACCGGTAGACCCGTCAGCGCGGCGAGCGCGGCGGCGGTGTCGGCGGCGCGGCTCAGGTCGCTGGCCACGATGGCGTCGGGCCGCAGCCCCGCAAGCAGCGGGGCGGCGGCGCGGGCCTGGTCGCGGCCAAGCTCATTGAGGGGTACGTCGGTCTGCCCCTGGACGCGGTTGGCGGCGTTCCAGTCGGTGTTGCCGTGCCGCCAGACGATCAGCCGGGTCATTCGGCGGCGGCGGACCCGCTGGCGTCGGCCTCGACGAGGTCGCGATCGACGAACGGGATGGTGGGGCAGTCCTTCCAGAGGCGGTCGAGCCCGTAGAACTCGCGCTCCTCGGTGTGCTGGACGTGCACCACGATGTCGACGTAGTCGAGCAGCACCCAGCGGCCACCACGCTCGCCCTCGCGCCGCACCGGCTTCGCCTTCTCCGGCAGCTCCAGCAGGCTCTCCTCGATGGCGTCGACGATGGCCAGCACCTGACGCTCGTTGGGGGCAGCGGCGAGCACGAACGCGTCGGTGATGGCGAGCTGGTCGCCGACGTCGATGATCGTGATGTCCTGCGCCTTCTTGTCGGCGGCGGCCTGGGCGGCCGCGATAGCCAGCTCGTGAGCGCGTTCGGAAACTGTCACCGTTCTCCTTCGATCAAGCGTGCGATCCTCCAAGCGTCTCATACCCGGCGGCACCCCGATCGTCCAGTTCTGGTCGGTTAGCGCCACGAACCTGGGCATAACGGGTGCGCTCAGCGCTGATAGAGGCTCCGCTTGGCGATGTACTGCACCACACCGTCGGGCACCAGGTACCAGACCGGCTCGCCTCGGGCGACCCGAGCACGACAGTCGGTCGACGAAATGGACATCGCGGGCACCTGGATCAGACTGACGGTATCCGCCGGAAGGTGCTTGTCGCTCAGCGGGAAACCGGGCCGGGTCACGCCGATGAAGTGGGCCAGCTCGAAGATCTCGTCCAGGTCCTTCCAGGACAGGATGCGTTGCAGGGCGTCCGCGCCGGTGATGAAGAACAACTGCACCTTCGGGCCGTACTCGGCGTGCAGGTCACGCAGCGTGTCGACGGTGTAGGTCGGCCCGCTGCGGTCGATGTCGACCCGGCTGACCTGGAAGCGCGGGTTGGAGGCGGTGGCGATGACGGTCATCAGGTACCGGTCCTCGGCCGGGCTGACCGGCTCGTCGGCCTTCTGCCAGGGCTGCCCGGTGGGCACGAAGACCACCTCGTCCAGGCCGAACCGGTCCGCCACCTCGCTGGCCGCGACGAGGTGCCCGTGGTGGATCGGGTCGAAGGTGCCACCCATGATCCCGATCCGCCGGATATCTTCCTCCACCCAATGATCGTAGGCCGAGCGTCGTGGCCGACCGTCCCGGCCCGGCACCGCCGTACGTCACCTCACTCCGAGCCACAACCCGCGCGCCGCGACCACCCAACGCCCCGCGAGTTCATGAAAGCCGAGTCGATCAAGGGAGGGGTGCCGCACGCGGAGCGCGCCGCGCGCGGGGGTCGCAGCGTTCCTCCCATCGGCGTATATTCGTTGACGAGTAACCGTCGACGAGCGAGGGGGTCATCGTGCCGAAGCGGCGCAAGGTCGGCAATCTGCTGGCGCTGGCCGTGCTGTCCGCCCTGGTCCAGCGGCCGATGCACCCGTACGAGATCGCCACCGCACTGCGTGCCTGGGGCAAGGACCAGGACATGGAGTTCAAGTGGGGGTCCTTCTACACGGTGATCGGCAACCTGGACAAACACCACCTGATCGAGGCGGTGGAGAGCGTGCGCGAGGGCCGACGCCCGGAACGCACCGTCTATCGGATCACCGACGCGGGGCGGGCGGAACTGGTCGACTGGGCCCGCGAGCTGGTCTCCACCCCGATGGCGGAGCATCCCCGTTTCCGTGCCGGATTGTCGGTGCTCGCCGCGCTGCACCCGGACGAGGCCACCGACCTGCTGCGGCAACGGCTCGATCTGCTGGAGGCCGCGATCCGCCAGGACCGCGAAGCGCTCGACGCGCACCTGCGGGAGATCCCGCGACTGTTCCTGGTGGAGTCGGAGTACGACCTCGCCATGCGGGACGCGGAGGCGGCCTGGCTGCGGGCGCTGCTCGCCGAGCTGACCTCGGGCAGCTACCCCGGGTTGGACACCTGGCGGACCTTCCACGAGACCGGCGAGATGCCGGCCGAGCTGACCGAGTTGGCCGAGAAAAGCAGCACCCCGACGGCCAACCCCGGCACCCCAAACACCCACACCCCGGAGGGAGGCACCGACAGCTCCGAACGCCCCGACAGCAGCAGCCGGAGGGCCGACACCGCCAGCTGAAGAGCGGCCCCGGCGAGGTGCGCCAACACCTCACCGGGGCCCTGACCCCGAACCGACGCCTGGGAAGGCACCCGGCCCGAAGCGGCAACCACGAGGATAACCGGGCTCCCTCCCAGGTCCGCGCGCCCGCGCACCGACCACACCAGGTCCGCGCGCCCGCGCACCAACGACCACACCCAGGGAGAGAGCATGACCACGGTACGAACCGCGATCGTCATCGGCGGTGGCATCGCCGGGCCGGTGACAGCGCTCGCGCTGCGCCGCGCCGGCATCACCGCAACCGTCTACGAGGCGTACCCGACCACGGCCAGCGGCATCGGCGGCACCCTCGCCCTCGCGCCCAACGGCGTGGCGGCTCTGCGTACGGTCGGTGCGCACGAGGCGGTGACGGCGATCGCCACACCGATCGACCGCAGCGCTCTGGCCGTCGGCCGCCGCCGCATCGACATGCCCACGCTGACCGGGGTGCCACCGCTGCACGTGGTGCACCGGGCCGAGCTGTACCAGGTGTTGCACGACCAGGCATTCGCCGAAGGCGTGCCGTTCGCGTACGGCAAGCGGCTGGTCGCCGCCGAGCAGACCGGCGACGGCGTGACCGCACGCTTCGAGGACGGCACCACGGCGACCGCCGACATCCTGGTCGGCGCGGACGGGATCCGCTCCACGGTCCGGGGTCTCATCGACCCGGCCGCGCCCGGTCCCCGGTTCACCGGGCTGCTCGGCTTCGAGGCGGTCGCCCGGCACGAGGTGGACGCCGAGCCGGGCACGATGACGTTCGCGTTCGGCCGGCGCGGCTACTACCTGTACTGGCCGGAGCCCGGCGGCGGCACCCGGTGGGGGGCCAACCTGCCGCAGCAGCGGCCGATGAGCCTGGTCGAGGCCCGGGCGGTGCCGGCGGAGCAGTGGCTGGACACGCTGCGCGCCACCTACGGCGACGACGCCCCGGGGCGAGAGCTGGTCGCGACCAGCAACGCCGACGAACTCCAGGTGGTCGGGTCGTTGCAGATCATGCCGCCCGTGCCGCACTGGCACCGGGGCCGGATGGTGCTGGTCGGCGACGCGGCGCACGCACCGTCGAACAGTTCGGGGCAGGGCGCGTCGTTGGCCATCGAGAGCGGGGTGCAACTCGCCCGCTGCCTGCGCGACCTGCCGGACGTCCAGGCGGCGTTCGCCGCGTACGTGCGGCTGCGTCGTACCCGGGTGGAGAAGGTGGCGGCCCGCGCGGCCCGGATCAACCACGCGAAGGCCCCCGGTGCGGTCGCGCGGACGCTGATGCCGTTGCTGATGCCGCTGATGGTGCGCACGGTGCTGGACCCGGAGAAGACTGTCGCCGACGAGCAGCGCTACGTCATCGACTGGGACGCGCCGGTCACGGCGGAGCCCGCCCAGGGCTGAGCGGTGGCGCTGCGGGGTGGCCGGCCAGCCACCCCGCAGCGGCCAACCCGCGCCGGGCCAACCCGCGCCGGCCACCCACGGCGTCAGGCCGCGCTGCTCAGCGGTCAGGCCGAGGCGGCGGCCACCGCCGTCCGGGCGACCAGCGCGCGCCGCAGGTCGTCGTCGGCGTCGGTCACCACCCGGCGCAGGCCCGGGGTCAGGTCGTCGCGGGCCAGCAGGGCCGCGGCCGCCTCCCGGGTGGGCTGCGCCACTGCGTAGCGGGGGAACGCCAGGGCGGCCACCCGGTCGGCCGTCCAGGGGGTACGGCGATGCGCGGCCGCCGGCATCTCCGCGAAGTACCGAT
The DNA here is from genome assembly GCF_040302185.1 of Micromonospora sp. NPDC127501. NCBI lineage: Bacteria > Bacillati > Actinomycetota > Actinomycetes > Micromonosporales > Micromonosporaceae > Micromonospora > Micromonospora sp. NPDC127501. The sequence goes on along the minus strand of NZ_JBEORJ010000007.1, from coordinate 2,707 downwards.
CGACGTACGCGGCGGTCAGCTCGGCCTGTTCGGGTTGCCAGAACCCCTCGGTGATCGCCTCCAGCAGCCGACCGGACAGCTCGGTGTCCCGCAGGATGATCTCCCAGGTCGCCTGCTTCGTCACCGGGTCGGGCAGGGCGGCCCGGCAGTGGGCGGCCCGTTCGGCGCCCGTGGAGCTGTTGTCGGCGGCGGCTTCGATGGCGATCTCCGCCTCGCCGGCGGCGCCCAGCACCACCAGGCGACGCAGCACCGCCCAGCGCAGCTCCGCGTCGACCTTCAGACCGGCCGGCACGTCCCGGCCGGCGAGCCAACCGACGAGCAGATCCGCGTCGGTGGTCGCGGCGATCCAACCCCGTGCGGCGGCGAGCTGCAACGACTCACCGGCCGGCGCGCCGTCGAGCAGCCGCTGGCACGTCCCCGCGACCCTGGCCAGCGCCGCGGTGCGGGTCAGCGGGTCGAGGTAGCGGTCGACCAGGGACCGGCTGAGTGTCAGCACGTCCTCCGCGATGATCACCTCGGTCTCGGTGGGCAACGCGGCGGCCATCAGGTCGACCAGGCCGGTGACGGGCCGCTCGCCGTCGGTCGCCGCGTCCAGTGCCTCGCGCCAGAGCACCGCTCGCGCCAGCGGGTCGGCCAGACCGGGCAGCACCTGCGGGACGGCGTCCGCCGACGCCGGGTCGAGGCGTACCTTCGCGAAGGTGAGGTCACCGTCGTTGAGGAGCAACAGCCGGGCCGCCGGCTGGCCCGTCAGCTGAGCCAGCACGGTCCGCCCACCGTCGGCGGCCGGGTCGATGTCCACCTCGTCGCGCCGCCCGGTGCCGTCCATCGAGTAGCGGCCCACGCCGATCCGATGTGGGCGCAGCACCGGGTACGACTCGGGCGCGGTCTGCACCACTGCCACCTCGGTGTAGCGGCCGTCGGCGTCCACGGCGACCTCGGCACGCAGCGTGTTGACCTGCGGGCGGCGCAACCACAGCTCGGCCCAGTCGGACAGGTCCCGCCCGCTGCTGGCGGAGAGGCTGGCCAGCAGGTCGGCGAGGGTGGCGTTGCCGAAGCGGTGTGCGGCGAAGTGCGCGTTCAGGCCGGCGAGGAATGCCTCGTCGCCGAGCCACGCCACCAGCTGCCGCAGCACGCTGGCGCCCTTGGCGTAGGAGATGCCGTCGAAGTTGAGCAGGCCCGCCTCGGCGTCGACGACCTCCTGCGGGGCGATCGGGTGGGTAGAGGGCCGCTGGTCGGCGGCGTAGCCCCAGGCCTTGCGCCGCATGGCGAAGGTGGTCCAGGACTGATCGAAGCGGGTCGCCTCGGCGGTGACCCGGGTGCCGAGGTACTCGGCGAAGGACTCGTTCAACCACAGGTCGTCCCACCAGCGCATGGTGACCAGGTCACCGAACCACATGTGGGCCATCTCGTGAGCGATGGTGCCGGCCCGCTGCTCGCGCTGGGTGTCGGTGACCGCCGACCGGAACACGTAGTCGTCGCGGAAGGTGACCAGGCCCGGGTTCTCCATCGCGCCGCCGTTGAACTCGGGCACGAACGCCTGGTCGTACTTGCCGAACGGGTAGCGCTCGGTGAAGAGCTGGTGGAACCGGTCCAGGCACTGCCGGGTGATGGTGAAGATCTCCTCGGCGTCGGCGTCCAGGTGATCGGCGAGCGACCGGCGGCAGTAGATGCCCAGCGGTATGCCGTCGTGCTCGGCCCGCCGGACGTGGTACGGCCCGGCGATCAGCGAGAAGAAGTACGTGGCCAGGGGCGCGCTCGGGGCGAACTCCCAGCGCCCGGGGGCGGGGTTGGCGGCCAACTCGGCGTTGCCGGCGACGATCCACTGCGGCGGCGCGGTGACCGAGAGGGTGACCGGGGCCTTGAGGTCGGGTTGGTCGAAGGCGGCGAAGATGCGTGGCGCGTTGTCGAGGAAGGACTCGGCGTAGAGGTAGGTCTCGCCGTCGGCCGGGTCGACGAAGCGGTGCATCCCCTCCCCCGTCCTGGAGTACGCCATCTCGGCCTCGACGACGAGCGTGTTCTCCTCGGCCAGGTCGTCGAGCGGAAGCCGGTTGTCGGTGAGCAGGCCGGGATCCAGGTCGCGGTCGTTGAGGCGTACACCGCGCAGTTTGGCGGGCTTGACCTCGACGAAGGTCGCGGCGCCGGCGGTGGCCCGGAACCGGATCTCGACCCGGGAGCGGAACAGGTCGCCGTCACCGGTCAGGTCGAGGTCCACCTGATAGGACTCGACAGTAATCGCCGCGCCACGCGCGGTCGCCTCTACACGGGTCAGGCTCGGCATCCGCTTATCCTGCCCGATGGGGATCGGCACCCGGTCACCACACGACCCTCGGCACTGGAGGAAAGAACCATGGCGCAGCACCCCAAGGGCGACTTCGACCTCTCTCGGGCGGTCTGGCAGCGGGCCGAGGGGGACACCTCCGACAGCGCCGTCGAGGTCGCCTTCGTCGACGACCTGATCGGGATGCGCAACTCGGCCGAGCCGGACGGGCCGGTGCTGGTCTTCACCCAGGCCGAGTGGGACGCCTTCGTGGCCGGCGCGCAGGATGGCGAGTTCGACCTGGACTGACCGTGCCCGCCGACCCGTCGGTGGCGGATCGCCGTGCCGGTGCCCGTGGTCGGGGCACCCGCCCCGCCCCCCCCGGGGGGCGGGCCCGGCCCCCCCCCCACGGCCACCCCCGGCTGGGGGAGAGGGCCGGGGGGGGGACGA
>NZ_JBEORJ010000006.1:0-518204 GCF_040302185.1 Micromonospora sp. NPDC127501 | reverse complement strand
CCCCGCGCCGCCCCGCGCCCCGCGCCGCCCCGCGCCCCGCGCCGCCCCGCGCCCCGCGCCGCCCCGCGCCCCGCGCCGCCCCGCGCCCCGCGCCGGGTGGACCGCAAGATCGCGCTCGAACCAGGATGTAGTGGCCTCGATGTATGGGGATGCCACTACATCCAGGATCGAGCGCGATCTTGGCGTGCGGCACGCGGCGTGCGACGTGCGCGTGCGGCGTGCGGGGTGCGGCGTGCGGGGTGCGGGGTGCGGGGGTGTGGGGGGCGCACGGGCGGGCGTTCGGTGCGTGGGGTCAGGGGGCTGGGCGGGCGGCGGCGCTGAAGAGGCGTACGGCAAGGTCGGCGAGGGCCGTGGCGGTCTGCTCGATCGGTTCGCGGGGAAGCACGATGTGGCTGACCACCAGGCGGACGATGGTGTCGGCGGCGAAGGTCAGCGCGGCCTGGTCCGCTCCGGGCAGGTGATCGCCGGCCCAGTCGATCAGCGCGCCGGACGCCTCGGTGAGCACCACCTCGGCCCGGGTGGTGAGGTACGGAAGTAGCTCGTCCGAGCCGCCTCGGGCGCTGGTCAGGATGGCCTTGACCAGCGGGTTTTGCGCCGCCGTGCTGAGGGTGTGCGCGATTGCCGCGTACGCGCCGGCCCGCACGTCGGTGCCGTGGGCGAGCAGAGCGGCCCGGACGGCGCCGACGAACCGGTCCACCTCGGCGCGGGCGAGGGCTTCGGCCAGCCCTGCCTTGCTGCCGAACTCGTTGTAGACGGTCTGCCGGCTCACCCCGGCGGCGTTCGCGACGGCACCCATCCGGACGCCGTCCCATCCGGTCGCGACGGTCAGCGCGCGGGCGGCGTCGACGATGCCGGTCCGTACTGGGGTGGGGCCCCTCTGCTCAATCATGGTGGTCGAAGTGTAGGTCGTTCAGCGCACCTCGATCTGGTACTGCGCCTCGACCCAGAACCGCCCGCCGTCGGTGCCGCCGAAGCTCAGGTCGTGTCGGCCGGGGCCGGGCGGCGGGATCAGGCCCCACAGACCCCAGCAGGAGACCGGAACGGACCACGGCCACATGGTGACGACGTTGTTGAAGAAGCCGCGGACCGGGAACGGCTCGGCCGAGCCGGCCGGTGTCAGCGCGATCGGCAGTCCGTCGAGCTGCGCGTGCCCGGTGGCACCGAGGTCGGCCTCGGCCGGGCCGGTGCCGCCGCCGGCCTGCCACCAGCAGAACGCCGGGAAGAAGAGCGGACGTCCGGAGGGGACCACGCAATGCCGTTGCACAGAGCCACCGTGCGTTCCCGCGAGGAACCACACGTCGTCGGGCTGGTGACGCCCGGCGTGCCGGCCGGACCGGTCGGCGATCGGGCTGGTCGGCTGCCGGTGTCGGGCCACCCAGCGCACCCATCTCGCGGCCAGGTGTGCCAGATCGGGGGCCTCTGGCTCGGGGGTGGGAGCCGCTCCGGTGTGCGGATCGAGGAAGGTCATGACGGCAGATGCTAACGATGCCGCGCCCGAGCGCACTGCCCTGACGAGCGGCGCATAGGATGTGCGGTCATGGCACGCGTGCTCACTCCCCGTGCGGAGGATTTCCCCCGCTGGTACCAGGACCTGATCGCCAAGGCGAAGCTGGCCGACAACGGCCCGGTTCGCGGCACCATGGTCATCCGACCGGCCGGCTACGCCATCTGGGAGCGTATGCAGGCTGAGATGGACGCTCGGATCAAGGCGGCGGGTGCGGAGAACGCGTACTTCCCGTTGTTCATCCCCGAGAGCTACCTCAAGCGCGAGGCGCAGCACGTCGAGGGCTTCTCGCCGGAGCTGGCGGTGGTCACCCACGGTGGTGGCAAGCCCCTCGCCGAGCCGGTGGTGGTGCGTCCCACCAGCGAGACGGTCATCGGCGAGTTCATGGCCAAGTGGATCGACTCGTACCGGGACCTTCCGCTGCTGCTCAACCAGTGGGCGAACGTGGTCCGGTGGGAGCTCCGTCCGCGGATCTTCCTGCGGACCAGCGAGTTCCTCTGGCAGGAGGGGCACACTGCGCACGCCACCCGTGAGGACGCCCGGGCGTACGCGCGGCGGATCCTGCACGAGGCGTACGAGGACCTGATGGTCAACGTGATCGGCATTCCGGTGGTGGTCGGCCTGAAGACGACGCGCGAGCGCTTCGCCGGGGCGACGGCTACGTACACCTGCGAAGGCATGATGGGCGACGGCAAGGCGTTGCAGCTGGGCACCAGCCACGAGCTGGGCCAGAACTTCGCCAAGGCGTTCGACATCAGCTACTCCTCCAAGGAGGGCGGCCGGGAGCACGCCTGGACCACCTCCTGGGGCACGTCCACCCGGATGCTCGGTGGCCTGATCATGGCGCACGGCGACGACAACGGCCTGCGCGTGCCGCCGAGGCTCGCGCCGATCCAGGCGTACGTCATGATCGTCAAGGACGGCGACGGCGTGGGCGAGGCGGCGGCCAAGCTGCGCGACGGCCTGCGCGACGCCGGTGTCCGGGTCGCGCTCGACGACCGGACCGACACCCCGTTCGGCCGCCGGGCCGTCGACGCCGAGCTGCGCGGCTATCCGGTACGCGTCGAGGTCGGCCCTCGTGACCTGGCCGTGGGCAACGCGACGGTGGTGCGTCGGACCGACGGCTCGAAGACCCCGACGCCGGTGGCGGACGTGGTCACCGCGGTGCTGGCCGCCCTGGAGACCGACCAGCAGGTGCTGCACGACCAGGCGCTGGCCAACCGCGAGTCGCGCACCGTGGAGGTGGCCACCCTGGCCGAGGCGATCGAGGCCGCCGCGACCGGCTGGGCTCGGGTGCCGTGGTCGGCGGTCGGCGTGGCCGGTGAGGCCGAGGCGAACGGTCAGGGCGTCACGGTGCGCTGCCTGCTTCGCGCCGACGGTTCGGTACCGGACTCGGAGGACGAGCCGGATCTGGTCGCCATCCTCGCTCGCGCCTACTGAGGTGCGGCCGGGCAACCCCGGCGACCGGTTCGAGCCGGGTCGGCTGATCATGCATCGGAACGTGCGGCACGGCCGGATCGGGTGGGCCCGGCCGGCCCGCGTCGTCAGCGACGACGATCGAGGGTTGCTGGTCTGGATCGCCCGGGACTCGCCGGTGGCCCACGAGGTGACCGAGGCCGGGCTGGGGATGCGGGCGATGCCGTTCGCCGAGTGGATCTCGTCGACGTACCGGTTGGCGGAGGGGCGCTGGAACGGCCCACCTCTGTTGAAGTTCCTGCCCACGGGGGCGGCGCACTCCGTCTGGTGGTTCTCCGACGCCCAGGGCCGGTTCGCCCACTGGTACGTCAACCTGGAGGAGCCCGGTGTCCGCTGGGACGACGGCCCGGTGGCCGGCGTCGACGTGGTGGACCAGGACCTGGACGTGGTGGTGTGGCCGGACCGCAGCTGGGAGTGGAAGGACGAGGGCGAGTTCGTCGAGCGGCTCGCCTTCGGCGACGACTACTGGGTGACCGACGAGAAGGCGGTCCGCGCCGAGGGGGAGCGGGTGATCGCGCTCGCCGAGGCCGGCGAGTTCCCGTTCGACGGCACCTGGTGTGACTTCGCACCCCCGCCGGAGTGGGGCATACCGGACAGAATGCCACCGGGATGGGATCGTCCGCCGGTGCGCTGAGCGGTGTCCCGGGTCACCGACAAGGCCGTGTACGGGTCCGATGCGGGAGATCGGCATCGGATCTGGCAGAATGGGTCGCTGGTATCCGGCGCGCGTCCGGCGCCCTCTAACCCGGGCACGTCGCCAGTCCACCGAGTAGTCTCCGGCCCAACCCCACTGTGCCGGTCGGCGCTCACCCATGCACACCGCCCGTTTGGGCCGGTGAGATCGCAACAGGAGCGAAACAACTGTGGCCGTAAAGATCCGGCTCCTGCGGATGGGCAAGATCCGCAACCCGCAGTACCGCATCGTCATCGCCGACTCGCGCACCAAGCGCGACGGCCGGGCGATCGAGTTCGTCGGGGTTTACCAGCCCAAGGAAGACCCCTCGATCATCGAGGTCAAGTCGGAGCGGGTCCAGTACTGGCTGTCCGTCGGCGCTCAGCCGAGCGAGGCGGTGCAGCGGCTGCTGGAGCTGACCGGTGACTGGCAGAAGTACAAGGGCCTGCCGGCCCCGCCGCCGCTCCTGGTCGCCCCCGAGCGGGCCGACCGCAAGGCGGCGTACGAGGCTGAGGCGAAGGCCGCCGCCGGGCTCGCCCCGGAGACCCCGGCCAAGCCGGCCAAGAAGGCCGCCAAGGCTGCCGAGGCTCCGAAGACCGAGGCTCCGGCTGAGGCTCCGGCGGCCGAGGCGCCGAAGACCGAGGCTCCGGCCGAGGCCCCGGCCGCTGCCGACGCCGGTGAGCAGGCCTGACATGCCACTGCGTCCGGCGTTGGAGCACCTGGTCAAGGGCATCGTCGACCACCCGGACGACGTCCGGGTGCGGATGGTCGATTCCCGTCGGGGCAAGCGGCTCGAAGTCCGCGTGCACCCCGAGGACCTCGGCACTGTGATCGGGCGGTCCGGCCGGACCGCCAAGGCGCTGCGCCAGGTGATCGGCTCCATCGGCGGGCGCGGGGTTCGCGTCGACATCGTCGACTCGTACTGATGCAGCTCGTCGTCGGCAGGATCGGCAAGCCGCACGGGGTCCGCGGTGAGGTCACCGTGGAAGTGCGGACCGACGAGCCCGAGGCACGGTTCGCCCCCGGCACAGTGCTGCGCACTGAGCCGGGGGCGACACCCCCGCCTGCGCGCAACACTGTGCTGCGCACTGAGCCGGGGGCGACACCCCCGCCAGCCAGCGATGAGCCCGGGGTGCCGTTCCGGGTTCCCGCGGAGCTGACCATCGAGGAGTCCCGCTTCCACCAGGGTCGGGTGCTGATCGCGTTCGAGGGCATCCTGGACCGCAACACCGCCGAGGCGCTACGCGGGACGCTGCTCGTGGTGGACAGCGCCGACGTGACCCCACCGGACGACCCCGAGGAGTTCCACGACCACCAGCTGGTCGGGTTGGCCGTGGTGACCCCGGCCGGCGAACGCCTGGGCGAGGTCGCCCGCATCGACCACGCGCCCTCGTCCGACCTGCTGGTGCTGCGGCGCCCCGAGGGGCGTACCGCGTTGATCCCGTTCGTCCGGGCGATCGTCCCGGAGGTCGACCTGGCCGGCGGACGTGTGATCGTGGACCCGCCAGCCGGACTGCTCGACCTTTAGGACCAGCCCGCATGCGCGTCGACGTCGTGTCGATCTTTCCGGAGTACTTCGCCCCCCTGGACCTGTCGTTGATCGGACGGGCGCGGGCCAACGGCGTACTCCAGCTCGCCGTGCACGACCTGCGGACCTGGACCCACGACGTGCACCGCACGGTCGACGACACCCCCTACGGTGGCGGGCCGGGAATGGTGATGCGCCCCGAGCCGTGGGGTGAGGCACTGGACGCTCTCGCGCCGGTCGACGCCCCGGCGCCAAGGCTGCTGGTGCCGTCGCCGGCCGGTGCCCCCTTCACGCAGGCCATGGCGTACGAGTTGGCGGCCGAGTCGCATCTGCTCTTCGCCTGCGGCCGTTACGAGGGGATCGACCAGCGCGTCCTGGCGCACGCCGCGACCCGGATGCCGGTCACCGAGGTGTCGCTCGGTGACTACGTGCTCTTCGGCGGCGAGGTCGCGGTCCTGGTGATGCTGGAGGCGGTCACCAGGCTGCTGCCGGGGGTGCTGGGCAACGCGGGCTCGTTGGACGAGGAGTCGCACGCGCACGGGCTGCTGGAGGCGCCGATCTACACCAAGCCGCCGAGTTGGCGCGGGCACGACGTGCCGGAGGTGCTCCGCTCCGGTGACCACGGCAAGATCGCCCGCTGGCGGCGCGAGGAGGGTCTGCTGCGCACGGCCGCCCGCCGGCCGGACCTGCTGGCCGCGCTGCCGGCCGATCGGCTCGACAAACGGGACATCGCGGCCCTGGACCAGGCCGGATTTCAGCCTCCACCGGGGGATGTGGCAAAGTAGGGGGGTTGCCGCATCCGTCCGCGCCCGCGGTCGGCTGCGAGGATCCCCGACCGGGGTCGGTCCGCCGATCACCACCCGGGAATCAGAATCACCCACCCGCGCACCGAGTGACGGTGCGCCGTGAGCCTTACGAGGACGCAGCGATGAACATCCTGGACGCCCTTGACGCCCAGTCGAAGCGGACCGACCTTCCCGACTTCCGGGCCGGTGACACCGTCAAGGTGCACGCCCGCGTCGTCGAGGGCAACCGGTCCCGTGTCCAGATCTTCCAGGGCGTCGTGATCCGCCGCCAGGGTGACGGTCTGCGCGAGACCTTCTCGGTCCGCAAGGTCAGCTTCGGTGTCGGCGTCGAGCGGACCTACCCGCTCAACGGCCCCGGCATCGACCGGATCGAGGTCGTGACCCGCGGTGACGTGCGTCGCGCCAAGCTCTACTACCTGCGCGAGCTGCGCGGCAAGAAGGCCAAGATCAAGGAGAAGCGGGAGAAGCAGCCCAGCTGACTTCCCGCTCGCCACGCCGCCCGAGCTGCGCGTATGCCGTAACGACCAGAGCGCACTACCCTGGTCGGTACGGGCGCAGCGAGGCGGCGGTCCCGCCCAGGTGGCGGGTAGTTGTCCACTACCGCCCGTGGAGCCTCGACGAGGCTCCCGGGCGGTGGTGTTTTCTGCGGACCGGGGAGTGGCGTGGTGCAGACGCTTGACGAGGACGGCACCGTCGATCCGTGGCGCCGACGGGCTCGCCGCACCCGCCGGCAGATGCCTCTCTGGCAGGAGTTGCCGCTGCTGCTGGTGGTCGCGTTCTGCCTCGCGGTGCTGATCCGCACCTTCCTGCTCCAGGCGTTCTTCATTCCGTCCGGCTCGATGGAGGACACCCTCCTCGTCGGTGACCGGGTGCTGGTCAACAAGGTCGTCTACGACGTTCGTGACCCGCTGCGCGGCGAGGTGGTGGTCTTCCGGGGCACCGACCGCTGGGCGCCGCAGGTCGACGAGCAGCCGAAGCCCGGTGTCGCCGGGCGGCTCGCCCGCACCGTCGGCGACCTGGTCGGGGTGAGCCGCCCCGGTGAGAAGGACTTCATCAAGCGGGTGATCGGTCTCCCCGGTGACCGGGTCAAGTGCTGCGACAGTCAGGGTCGGGTGACGGTCAACGGCATCCCGCTCAACGAGTCGTACGTCCTGCGGGACTCACCCCTTGACCTGCCACCCAACCCGGCGGAGTGTCGCTCCCGGCGCTTCGACGAGGTCGTCGTGCCGCCCGGTCAGATCTTCGTGATGGGTGACCACCGTGAGGTCTCCCAGGACGCGCGCTGCCAGGGGCCGGTGCCGATCGACAACGTGGTCGGCCGGGCCTTCATGGTGGTCTGGCCGTCGTCGCGGTGGAGCTCGCTGTCGGTGCCGTCCACGTTCGAGGACATCTCCGGGCCGGCCACCGCGTCGCCCGGTGCGACTCCGGCGCGACCGACTCCGCAGGGCGGCGTGCTGCTGATGCTGCCGTTGGCAGCCGCGCTACGTGGTTCCCGCGCGTTCCGGACGGTGCCGTCCAGCCGGGCAACGTAGGCTCCTTGGCGTGATTGACGAGCAGACCGACAAGCCGCGCAGCTCCTTCTGGAAGGAGTTGCCGATCCTGCTGGGTGTGGCGATCCTGGTCGCGGTGCTGGTCCGCGCCTTCGTGCTGCAGACCTTCTTCATCCCCTCCCCGTCCATGGAAAACACTCTCAAGATCGATGACCGTGTGCTGGTCAACAAGTTGGTCTACGACTTCCGGTCACCGCACCGCGGCGAGGTGATCGTGTTCAAGGCTCCGACCGCGTGGAGCGGCAACCCCGACGGTGAAGACTTCATCAAGCGGGTGATCGGCATCCCCGGCGACCACGTGGTCTGCTGCGACCCCGAGGAACGGCTGATGATCAACGGCAAGTCGCTGGACGAGCCGTACATCTTCTCCATGGACGGGATTCGCGACAAGCCCGCCGACCAGGAGTTCGACATCACCGTGCCGGAGGGCCGGCTGTGGGTGATGGGCGACCACCGGTCGGCCTCCGGCGACTCACTGGAGCACTGGCAGCAGTCCCAGCAGAACATCACCGAGGCCACGATCCCCGAGGACGACGTGGTCGGGCGGGCGTTCACCGTGTTCTGGCCGGTCAGTCGGGCCACCTGGCTGACGGTGCCCGACGGTTTCGACGGCATTCCCAAGCCGTAGGCAGACGGGGCGTGGGCGATCCGTCCTCGGTCTGGCAGGCTGGTGCGGTGACCGTCTACACCCCTCGACGCGCGGCCCGCGTGCTGCTCGTCGACGCGGCCGGCCGGGTCCTGCTGTTCGAGGGCTTCGACCCGGCCCGACCCGGGCACCGATACTGGTTCACTCCCGGCGGTGGACTCGATCCGGGGGAGGCGCCGGCAGTGGGCGCGGCCCGGGAGCTGGCCGAGGAGACCGGCCTGCGGCTCGACCCGGCCCAGTTGGGCGAGCCGGTCTGGTCCGACGCGACCGAGTTCTCCTTCGACGGCATCTGGTACCGCCAGGAGCAGGATTTCTTCCTCTTCCGGGTGGACTCCTGGCGGGTGGACACCACGGGCTTCAACGACATCGAGCGACGCAGCATCGCCGACCACCGCTGGTGGGTTCCGGACGAGCTGGCCGCCAGCGGTGACCGGTTCTACCCGCCCGAGCTGCCCGCCCTGCTGACCCGGCTGGGGCAGTCGACCACCGCCGGCCAGGGCGAGGCGTCGTGCTGACCCCGCCGCGCACCGTGGTGCGCCGCGAGGCCGGCCTGTACGCCCTGGAACGGGCGTTGCAGCGGCGTGGCTTCCGGCACGTCGCCGGCGCCGACGAGGCCGGCCGGGGGGCGTGCGCCGGTCCGCTGGTCGCCGCCGCGGCGGTGCTGCCCGAGGGGCGGCGCGGCGAGATCGATGGGCTGGCCGACTCGAAGCTGCTCACCCCGGCCAGCCGGGAACGGGTGTACGCGGAGGTCGTGGACCGCGCGCTCGCGTACGCCGTGGTGGTCATCCCGGCCGAGGAGGTCGACGCCCGGGGTCTGCACGTGTGCAACCTGGCCGCGATGCGCCGGGCGCTCGCCTCGCTCACCACCCGTCCGGAGTACGTGCTGACCGACGGGTTCGGCGTGGACGGCCTGGGTGTGCCCGGGTTGGCGGTGTGGAAGGGTGACCGGGTGGCCGCGTGTGTGGCGGCGGCCAGTGTGCTGGCCAAGGTCACCCGGGACCGGCTCATGGTGGAGTTGGACGGGGTGTTCCCGGCGTACGGCTTCGCCGAGCACAAGGGCTACATCACCCCGGAGCACTCGGCGGCGCTGCGGGAGCACGGGCCGTGCCGGGAGCATCGGTTCTCGTACGTCAATGTCGCCGCGGTCTCCGGCCGCGACGGCCGGCCGCCGCGCGCTCGACGGCCCGGCGGCCACGGCCCGGATGAGCCGATGGAGCGCTCATGGGCGTCAGGGGGTACCGTCGGCGTGGCGTTGGGCGAGCAGCCTCGGCCTCCGACGCCGGTGGGGGAAGATGTGGCCATGGAAGGCGGAGTGCGATGAGCGCGGAAGATCTCGAGAAGTACGAGACCGAGATGGAGCTGCAGCTCTACCGGGAGTACCGCGACATTGTCCGCCAATTCTCCTACGTGGTGGAGACGGAGCGCCGGTTCTATCTGGCCAACCAGGTCGACCTGCACGTGCGTAACTCCGACGGCGAGGTCTACTTCGAGGTCGAGATGCACGACGCCTGGGTGTGGGACATGTACCGTCCCGCCCGCTTCGTGAAGAACGTCCGGGTGATGACCTTCAAGGACGTCAACGTCGAGGAACTGGAGAAGCCCGACATCTCACTGCCCGCCGACTCCGGCTTCGGCGGCTGAGCGCACCCGAGCCGTCGGGCCGTGCCACGGGCCCCCCACCCGTGGCGTGACACCCGCCGCCGATCACTCGGCCGGCACCACGACCTCGACTCGCTGCACCATGTTGTTGGCGAAGCCGCCACGGTTCCACTGTTGCTCGACCGGCTGGGTCCGCCCGGACGCGTCGGTCGCCCGCGCGCCGAGCACGTACCGGCCGGGGCTGGCGACCCACTCGTGCCGCCAGCGCCGCCAGGCGAAGTCCCCCGCGTCCGCCGGGTCCAACTCGGCCGGCGCCCAGCTCTGCCCGCCGTCGGTGGTCACCTCCACGGCGACCACCGGGGCGTGCCCCGACCAGGCCCGACCATCCAGCGTGCACGGGCCGGGTCGCAGCACCCGACGGCGGGACATGAAGTCGGGGAAGCCGGGCGGGCGGACCAGCGCCCGCGGCTCGATCCGGGTGACCGGCACGCCCGGGTCGTCAGCGTCGCGGCGTACCCGGTAGGCCACCGCGTTCTGGTACCCCTCGAACGGCTCGGTCCGCAGCTCGACCGAGTGGACCCACTTCACGTGCGCCATGCCGTACCAGCCCGGCACGATCAGCCGCAGCGGCGCACCGTGCTGCGGCAGCAGGGGAGCGCCGTTCATCTCGTACGCCAGCAGCACCTCCTCGCGCAGTGCGTCGGCGACCGGAAGCGCCCGCTGGTAGTCCTGCTCGATCCCACGCTCCACGCCGTGATCCGCGCCGGTGAAGACCACGTCCACCGCGTCCGGGTCGACGCCCGCCTCCCGCAGCAGCGGAGCGAGGGGGGTGCCGGTCCACTCCGCGTTACCGACCGCCTCGACCAGCCAGGGCTGGCTGACCGGCCGGGGGTGCAGCAGGGCCCGCCCGTTACCGGCGCACTCCAGTGTCACCTGCCGGGTGACGCGGGGCCGTTCGCGCAGGTCGGCGAGGGTGAACGTCAACGGACGGTCCACCGCACCGCCGATGGTCAACGTGTGCGCCGCCGGGTCGAGCTCCGGGATGTCGTAGTGGATCAGCAGGTAGTGCAACCCGGCCGGGGTGACGTCGTAGCGCAGCGCCTCCAACGGAATGCCGTGGTTGCGGGCCGCGAGCTGCAACTCCTCGGCGCTGATCGTCTCGTCCGGCTCCGCGAGCCGGGACGGGCCGCTCACGTCGGCCACCGCCGGCCCGGTGGGGTACGACGTCCGGTCATCGAGAGTGGTCATGCGGCCTCCCCGGTACAGACGGCGGCACCCGCCGTACGCGGCCCAGCCTAGGCCCTCCGTGGCGGCTCGAGAACGGCGCTGGAGGTACGACGGCGTTCGCGCGGCGGGCCGTGGACAGCCTCCCGCCGTCCCGGGCATAACAGATCATCGACGCCGTTGGGTGGTCGTCCACAGCCCCTCCGGTTGTCCACAGCCCGGTCGGCCGGGCCGGCGGACGACCCGGAGTCGGTCGGAGGCTGCCGTCATGCGACCGCCATCCGTCCGTTCGATCCGCCGCACGCTGCTGCTGTGCACCACGCTCCCGCTCACACTGACCGTCCAGCTCTGCGGGCTGGCGGTGCTGGTCGCGGCGGTGCCCGGCCAACCACCGACAACGACCGTGCCGGTCGCGGCCGTGGCGGAGCCGGTCGCCGCCCCAGCGCCCGCCGGGCGGTTCCGCTGGCCGGTCGACGGCCCACCCCGTCCGGTGCGCCGGTTCGACCCGCCGCCGCGACAGTGGCTGCCCGGTCATCGCGGCGTCGACCTGGCCGCTTCCGCCGGAGCGGTGGTCCGCAGCGCCGGGCCGGGCACCGTGCTCTTCGCCGGTCTGGTGGCCGGTCGACCGGTGGTCACCGTCGGGCACGCCGACGGGCTGCGGACCACCCACGAGCCGGTCCGACCCGCCGTACGCCCCGGCCAGCCGGTCACCGCCGGCGCACCGCTCGGCGAGCTGCTACCCGGGCATCCGGGTTGCCCGACCGAGGCGTGCCTGCACTGGGGCCTGCGCCGGGGCGAGGAGTACCTCGACCCACTCGCGCTGCTCGGCCTCGGCCCGGTGCGCCTGCTCCCGGTGTCCGCTCCCGGCCGGCCGCTCAGCGCTGGGCGAGCAGTGCCGGCAGCCGTGCGCCCAGCCGCTCGTACTCGTCGGCGGCGTTGTAGACCTGGCCGGTGAGCCGCAGCCACCCTCGGCCGTTCCAGCTCATCACCGCCACCTCGGCGGCGAGCCGCTCACCGATCCGCGCCTGCAACGCCCGCGCCGCGTCGATCGTGGTGCCCGTGCCGGCCGGCAGCGGGATGAGGCGCAGCGCCACCCCCGGTCCGCCGGGGTCGGGCAGATCGGCGGGGGCCACCCCGAGGGCGTCCCCCACCACCCGCTGGCCGTACGCGGCGAGCGCGGCGTTGTGCTCCCGCACCCGGTCGACGCCGAGACTACGCATCGTGAACAGGCCCGCCGGGGCGGCCAGCCAGGGCGTGTAGTCGAGCGTGGCCTGCCACTCGAGCCGGGCCGGGAAACCCGACTCCTGCTCCCAGGACACCACCAGCGGCTCGATCCGGTCCCGCCACTGCGGTGCCACCGCCAGCACTGCGGTCCCGCGTGGGGCGTACGCCCACTTGTGCAGGTTGCCCACCCAGAAGTCCGCGCCGATGTTGGCCACCGGGACAGGCAGCATGCCCGGGGCGTGCGCGGCGTCCACCAGGACCGGCACGCCGTGTTCGCGGGCCACCCCGACGATGGCGGCGGTCGGAAAGAGCTTGGCGGTGGCCGAAGTGAGCTGATCGACGACGAGCAGCCGGGTCCGCCCGGGGCGCAGGCCGGAGCGGATGCTCTGCACGATCTGCTCGTCGGTGGCGGCCAGGGGGATCGGCAGGACCCGGCTGACCGCGCCGGTGCGGCGGCACTCGCGCTGGATGGCCAGGCTCACCGCCCCGTACCCGTGGTCGGTGCTCAGCACCTCGTCGCCGGCCTTGAGGCCCACCGACTGGAGCACCACGGCGACGCCGGTGGTGGTGTTGCCCACCAGGGCGCTGCCGTCCGGGTCGGCGCCCAGGAACCCGACGAGGTGCCGGCGGGTGTGCGCGATCCGGTCGACCAGCCCCTGGGTGAAGAAGCGCAGCGGGTTCGCCTCCATCTCGTCGCGCAGCCGCTGCTGGGCGCGCTGCACGCCGATCGGCACCGCGCCGAATGAGCCATGGTTGAGGTGGCTGACCGCCGGGTCCAGGGAGAAGAGCAGGCGGGCGCCCGGGATCGGCTCAGGGGGATTCGGGACGCTCACTTGATGATCGTAACCGCCACGCGTGCGCGCCCTCCGGCCCTTGATCAGGGCGCGCGTGCGCGCCCTGCGGCCCTTGATCAGGCGCGCGGGTGCGCCTGCCGGTAGGCGGCACGCAGCCGCTCGACCGAGACGTGGGTGTAGATCTGCGTGCTCGCCAGCGACGAGTGGCCGAGCAGCTCCTGCACGGCGCGTAGGTCCGCACCACCCTCCAGGAGGTGGGTGGCCGCGGAGTGGCGCAGATCGTGCGGGCTGGTCCGGGGCAGCCCGGCGGTCTCGGCGTACGCACCGACGATCTGACGTGCGGTCGTCGGGTTGAGCCGACCACCCCGGGCACCCAGCAGCAGCGCGTCGCCGGAGCGGGCGCCCACCATCGTCGGGCGGCCCCGGCGCAGCCAGTCGTCCAACGCGCGCTGGGCGGGCACCCCGTACGGCACCGAGCGCTCCCGCCCGCCCTTGCCGAACACCCGGATCACCCGCCGGCCGTGGTCGACATCCCCGACGTCCAACCCGCACGCCTCGCTGACCCGTACGCCGGTGGCGTAGAGCAGCTCCAGCAGCACCCGGTCCCGCAGCGGCACCGCCTCGGCTCCTTGCGCAGCGCCCGACGCCGGCCCGGCCGCCGCGTCCGTCCGCTCCGCGTCGGCGCGGGCCTGGTCCGGGAGCTCTGGGTCCGTGCGGGCCGGGTCCGTGCGCTCTGCATCGGCGAGGGTCTGATTCGGGAGCTCTGGATGTGGGCGGCCTGGGTCCGTGCGCGCCTGGTCCGTGCTGGCCTGGTTCATGGGTGACGGGTTGGTGGACGGTGCCTGTCGGGACGGTGCCTCGACCAGGGCGGCGGCCTGGTCGGCGCGCAGCACGCTGGGCAGCTCCCGGTGCGCGCGAGGGCTGGCCAGCGCGGCGCCCACGTCGGCGGGGAGCAGGCCGGCCCGGTGTGCCCAGGCGCTGAATGCCCGCGCCGACGCGGCCCGCCGGGCCAACGACGTGCGGGCCGCGCCCGTGGTGCGCTGCCGCGCCAGCCAACTGCGCAGCACCGACAGGTCCAGCTCGGCGAGGTCGACGCAGCCCATCCGGACGGCGTGGTCGAGCAGCGAGACCAGATCGGTGACGTACGCGCGGACGGTGTGCGCCGATCGGTTACGAACCCGGGACAGGTGCTCGGCGAAGTCGTCGACAGCGTCGCGCAACGCTGGCGGGAGTGCCTGGTGCATGGCCCGGGTGCCCCGGTCCGCCCGGCTCATCGTGGCCGCGCCGACGTGCCGGCCGGCACCTCGGCCCCGGCACCCTCACTGACGGCTGACACGGCACCAGCCTACGGCCGGTCCGCCTCGACCACCGGACACGACGGTGGCGGTGTCCACCCCCGACTACCGGCGGTTGTTCCTCTTGCTCAGGAACACGACCAAGCCGACAACGAGCACGGCGGTCACGACGAGACAGCAGAGCACGCTGATGTGCCACGGCTTGATTGCACCCATGACCGGGCACGGTACCGGCAGTGTCGGCTGGCCGGGATCCCGACCGCGAGCGGCTACGGGCATCCTGGCCGGGTGGCGGTGACGCTTCCGCTCAGGTAACAGGCCGACCGGACGTCTCCGCCGCCGCACGCTTCTGTCTGGCGGGTGGGGCGAGGGCGTAGCCGTCGTCGCGACGGACCACCATGGACAGCTCCTCCAGCAGCGACAGCTTGCGCAACGCGGTCCGCAGAGCGACGCCTGCGCGGGCGGAGAGCCGGTCCACGCCCATCGCGCCTCGGCGGGGCAGCGCCTCCAGCAGTGCCCGCGCCTCGTCGTCCAGCGCGTCGGTTGCCCGCTGCGGTCCTCGCGCCAACGGAGCCAGGTCCGCGCCGATCCGACCCACCTCCTCCAGCACGTGCGCCACCCCGGTGACCAGCCGGGCCTTGGGTTGCTCGCGCAGGAACTCGTGCGCGCCGACGGACATCGCCGAGGTCACCGGCCCCGGCACCACCATGGCCACCCGATTGGAGTGGATGGCTCGCCGCGCGGTCTGCGTCGCGCCACTGCGCGCCGACGCCTCCACCACGACGGTGCCCCGGGTGCCTGCGGCGATCACCCGGTTGCGGATCAGGAACCGAGGTCGCAGCGGCTCGGCACCGGGCGGCCACTCACTGACCAGCAGCCCCGTCTCGGCGATCCGGTCGAAGAGCGCGGCGTTGCCCATCGGATACGGACGGTCCAGCCCGCAGGCGAGCACCGCGACGGTCAGACCGCCCGCGGTGAGTGCGCCCCGGTGGGCGGCGGCGTCGATGCCGAACGCGCCACCGGACACGACCGTCCAGTCCCGCTCGGCCAAGCCGTACCCCAACTCGGTCGCGACGTGCTGCCCGTAGCCGGTGGCCGCCCGCGCCCCCACCACGGCCACCGAACGATCCAGAGCCTCACCGAGCGGCCAGCTTCCGCGTACCCAGAAGCAGAGCGGCGGGGCGGTCTCACCATCCACCCGGCGGCTGACGTCCGGCAGCCGCAATTCGGCCAGGCTGGCGACCTGGGCCGGCCAGTCCTCGTCGTCCGGCGTGACCAGCCGGGCACCCAGTCGGTCCGCCCGCTCCAGGGCCTCCGCCGCCACCGCCCGTGCGTCGCCTGCCGCCGAGCGTGCGGCGACCGTGCTGTGCAGCCAGCCGTCCGGGCTGCCGCCGTCGAGCAGCAGATCCAGGGTCTCCACCGGGCCGTGCCGTTCGACCAGGTGATGCACCGCGCGCGTGCCCGGCTCCGCCAGCCAGGTCAGGGCGACCCGGGCCAGCCTGCGTTCCTCCTCGGCGCTCACGTCGCCTCCCCCGTCCGTAGTTGAAGCGCTTCCCGGACGTCGTCCCGGTCAGGTCGGTCGCGACCGTCCAGATCGGCGATGGTCCAGGCCATCCGGATCACCCGGTCGAAGCCGCGCGCCGACAGCGACCCGGAGTCGAGCCGTCCACGCAGCTCCACGGTGACCCGGGCCGGCAGCCGCCACGGCGGTCGGCGTAGGTGCGGCCCTTCCACCTCGGCGTTGAGTCGCCGGCCGAGGTCCGCCCAGCGGGCGGCCGCCGCCTGCCGGGCCGCCGCCACCCGGGCGGCCACCGTCGCCGAGGGCTCGACATCGCCGCCGGTCGCCATCAGCTCGGCCGCCCGCACCGGCATCAGCTGCACCTGGACGTCGATCCGGTCGAGCAGCGGCCCGGAGAGCTTGCCCAGGTAGCGGCGGCGAACCAGCGGCGAACACTCGCAGTGCGCATCGCCGGCCGGTTTCGCGCACGGACACGGGTTGGCCGCCAGCACCAACTGGGTGCGGGCCGGGTACACGGTGCCGCCTCCGCTGCGGCTCAGCTGGATGCGGCCGTGCTCCAGCGGCTGGCGCAGCGCCTCCAGCGCACCCTTGCTGAATTCGGGAGCCTCATCCAGGAAGAGCACCCCGCGATGCGCCAGCGACACCGCGCCGGGCCGGGCCAGCCCCGAGCCGCCCCCGACCAGCGACGGCACGGTCGCGGTGTGGTGCGGTGCCTGGAACGGCGGGCGACGCAGCAGCCGACCACCCGGCGGCAGCAGCCCGGCGACCGAGTGCAGCGCGGTGACCTCCAGCGCCGCGTCGTCATCCAGTTCGGGCAGGATCGACGGCAGCCGTTCGGCGAGCATCGTCTTGCCGGCGCCCGGGGGACCGAGCAGTGCCACGTGGTGCCCGCCGGCTGCGGCGACCTCCAGGGCACGCCGGCCCATCTGCTGCCCGGCGACATCGGCGAGATCCGGCCCACCGGCCAGCGGCTCCGGGATGTCCGCCGGTGGTTCGATCAGCGGGGTCCCGTCCCGAACGAAGGCGACCAGCCGGTGCAGGGTGTCCACCGCTCGCACCCGTACCCCCGGGATGACGGCGGCCTCGGCGGCGTTGCCGACCGGAACGATCACCCGCGCGACGCCGGCCTGGGCTGCGGCGGCGACCATCGGGAGCACCCCGCGCACCGGCCGGACCGTCCCGTCGAGCCCCAGCTCGCCGAGGACCACCACTCCCTCCAGAGGGAGCAGCGGCAGCTCACCCGAGCCGCCCAGCAGCGCTGCGGCAATGGCCAGATCGAAGGCCGACCCGAACTTCGGCAGCGTGGCGGGCAGCAGGTTGAGGGTGATCCGCCGGTTGGGCCAGCGCTGGCCGGAGTTGACCACGGCGGCGCGGACCCGGTCGCGGGCCTCGTGCAGGGCGGTGTCCGGCAGACCGGAGATCACCACCGCCGGCAGACCGGCGGCCAGGTCGGCCTCCACCTCGACCAGGTGGCCGGTCACTCCGACCAGCCCCACGCAGAGCACCTTCGCGTAGCTCACCGCACGTCACCGATCCTCCGGGTACGCATGTCAGAACGCGCCCTTGAGGTGGTCGACCTGCGCCGGACCGGCATCGGGCAGCCGCACCGACAGCACGTCGAAGCGCACCTCCTCGGCGGTCGTACCGGTCTCGGTCAGCCACCGCGCGGCGAGCCCTCGCAGCCGGCGGGCCTTGGCCGGTACGACCGCCTCGGCCGGGGTACCGAAGCTCTCACCCCGTCGGGTCTTCACCTCGCAGAAGGCGAGCACGGGCCCGTCCCACGCGATGATGTCGATCTCCCCGGCCGGGCAGCGCCAGTTTCGGGCGATCGGGCGCAGCCCCGCCTCGGTCAGGTGCCGGGCCGCACACTGCTCGCCGTACGCGCCAACCGCCTGGTTCCGCTTCGTCATGGCCGGCACGGTGCCCGCCGGACTGTGACCGCCGCGACCCGGCAGCAGCCCAACTGTGGACAACGGGGGTGCTGTGGACAGTCGGATGATCATGCTCGCGCTGTGCTAGGGCGCGACTGGTGTCTGCGTTGCCCGGACGATCGGCGGCGCGGTCGGCCGGGCTGAAATGGCGCGGGCGTGGCTGGTCGCATACGGTGCCTGACGTGGACGGACGACGGAGTTTTCCGGAAGATCAGGAGTCGCGCTGGTACCCCGACGAGCGGGGTCGCGGTTACGGCGAGTCGGAGTGGCGCGGCGCGGGCGAACCGCGGTACCGGGACAGTGAGATCCCCGAGCCGCGTGGCGCGGAAGACGGCCGTTCCGTCGAGGACACCGGCGTCGGCCGCCGCCGCGAGCCGGACCCGGGACCCTTCGGCGCCGTCGACGCGGGCCGCTTTGGTACGCCGGAGTCGGACTCGGGTCGTCTGAGCGCGGTGGACGCGGGTCGCTTCGGTGCGCCGGAGTCGGACTCGGGTCGTCTGAGCGCGGTGGACGCGGGCCGCTTCGGTGCGCCGGAGTCGGAGTCCGGTCGTCTGAGCGCGGTGGACGCGGGCCGCTTCGGTACGCCGGAGTCGGACTCCGGTCGCTTCGGCGCCCTGGACGCCCAGACCGGTCGGTTCGGGGGGAGCGAGGCTGATTCGGGCCGTTTCGGCGCGGTCGACCCGTTGGGTGCGGCACGGCCGGAGGTGGACGGTTACCGGGCCACCCGATCGCGGCGGGCGGACCGGGACCCCTCGGAGACCTCCGGTGAGCTGCCCGGACGCCGGGCCGCCCGCGAGGCGACCACGGCGGGATCTCCGGTGACCAGCGCCCCGCCGGAGATGTCCCGCGACAGCACGTCCACGACGCCGGCGACCGTGCTCGCCGACCAGGCTCGTCCCGCTCCGCTCGCCGGGTACCCGATCATCGAGCCGACCCGGGGCGGCGGCGACACGCCGCATCCGCTGGAGATGCCGACCGGCCCGATGCCGGGGATCGGCCCGCGACCCGACCTGCCCGCAGGCGAGCTGCCGGTGTACCCGCCGGCTGCCGACGGCGTCTATCGGACCCGTCGACCGGTGCTGGCCGTACTCTTCGCTCTGCTGGTGTTGGTCTTCGAGGTTCCCGCGCTGCGGGTGCTGCTGGCGGGCGTGACCGGCGACCCGGTGGACGCCGGGAACGTGGTGGTGGGTATCGCCCTGGTCGCCGGCCTGCCGATCTTCGCGACCGGGCTGTACGGGCTACGAACCGGAGGTCTGGCGCTCGCCGACAACGGTCGGGGTTGGCTGCGCCCACCGACGGCCTACCTGACCGTCGGCCTGGTGCTCTTCGTGGCCGCCGCGCTCGCCGCCGGCTGACCCGGCCCGGCCTGCCGCCGGCCTGTCGCGCGTCCCGACGGTTCGGACAACAACCAGGAAACAGTGGCCTCCGGCGACGCGGAGGCCACTGTTTCCACGAACCAGCGCGATCTTCTTCCACGAACCAGCGCGATCTTCTTCCACGAGCCAGCGCGATCTCCCCGGCAACGCGCGCTTCCCGGCGACCCGCCGATCGAGCAGCATCGGGCAGGCGAGCAGCGGAGGGGGGAGCAGCACGCCACGCGCACCCCGGGGCGGCTGAACGGGTGAGGGGCGTACACTGGCCAACTGGCGACCGCCTCGTGCGGTCGACCTCGCGCGCCCTCTTCACGAATCGTCGTGGAGCGACGGCCTCCCTGGTCCCGATCTTGATCGGGTCCACCATGGGTCGGCGACCAGGCGCCAGGACGCCCGGCCACCGGCCGGGCGTGACAACCAGGGACCTTGAGGAGTACCCCAACCATGGCCGTCGTGACCATGCGTCAGCTGCTGGAGAGCGGTGTCCACTTCGGGCACCAGACCCGGCGCTGGAACCCGAAGATGAAGCGCTTCATCATGACCGAGCGCAACGGCATCTACATCATCGACCTGCGCCAGACCCTCGAGTACATCGAGAAGGCGTACGAGTTCGTGCGTGGGACCGTCGCCGAGGGTGGCAGCATCCTGTTCGTCGGCACCAAGAAGCAGGCCCAGGAGGCGATTGCCGAGCAGGCGACCCGGGTCGGCCAGCCGTACGTCAACCACCGCTGGCTCGGTGGCATGCTGACCAACTTCCAGACCGTTTACAAGCGGCTCCAGCGGATGAAGGAGCTGGAGGGCCTGGGTGACCTCAGCGGCACCGCCGCCGGTTACACCAAGAAGGAGACCCTGCAGCTCTCCCGCGAGAAGATCAAGCTGACCCGCACCCTCGGTGGCCTGCGGGACATGCAGAAGCTTCCCGCCGCGGTCTGGATCGTCGACACCAAGAAGGAGCACATCGCCGTCGACGAGGCCCGCAAGCTGGGCATCCCGGTGATCGCGGTGCTGGACACCAACTGCGACCCGGACGAGGTCGACTTCCCGATCCCGGGTAACGACGACGCGATCCGCTCGGCGGAGCTGCTGACCAAGGTCGTCGCCGCCGCCGTCGCGGATGGTCTGATCGCGCGTTCCGGCCGTCGCCGGGGCAACGACGAGAAGCCCGAGGGCGTCGCGAGCGACGAGCCGCTGACCGAGTGGGAGCGCGAGCTGCTCGAGCCGAAGAAGGCCGACGAGTCGGCCGCCCCGGCCGAGCAGCCGGCCGCTGCCGCCGCCGAGCAGCCCGCCACCCCGGAGCAGCCGGCGCAGGCCGCCACCGAGCAGCCGGCGGCCGCCACCGCGGAGTGATCGCACCGTCGCTGCCCCGCCGTCCGTTTTCGCGAACGGCGGGCAGCGACGGTACGCCGGGCACGATCCGCCCGGATCCGGGTAACCGGCACCTCTGACCATCCACACGCCGTCTCAACACCGAAGAGAGAGCCATGTCCCAAATCACCGCCGCGGACGTCAAGAAGCTCCGCGACCTCACCGGCGCCGGCATGATGGACAGCAAGAAGGCGCTGACCGAGGCCGAGGGCGACTTCGACAAGGCCGTCGAGATCCTGCGCGTCAAGGGCGCCAAGGACGTCGGCAAGCGTGCCGGCCGTACGGCCGCGAACGGCCTGATCGCCCACTCCGGCAAGGCGCTGCTCGAGCTCAACTGCGAGACCGACTTCGTCGCCAAGACCGAGTCGTTCATCGCGCTGGGCCAGCAGCTGGTCGAGCACGGCGAGCGCGCTGGCGTGAACTCCGCCGAGGAGCTGCTCGCCACCGAGCTCGACGGCAAGGTCATCGCGGACCTGATCCAGGAGCAGTCCGCCAAGATCGGCGAGAAGCTGGTGCTCAACCGGTTCGCCCGGGTCGAGGGCACCACCGCCGTCTACCTGCACCGCAAGGCCCAGGACCTGCCGCCTGCCGTTGGCGTGCTGGTGTCGTACACCGGCAAGACCGACGAGGCCGGCGACGCCGACGCCCGTGGTGTGGCCATGCAGATCGCCGCGATGCGGCCGAAGTACCTCACCCGGGACGAGGTTCCGGCTGAGGTCGTCGAGTCCGAGCGGCGCATCGCCGAGCAGACCGCCCGCGAGGAGAACAAGCCCGAGGCGGCTCTGCCGAAGATCATCGAGGGTCGGGTGAACTCCTTCTTCAAGGACTTCGTCCTGATCGAGCAGTCGTCCGTCTCTGACAACAAGAAGTCGGTGAAGCAGCTGCTGGCCGAGGCCGGCATCGAGGTCACCCGCTTCGTGCGGTTCGAGGTCGGCCAGGCCTGAGCCGCCACCGGGCGCCGCTGGCGCCCGTGGGCAGGAGACATCAACGAGGAGGCCGCCGGTGTACGTGACAGGCACCGCGGCCTCCTCGTCACATAGGGTCGGCAGCGGCAGGTTCGCGGTACGCGCCGCACGGGGCGTGCGCGTGGGGAAGGGCGGGGCGGATGACGCAGGTTGTGAGTGACCGGACGCTGGAGCTGGACGATCCGACGGCACCGCCGCCGGGGCGTGCCCGCCGGGTGGTGCTGAAGCTCTCCGGTGAGGTCTTCGGTGGCGGCGCGATCGGCGTCGACCCGGACGTCGTCCAGGCCATCGCCCGGCAGATCGCCACAGTGGTCCGCCGCGGCGTGCAGGTCTCCGTGGTGGTCGGCGGAGGCAACTTCTTCCGCGGCGCGGAGCTGCAGAAGCGTGGAATGGACCGGGCCCGCGCCGACTACATGGGCATGCTCGGCACCGTGATGAACTGCCTCGCGCTCCAGGACTTCCTGGAGAAGGAGGGCATCGAGACCCGGGTGCAGAGCGCCATCACGATGGCCCAGGTCGCCGAGCCGTACATCCCGCTGCGGGCCATCCGGCACCTGGAGAAGGGCCGCGTGGTCATCTTCGGCGCCGGCGCCGGAATGCCGTACTTCTCCACGGACACGGTGGCCGCCCAGCGGGCGCTGGAGATCCGGGCCGACGTGGTGCTGATGAGCAAGAACGGCGTGGACGGCGTCTACACCGCCGACCCGCGGATCGACCCCACCGCCAGTAAGCTCGACTCGATCACCTTCTCCGAGGTGCTGCGCCGCAACCTACGGGTGGCCGACGCGGCAGCGTTCAGCCTCTGCATGGAGAACGGCCTGCCGATGCTGGTCTTTGGCGCGCAGGGTGACGACACCATCATCCGCGCGGTGGGTGGCGACAAGATCGGCACCCTGATCACCGCCTGAGTTCCCGCCGACCGGCGACGACGACAGCGGTCTGACGACTTTCAGCAGAGCCCACCACGAGCACAGAAGGAGGCGAGGAGACCGGTGATCGACGACACCCTCCTCGAGGCCGAGGAGAAGATGGAGCGTGCGGTTGAGCACGCCAAGGAGGAGTTCGGCGCCATCCGTACCGGTCGCGCCAACGCCGCCATGTTCTCCAAGGTCATCATCGACTACTACGGCACGCCCACGCCGCTGACGCAGATGGCGTCCATCGCGGTCCCCGAGCCGCGGATGGCCATCATCAAGCCGTACGACAACTCGCAGATCAACGCGATGGAGAAGGCGATCCGCGACTCGGACCTCGGGGTGAACCCGAACAACGAGGGCAACCAGCTGCGCATCCTGCTCCCGCAGATGACCGAGGAACGCCGCCGCGACATGATCAAGGTGGCTCGGCACAAGGGCGAGGAGGCCAAGGTGGCGATCCGCAACGTCCGCCGCCGTGGCAAGGAAGAGCTGGACCGGATCGTCAAGGACGGCGAGGCTGGCGAGGACGACGGTCGCCGCGCCGAGAAGGAACTCGACGACCTGACCCAGCGGTACGTGGCCAGCATCGACGACCTGGTGAAGCACAAGGAAACCGAGCTGCTCGAGGTGTGACCCGTGCTTCGAGGCCCGTTCCCGACGTCGGGAACGGGCCTCGTTGCACAGGTCAGCAGGGGATCCAGACGGTCCTGGTGCTCTCGGCGAACTGCTCGCCGGTGTCCCAGTCGCGCAGCGAGAAGTGTGCGGTCGCCCGGCCGGGGTGCAGCGCAGGAGCGATCCGGGCGAACGCCATCCCGAGTTCGACACTGCCGCCGTCGCAGAGGATCTCGCCGGCGCCGTGTCCCCCGGTGGCCCAGAGGGTCGGCAGGCCGTCCTGCACCAGCGAGGCCGACATGAGAACGATGCCGGCCGGGCAGTTCCGGGCGGTGGCGGTGACCCCTGCTGCCGGGTACGTCACTCCCGGCTCGCCGACGGGCGGCTCGAACGGGTACAGCTCGCTGGTCTGGCGGTCGATGGTGATCCTGGTCCGTGCCGTGGTGGCGGCGGCCGGTGACCCTGCTCCCAGGACCATGGCGGCCACCGTGAACACCGCGAGACCGAACGTGTACATGTGAGTGCCCTTCCCCCGTTGCGGAGCGCGGGCTGGCGCCGGCGCGGCACCAGCGGACCACGCCGGGCGGGGTTTGCTCAGTACTCGATCGCGCACCGGACGAGTCGGATCGACGGCTGCGGATTGCCTGCGGTCTGCCGTACCGAACGGGTGTGCGTCGCTGGCCGGCGGGCCGGCGGCGTGCGTGGCGTCCCGTGGGCGTGCCTCGTCCGCCGTGCCGATCCGGCGTGTGCAGTAGGCTCGGCAGGATTCCCGGCCACCGGGTGGTGAACACCGGGGATCGACCGACCGTCGGGGCGGTCAATCGGAGGAACATCGCACGTGTAGGGGATGCTTGTGGTCTTGCGTCATGTGGTGGTTCTCGTGCCGCGTCGCGGTGCGTGATGTCCCACCCCGACCCCTACGGCAGCGAGCCTCGCGGCTGGGACCGGCCGGAGCGCCCGGTGGCGCTGCCCTGGCCGGACCAGGAGCTGGAGGCCGGCCAGTGGAGCCGCCGTCCGGCCGCCGGCCCTGAGCTGTACGCCGACCCGCACGCCCGGCCGTACGCCGACCCGCACCCCGCGGACCCGTACGACGAGCGTGGCCGCCCGGTCCGCCCGGACGACCGTTTCGACGACCGGGAACGGCACGATCGGTTCGACGACCGGGACCGGCACGTCGAAGACCGCAACCAGCCCGACCGGTACGACGACCGGGGTCGCGCGGACCGCTACCCGGACCGACCTCCCGCGGGGGAGGGGCCGCCCGGTTACGACGGCCCGGACCGCGGGCGTTTCGACGAGCCGAGCCGTCTCGACGGCCCTCCCGTCCGCTTCGACGACCCGGGCTACCCGACCGAGCAGCTCACGCCCGTCCGGGCGGAGGTGGTGCCGGACGAGGCTCCGACGACCGCTCGACGGTCGAAGGGGCGACGTCGGGCCAGCCTCGACCGACCGGCCACCCAGCAGGTGGGCACCGGGCGGGCCGGGCGCAACCTTCCCGCGGCGATCGGGGTGGGGCTCGGCCTCGGCGCGCTGATCGTGGTGCCGCTGCTCTTCTATCCGTTGGCCTTCCTGCCGGTGATCGCCGCCGCGGTCGCCATCGGCATCTGGGAGATGGCCCGCGCGGTACGACGCAGCGGTGCGCACCCGCCGCTGGTGCCACTGATCGCCGGCGGCGTGTTGACCGTGGGTCTGGCCTGGTACGCCGGCCCGGACGCGCTCAGCCTGGGGCTGCTGGTCACCGTGCTGGGCACCATGATCTGGCGGTTGGGTGACGGGCCGGCCGGCTTCCAGCGGGATCTCACCGCGGCCACCCTGATCGCCGTCTACGTGCCGTTCCTCGCCGGGTTCGCGGCGTTGCTGGCGGCGGCCCCCGACGATGGGCACCTGCGCATCCTGGCCACGCTGATCGGGGTGGTCCTCTCCGACACCGGCGGGTACGCGGCCGGGGTCTCCTTCGGCCGTCACCCGATGGCCCCGTCGATCAGCCCGAAGAAGTCCTGGGAGGGCTTCGCCGGCTCGGTCACCGCGGCGGCCCTGGGCGGAGCGTTGCTGCTGTGGCTGATGTTCGAGGTGGCCCCCTGGTGGGGCGCGCTGTTCGGCGTGGCCGTCTCCTGCGCTGCGGTCCTCGGCGACCTGGCCGAGTCGATGATCAAGCGGGATCTCGGCGTCAAGGACATGAGCAACCTGCTACCCGGCCACGGCGGTCTGATGGACCGGCTGGACTCGATCCTGTTCGCGGTGCCGACGGCCTACCTGCTGTTGGCGGTCTTCGTGCCGGTGGTGAGCTGAGGTATGAATCACGGCGACCCGGTCATCCGGCTCCGGCGGTCGCGGCCCGTTCGACACCTCCGGACCGGCAGCCACCGCCGACGGCGTGACACACTGGACCAGCCATGACGAGCCTGCCCTTGATCCCCGCCATCTCGGTCGCCCCCGCCTCGCGCCGGGCCTCCATGCCCCCTCAGCACCTCGCTGACCTGGACCTGGCCGGCCGCCAGGCGTTGGTGACCGGGCTGGGTGAGCCGGCCTTCCGCGCCAAGCAGGTTTCCAACCACTACTTCGGGCGGCTGGTCCGCGACCCGCAGGCGATGACCGATCTGCCCGCTGCGACCCGGGAGCGGCTGGCCGACCAGTTGCTGCCGACGTTGCTCAACCCGGTGCGCGAGCTGGCCTGTGATGACGGCGCGACCCGCAAGGCGCTCTGGCGGCTGCACGACGGTGCGCTGGTGGAGAGCGTGCTGATGGGTTACCCGGACCGGGTGACCGTCTGCATCTCCAGCCAGGCGGGTTGCGGCATGGCCTGTCCGTTCTGCGCGACCGGCCAGGCCGGGCTGACCCGCAACCTGTCGACGGCGGAGATCGTCGACCAGGCGGTGTACATGGCCGGGGTGGCGGCCTCCGGCGTGGTGGCGGGTTCCCCGCCGAGGTTGTCGCGCGTCGTCTTCATGGGCATGGGCGAGCCGCTGGCCAACTACAACCGGGTGATCGCGGCGATCCGTCGGCTGGTCAGCCCGGCTCCGGAGGGGCTCGGCCTGTCCCAGCGGCACATCACCGTTTCCACGGTCGGCCTGGTTCCGGCCATCCACCGACTGGCCAGCGAAGACCTCTCAGTGACCCTTGCGTTGTCGTTGCACGCGCCCGATGATGATCTGCGCGACGAACTCGTGCCGGTAAACCAGCGCTGGAAGGTAGCCGAGGTGCTGGACGCAGCGTGGGACTACGCCGCCCGGACGGGCCGCCGCGTGTCGATCGAGTACGCGATGATCAAGGACGTGAACGACCAGCCGTGGCGAGCCGACCTGCTCGGGCGGCTGCTGGCCGGCAAGTTGGCCCACGTGAACCTCATTCCGCTCAATCCGACGCCGGGCAGCCGCTGGGATGCGAGCCCGAAGCCGGTCGAGCGGGAGTTCGTCCGGCGGTTGCGCGACGCCGGGGTGTCCACCACAGTTCGGGACACCCGAGGTCGCGAGATCGACGGCGCGTGTGGCCAGCTTGCCGCCGCCGAAGACAACGACACCAACACCGACCGCGCCGGAGAGGCACCGGCGTGACCGGGCGTGGCGAACGAGACCAGGAGACATAGTGGCGAGTCAGGGTCAGCGTTTCCGGCGCAAGGCGCTCCGCCGGGGATACAAGGTCGACGAGGTGGATGCCTTCCTCGACCGGGTCGAGGCGACGCTCGACGGCCGACAGGTCGGTGCCCCGGTGGCCTCCCAGGAGGTTCATGACGTCGTCTTCCGGGTCCGCTTCAACGGCTACGACGAGTGGCAGGTCGACCTGCACCTGGACCGGGTCGAGCGGCAGCTGGCCGAGCTGGAGGAGCGCAACAGCGCCGGACGCGGTGGCGACCCCCGGATGGGTGACCGGATGGGCCCACCGGACCGGATGGGTCCGCCGATGCGTGACGACCGGGGCATGGTCCCGCAGCCGATGCCGCCCCGGCCGATGCCCGCGCAGGCCGGCCCGCCCTACGGCCGCTACGACGAGCCGACCGGTGCCTTCACCGGTGGGTACGACGCCCCTCGCGGCGGGGGTTACGACGCGCCACGTGGCCCGGCCGGCCCCCCGATGGGTCCCGGTGGCCCGATGGGCCCGGGCCCGATGGGTGGCCACGGCATGCCGCAGCGCGGCCTGCCCGCCGGCCCCAGCGGGTACGGCCCCCCGGACGACCAGCGCTCACCCGGTGGCTACGGCCAGGATGATCAGCGCGGCGGGTACGGCCCCGACGACCAGCGCGCGCCCGGCGGTTATCCACCGCCGCCGGAGGAGCCGCGCTTCGACGGCTTCGAGGCCGGGCGCCACGGCCGCGCCGACATGACGGCCGAGATCCGGATGCCGGAGCGGGATCTGCGCGACATGCGCCGTGGTCCGGCCGGTCCGCCTCCGCTGCCGCAGCCGGGCATGGGTGGTTCGCCGATGGCCGGTCCGCCCGCGGTCGCCGGCCCCCCGATGGGTGGCCCGCCGATGGGTGGCCCGCCGATGGCCGGTCCGCCCGGCAGCGACCTGTACCGGGTCGACCAGATCCGTCGTAGCTTCCAGGTGCGCCGGTTCGGCAGCGGGTACGACCCCGACCAGGTGGACCGGTTCTTCGACACCCTGCTCGGTGGCATGCAGCGCCGCAACCCGATGCCGGTCGACCCGAAGGACCTGGACACTCTCCGGTTCGGCCTGGTGCCGGGTGGCTACTTCGAGGCCGAGGTCGACGCCGCGCTCAAGGACGTGCAGGACATCCTCTTCGGGCGCTGACCCGACGCGATACGGACGAGGGCCCGTCCCCCGGGTGGGGGCGGGCCCTCGGCGTACGTCGGCCGGTCGTCCGGCGGTGGGTCGGGGTCAGGAGCGCAGACCGCTGCGCCGCAACACGATGTCGCCGATCACGATGATCAGCAGCAGCGCGGCCAGGCCGATCAGCCAGATGTCCTCGACCCTGCCCTCGTGGTTGCCGCAGATCATCGCCAGCAGCGCCAGTGCGGACAGCACGGCGCCGATCTGCCCGGCCTTGCGGTGCCCGGGCTTGTGCTGGTCTGGCGACGTTACCGGCTCGCTTCCTGCCACTGTCGGTCCTTCCCTCGCGATCGGATCTTTGGTTAGTCTGGCACGCCTCGTACGCGGTGCGGTGGGGTGGGGGTTTCCTGGCCATCGGCCCTGCCCCACCCGGGCTGAACGGCACTACCGGCGTCGCGGGGCGGCGGTCAGACTCGCTCCGGTAGCGTTTGGCGTACACCTGATTGTCTGTTTGAGGGGGACTGTGCGGTGCGAGTGACCGGAACCGGGCACGCCAGCATGCGGATCGACACGGCCGCGGGCAGCATCCTGTGCGACCCGTGGGTCAACCCGGCCTACTTCGCGTCGTGGTTCCCTTTCCCGGACAATTCCCTGCTGGACTGGGAGAGCCTGGGTCAGGTCGACTACCTGTACGTCTCCCACCTGCACCGGGACCACTTCGACGCGAAGCACCTGCGCGACTTCGTCTCCAAGGACGCCACGGTCCTGCTCCCCGAGTTCCCCACCTCGGAGATGGAGGACGAGTTCCGGGCGCTGGGCTTCACCAAGTTCCTGAAGGCGCCCAACGAGCAGGTGGTGGAGCTGCCCGGCGGCCTGAAGATCATGATTCAGGCGTTGACTAGCCCGACCGACGGCCCGATCGGCGACTCCTCGCTCTGGGTGGAGTACGAGGGTGTGCGGCTGCTCAACCAGAACGACGCCCGCCCCACCGACCTGAGCGTCTTCGCCGAGCTGGGGCACGTGCACGCGCACCTGCTCCAGTTCTCCGGTGCGATCTGGTACCCGATGGTCTACGAGCTGCCGCAGGCGGCGAAGACCGCGTTCGGCAAGCAGAAGCGTGACCGGCAGTTCGACCGGACCTGGCGGTACATCGACGACCTGAAGGCGTCGCACGTCTTCCCGATCGCCGGCCCGCCGTGCTTCCTCGACGACGCCCTGTGGCAGTTCAACGACATCCACGGCGACGAGGGCAACATCTTCCCCGACCAGTCCGTCTTCCTGTCGGAGTACGCCAAGGTCGGCGGCACCAACGGGATCGTGCTGCTGCCGGGCAGCGTCGCCGAGGTCACCACCGAGGGCGCGAGCACCACCCACCCGGTGCCGGTGCAGGAGTTCTTCGCGAACAAGGTCGCGCACCTGGAGGAGATGCGGGAGCGCAAGCGCCCGATCATCGAGGCGGAGAAGGCGTCCTGGCGGCACCCCGAGGTGGACGTGCTCGGCGAGATGAAGCGTCGGATCGAGCCGCTGCTCGACGAGTCGATCTACCTGGCCAAGGGGGTCGGCGGGCCGGTCCGTTTCGACCTGGTGGGTTATGACGGCGAGAGCGTCGAGTCGATCGTGGTGGACTTCCCCGGCAAGGAGGTCCGGCCGTACGCGGACGAGAAGGTGCGCTACCGGTTCCGGACCGAGCGGTCGCTGATCGAGCACCTGCTCTTCATCGACGAGGTGGACTGGGTCAACTCGCTCTTCCTGTCCTGCCGGTTCTCGGCGGCCCGGATCGGCCAGTACAACGAGTTCGTCTACGCGTTCTTCAAGTGCCTCTCCGAGGAGCGGCTCCAGTACGCCGAGGGCTGGTACGACGAGCACGAACGCAGCACCGACGCCGAGGACATCACGTTGGGCGACTGGGTGGTGCAGCGGCGGTGCCCGCACCTGAAGGCGGACCTGACCCGCTTCGGCATCGTCGACGGTGACCAGCTCACCTGCCAGTTGCACGGCTGGCGGTTCGACCTGCCCAGCGGCCGCTGCCTGACGAGCGTCGGCCACAAGGTGAGGGCGCACCGGGTGGACGCGGAGACTCCGGCTCCGGCCGGCGAGTCGGTCATCTGACGGGTCGGCCGGGGCGTTCGACGTGCTGCCCCGGCCACACCCCGTTCCGCCTCCCTGCCGCCGCCGGGTGCGCCAGGATGCAGTGGTGCGGTGAAAGCCGCAGTCCGGTAGCAACCGGACACCACCGAGGGCGGGGCGGCAGTGTCGGAGGGCGCGCAGGAGGACGAGTTCCGGTACGGGCGCGGCCGGGAGAAGACCCGCGACGCTGCCCGGGTGGAGACGTTCAGCGACGGGGTCTTCGCTGTCGTGCTGACGGTGATGGCCGTCGAGCTGTTGCAGAGCGGCCCGGCGCGGGAGAGCGGGCGGGAGCTTCCGGACGCCCTGGCCCACGCCTGGCCGTCCTACCTGGCCTACGTCATCACCTTCGCGATCGCGGGACAGGTCTGGCTCGCCCACCACAACCTGTGGCGGTACGTGGCCCGGGTCGATCAGATGCTGCTGGTCCTCAACCTGTTCGTGTTGCTCTTCATCGCCACCATCCCGTTCACCGCCGACCTGCTCTCGGACAACCTGCGCGGTGGGGTGACCGAGCAGCGGCTGACCGCCGCGCTCTACGTCGGCACCGTGCTCGGTGAGGCGATATTCGTCAATCTGACCTGGTGGTGGGCCCGCCGGCGGGGGCTGCTCCTCTCCGACCTGGATCCCCGGCTGGCCCAGGCGATCACACGTCGGATACTCCTCAAGCCCCTGCTCTACCTGGTGGCCTTCGCCGTCGTCTTCGTCGACCCGATCCTCAGCCTCGGCGCGTACCTCCTGCTGGTCGGCTACTACCTGATCGGGGGTGCGGGCGACCTGCGACCATCGGCCAGCGGGTCAGCGGCCTAGGTCGGCCAGGATGCGGCGCGCGGCGTTGTGGCCGGCCGCGCCGATGACGCTGCCAGCCGGGTGGCAGCCGGCGCTGCCGGCGTACACACCGTCGACGCCGGTGGCGTACGGCATCCGGTCGGTGAACGAGACGGTGTTGTCGACGTGGTGGATGTGCCCGCCGGTGATGCCGAAGTGCTCCTCGATGCCGGGCGGCGGCAGCGGCACCGCGTCGGCGATCAGGTCGGCGGTGCCGGGGGCGTACCGCTCGACGATCCCGAGCAGCCGGTCGACGTAGCCGGGCAGCTCCGCGTCCCAGGTGGTGCCGGCCAGCTCGTAGGGGACGGACTGGACGAAGAGCGCCGACGAGTGGTGCCCGGCGGCGTCGGAGAGCGACGGGTCGACGGTGGTGTGCAGGTACCACTCGATGGTGGGCTCCGCCGGCAGCAACCCGGCCTGCACGTCCGCCCACATGGCGCGCAGCGCGGTCATCGGCGACGCCTCCGCCCCGCCGACCAGCGACGCGGACCCGGGCAGCAGGTGGATGGTCGAGCCGAACGGGCTCGGTGTGCCGTCCGGAAGGCAGGAGAAGCGCGGCAGCCCGGTGAGGGCCAGGTTGAGCTTGAGCGTGGTGCCGGGCCGGCGGACCGCCGCCATCCGTTCGCCGAGCCGCGCCGGCAGGGCGCCGTCGGGCAACAGGTCCATCAACCGGTACGGGTCACACGCGCCGAGCACCACCCGGGCGGCGACCTCCCGACCGTCGGCCAGCACCACTCCGCTCGCCGCGCCCCCGTCCAGGGTCACCGCCCGCACCGGCGTACCGGTCAGGATGGTCGCTCCGGCGGCGCGCGCGGCCTCGGCGAAGGTCCGGGAGACGGTGCCCATCCCACCCTCGGCGATCATCCAGGTGCCACCGGAGCCGGGCAGTCGGCACATGTTGTGCACGAGGAAGTTGTGGCCGGTGCCGGGGTCGTCCGGGCCGGCGTTGAGCCCGGACAGGCCGTCGGTGACCGCGTACATGCTGACCAGCAGCTCGGAGCGGAACTCGAACCGGGCCAGGTAGTCGGCGACCGAGCCCTGCACGAGGTCGACGAAGACCTGGCGCAGCGCCGGGCGGACGTGCCGCTCGGCGGTCTCCTGGACGCTCAGCGGCTCGGCCAGCCAGGCCGGGGCGAGGTCTTCCCGGAGCGCGGCCAGCTCGGCCTGCATGGCGTCGTCGGCGGCCACGTCGGCGGGGGAGAAGAACTCCGCGAGCTGCGCCCGGGTGGCGGCGGTGTCGCTGCCGAAGAGCAGGTACGGCGAGCCGAGGCCGCCCGGGGTGGGGAGGAAGTAGTGCGGGTCGCGGCGCAGCACCGGAATCCGTACGTCGAGCGTGGCGAGCAGTTCCGGGGGCATCAGCCCGAGCAGGTACGACCCGGTGGAGTGGCGCAGCCCCGGCACTCTCGGGAACGGGTTCTCGGTGCGGGTGGCGCCGCCGATCACGTCGGCCGCCTCCAGCACGAGGACGTCCAGGCCGGCCCGGGCCAGCAGGACCGCGGAGACCAGACCGTTGTGCCCGGCACCGACGATCACGACATCGGCGCGGGCCGGAATCTCACTGCTCATGCCGCGGCAGCCTAGCCCGCCCCACCAGCCCAGGTCACCCCTTCCACCCCACACCACCCCTCCCCCCTGGGCCCCCCGGTGATCAAGAGGTTTGCGGCAAGAGATGGCTTCCCGGTGACGCAAACCTCTTGATCAACCCGGCGGGGCACCCGGCGGGGCGGGGGTGCGGGTGCGGGTGGGGTTGGTGCGCCAGTGGGAGAGGGCCAGGGTGGCGGAGTAGCCGGCCAGGACGATCACGTGGAACAGGTAGAGCCAGAGGAGGACGGCCACGCCGGCGCCGATGGCGTCGAAGCCCCCGAAGGGCACTCCCAGGTCCAGCGGGAGCGAGGCGAAGAGCACGAAGCCGTGCAGGAAGCCGGAGAGGTTCGCCGCGGTGAACGACCCGACCCCGAGGGTGGAGAGCCAGTCCGGTGAGGCCGGCCCGACGACCCGGAACACCCACACCAGCACCGGCGTCAGCACCAGCCAGACCCCCAGGAACGACAGCACCACACCGAGCACACCGAGCCAACCGCCCTGGCGTACGAGGCGGGTGGTGAGCGGGAGCGCCAGCAGGATCGACAGCAGCAGCGCGGGGGCCGGGGCGAGCAGTGGCAGCAGCAGGAGCCGGCCCCGCCAGCCGACCAGGTGCTCGTCGGAGCGGGGCGCGGCCACCGAGACGAAGGCCCGGCGCAGGCCCTCGCCGTACAGCGAGGCGGGCAGCAGGGAGGCCAGCGCCAGCAGCGGGGTCAACCCCACCCCGGCGTCGACCAGCGCCTCCACCGCCCGGGGCGCGCCGATCGCGGTGGGCAGGGCCTCCACGGCGTACGAGGTGAGCCGGCGTACCCGGTCGGCCCCGGCCACCAGCGCGGTGAGCCAGATCGCCAGCAGGGCGACCGGCACCACGGCGATCGCACCGTAGAAGGTGATCGCGGCGGCGTGCAGCGACAGGTCCCGTCCGCGCACCGGACGGAACGCGGCAGTGGTGATCCGTTTCGCGCGCTGCCATCCGTTGCTCATCGGATCCTCCTTCCCTGTCGCCGGGGCCGTCACTCCTTAAGATCGCCGGTCATGACTGTTCTCACCACCGAACGCCTGATCCTGCGTGACTGGACCGACGATCCGGCCGATCTGACCCGGATCTACGACATCTACTCGCGTCCCGAGGTGAGCCGATATCTGGGCATGGCGTCGGGTCTGCCGATGACCAACCCGGTTCAGGCCGTCGAGCGGCTGCGGATCTGGCAGGAGCGGCACGCCGACGACGGCGGCCGGTACGGCACGTGGGCGATCGAGGTACGCGAGACGGGCCAGGTGGTGGGCACCGCGTTGCTCAAGCCGCTGCCGGGGCGCGACGAGTCGCGCCGGACCGACGACATCGAGGTGGGCTGGCACCTGCACCCGGACGCGTGGGGTAACGGCTACGCCACCGAGGCGGCCCGCGCGGCGGTGGCACGGGAGTTCGCCGCCGGCACCCGCGAGATCTACGCGGTCGTGTCGCCGAGCAACGAGCCGTCGATGGCGGTCGCTCGGAGGCTGGGCATGACCCATGTCGGTCGGCGCACCGACTGGTACGGCGGGGAGCTGCTGGAGACCTTCGTGCTGACCGCACCAGATGCCTGATCGTTCCCGCACGACCTGACGCAAGATCCGTGCAACTTCGGGGAAGGTGTGGCCTCCAGTCGTCGGGAGGCGGCGCCTTCCCCGAAATTGTGGGCAGGCCGGGCAGAGCGGTAACCCCCACGGGACAGACAAGTCCGTCAATAGTCACGGTGGTCGAAGTGTTGACGCTCCCGTAGCACGTCAGTAACCTTTGGGCCAAAGTAACGCAAGATTTTGACAAACATGTGCACGGTTCCGTGCATGTGCTCGGAAGATTCAACGGGCTCCCTGGGGGAGGCCCGTTGATGGTCGTACCCATCTGGTGTTTCCAGCACGAGCGGCGCCCCCGCACCGCCCGTGCCAACCCGTCTCTCTCGATCCCCGGCCCGCTCGCGTCGGCCGGCGCTGCACCGCACCCCCACCCCGTGGTCCAGCCACCGCGGTAACCGTCCCCCGACGACAAGGACAGTGATGAGACGAACGAATCTGTTCAGGATGGTGGCGGCCACGGCCGCCGCCGCGCTGATCGCGACGGCCGGGGCGACCGCCCTCGCGAACCCGGCCGCCGCCGCCCGCCCGGCCGACCCGGCCGCCGCACCGAGCACCGGCTTCGCCCCGGCGGCCACCAACCTCGCCCAGGGCCGTCCCACCCAGGAGAGCGGCCACGCCGACGTCTACGACTCGTCGAAGGTCGTCGACGGCAACGCGGGCAGCTACTGGGAGAGCGTCAACAACGCGTTCCCGCAGTGGGTGCAGGTCGATCTCGGCTCGTCGCAGAGCGTCAACCAGGTCGTGCTGAAGCTGCCGACCTCCGGTTGGGGAACCCGGACGCAGACGCTGAGCGTGCGGGGCAGCACCAACGGTTCGTCCTTCACCGATCTGGTCGGGTCGCAGACGTACACCTTCAACCCCGCCAGCGGCAGCACCGCCACGATCAACTTCAGCTCGACCTCCACCCGCTACGTCCGGATCACCATCACCGCCAACAGCGGCTGGCCGGCCGGGCAGCTCTCCGAGTTGGAGGTGTACGGCAGCGGCGGCACCACCCCCGACACCACCGCGCCGAGCGTTCCCGGCAACCTCTCGTACACCCAGTCAGGCACCACCATCAGCCTCAACTGGGTCGCGTCGACCGACAACGCGGGCGGCAGCGGCATCGCCGGCTACGACGTCTACCGCAACGGCGCGTTCCTCCAGTCCATCGGCAACGTGACCACCTTCAACGACACCCAGCCCGCCACGGCGACAGTGTCGTACCACGTCCGGGCCCGTGACGCCGCCGGCAACCTCTCCGGCAACAGCAACACCGTCACCCGTACCGGCAGCGGTGACACCACCGCGCCGAGCGTCCCGGGGACGCTGTCGCACAGCACGTCGGGCAGCACGATCACGCTCAACTGGGGGGCCTCCACCGACTCCGGAGGCAGCGGGCTCGCCGGCTACAACGTCTACCGGGGCGGTAGCCTGATCGCCACGCTGGGCACCGTCCTCACCTACCAGGACACCCAACCGGCGACGGCGACCGTGTCCTACTACGTCCGGGCCCGTGACGGCGCCGGCAACCTCTCCGACAACAGCAACACCGTCACGCGGACCGGCAGCAACCCGCCCGCCTGCACCAACGTGGCGCAGGGCAAGAGCATGACGGCGAGCGGCTCCACCTTCAGCTTCACCCCCGACAAGGCGAACGACGGGCAGCTCACCACCTACTGGGAGGGTGCGGCGAGCTACCCGCAGAACCTGACCGTGGCGCTGGGCGCGAACCACTCCATCTCCGGCGTCACAGTGAAGCTCAACCCGGACCCGGCCTGGGGCACCCGTACCCAGACCATCCAGGTCCTCGGCCGCGACCAGGCGTCGTCGGCGTACACCAGTCTGGTGTCGGCGGCGGCCTACCAGTTCGCCCAGGGCACCAACCTGGTGACCATCCCGGTCAGCGCGACCACCGCGGACGTGCAGTTGCGGTTCACCGGCAACACCGGTGCCCCGTCCGGTCAGGTGGCCGAGCTTGAGGTGTGCGGCACGCCGGCGCCCAACCCGGATCTGGTCGTCAGCTCGGTGACCTGGTCTCCCACGTCGCCCAGCGAGGTCTCCCCGGTCACCCTCTCTGCGGTGGTGCAGAACATCGGTTCGGCCGCCGCCGGTGCGACCACTGTGAACTTCAGCCTGGCCGGCGCGGTCGTCGGCAGCGCCTCGGTGGGCACGCTCGCCGCGGGCGCCTCGACCACCGTGTCGTTCAACGCCGGTACGCGGCCGATGGGCAGCTACGCCGTCTCGGCGGTGGTCGACCCGGCGAACACGATCGTCGAGCAGAACAACGGCAACAACAGCCGCACCGCCGCGTCACCGCTGGTGGTGGCGCAGGCCCCGGGTCCCGACCTCCAGGTACTCAGCATCGCCTCGAACCCGCCGAACCCGGCCGTCGGGGCGTCCGTCACCTTCACCGTGACGGTTCGCAACCGGGGCACCAGCGCGACCGGCGCGACCACTGTCACCCGGCTGGTGGCGGGCAGCACCACGCTCAACACCAACACCGCCTCGATCGCCGCTGGCGCGACGGTCACCGTGGCCGTCAGCGGTAGCTGGACCGCCACCAGCGGCGGCGCCACCATCACCGCCACCGCCGACGCCACCAACGTGGTCGCCGAGACCAACGAGACCAACAACGCGTTCAGCCAGTCGATAGTGGTCGGTCGTGGGGCCGCCGTCCCGTACGTCTCCTACGAGGCGGAGGCCGGCCGTTACCAGGGCACCCTGCTGGAGGCCGACCCGCTGCGCACCTTCGGGCACACCAACTTCGCCAGCGAGTCCTCGGGTCGCAAGTCGGTACGACTCACCAGCACCGGCCAGTTCGTCGAGTTCACCTCGGCCAACCAGGCTAACTCCATCGTGGTGCGTAACTCCATCCCGGACGCGCCCGGTGGTGGCGGCATCGAGGCGACCATCAGCCTCTACGTCAACGACGTCTTCACCCGGAAGTTGACAGTGTCGTCGAAGCACAGCTGGCTCTACGGCAACACCGACGGGCCGGAGGCGCTGACCAACACTCCGCAGGCCGACGCCCGACGGCTCTTCGACGAGTCGAACGCGCTGTTGGCGCAGTCGTACCCGGCCGGCACCCGGTTCAAGTTGCAGCGCGACTCGGGTGACACCGCCTCCTTCTACGTCATCGACATGATCGATCTGGAGCAGGTGGCGCCGGCGGCGAGCCAGCCGGCCGGTTGCACCTCGATCACCTCGTACGGTGCGGTCCCGAACGACGGGCTGGACGACACCGCCGCCATCCAGCGGGCGGTGACCGACGACCAGAACGGTGTCATCAGCTGCGTCTGGATCCCCGCCGGGCAGTGGCGGCAGGAGCAGAAGATCCTGACCGACGACCCGCTGAACCGGGGTACGCACAACCAGGTCGGCATCAGCAACGTCACGATCCGGGGCGCCGGCATGTGGCACTCGCAGCTCTACACGCTGACCGAGCCGCAGAACGTCGTGGGCGGCATCAACCACCCGCACGAGGGCAACTTCGGCTTCGACATCGACAAGAACACCCAGATCTCCGACATCGCCATCTTCGGCTCGGGCCGGATCCGGGGCGGTGACGGCAACGCCGAGGGTGGCGTTGGTCTGAACGGTCGCTTCGGCACCGGCACGAAGATCAGTAACGTGTGGATCGAGCACGCCAACGTGGGTGTCTGGGTGGGCCGCGACTACGACAACATCCCCGACCTCTGGGGGCCGGCCGATGGGCTGGAGTTCACCGGCATGCGGATCCGCAACACGTACGCCGACGGCATCAACTTCAGCAACGGCACGCGTAACTCGCGGGTGTTCAACTCGTCCTTCCGCACCACCGGTGACGACGCGCTCGCCGTCTGGGCCAACCCGTACGTCAAGGACCGCAACGTCGACATCGCCCACGACAACCACTTCGTCAACAACACCATCCAGCTGCCCTGGCGGGCCAACGGCATCGCCATCTACGGCGGCTACGACAACTCGATCGAGAACAACCTGATCTACGACACCGCCAACTACCCGGGCATCATGCTGGCGACCGACCACGACCCGCTGCCGTTCTCCGGCACGACGCTGATCGCCAACAACGGGCTCTACCGCACCGGCGGCGCCTTCTGGAACGAGGACCAGGAGTTCGGTGCCATCACCCTCTTCCCGGCCACCAGGGACATCGTCGGAGTCACCATCCGTGACACCGACATCATCGACTCCACGTACGACGGCATCCAGTTCAAGAACGGTGGCGGCAACATGCCGAACGTCGCCATCACCAACGTGCGGATCGACAGGTCCGTCAACGGTGCCGGCATCCTCGCGATGAGCGGCGCGCGCGGCAACGCCAACCTGACCAACGTGACCATCACCAACTCGGCCGACGGCAACATCGTCATCCAGCCGGGCTCGCAGTTCGTCATCAACGGCGGCTAGCCGTCCGCTTGATCACACGGTCCAAGTGAAGTCGGGGTGTCCGCAGACGCGGACACCCCGACTCTCGTGCTGGTCACTACGGCGCTCAGCCGAAGGACTTGACCCCGCGCCAGTCGTCACCCAGGACGACCTTCACCGGCCCACCGGTGTTGGTGGTGGACGGGTGATAGATCCGCATCATGCCGTCCGTGCCCGAACGGGTCCAGAAATCAGGCACCCGGTCTCCGCTGACGTCCGGAATGCTGATCATGGCGCTGATGTTGGCCTCGGACCATCCCGTCCCGTACGAGACGTCGCCGCTGCGCGAGCCGGCGGCCGACTTGAGCGAATCAAGGTTCACGCTGCCCGCGGTCGAGCCAGGCTTGCCGTGCCGGACGTACATGTTGCCGTTGTCCAGGTTGCGCCAGAGCATGTCCGGTGTGCCGTCCAGATCGATGTCGGCGACGTTGACGACCTCACGTCGGGCCCAGGCGGTGCCCTCCATCAGGGTCGCCTCCTGGAAGCTGCCACCCGTGTAGCCGCTCAGCGCCCAGAAGGCGGGCCCGGCCCGCAGAATCAGGTCCGGGAGTTTGTCGCCGGTGATGTCACCGACGGCCTTGATCTGGGTCCAGGTGTCCGGCGAGGGCACCGCGGTTCCGCCGACACCGGTGGCCGGGAGGATGACCCGCAGCCGACGCTCGACGTCGAAGGTGCCGTACCCGTCGCCCGGGTAGAGCCAGAAGCCGCCGTCCGGGGTGCGGGCGAACATGTCGGTCGTGCCGTCGCCGGGATAGGTGTCGGTGTGCTTGGTGAGCAGGGCCGCCCTGCCCGTGTTCGGGTCGAACCAGTGACCCGTCGGGTTGAGCTTTCCGTCGCTGTAGGAGCCGACGAGCCAGGCGTACAGCTCGCCGCCCGTGTCACCGGCGTAGTTGCGCAGGTTGCCCGAGGAGTCCACCAGGAGCAGGTCCGGAATTCCGTCACCGCCCGTGTCGCCAGGCCCGTCGGCGGTCGAGCGCGGCGGCAGGTAGAACGTGTAGTCGGTGCGGGCGCTGCGGTTGCCGACCGAGTCGTACGCGTACACGTGCAGGGTGGTGGGGCCGGCGTGCCGGGGGGCCAGGTTGGGCACCGTGGCTTTGCCGGCGGTCGCTGCCACGCTCACGGCGCCGATGCTCTCGAACGAGTAGGTGAAGCTCGTGGCGCCGGAGGCGGTGAACGTGATGGGACCGGTCTCGCCGAACTTGATCGTGGCCCACGTCGCGCCGTCGGGGGTGGCCTCCTTGAAGACGTCGCTGGCGACGTCCGGTGCCGGGGGTGCGGAGGCGTCGATGGTGAGGCGGCACGGCTCGTTGCCGGGTGG
The DNA here is from genome assembly GCF_040302185.1 of Micromonospora sp. NPDC127501. NCBI lineage: Bacteria > Bacillati > Actinomycetota > Actinomycetes > Micromonosporales > Micromonosporaceae > Micromonospora > Micromonospora sp. NPDC127501. Next base: position 478,600 of record NZ_JBEORJ010000006.1, on the reverse strand, counting down.
GAAGAACGACGACGTGGCGCCGACCGCGTCCTCGGCGCTCACCTCCCACGAGTAGACCGCCTTGTCCTCCAGGTTGCCGGCGGGGATCGTCAGGCTGGCCTTGCCGTCGCTCGTGGCGGTGACGGCGGTGCCCGCCGGGGTGGTCGTGCCGTTCTTCCAGAAGCGGAAGCGCAGGCTCTTGAGGTTGCCGTCACCATCCGAGGCGGACGCGGACAGGATGATGTTGGTCTTCGCCACCGTCACGCCTCCGCCGGGGCCGGGCACGCAGCTACCGCCGGGTGAGGTGGTGCCGCCCGTCGGCTCGTTGGGCGGCCGGTTGTAGGTGACGGTCAGCTCGGCGGAGGTGACCTTGAACTTGCGCCAGGTCAGCGTGTCGGACTCGCTGCTGGCCCGCATGCCGAGGGTGAGGTTCGCCCAGCCGCCGTTGGCGGCGTCCTGGGCGCCCTTCTTCACGTCGAAGCTCACGTAGTCGTCGGCGCAGCTGCTGCCGTAGCCGTAGGCGAAGGACCGTCGGGACTGCTCCTCCGCCCATGCCGGCTGCTTGTTCCAGGTGCTGCCGCTGGAGATGGAACCGGTGCGCCAGAGCTGCATCTCGCGGGACGTGCAGTTCCACGAGTGGTTGTTCAGCACCTTGAAGCTGGCCAGTGTGACCGTCGCGCCCTTGATTTTGGCGTCGAAGCCCATCCGCCAGAACGAGCGGGCTCGCAGCGGCGTGTCCTCCTCGTAGCCCACCCGGGCGTCAGTGGTTCCGGAGTTGAAGTTGGTGCCGTTGTAGGTGTTGGTGTTGGGGTGCTGTGAATAGACGGTGGCCCAGGCCTGTTTGCCGCTGGTGAGGGTCGGGTCCAGGAAGACGGGGAAGAGCACGTCCGGGCCGGTGAGCAGCCCGGTGGCGGCGGCGTCGAGGTGCAGTCGGACGTCGCCGGTGCCGTCGCCGTCGAGTCGGGTGGGGATCTGCGCCTCGCGTGCGCCCGGCTCACTGCCGACGAGGCCGGATAGCTTCAGCACGTCGGCGGGCGTGGCCACGGAGGTGCGGGGGGCGCTGTCGGGCGCCTCCGGGTCGCGTCCGGCGGAGTCCCAGGCAAACGGGCTGGGGATCGAGCTGACCTCCTCGCCGCTGACCTTGTCGAGGGCGAGGACGCCGCCGGTTGTCGCGTCGCGGCGGAAGACGACCGTCGGGGAGCGCAGACCGTAGGTCAGGGAGCTGACGGCCTGGATCGTGGCGGCTGATCGGTTCTTGACGATCAGCAGCTGTCCGACGCCGCCGTCGTCGCGGGCGACGACGAGCAGATCGACTCCGGGGTGGACCTCGGGGTAGAGGGCGCGCGGGCCGTCGAGCACCGGCTTCGGCAGTCGGCCGGGCCAGGTGTACGCGATGGTGTGGCCCTCGACGTCCATCTCGGTCAGTACGGTCGGGGTGCCGTCCGGTTGACCACTGTCGCTGCCGCCGGAGAACCGCACCGGCGTGACGGCGTTGACGGGTCGGATGTCCAGTCCGCTGGCGGTGCTTGCACCGCGGGTCAGGGTGTTGTCGACCGCCACCCACTGGCCGGAGGTGTTCTTCGACCGTTGGGGGATGGCGTGGACGGTGGTGCGCAACTGCCCGTTCGGCATCGCCCAGGTGAGCGAGGTGGCGCTGGTGGCCGTATCCACCAGCACGTCCGTGCCGGTTCGCCGGGCGTCGGTCATCGCGGTCGCCTCGTCGCGCGGGGCGGCCGGCACCGGCGCGAGGACGGTGTCGCGCGGTTGGTCGGTCCACCGCAATGGCAGTGGGGTCGCGACAAGTGCGGCCAGCAGGACGCCCAGGGTGAGAGTCAGCCTGAAGCGCGTACGCACAAGCGGGCTGAGCAGGCGAGGCACGGTCACGGCGCTTCTACTCCCGTGGGGGCCGACAACAGGGGGATGGCACAACAAGCAGCCCCGTCCGGCGGGCCGCGGGGCAAAACGCGAGCACACGATCGCATGACGCGAGTCTTTTTCGTCCGCCCGAGCAACGTTATCGATCCGTTACACAACGCTGGGAAGTCGTCAGGGGTTCATGCGTAATTTGATCTTGTGTACGTTTTGCCAGCCCGATTCAGGGGCGGTTGGGCCGATTTTCCCGCAAGCCCGATTATTGCCATCCGCAACTAACTGATCACCAATGGCGGCGTGACCCAGATCACGCAATGTCGATCCGGTGATGATCGGCTGGCCTTGAGTGATGACTCCGTCTACCGCAGAGTGCTCACGCACGTGCCGATCCGGCACGTGCTTTTTCGCGGTTTTCCGCGCCTCCTCGTTCGTTTTGCGCCTGGGTGGAGTCGACACGTATGCGTGGTATCGGGTTGCTGTCCCGGCGGTGGCATGGCCGACGGACCTCGACGGAGCCGCTTCGCCCTCGGGGGCACCGCGCCCGTACGGCGATGGTGCTGTTCCTGTCCACGACACTCGTCGCGACCTCCGTGCCCGCGCCGGCGTGGGCGGTGCCGGGCGCTGGCATGAGCCGCGAGGACACCCAGGTCCAGTTGCCGGACGTCCCGCAGAGCAAGCAGGTCCTGCAGAACCAGGAAGCCGACTCGGACCTGCTCACCGCCGACCAGGTGCCGGTGGTTCCGTACGCGCCCACGTCCGTCGCGCCGTGGCAGCAGGACAGCGGCGCCGTGGACCTGACCGGCGTCGAGGCTGGCGCGACCAGGCAGGTCGACGACCTGCCGGTCGCCCTCGGCGTACCGGCCGGTGGTGACCCGGCTGCCCTCGCCGGGACCTGGACCGTCGATCTCGCCGCACCCGAGGCGTCCCAGGCGGCCAGCGTGTCGGGCCTGATCATGAAGATCACCCCGCCGGCCACCGCCGACCCGGCCGCCGAGGTCGCTCTCGACGTCAACTACACGGACTTCGCCGACCTGTACGGCCCGCTGGCGGCCGACCGCTTCGGCGTCATGCTGTTGCCCGACTGCGTCTTCGACGCCCCCGACAGCGGCGACTGCGCCACCGGCGACAGCGGGACGATGTGGGCAGCACCCGGTGCGACGAGTGCCCAGGTGGTGTCCAGCCAGGTGAAGCTGGTGCCCACCAAGCGGGCGTCGGCACGCGTCGCGGCCACCGCGGACGAGCCGACGCAGCGGGTCGTCACGGGCAAGGTGCCCGTGGGCGCGTTGCTGGGTGCACAGGGTGCGGCGGGCGCACGCGCGGCCGCTGCGGAAAGCTCAAGCGTCGTCGGCGTACTGGACACCGGAGCGTCCGCGGCCGGCGACTTCACCGCCACTCCGCTGCTCTCCTCGGGCTCCTGGGCCGCGGGTTCGTCGTCTGGCGCCTTCACCTACTCGTACCAGGTGCAGACTCCCGAGACGGCCGCCGGCCTGATGCCGAAGGTGTCTCTGTCGTACTCCTCGCAGTCGGTGGACGGCCGCACCTCCGCCAGCAACAACCAGTCCTCCTGGATCGGTGACGGCTGGGACTACAGCGCGGGGGCGATCACCCGCAGTTACGCCAGCTGCCGCGAGGACTCGAAGAAGCCAGGTGCGAACAACTCCTCCCACCGCACCGCCGACCTCTGCTGGGGTTCGAAGAACGCCACCCTGTCACTTGCCGGAATGACCACCGAGCTGGTCTGGGACGAGGGCAGAGGGGCCTGGTTCACCGCCAACGGCGACGGTTCCAAGGTCCAGTTGGTGCAGGACACCAGCCTGGCCAACGGTGACGCCGACGGCGAGTACTGGATCGTCACGACCCGCGACGGCACCCGCTACCACTTCGGCCGCAACCGCCTTCCGGGCTGGTCAGACCGGGGCAGCGCGGCGGACGACCCGGTCACCAACTCGGTGCTCACCGTGCCGGTGTACGGCAACCACGCGAATGAGCCCTGCTACAAGGCGGGCAACTGGGCCGGCTCGGCCTGCATCGAGGCGTGGCGGTGGTCCCTCGACTACGTCGAGGACATCCACGGCAACGCCATGAGTCTGTGGTGGGAACGCGAGACGAACCACTACGCCCGGAACTTCAACTTCAAGGACCCGGTCAGCTACGACCGCGGCGGCTACCTGACCCGCATCGACTACGGGCAGCGCAAGGACAATCTCTTCTCCGAGGTGCCGCTGGCGCGAATCGCCTTCAGCGTCGCAGAGCGCTGCTTCGCCGAGGGATCGCTCACCTGCACCGACGGCAACTTCGCCAGCACCAACCCCGACAAGTACCGAATCTGGTACGACACTCCGGCGGACCTGCGGTGCTCCGCCGACCAGAAGTGCTGGAACGCCTCGCCGTCCTTCTTCACCCGCAAGCGCCTCGACAAGATCACCACGTCGGCGCAGCGGACGTCGGCCAAGACCCTCCAGCTCGTGGACGAGTACCAGCTCAAGCAGTCGTTCCCGATCCTCAAGACCGGCCCCAACACCGCGCTCTGGCTGGAGTCCATCACCCGTACCGGACACGGCCGAAGCGGCGACAAGATCGCGCTCAACGCGGTGCGCTTCGAGTCCAACACCGAGGAGATGCCGAACCGCGTCAAGCGGGACAACCGCCCCGGCTTCTCCCGCCTGCGCATCGCTCGGGTCATCAACGAGTACGGCGGCGAGACCGTCATCAACTACAAGGCGCCGGTGGGTGACTGCAAGGACGGCACCGGCCTGCCCGGCAAGGGCGACACCGCCGAGCTGAAGGCCAACGACAGGCTGTGCTACCCCGCCTTCTGGCACCCCGACCCGGCGGTCGAGGAGATCGACTGGTTCCAGAAGTACGTCGTCGACAGCGTCGAGGAACTCCCCAACCTGGACGGCGCGTACACCACCATCACCGGGTACGCGTACGAGAAGCCGGCATGGCGGCTCGCCGAGCAGGAGTTCACGAAGAAGTCCACCCGCACGTACTCCCAGTTCGCCGGCGTCGAGAAGGTCACCGTCATCACCGGCGCCGACGACCCCGACATCGGAAGCAAGCGGAGCAAGTCCGTCACCCGGTACTTCCGGGGCCTGGGCGACACCGTCTCGGTGAAGGACTCCACCGGCTCCGAGATCGCCAAGGACCACGAGGCGTTCGCCGGCCGGGTCGCCGAGGAGTTGACGTACGCCGACGCCGCCGACGCCGACGGCGACTGGCTCACCCGCAGCGTGACGTTCCCCGCCGCGCAGGAACTCGCGACGCGCTCACGTGACGACGGACTGAGCCCCTTGCAGGCATGGCGGGTCACCGAGCCCCGGCAGGCCTCGTACACCAGGTCCTCCGGCACCGGTGACGACACCCGCACCCTGCGCACCGTCGAGACGAAGACCACCCACGAGACGACGCACGGTCTGCCCACGCACATCGAGTCGCTCGGTGACACCGGCAAGACCGGCGACGAGTCCTGCACCTTCGTGGAGTACCTGCACCGCGACGACAAGAACCTCATCGGGTTGACCAAGCAGATCCGCACCAGCCCGACGACCTGCGCCACTGCCAACTTCGACGACCTGAAGACGCTGAGTTCCGCGGGCCGGGTCGCCTACGACGGGCAGGCGTACGACGTCGCGCTCGGCGCCTCGACCCGCGGGCTGGCGAGCCAGACCTGGTCGTTGAAGGGCGACGGTTCCGGCTTCCAGAACGACGGCACCACGGGCTTCGACGCCATCGGTCGCGTCGTCAGCAGCACCGACCCGGACGGCAAGACCTCCACGATCACTTACACTCCGGCCACCGGCCAGGCCACCAGCGTCACCGAGGAGAACTCGCTCGGGCACAGGCAGATCCGGGAGTTGGATCCGGGCCGCGCCGTCACGGTCAAGACCACCGACCTGAACGACCGGGTCAGTGAGGCGAAGTACGACGCGCTGGGCCGCCTCGTCGAGGCGTGGGGACCTGGACGCACCCCGTCGTCCACGTCCGTACCGGACTTCCGGGCCCAGTACACAGTGCCCGCCGGGAAGCCGCCGTACATCACCACCTTCGCCCGGGGGCACGAGAACCGCGTCCAGACCTCCGTCGCCATCTACGACGGCCTGGGCCGCGAACGGCAGACCCAGGAGGAGGCCACCGGCGGCGGCCGGCTGATCACCGACACCCACTACAACAGCTCCGGCGAGGTGTGGCGGACCAACAACGCCTACCTCGCCAAGGGAGCGCCGAACGGCCAGCTGTTCACGCCGTACGTGGATACCGAAAACCCGGCACCCGTACCCAATGCCACCCTCTACACCTACGACGGCCTCGGCCGGGTGACCCAGGAGCTGCCGGTACTGGCCGAGGTCGAGCAGCCGGCCCGGGCCACCCGCTACGCGTACGGCGCCGACCACTCCACGGTGATCAACCCGGCGGGTGCGACCTCCTACCGGCTGTTCACCGACGCCCTGGGCCGGACCACCCGGGTCGACACCTTCACCAACAGCGCCCGCACCGAGTTCACCACGATGCGCTACCAGCACGATGCGCGTGGCCAACTCGCGCAGGCCAGCCACTCCGCGAGCCCGACCCGCCCGTGGACCTGGACCTACGACCAGCGCGGCCGGATGGAGACCTCCACCGACCCGGACTCCGGCACCAGCCGGATGACGTACGACCACCGGGACCGGCAGCTGACCTCCACCAACGCTCGCGGTATCACCGTCTGGAACGGGTACGACCAGCTGTCCCGCCCGACGTCTCAGCGGCTCGGCAGCAGCACCGGCACGCTCCTGGGTGAGTTCACCTACGACACCGTCGCCGGTGGCAAGGGCCTGCCGGCGAGCGCCACCCGTTACACCGACGGCCTGCCGTACACCCAGACCGTCGGCGGCTACAGCAACGACTACCAGCCGACGTCGACGACGCTCACGCTGCCGCAGACCGTCGCCAACACGTGGGGCCTGCGGACCTCCTACACCTACGAGTACAACTACACCGACACCGGTCTGCCGGAGTCGACCACACTTCCCGCAGTCGGCAGCCTCCCGTCCGAGAAGCTCCTCGTCCGCTACACCAAGGACGGCCTGCCACTGTCGGTGTCCGGTAAGGACTGGTACGGCGCGGAGACCGTGTACTCGCCGTACGGGCAGGTGCTGCGGTCCACCCTCGGCGCCCAGCCGTACCGGGTGTGGACGATGGCCTCGTACGACGACGCCAGCGGTGCCCTCAACAGCCAGCAGGTCTACCGCGAGCAGACCGGCGACAAGAGCATCGTCGGCGGGAACCTCGTCTCGAACCGCTCCTACAACTACGACGACGCGGGCAACATCCTCGCGATCCGCGAGCAGGCGACCGGCATCGAGGAACGGCAGTGCTTCCAGTACGCGCTGGGCCGGGTGAAGACGGCCTGGACCGCCAGCAACCAGGCGCAGTGCTCGCCGGGCCCGGTCAACGCGGACGGCACCCTCAACGTGGCGGCCGGCACTGACAAGTCCGGCTACTGGCAGGAGTACGAGTACGACCTGCTCGGCAACCGCACCAAGCTGGTGGAGAAGGACCTGACCGGCGCCACCGCCAAGGACGCCACCACCTCGTACACCTATGGCAAGGCCGACGGCAGCCAGCCGCGGACCCTCACCAAGGTGACCAAGAACTACGTCACCCCGGCCGGTGCCGCGGTCACCGCGGCGGCCGAGCGACTGTACGAGCTGACCGGTGAGACGAAGTCCGTCACCTCGATCCAGAACGGCGACCAGCAGACGCTGTCCTGGACCTACGACGGCCAGATCGACCGGATCGCCGGTGCGGGCACCAAGGGCAAGAGCCCGTACGTCGGTCTGGCCGGCAAGTGCCTCGACCTCACCAACGGACTCGCCACCCCCAACCAGCCCCTCATGCTCTACCCGTGCAACGAGTCGCCCGCGCAGAAGTGGGCGTTCGCTGCCACGCCGAACCAGAGCAACGCCAACCTGGGAACCCTGGCCGCGTACGACAACTGGTGTGTGCAGCCGGCTGCCACCACCGCAGGCTCGGTCCTCGCGGTGCAGGCCTGCAACGGCTCGGCGGGCCAGCAACTGGAACGCCTGTCGACGGGCCAGCTCAAGCACACCGCGTCCGGGCTGTGCGTCGCCGTCAAGGACGCGGCGTCCGCCGATGGCACGCCGATCGTGTTGGCCGCGTGCGCCAACGTGCCCGCCCAGCAGTGGGAGGCGCAGGACGAGACCCGGCACATCTACGGGCCGGGTGGCACCCGTCTCCTGACGATCCAGCAGCGCCAGGCGACCCTGAACCTGGGCGAGGCGCAGCTCACCGTGCAGCAGGGCGGGGTGCAGATCTCCGTCCAACGCTCGTACGCCGCGCCGGGTGGCACCGTGGTGCGCTACGCGAACCGCGCCGTCGCCGGCTCGAACCTGCTGGCCCTCGCCGGCGACCACCAGGGCAGCACGTACGCCGAGATCGGCCTGCACGACGCGGCGATGCCGGTGCGGATCCGCAAGCAGGACCCGTTCGGCAACCAACGTGGCACCACCCCGCTCAGCGTCAACATGCAGAGCAACAAGGGATTCCTCGGCGCGGTCCGCGACGACGCCTCCGGCTACACCCCGCTCGGCGCACGCCTGTACGACCCGACCGTGGGACGGTTCCTCTCCGCCGACCCGGTCCTGGACCTGACCGACCCGGCCCAGTCCAACGGGTACGCGTACGCCCACAACAACCCGGTGACCCACTCGGACCCGTCGGGTCTGTCGGTGGCGCTGACCGCATCGGAGACGGCTGCGGCGCTGGCGGGCGCGGGCCTGTCGGCGGCGATGGTCGCCCAGGCGCAGGCGAACATGGGCCGATCGCTGATGTCGGTGATCCTCGATTCGGCCTGGTACATGCTGAAGGACTTCATCGGGATCAACGACGCCATCAACTGCTTCGGCGGTGACATGTGGGCGTGCGGCAGCCTGATCATCGGCGCGATCCCCTGGGGCAAGATCGGCAAGATCCCGGCCGTGATAAGGGCGATCGACCGGACGATCGCAGCGATCCAGGCGTGGAAGGCCGCGAAACGGGCGGCTGAGGCTGTCCTGGCGGCCGTCCGAGCGGCGGAGACAGCGGCACTCAACGCCAAGAAGCTGGCGATCGAACGGGCGAAGAAGGCCGCCCAGGCAGCCAAGAAAAAGGCCGCCGACAAGATCAACACGACCAGTAACAAGGCGACGAACGCCACGAAGAAAACCGGTAACCCGGCCCAGAAGGATGCCCAGGCCAAGTCCAACCCGAAGGGCTCCTCGGCCGCGTCGAGCGGCGCCGGCAAGTCCGGCGCCAGCAAGGGCTCCGGCAGTGCCGGCAAGGGCGACTCAAAGCCCGGTGGCTCGTCGGGTGCTTCCGGCCGCAGCAATGGCGGGGCCAGTGGAGGGGGCGGCACCGGCAGAGCCGACGGCGGAGACTCCTGCCTCGTCAACAGCTTCGTTCCCGGCACGAAGGTCCTGATGGCGGACGGGTCCACCAAGCCCATCGAGGACGTCAAGCCGGGCGACAAGGTCCAGGTCACTGATCCCGAGACGGGTCGGGTCGAGGTGGAGACGGTCACCGCGGCGATCAAGGGTGACGGCGTCAAGCACCTGGTGCAGGTCACCATCGACACCGACGGTGAGCAGGGTTCGGCCACGGCCGAGGTCACGGCGACCGACGGTCACCCGTTCTGGGTGCCGGAGCTGAACGAGTGGGTCGACGCCGTCGATCTGCGATCCGGCCAGCTGCTGCGAACCGGTGCCGGCACCCTCGTGCAGGTCACAGCAATCGAACGGTGGACCACTCCATGGGCCACCGTCCACAACCTGACCGTCGCCAACACCCACACGTACTATGTGATAGCCGGCAACACGCCGGTGCTCGTCCACAACTGCGGTAACGACCCCGACGCGGTTCACCTGGACTTGCACTACAAAGAAGGATGGAGCCCCACGCAAATTGACGAGGCCGACGGAAAGGTCGCGTACCTGAATGATCTCGCGCAGGACGGACTGCTCGTGAAGACGCAGGCAGTACGTGTCGTCCCGGGATCCGCGGCAGGTCGACTTCGTCGGGCAGGCGAAACCGTTCCGGATGGTTATCACGGTGATCACATGCAGGATCTCCAGCTGGGCGGGTCAGATACGCTAAGTAACCTTGGTGCGCTTGATGGTAGTGTGAACACCAGCCTTGGGCCACAGATTGACGCTCGGATTAGGAATCTTCCTATGGGAACTAGAGTGTGTGGCGTGTCGATTTGCAAGAGGCCGTGATGTTTGAGAATTTCATCAGCAATTTTCCCGCCGACGCGCGAAGTGCGTTGCCGCCTTACCGTGAACCGCGGCTAGGAAGCGTCGCAGGATACAACGAGTTGGTCCGTATTGGTTCCGGAATCTCGTTCGGTGCCGGCATCCTGCGGGTGCACTCTGGAGACGAAGCTTCCCGGGCTCGCGAGCTTGTGCAGCAGGTATTTCCCGGCTACGTCGATATTGTGCCTATTGCCAAAGACTGGCTCGGCAGACAGTTCGCGCTCGATTTCGCGGGTGTCGATCCCACGTTTCCCCGATTGTTGCTCTTTGAGCCGGGCTCTGCTGAGGTGTTTGACGTCGAGTGCGCTATAGAGCAGCTGTTTGATGTCGAGATGGTGGCAGATCCGGTTACTTTTCTTGCCTCGAATCTATTTTCTGAATGGCGGGGTGCGGGATTCTCGGTTCCTCAAAGTGGGCAGTGTGTAGGGTTCAAGGTTCCATTGTTCCTTGGTGGTGCGGGGTCCATCGAAAACCTGGAAATCGGTGACGAAGAAGTGTATTGGTCGATCTTGGGGCAGCTTCAGGCTAAACCGAAATAGCCGGACTGGCGGATGCGACTGCCAAGGGCGTGCCAAACATCGTTTGTGTGCGCTTATTGAACCTTGAGATTTGTCAACTTGGGTGACGACGCGTAGCGGCGTGACGTCGATTCCGGAACCCGTCGCGTGGGTTGAACCGTGATGGATCGTCGCGGCCTTGATCGCTTCGGCTGGGAAGGCGTCGCCTGGTCATCCGCGGTCGCTGTGCGGCCCCGCGTGCACGCGGGGCCGTAGGCCTCCATTTTGGCGGTAGGCATCGTCATGACGCACTGGGTGTGCGATGACGCACATCTGGGGCTGCGGTGGCTAGGCTGACCTGAGCAGAATGTCCCGCTGAGGGGGTGAGCCCGGATGGCCCAGGCCGCGTTCGAGCCGGAGCCGGCGCCGCAGCACACCGAGCCGTCGTTCGACGTGCTGCGGTGGCACGACGAACCCTGGACTGCGCAGCTCGCCCTCGACCTGTTGCCGGAGACCAACGGCCCCAAGGTTGAGGTCCTGAGCGGAAGCGTGATCGTGACACCACACGCGGGAATCGATCATCAGTCGGTCGAGCGGGAGTTGCCGTACGTGCTGCATCGTGCTGCGCGGAAGGCCGGATTCTGGGTCTATCCGGAGATCAACGTGATCTCCGGGGGTGATCTCTTCATCCCGGACATCGCTGTGCTGCGCAAATCAGGTGGTGGCCGCACGACGGTTCCCATCGCCGAGGCGGTGCTGCTGGGGGAGATCGTGTCTCCCGGAAATCGGCGCAAGGACGTGATCGACAGGCCCAGGGAGTACGCCGCTGTCGGAGTGCCGTTCTTCCTCCGGGTGGACCTGCGCAACCGGGTGCCGACCATGGCTCTGTTGGAGCTGGTCGACGGGGAGTACCGGCCGTTGGCTGCCGCTGCGGCAGGGAGCACCTTCGCGATGCGGGAGCCGTTCGAATTCTCCATCGACCCGGCCGAGTTGCTGGACGAGGAGGAGTCGGGCGGGGAAGGCTGAGGCTCCCAGCGGGCGTGCAGCGGGGGTGGGGAAGAATGGTCGGGTGACTTCCCCCCGCGACCTTGTTCTGCTCGGGTCCACTGGCTCGATCGGCACGCAGGCCATCGACATCGTCCGGCGCAACCCGGACCGGTTCCGGGTGGTCGCCGTGGGTGCCGGCGGCGGAAATGTCGAGCTGCTCGCCGCGCAGGCCCTGGAGTTGGGCGTCGAGGCGGTCGGGGTGGCCAAGGCGTCCGCCGCGCAGGACCTGCAACTCGCGTTCTACGCCGAGGCGAGCCGGCGCGGGTGGGCCACCGGCGACTTCAAGCTTCCCAAGATCGTGGCCGGCCCGGACGCCATGACCGAGCTGGCGCAGTGGCCGTGCGACATCGTGCTCAACGGGGTGGTCGGCTCGCTGGGCCTCGCTCCTACGCTGGCCGCGCTGCGCGGTGGTCGTACTCTCGCGTTGGCCAACAAGGAGTCGCTCGTGGCCGGCGGCCCGCTGGTCAAGGCCGCGGTGACGCGGCCGGGGCAGATCGTCCCGGTCGACTCGGAGCACTCGGCGCTGGCTCAGTGTCTGCGCTCCGGTTCGCGCGGCGAGGTGCGTCGGCTGATCGTCACGGCCAGCGGCGGCCCGTTCCGGGGTCGACGACGCGACGAGTTGACGCAGGTCACACCCGAGCAGGCGCTCGCGCACCCGACCTGGAACATGGGGCCGGTCGTCACGATCAACTCGGCGACCATGGTCAACAAGGCGCTTGAGGTGATCGAGGCGCACGAGCTGTTCGACGTGCCCTACGCCGACATCACCGTGATGGTGCACCCCCAGTCGGTGATCCACTCGATGGTCGAGTTCGTCGACGGCTCGACGATCGCCCAGGCCAGCCCACCGGACATGCGGCTGCCGATCGCGCTCGGCATCGGCTGGCCGGACCGGGTGCCCGGGGCCGCCACCGCCGTCGACTGGACGGCCGCGCACACCTGGGAGTTCGCGCCGCTCGACGACGCGGCGTTCCCGGCCGTCGCGCTGGCCAAGGCCGCCGGGGAGGCCGGGCGTAGCCGCCCGGCGATCTACAACGCGGCGAACGAGGAGTGCGTGGCGGCGTTCGTGGCGGGCCGGCTGCCGTTCCTCGGCATCGTCGACACCCTCGAACGCGTGTTGGAGGAGGCTCCGGACTTCGACGAACCAGGTACCGTCGAGGACGTGCTCGCGGCCGAGTCGTGGGCACGCGCGCACGCGCAGGAGATCATCGCGGGTTCGGTGGAAGGAGCTTGATGTCGTACCTGCTCGGGGTGGTCCTCTTCGCCCTGGCCATTCTCATCTCGGTGAGTCTGCACGAGGCGGGGCACCTGCTGACCGCCAAGATGTTCGGGATGAAGGTCACCAAGTACTTCGTCGGTTTCGGCCCCACGATCTGGTCGTTCAAGCGCGGCGAAACCGAGTACGGCGTCAAGGGCATTCCGCTCGGCGGTTTCTGCAAGATCGTCGGGATGACCCCGCAGGACGACGACGTCGAGCCGGGCGACGAGTCGCGGGTGATGTGGCGTTACCCGGTCTGGAAGCGGACGATCGTGATGGCCGCCGGGTCGATCACGCACTTCGCGCTCGCTCTGGTCACCATCTGGATCCTCGCCGTCTCCGCCGGCCTGCCCAACCCCGACTTCCCGACCACCGACGCGCAGGCCCGCCAGGAGCCCGCCGTCATCCAGCTCAGCGAGTGCGTGGTTCCGGAGAACGCGGTTCGGGCGTGCACCCCGGCCGACGCGGCCAGCCCGGCCGCCCAGGCGCAACTGCGCAACGGAGACCGGATCACCTCCGTCAACGGCACTCCGATCAACTCCTACGGCGACCTGCTCACCACGCTGCGCGGGCTCAAGCCGGGCGACACCGCGCAGATCGCGTACGTCCGCGACGGGCAGCCGGGCACCACCCGCACGGTGCTCGCGCAGACCCAGCGTCCGCCGCTGAACGACCCCACGGGCGCCGCCGCGCCGGTGGCCGCGCTCGGCGTCGGGCTCGTCCCCAGCACGCCCACCCGCGTGACGTACGGCCCGGTCGGCGCCTTCGGCGCCACCGCCGACTTCACCGGTCAGTTGGCCGTCGGCACCGCCCAGGCGCTCCAGCGCCTCCCGCAGAAGGTCCCCGCCCTGTGGACGGCCCTCACCGGCGGCGAGCGGGACGTCGACACCCCGATCAGTGTGGTCGGCGCCAGCCGACTGGGCGGCGAGGCGGTGGAGAACAACGCCTGGCTGGTCTTCTTCATGCTCTTCGTGTCGCTGAACTTCTTCATCGGTGTGTTCAACCTGCTGCCGCTGCTCCCGGTGGACGGCGGCCACATCGCCATCGCCTGGTTCGAACGGGCCCGTTCCTGGGTCTACGGGCGGATCGGCCGGGCCGACCCCGGCCGGGTGGACTACCTCAAACTGATGCCCTTCACGTACGTGGTGATCCTGATCGGTGGCGCGTTCACGCTGCTGACCATCGCCGCGGACGTGGTCAACCCCATCACGCTCTTCTCAAGGTGAGTGCCTGAAGTGACAGCAATCAGTCTCGGTATGCCCGCCGTGCCGCCCCCGCCGCTCGCTCCCCGTCGGGCCAGCCGCCAGATCATGGTCGGTTCGGTTCCGGTCGGTGGTGGTGCGCCGGTCTCCGTGCAGTCGATGACCACGACTCTCACCTCCGACATCAACGCGACCCTTCAGCAGATCGCCGAGCTGACCGCGTCCGGCTGCCAGATCGTCCGGGTGGCGGTGCCGTCCCAGGACGACGTCGAGGCGCTGCCCGCGATCGCCAAGAAGTCGCAGATCCCGGTGATCGCCGACATCCACTTCCAGCCCAAGTACGTCTTCGCCGCGATCGACGCCGGCTGCGCGGCGGTCCGGGTCAACCCGGGCAACATCCGGCAGTTCGACGACAAGGTCAAGGAGATCGCTCGTGCCGCGGGGGCGGCGGGGGTGCCGATCCGGATCGGCGTCAACGCCGGGTCACTGGACAAGCGCCTGCTGAGCAAGTACGGCAAGGCCACCGCCGAAGCGCTGGTCGAGTCGGCGCTGTGGGAGTGCTCGCTGTTCGAGGAGCACGGCTTCCGCGACATCAAGATCTCGGTCAAGCACAACGACCCGGTCGTGATGATCCGGGCGTACCGGCAGCTCGCCGAGCAGTGCGACTACCCGCTGCACCTCGGCGTCACCGAAGCCGGGCCGGCGTTCCAGGGCACCATCAAGTCGGCGGTCGCCTTCGGCGCACTGCTGGCCGAGGGGATCGGCGACACGATCCGGGTGTCGCTGTCCGCCCCGCCGGTCGAGGAGATCAAGGTCGGCAACCAGATCCTGGAGTCCCTCGGTCTGCGTGAGCGGGGCCTGGAGATCGTCTCGTGCCCGTCCTGCGGCCGGGCCCAGGTGGACGTCTACAAGCTCGCCGAGGAGGTCACCGCTGGTCTGGAAGGGCTGCCGGTGCCGCTGCGGGTCGCCGTCATGGGCTGCGTGGTCAACGGTCCGGGCGAGGCCCGGGAAGCCGACCTCGGTGTCGCCTCCGGCAACGGCAAGGGCCAGATCTTCGTCAAGGGGCAGGTCGTCAAGACGGTGCCCGAGGCGCAGATCGTGGAGACGCTGATCGAGGAGGCGCTGCGGATCGCCGACGAGATGGGCGCCGAGCTTCCCGAGGAGCTGCGCGGGCTGGTCACCGGCCCGACCGTCACCGTGCACTGATCTTCCATGTGGAGAAAGCGGCCGTTCCCCGTGCGGGGAACGGCCGCTTCGCGTTGGTGCTGATCCCGCGCTCTCGCGCTGTGCTGCTGGGCCGTGCTGCCGTGCCTTGCTGTTCCGTGGTGCGGCCCGGCGTCACTCGGATTCGGCGAGGATCGCGTACAGCTTGCGTCGGGTCTCGTCGAGCACCTGGGCGGCCCGCTCACGCTGGTCGTCGGTGCCGTTCATCATCACCTGGCGCAGTGCGTTCATCGCCTGCGCGCCGGAGTCACGGATGTCGTGCCAGCTGCTCACCGTGCCCTGGGCGACGTCCGCCCACGGCGGGGTCTGCGCGGCCTCGGTGGCCTCCGCCTGACCGGCCTCGGTGACCGTGAACCGCTTCCGCCCGCCACCGGACTCCTCGGTGCTGGCGACGATCACGCCCTCGTCCTCCAGTAGCTGGAGGGTGGGGTAGATCGAGCCGGGGCTGGGCCGCCACGCACCGCCGGTGCGGGAGTCGATTTCCTGGATCATCTCGTAGCCGTGCATCGGCCGCTCGGTGAGCAGGGCCAACACGGAGGCTCGAACGTTGGGGCGTCGGCCCCGACCCCGTCCACGGCCCCGGCCGCCCCACGGGCCGCCGTGTCCGTGCTCGTGTCCGTGCGGACCGGGCGGGACCGGCGGGAAGCCGAACCCCCGCATCCGGGCTTCGTGCATCGGGTGGTGCTGTCGGTGGAACCTCATCGGGTTCTTCCTTCCGTAGGACTATCGCTGATGCATCAACGATATATCGGCAATGCATCGTCGGCAAGCCTGATCTACCAAACCGTACGTACGTCTTGCTAGGGTGTCGGTCATGCGCCTGCTTCCCCCGCCGGGTCCGGCCCGGGTCCTCACCCTCGGCACTCTGGTCAAGACCGTCGGGCGGGGCCTCTGGCTCGTCGCCAGCGCGCTCTTCCTCACCAGGTCGGTCGGCCTGTCGGCCACCCAGGTGGGCATCGGGCTGACCATCTCTGCCCTGGTCGGCGTCCTGGCCAGCGCCCCGAGCGGCTACCTGGCCGACCGCGTCGGCCCACGCGGCGTGCAGGTCGGCGCGCTGTTCGTCGCCGGCACCCTGACCACCGGCCTGATCGCCGTCCGGTCGTTTCCCACATTCGTGCTGGTGGGAGCGGCGACCGCGCTCGCCGACGCCGTCGAACGCGGTGCCCGCGGCGCGCTGATCGCCGGAGCGATCCCGGCCGACCAGCGGGTCCGCACCCGCGCCTACCTACGAGCCACCACCAACGTCGGGATCTCCGTCGGCGCCGTCCTCGGTGGCTTCGCCATCGCCGCCGACACCCGAACCGGCTACGTCGCGCTGATCCTGGCCTCGGCGGCGACATCACTGGCCGCAGCGGTGGTCTTCCTTCGACTGCCCGCCGTCGCCCCGGTCGCCGCCCCGACGCACGGTCCTCGGCTGGTCGCCCTACGGGACCGCCCGTTCCTCGCCTTCACCCTGGTCGACGGGCTGATGTCGATGCACTTCAGCCTGCTCACCATCGCCCTGCCGCTGTGGATCGCCGGCCACACCCGGGCCCCCGCCTGGATGATCTCCGCGTTGACGCTGGTCAACACCGTGCTGGTCGTGCTCCTTCAGGTACGCGCCGCGGGCACCGCCGCCACCCTGCCCGGAGCCGCCCGCGCCGCCCGCCGAGCGGGCGTGGCCATCGCCCTGGCCTGCGTACTCTTCGCCGCCAGCGGCGCGGTGCCCACCGCCGGGGCGGTGGGCCTGCTCGGCCTCGGGTCGCTCGCGCACGTCACCGGGGAGCTGTGGCACTCCGCCGCAGGCTGGGGGATCTCCTTCGGGCTGGCACCAGCAGACGCCCAGGGGCAGTACCAGGGGGCGTACGGCATGGGCTACGAACTGGGCAAGATGCTCGCACCGGTGGTGGTAACCAGCCTCGCACTCGGCTGGGGCGTACCTGGTTGGCTCGTGCTCGGTGCCCTGTTTCTCCTGCTCGGAGCCCTGGTGCCCCCGGTCGTCCGGTGGGCCGGGCGGACCCGGCCGATCAGTGGGCCCGCAGAACCGGTGCCGGCCTCGTCACTCGACCGGCGGAGCGGGGGGTCGATCTGGCAGGCTGATAGTCGTGCTGACGGTGCCGGTACGCCAACTGGGGGAATCGGAGCGCCGCGCGGTCGAGCGACTGCTCGACCATGACCCGTTCGCGGGCGCGCAGGTCGCCGAGCGGATCGCCGCGCGCGGACTCTCCTGGTGGCGGGCCGAGGGCCGAGTCCTGGGGTACGGGGCTCGCCGCAACCTCGAATCCCTCTGCTGGCTCGGCGGCAACCTGACCCCGGTGCTGGCCAGTGACGCCGCGGTGGCTGCCTTCGCCGACCTGCTCGCGGGCGAGGAGCGGCTCTGCTCCTCCATCGTCGGCCGCGCCGATGCCGTCCTCGGGCTGTGGGACCGCCTCTCCGACACGTGGGGGCCAGCGCGAGACGTCCGCCCCAATCAGCCACTGCTGGTCACCGACACGCTGCCGCCCGTACCGGCCGATCCGGAGGTACGCCAGGTCCGCTCCGGCGAGGGCGACCGGCTCTTCCCGGCCGCGGTCGCCATGTACACCGAAGAGGTCGGCGTCTCCCCGCTTGCCGAGGACGGCGGCCGCAGCTACCGCCGACGGGTCAACGACCTGGTCCGGACCGGTCGCGCGTACGCCCGCGTCATCGACGGCAAGGTCGTGTTCAAGGCCGAACTGGCCGTGGTGACCAAGCGGACAGCCCAGGTCCAGGGCGTCTGGGTGGCACCGGAGTGGCGCGGCAGGGGGATCGCCACCGCCGCCATGGCAGCCGTGGTCCGCGACGCGCTGCTGCGCGTCGCCCCCACCGTCAGCCTGTACGTCAACGATTTCAACATCCCGGCCCGCCGCGTCTACGAACGCTGCGGCTTTCAGCCGGTCGGCACCCTGGCCACAGTCCTCTTCTGACCGTTGGTGTGTGGCCGTGCCGCCGCCTGGGAGTTCGCGGCCAGCACGGTCGAGGCGTCGATCGAGGCGGCCCGAAGCGACCGCGATGCGGCGCAGCGGCTGCTGTTCCTCTCCGCATACCCGGACTGGACACCGGGCTCCCTGCGACGGATGCGGGAACGGCTGATCAACGCTGGCGTGCCCGCCGACTTCCTCACGACGTCGAACCAACCCCGCCCAGCTCAGAGGCGGGAAAATCGGTTGAGTTGACGGGGTGGTGCCGGCAGGCTGAGCTCTCCGCCACCCACGTCCCGGAGGACTTTCATGCGCCTGCTCCGTGATCTGTGGGGAACTTCGACCCGTCGTGTGACGATCGTGGCCGTCCTGATCGTGCTGGGTGCCGCGGGGCAGGCGGGCGCGTCGGCGCTGGCCGGCGCGGTGCTGGTGCATCGTTCGGCTGGCTTCTTCGCCGTCCTGGCCGCGGCCCTGGTCGCCGTGGTCCTCAGCGACCTCGCGGTGAGTCTGCTGATGGCCGGCCTGACCGCCGACTGGTCCGCCGACGTGCGTCGCCGGCTCTGCCGCGTCGCTCTCGGGCAGGACCTGCCCACCTTGGAGACCACTCCGGTGGGCGAGTTGCTGGACCGGATCGACGGGGACGTCTATCAGGTGGCGTCGGCAATTCGTAACCAGGGCACCCGGCTCGCCCAGGGCCTCTGCGTCGGTCTGTTGTCGATGGTCGTGGCGCTGTTCGTGTGGTGGCCGGCGGGGATCGCGATGCTTCTGCTCACTGTGGTGCTCGCGGTCGGCCTGCGCCGGCCCACGGCGCGGATCGGCCCGGCCCGGATGGCCGAGGAGGAGGCGTGGTCCGATCTGGCCGCCGTGATGGAGGAGGCGGTGCACGGCCAGGACGATGTACGCACCAGTCTGGCGCGGCCGTACGTGCTGCGGTTGTACGCCCGACGGGCCTCCGCCGTGCTGTCCCGTGGCCTGGTGGTCTGGGTGCTGTCCGCCCGGGTGGCGACGGTGGCCACCGCGACGATCCGGGCAGGCATCGGCGCTGTGGTGCTCGGCGGTGCCTGGGCGTTGGCCACCGGCCGGATCGACGCCGCCCGGCTGACCGCCATCTGGCTGCTCGCCCTGGCCTTCGGGGCGACCGCGGAACACGTCAGCCGGATGGTGCCGGAGATCCAGGAAGCGCTCGGCGCGTGGGCGCGGGTGCAGTTGCTCTACAAGGCCCGGCAGGAGCCGGTCGGCGGGGTCAGCCCGAGCGAGGGTGACCTGCGCATCCGGGACCTGACATTCGGGTACGGGGAGAGTGACCGGGGGGCCGCGCTGCGCGGGCTCAGCCTCACCTTCGCGCGCGGTCGCTCGTACGCGCTGATCGGGCGGACCGGTTCGGGCAAGTCGACGTTGGCGAAGGTGCTCACCCGCGCGGTCGACGTGCCGCCGGGCACCGTCTTCCTCGGCGGCACCGACCTGTGCGACCTCGACGTCGAGCAACTGCGCCGCTGGGTGGCGTTGGTGCCGCAGCGCACCGAGATCCTGGCCGGCACGCTCGCCGAGAACGTGGCGCTGTTCGACCCGGAGTTGCTCGACGCGGCGGCTCGGGCGCTCGACGAACTGGGCCTGGCCAGCTGGATCGCCGAGCTGCCGGACGGGTTGACGACCCGGCTGGGGGAGGGCGGGCACGTGCTCTCCGCCGGTCAGGAGCAGTTGGTGGCGTTCGCCCGGATCCTGGTCCGGGAGCCGCACGTGGTGATCCTCGACGAGGCCACCGCTCGGCTGGACCCGGTCACCGAGGCGCGGGTGCAACGGGCCACCGAACGACTGCTGCGCGACCGGATCGGCATCGTCATCGCGCACCGACTCTCCTCGGTGCGCCGCTGTGACGAGGTAGTCGTCCTGGCCGACGGTGCGGTGGTCGAGGCCGGCCCACTGGAGACGTCGACCCGCTTCGCGGAACTGTTGGCGACCAGCCACGCCGCCGCGTACGCGACCGTGGCGCCGGCCGGTCGCACCGGCGTCGGCACGGACCTGTTGGTCGGACCCGGCCCGGCCGACCCCTGGCCGAGCGAGCCGGCACCCACGCGGGCCGAGCCGAATGGGCAGACCGCGCGGGCGACACCACCGGACGGCACGCAGGGCGCGGTCGGGCCGACCCGGGCCGACCCGCCGCCGCTGCCGCCGGTGCCGCCGGCCCGGACGCTGCGGGAGATCTTCCGACTCTGCACCAACGATCCCCGGTACGGTGCGGCCGCGATCGTGCTGTTCCTCGGGCTCAGCCTGCTCGGGCTGGACGGCCCGGTGCTGCCCTGGCTCTGGGCGGACCTGGTCGACGGGACGGGCAACCCGTACCTGCCGGCGGTGGGGATCGTCGCCGGGTTGCTGGTCACCCTGCCGCTGCCGTTCTACACCCACGTCTGGTTCCCGCAGTGGTGGGTGCGGCAGATGCTGCGGATCGGCCTTCGCCTGGTGCACGGCCAGACCGGGCCGCGCCGGGTCAGCTCACACACCCCCGCCGAGGTGGTGGCTCAGGGCGGGGACACCGAACGGGTGGTCCAGCTCGCCGACAACGTGCTGGACCAGACCGTCGCGCTGGTGCTCGTGGTCGCCATGACGGCGGTCACCGGCAGCGTCGTACCCGGGCTGTTCTTCCTCGGCACGATGGTCGTCTCCGGGCTGGCCGCGACGTTGTTCGGGCCGAAGCTGGAGCGTGCGGCCCGGGCGACGGTGGCAGCGCGGGCCTCCTTCGCCACCGCGCTGGTCTCTGCGCTCTCCGCGGCGCGGACGGTGAAGCTCGCCGGCGCGACCACGGCGGTGCTGCGCCACCTGGCGGGCCTGGACGTGCTGCGCAGCGACCGGCAGCGGCGGGAGATCTCGGTGCAGGTGTGGGCGCGTTCCACACCGTCGATGGCCAGTGGGTTGTTGCCGATCGGCGCCTGGGCGCTCTACCTGAACGGCTCGCTCTCCGCCGGGGCGGTGCTGGTGGCCGTCTCCACCCTGGGCGCGGCCCGCTGGTTCGCCTGGACGACGGCGTCGCTGATCTCGCAGCTGCCCTCGGCGCGGGTCTGGACCCGGCGCACGGCGGCGATGACCGGGGTGAGCGCGTACTCCGCGGGGGTGCCGGAGGTCGACCTGACCGCCGGGACGGCACCCGCTCCGACAATGCCGCCGCGGCACCCGCTGCGCCGGCTGGAATTGCGCGGCTTCGGAGTGGTGCACTCCGACGGGACGGTGGCCGTCCGGGACGTGAACCTGACCGTGCAGCGGGGGCAGTTGGTGCTCGTCGTCGGGCCGGTGGGGTCGGGCAAGTCCTCGTTGCTGCGCGGGCTGGCCGGGATCGTGCACCACACCGGCGAGCTGGCCTGGAACGGTGACCCGGTCACCGAGCCGGAGCTGTTCCTGCGTCCCAACCAGGTCGGCTACGTCGGTCAGTTGCCCCGGGTGCTCTCCGGCACGGTGGCCGACAACATCGCCCTCGGGCACCAGGTGGACGCGGCGGGGGCGGTCAGCACCGCCCAGCTCGACCATGACCTGGCCGCCGCCGGTGGTGGGCTGGGCCTGCTCATCGGGCACAAGGGCACCCGGCTCTCCGGCGGGCAGTTGCAGCGGTTGGCGCTGGCCCGGGCGCTGGCCCCGCGTACCGAACTGCTGGTCGCCGACGACGTGTCGTCGGCGCTGGACGTCACCACCGAGCTGGCGCTGTGGCAGGCGTTGCGCGGCCACGGGGTGACGGTTGTCGGCTCGACCGCCAAGCGCGCCGCGTTGGTCCGGGCCGACCACGTGGTGGTGCTGCTCGGCGGCACGGTGGCCGCTCAGGGCACCTGGCAGGACCTGGAGGGCGACTGGTCACACCTGGCCGGCTGATCGATCGCTCGGGCGGCCGCTCACGCGGCGGCCGCCCGACCGGTCGGGATCAGGAGGCGCGGGCGTACTGGGCGGGGCCGGAGTACGCGACGCCGAGCTTCGCGGCGGCCCGGCGCGGCCAGTACGGGTCACGCAGCAACTCCCGGCCCAGCAGCACCAGGTCGGCCTCGCCGCTGGCGACGATCTGCTCGGCGTGCTCCGGCTCCACGATGAGGCCCACCGCGCCGGTCGGCACGCCGGCCTCGCGGCGGATCCGGGCGGCCAGCGGCACCTGGTAACCCGGGCCGAGTGGGATGCGCTGTTCCGTGCTCACACCACCGGAGGACGCGTCGACCAGGTCGACGCCGACGCCGGCCAGCTCACCGGCGAGCACCACGCTGTCCTCGATGGTCCAGCCGCCCTCGACCCAGTCGGTGGCGGAGATCCGGGTCAGCACCGGCACGTCCTCGCCGACAGCGGTGCGCACCGCGCGGGCCACCTCCAGGGTGAGCCGCATCCGGGCGGCCCGGTCGCCGCCGTACGCGTCGGTGCGGTGGTTGGTCAGCGGCGAGAGGAACTCGTTGAGCAGGTATCCGTGGGCGGCGTGGATCTCCACGGCGGCGAAGCCGGCGTCCAGCGCGCGTTGGGCGCCGGCCGCGAACGCCTCGACCACACCGGCGATGCCGGCCTCGTCGAGGCTGGTCGGCGTCCGGTAGCCGGCGGTGAACGGCTCCGAGCCGGGGGCGACGGGCGTCCAGCCGCCCTCGGCGTCCGGCACACCACCGCGCTCGGGTGCCCACGGCCGGTAGGTGGAGGCCTTGAAGCCGGCGTGCGCGAGCTGCACGGCCGGCACCGCGCCGTGGGCGGCGACGAACGCGGTCACCGGCCGCCAGGCGTCGACGTGCGCACCGGACCAGAGGCCGGTGTCCTGCGGGCTGATCCGGCCCTCGGGGAGTACGGCGGTCGCCTCGGTCAGCACCAGACCGGCACCGCCGACCGCGCGGCTGCCCAGGTGGATCAGGTGCCAGTCGGTGGGCAGGCCGTCGGGGCCGGCGGAGTACTGGCACATCGGTGCCATGGCGATCCGGTTGGGCAGTGTGACCCCGCGCAGGGCCAGGGGAGTGAACAGGGAACTCATGGGGGTCATCCTCTCCGACACGGCGACGGGCCCCCGGGGAGAGGGGCCCGTCGCCGTAGCGGTGAATCGATCAGGCAGGAACGGGGCTGAGCTCGGGCCGGGTGTCGGCGACCGGCTCCGGGTCGGTCAGGTCACGCCGGCCGGCGGACTCGTACGCGGCGCGGTCGAGAGTGCCCTCGCGGGCGGCGACCACTGTCGGCACCAGCGCCTGCCCCGCGACGTTGGTGGCGGTGCGGATCATGTCCAGGATCGGGTCGATGGCCAGCAGCAGGCCGGCGCCGGCCAGCGGCAGGCCCAGCGTGCTGAGGGTCAGGGTGAGCATCACGATCGCGCCGGTCAGGCCGGCGGTGGCCGCCGAGCCGACCACCGAGACGAAGGCGATCAGCAGGTAGTCGCCGATGCCGAGGTCAACGCCGAACACCTGGGCCACGAAGATCGCGGCGAGGGCCGGGTAGATGGCGGCGCAACCGTCCATCTTCGTGGTGGCGCCGAAGGGCACCGCGAACGAGGCGTACTCGCGGGGCACGCCGAGTCGCTCGACGGAGCGCTGGGTCACCGGCATGGTGCCGACCGAGGAGCGGGACACGAAGCCCAGCTCGATCGCCGGCCAGGCGCCGGCGAAGAAGCGCAGCGGGTTGAGGCGGCCGGCCAGGACCAGCACCAGCGGGTAGACCACGAACAGCACGATGGCGCAGCCGACGTAGACGGCGGTGGTGAACTTCGCGAGGGGGGCCAGCAGATCCCAGCCGTACGAGGCGACGGCGTTGCCGATCAGGCCGAGGGTGCCGATCGGCGCGAGCCGGATGACCCACCAGAGCGCCTTCTGGACGATCTCCAGCAGGGAGCGGTTCAGCGCCACGAACGGTTCGGCGGCCTCGCCGACCAGCAGGGCCGCGGCACCGATGACGACGGCGAGGAAGACGATCTGGAGGACGTTGCCCTCGACGAACGCGCCGACCGGGTTGGTGGGCACGATGCCGGTGAGGAAGTCGGTCCACGAGCCGGTCTTCTTCGGCGCGGCGGCGCCACCCAGGTCGAGGGTCACGCCCTTGCCCGGGTTGGTGAGCAGGCCGAGGCCGATGCCGATGCTCACCGCGATCAGCGCGGTGATGCCGAACCACATCAGGGTCTTGACGGCGAGCCGGGCGGCGTTGGCGACGCCGCGCAGGCTGACCACGCTGACCACGATGGCGGTGAAGACCAGCGGCGGCACGGCCAGCTTGAGCAGTTGGACGAAGAGGGTGCCGACGGTGTGCAGGGTGCTGGTCAGCCAGCTCAGGTCGTTGCTGCGGGCAAGGAAGCCCAGCGCGACGCCGAGCACGAGGCCGAGCAGGATCTGCACGGAGAAGGGAATTTTGCGCAGGCTGAAGGGCATGAGGATGTATCCAATTGTCCGGTCCGATCGGGGTAGGCGTGGGAACGCTGCTAGCCCGGACAGATGCCACTGGCCTGCAGTCGGAGATCGACATACAGGCGGACAGTGAGGCCCCAGACATTGGTCATCGCTGGCCGACGATACGCCGATTCCCGCTCATCGGAAGGACCGGGCGGCGTGAGGCTCCTTACAAAGGGCCAGCGCGGTGGCGGTACTCACGCCCCACAGCACCGCGAGGGCGAGGATCAGCCGTTCCAGCACCCCCACCACCGGGCCTCGGCCGAGCACGAGCATCGCCAGCCCCACCGTGGCACAGAGCGGCAGGGCCAGCGCGGCGGCGACGCCGGCCAGCCGACGCACCGTCCGGCCGGCCGGCCCGGAGACGGCCAGCGTGATCATGGCGAAGACCACCGCCGCGGTCGCCGCGATGCTCGCGCCACCGTGCACCAGGTCCGCCGCCGTCGCGCGCTCGAACGGGGGCAACGGGCAGCCGCCGGAGCAGGTCACCGCCCCCGACACGGCGGTGAACACCGCACCGGCGGCGAGCAGCGCCGGGGCGGCCGCCCACACCCCGGGAGGCAGCGCCGCGCCGATCAGCAGCAACGCGCCGGCAAGGGCCAGGATCCCGATCCGGTACGTCGCGGCGTGGGCGCTGCCGGCGATGCCCGCCTCGCTGACGTACCCGGTGAACCCTGGACCGGGACCGGCGACCACGGCGAGCGTCACCGCCACCGCACCGGCCAGGGTGCAGCCGGCCGCCGCGGACCCGGCGACCCGACGGGCGACCTCGCCGCGGGCCCTCGGCACGGTCGGGGCGGCCGGCCGACCCGGCTCAGCCACGCCCGTGCGGCGTGCTCCAGCCGGACTCGTCCGGCCCGAGTGGCACGATGCCGCTGGGATTGATCTCCCGGTGCGTGCCGTAGTAGTGCCGCTTGATGTGGTCGAAGTCCACCGTCTCGCCGAAACCCGGCGTCTGGAACAGGTCCCGGGCGTACGCCCAGAGCACCGGCATCTCGGTCAGCTTGTTGCGGTTGCACTTGAAGTGCCCGTGGTACGCGGCGTCGAAGCGGACCAGCGTGGTGAACAGCCGCACGTCCGCCTCGGTGATCGCGTCGCCCATCAGGTAGCGCTGCCCGGCCAGCCGCTCGGAGAGCGCGTCCAGCCGGGCGAAGAGCGCCCGGAAGGCCTCGTCGTACGCCTGCTGCGAGGTGGCGAATCCGCACCGGTAGACGCCGTTGTTCACGTCGGTGTGGATCTCGGCCATCAGCGCGTCCATCTCGGCGCGCAGCTCGACCGGGTACAGATCCGGGGCGTCGGGCGCGTGCAGCGACCGCCACTGCGTGGAGAAGTCGAGGGTGAGCTGCGGATAGTCGTTGGTGACCACCCGACCGGTCACTGTGTCGACGAGCGCCGGCACCGTCACCCGGCCGGTGTAGTCCGGGTCGGTGGCCAGGTACGCCTCGGAGAGGAAGCTCACGCCGAGGACCGGGTCGAAGCCGTCCGGGTCGAGGGCGAACGCCCAGCCCCGCTCGTCCCGGATCGGGTCGACGGTGCCCAGCGAGATGGCGTCGTCCAGCCCGAGCAGGCCACGCACGATCCTCGCCCGGTGCGCCCACGGGCAGGCCCGGCACCAGATCAGCCGGTAACGGCCGGCCTCCAGCGGCCAGCGGTCCTGCTCGTCCGGGCCGCCGCCGGGTGGTGAGGTGGAGTCGGCGGTGACCCGACCGGTGAACCGGTTCGGCTGGCGGACGAACGCGCCGCCGCCGCTGGTCTCTGCGCTGAACTGGGCCCGGGCCATGCCGTCAACCTATCCGCTGCCGGCGCGGATATCCTGGCGGCCGGCAGCCCTCGTGACCCGGTGGGCGTGCCCCACCCCCGCCGTCTGCACCCCCTAAGGACTCGCGATGACCGTGGCATACCTGGTGGCCGGTGTCCGCACCCCGATCGGCCGGTACGCGGGCGCGCTGGCCGGCGTCCGCCCCGACGACCTGGCCGCGCACGTGATCCGGGAACTGGTAGCCCGGCACCCGTCGGTGGACTGGGCGCGAGTCGACGACGTCGTGCTCGGTTGCGCCAACCAGGCCGGCGAGGACAACCGCAACGTCGCCCGGATGGCGGCGCTGCTGGCCGGCCTGCCCGAGGAGGTGCCGGGCAGCACTGTCAACCGGCTCTGCGGCTCGGGCCTGGACGCGCTCGCCACCGCCGCCCGGTCCATCGTCGCCGGGGACGCGGAGCTGGTGATCGCCGGCGGGGTGGAGAGCATGAGCCGGGCGCCGTTCGTCATGCCGAAGGCGACGTCGGCGTACTCCCGCTCGGCCGAGGTGTACGACACCACCCTGGGCTGGCGGTTGGTGAACCCGTTGATGCGTGACGGGTGGGGGGTCGACTCGATGCCGGAGACGGCGGAGAACGTGGCCGCCGAGTACGGCGTGAGCCGGGCCGAGCAGGACGCCTTCGCGTACCGGTCGCAGCAGCGCGCGGCCAAGGCGCAGGCCGACGGCCGGTTCGCCGAGGAGATCGTGGCGGTGTCGGTGCCGGCCGGCCGTCGGGAGACCCGGCTGGTCGAGGTCGACGAGCACCCCCGGGAGACCTCGCTGGAGAAGCTGGCCGCGCTGCCCACCCCGTTCCGCGACGGCGGCACGGTGACCGCCGGCAACTCCTCGGGCGTCAACGACGGGGCTGTCGCGTTGCTGGTGGCCAGCGAGGCGGCTGTGGCGCGGTACGGCTTGACCCCGCTGGCCCGGATCGTCGGCGCGGCGGCGGCCGGTGTGCCGCCCCGGATCATGGGGATCGGCCCGGTGCCGGCCACCCGCAAGCTGCTCGACCGCGTCGGCGTCGAGGTGGGCGCTGTGGACGTGGTGGAGTTGAACGAGGCGTTCGCCGCGCAGTCCGTGGCGGTGTTGCGAGAGTTGGGGCTGCCCGTGGACGCCGACCACGTCAACCCGAACGGCGGGGCCATCGCGCTGGGGCACCCGCTCGGTGCCAGTGGCGCGCGGCTGGCGCTGACCGCCGCCCTGGAGCTGCGCCGTCGCGGCGGCCGCCGGGCTCTGGCCACCATGTGCATCGGCGTTGGTCAAGGCATCTCGCTGTTGCTGGAGTCAGCCGCCTAGAGTGGTCCACACCACACGACCCGCGGGTCGACCGGTGCCCACGCGTGCCCGCTGCGCGCCCCGACGCCGGTGCCGTCCCGCGCCGCGGCGATGAACTGGGGAGCACGCTGATGCCGGACGGACTGCCGACCGAGATCGATCTGACCAGGCCGAGCGCGGCCCGGGTGTACGACTACTTTCTGGGTGGAGCGCACAACTTCGAGATCGACAGGCAGTTGGCGGAGCAGATCGCCAGCATGACCCCGAATCTCGCCGCCACCATGCGCTCCGGTCGGGAGTTCCTGCGCCGGGCCGTCCGGGTGCTGCTCGACGCCGGCATCGACCAGTTCCTCGACATCGGCTCCGGAATTCCCACCGTGGGCAACGTGCACGAGGTGGCGCAGGGGGTGAACCCCAAGGCCCGCGTCGTGTACGTCGACATCGACCCGGTGGCGGTCGCGCACAGCCGGGAGTTGCTGGCTGGCAACGACCTGACCGGGGTCATCCACGCCGATCTGCGTGAGCCGGAGCGGATCCTCACCGAGACCCGACAGCTCGGGCTGATCGACTTCAGTCGTCCGATGGGCATCCTGCTGGCCGGGGTGGTGCACTTCATCCCGGACACCGACCGGCCCGAGGCGATCCTGGCCACCCTGCGGGCCGCGGCCGCGCCGGGCAGCTTCCTGGTCGTCTCCCACTCCACCTTCGAGGACCAGCCGCAGGAGATGCTGGACGCCCAGCGCCTCTCCGCCCGCACCGCCACCGAGATCACCCTGCGCTCGCGCGCCCAGGTCACCGGCTTCTTCGGCGACTGGACGGTGCTGGAACCGGGCGTGGTGCACATGCCGCTCTGGCGCCCGGACTCACCGTCCGACGTGGACGAGCACCCGGAGCGGTTCGGCGCCTTCGGGGGCGTCGCCCGGTACGACCAGCCCGCCGGCTGATCTCGTGGCCGCCGTCCCGGACCCCACCGGGGTCGGTTCCGGCCGGGACCCCGCCGGGGTCGATGCCGGTCGGGCGGACGCCCGGGGGTACGCCGCCGACTGGGCCCGCGCGGTGCGCCGGCTCGGTTTCGTGCCGCTCAGCGTGGCCGAGACCGAGCGGCTGCTGCTGGCGCACACGATCCGGTTGGCCCAGGCGGTACGGGCGGAGCCGTTCAGTGCCCACCCGGCCGAGGAGGTCGGGCGGGCTCTGGTGGAGGCGCACCTCACCGAGCCGCAGGCCCTGGAGTGGACGCTGCACGCGCTCGGCGCGACCTTCGGGCGTCGGGTGCTGTGCGACGGTGACCGGCCGGCCGACCTCGCCGACCGGATCGCGGCGGTGCAGGGCGGGCTGGCCGCCGGGTTCGCCCGTGCGTTGCGCGACCGCACCTTCAGCCAGCAGGAGCGGATCGCCCGGTCCGCCTGGCAGGCGCGCGACGAGGTCGAGCAGGCGCTCCGCGAGAGCGAGGCACGGTTCCGGGCGGTGTTCACCGGCGCCGCGATCGG
This sequence comes from Micromonospora sp. NPDC127501, assembly GCF_040302185.1. Taxonomy (NCBI): domain Bacteria; kingdom Bacillati; phylum Actinomycetota; class Actinomycetes; order Micromonosporales; family Micromonosporaceae; genus Micromonospora; species Micromonospora sp. NPDC127501. The sequence continues at coordinate 449,392 of NZ_JBEORJ010000006.1, read as the reverse complement.
GATCGGGATCGCCGGCGTGGACGGTCGGATCATCGACGTCAACCAGGCGTTCGCCGACATGCTCGGCTACTCGATCGAGGAGTTGCGCGAGATCAACGTGGCGGCGCTGTTCCACGCCGACGACGCCGCCGGGATGTGGGAGCTCTACCAGGAGCTGATCGAGGGAAAGCACGACGCCGCCCGGGTGGAGAAGCGCTACCACCGTAAGGACGGCACAGTGGTCTGGACGGATCTCGCCGTATCGCTGATCCGACACGATGGCCGGCCGCGATTCACGGTCGCGATGATCGAGGACATCACCGAGCGGTACGAACTCCAGCAGCGGCTGCGCTTCCAGGCGCTGCACGATCCGCTGACCGGGTTGCCCAACCGGACGCTGTTCTTCGAGACGCTGGGTCGGGTACTCGACACCGCGGGCGCCGGGCAGCGCGTCGGGGTCTGCTTTCTTGACCTGGACGGCTTCAAGGCGATCAACGACAGTCTCGGCCACGACCTGGGTGACCGGCTGCTCGTGATGATCGGCCGGCGGCTGGCCGCGTGCGTGGCCGACCACGGCCACCTGGTCGCCCGGATGGGCGGCGACGAGTTCGTGATCCTCGTCGACGGAGGGGACGACACCGACGACCCGGTCGCCGTCGCGGAGGCCGCGCTGGCCGCCGTCGCGACCCCGGTCCACGTCGGTGAGCACCAGTTGGCCGTCTCGGCCAGTGTGGGCATCGTGCACTGCCCGGCCTCGGAGACCAGCGCGTCGGAGCTGATGAAGGCCGCGGACACCACGCTCTACTGGGCCAAGGCGGCGGGCCGAGGCCGGTGGGCGGTCTACGACCCCGAGCGCGGTGCCCGGGACATCGCCCGCTCGGCGCTTGTCGCTGGGCTGCCCGCCGCACTGGAGCGGGGCGAGTTCGTGCTGCACTACCAGCCGATCGTGTCGCTGCTGGAGGGCACCATGCTCGCTGTGGAGGCGCTGGTCCGTTGGGAGCATCCGGAGCTGGGCCTGATCGGGCCGGACCGGTTCATCGGTCTTGCCGAGGAGACCGGCCTGATCGTCCGGCTCGGCGAGTGGGTGCTGCGGCGGGCCTGCGAAGACGCCGAACGGTGGTGGCGGGAGTTCCCCGACGCCAGGCTGGTGGTCAGCGTCAACCTGGCTGCCCGGCAGGCCGACGAACCGGCCATCGTGGACACTGTCGCCGACGCGTTGCAGACCAGCGGGCTACCCGCGGAGCTGCTCCAACTGGAGCTGACCGAGAGCGCCGTGATGGGTAGTGCCGGTGAACCCCTGCGCAGCCTGCACCGGCTCGCCGCGCTCGGCGTCCGGCTGGCCGTGGACGACTTCGGCACCGGGTACTCCAACCTGGCGTACCTGCGTCGGTTGCCGATCCACTGCCTGAAGCTCGCCGGTCCGTTCGTCGAGGGCATCCGCGCGGACGGGACCGACGTGGCCGCCGACCACCGCGACGAACGGATCGTCGACGCGTTGGTCCGGTTGGCGCACGCCCTGGAGTTGTGGGTCACGGCCGAGGCGGTGGAGACCGGCGTGCAGGCCGAACGGCTGCGGGCGCTGCGCTGCGACACCGGGCAGGGCCGATACTTCGGTGCGCCCGCCCCGGCCGAGGTGATCACCGCCCGGCTGCGCGGTAGCGGAGCTTTGGAGTGAGTGGGGGACCGCTCCGGTCCGAAGGGTGGCGACGGAGGATGGCGGCGTGGACCTGACGGACTCGCAGACGGCGGTGACGGTGGTGGCCGGGCTGGCCATCCTGGCCGGGTTGGCCGGCGTGGTGGTGCCCGGTCTGCCGGCGCTGCCGCTGTGCTGGGGCGGCGTGCTGCTCTGGGCGATCTTCGGCGGCGCCGGCCTGGGTGGCTGGGCGGTGTTCGCCGCCGCCACCCTGGTCGCCGGGGGTGGCGCCGTGATCAAGTACGCGTGGCCGGGCCGGAATCTGAAGCGCACCGGTGTGCCGACGTCCACGCTGCTCGCCGGCGGGGCGCTCGGCATCATCGGGTTCTTCGTGGTGCCGGTCGTCGGCCTGGTGCTCGGCTTCGTCGCCGGGGTGTGGGCGGCCGAACGGCTCCGGCTGGGCAGTAACCAGCTCGCGTGGCCCTCCACCGTGCAGGCCCTGAAGGCCGCCGGCCTGTCGATGCTGGTGGAGTTCCTGGCCGGCCTCCTGGTAGCGGCCCTCTGGGTAGCCGGCCTCCTCCTGACCTGACCCACGCTTTTCCCGCGTTGATCAAGAGCTTTCGGTCAGGCGCGGTCGGAAATCTGACGCAAACCTCTTGATCGCGAGGGGGAGTGGGGCGCGGGGCACTTTTCGGGTACGGCGGAATGGCCGTACGTGAGAGAGAGGCGTGCCCCGCGCCACCGGGTCGGGCGGTCCGAGCGCCCGGGGTGGGCCCTTGTCGGGCCTGGTCACCGGTCCAGGATGCCGGCCGGGGAGGCCGATCGGCAACGCAATTAGCCCGACGGCGGTGAGATTCCCACCGACTACGTATTGACCGCCTTGATCGGCCGGGTCGACACTTTGCCCACTCGCACGCGGAACCACCTCAGGGAGGTGTGCAGTGGCCACGACGCCCGTGCCGACCGCCGAGCAACCGATGGACGAGGATGCCCGACGGCTCGCCGAACTCGGCTACAAACAGGAGTTGCGCCGCAAGTGGAGTGGCTTCTCCAACTTCGCCATCTCGTTTTCGATCATCTCGATCCTGGCCGGTTGTTTCACCACCTTCGGTCAGGCATGGAACAACGGCGGGCCGGTCGCCATCTCCTGGGGCTGGCCGCTGATCTCGCTGTTCATCCTGATCATCGGCTTCTGCATGGCGGAGCTGGTGTCGGCGTACCCGACCGCGGGCGGGATCTACTGGTGGGCGGCCACCATGGGCCGCCCGGTGCACGGCTGGTTCACCGGCTGGCTGAACCTGATCGGTCTGGTGGCGGTCACCGCCTCGGTGGACTACGGCTGTGCGACGTTCCTCAACCTCACCCTGTCGGCGCTCTTCGACGGCTGGGCCGGGACACTGCGTCAGGCGTTCGTCCTCTTCGTGATCATCCTGGTGCTGCACGGGCTGATCAACATCTTCGGGCACCGGATCATCGACGTACTTCAGAACGTCTCGGTCTGGTGGCACGTTGCCGGCGCGGCCGTCGTGGTCGCCATCCTGGTCTTCGTGCCCGACAACCACCAGAGCTTCCAGTTCGTGTTCACCGAGCGGTTCAACAACTCCGGCTTCGGCGACGGGGACATCGGCGGGCTGACGTTCTGGTTCTACGTGCTGCCGCTGGGCTTCCTGCTGACCCAGTACACGATCACCGGCTTCGACGCCTGCGCGCACGTCTCCGAGGAGACCCGCGGCGCCTCCCAGGCCGCGGCCCGCGGACTCTGGCAGTCGATCTTCTACTCGGCGGTCGGCGGCTGGATCCTGCTGCTGGCGTTCCTCTTCGCGGCCACCGACGTCGAGGCGGTCAACGCCGCTGGCGGCTTCTCCGGCGCCATCTTCGAGTCCGCGCTGACCCCGGTCTTCTTCAAGATCGTCATCATCATCTCGACCATCGGCCAGTTCTTCTGCGGCATGAGCTGCGTGACCTCGATGAGCCGGATGGCGTACGCGTTCAGCCGGGACCGTGCCGTACCCGGATGGCGGCTGTGGTCGACTGTCGACCGCAACGGCACCCCGGTCAACGCGATCATCGGCGCCACCCTGGCCGGCCTGGTGCTGACCCTGCCGGCGCTGTACGAGAGCTCCGCCGGTATCCCGATCGCCTTCTACGCGGTCGTCTCCGTCGCGGTTCTCGGGCTCTACCTGTCGTTCCTCATTCCGATCGCGCTCCGACTGCGGATGGGCGACCGGTTCGTCCCGGGGCCGTGGACGCTGGGCCGCAAGTACAAGCTGCTCGGCTGGATCGCGGTGATCGAGATCGCGATCATCGCCGTCTACTTCGTGCTGCCGATCGTGCCCGCCGGAGTGCCCGGCAACGACGAGTTCACCTGGTCGGCGGTGAACTACGCGCCGCTCGCCGTCGGCGGGGTGCTGCTGGTGGTCGCCGTCTGGTGGTACGCCTCGGCCCGCACGTGGTTCACCGGCCCGGTTCGTACCGTCGAGGAACCCGGGGTGGCGGCCGACCCGGCGCGGGCCGACGGCCCGGTCTGATCGGCCTCCGGCGGGACGGGCGGTGCTGCCGTCCCGCCGGCCGTCGGTCGGGTTTGCCGCACGTGCCGCCGGGGGCATTGACGGTGATCCGGTTTGCCAGTAGACCTTGGTGATGGAGGCCCGCGAATGAGGAAAGCTCCGCTCACGCTGGAACAACTGCGGGTCGCCGTCGCCGAGGGCGAGATCGACACCGTGGTGCTGGCCCTCGTCGACATGCAGGGCCGGTTGCAGGGCAAGCGGTTCCACGCGCCCTTCTTCCTCGACCAGGTGGTGACCAACGGCAGCGAGGGCTGCAACTACCTGCTCGCCGTGGACGTCGACATGAACACCGTCGACGGGTACGCGATGTCGAGCTGGGAACGCGGTTACGGCGACTTCGCGATGGTGCCGGACTTCGCCACGTTGCGCCGGGTGCCCTGGCAGCCCGGCTCCGCCCTGCTGCTGGCCGACCTGACCTGGCTCGACGGCTCGGGTGACGTGGTCGCCTCGCCCCGGCAGATCCTGCGCCGGCAGCTGGACCGGCTGGCCGAGCACGGGCTGACCGCGTACGCCGGCACCGAGTTGGAGTTCGTCCTGTTCCGTGACTCGTACGAGGACGCCTGGCAGCGTGGCTACCGCGACCTCACTCCGGCCAACCAGTACAACGTCGACTACTCGCTGCTCGGCACCGCCCGGGTGGAGCCGCTGCTGCGCCGCATCCGCGTCGAGATGGCCGGCGCGGGGCTCACCCCGGAGAGCGCCAAGGGCGAGTGCAACCTCGGGCAACACGAGATCGCCTTCCGGTACGACGAGGCGGTGGCCTGCGCCGACCACCACGTGATCTACAAGAACGGCGCCAAGGAGATCGCCGCCCAGGAGGGGATGGCGATCACCTTCATGGCCAAGCCGAACGAGCGGGAGGGCAACTCCTGCCACATCCACTTCTCACTGCGGGACCAGTCCGGCTCGTCGGCGATGCTCGGCGACGGACCGGCGCACCTGTCGCAGACCGGGCAGCGGGTGCTCGCCGGGCTGCTGGCCACCATGCGGGAGTTCAGCCTGCTCTTCGCCCCGAACATCAACTCCTACAAGCGCTACCAGCCGGGATCGTTCGCCCCGACCGCGCTGCGCTGGGGTGTCGACAACCGCACCTGCGCGCTGCGGGTGGTCGGGCACGGGCAGGGCATGCGCGTGGAGAACCGGGTGCCCGGCGCCGACGTCAACCCGTACCTGGCGATCGCCGGGCTGGTCGCCGGGGCGCTGCACGGCATCGACGGCGAGCTGGAGCTGGGTGCGGAGTGCACCGGCAACGCGTACGACGACCCGGAGGCCGAGCGGGTTCCCGGCACCCTGCGCGACGCCCTGGCCCTCTGGGAGGGATCCACAGTGGCCCGCGAGGCGTTCGGCGCGGAGGTGGTGGCCCACTACGCCAACCAGGCGAGGGTCGAGCTGGCCGCCTTCGACGCCGCGGTGACGGACTGGGAGCTGACCCGTGGCTTCGAACGCCTCTAACTCCCCCTCCCCACCCCCACCCATCGCCCGGTCGATCATGGAGTTGTGGCGGGCGGAGTGTGATGGATCGCGGCTTTCGTGGGGCACCACAACTCCATGATCGGCAACGAAGGGCGGGTGGGTGACGGTGGCTTTGGTTGTGGATCCGGCTTCTGGGGCTGGGTTCCGGGAGGTAGCTGGGGCCTCTCTTGGCGAGGTTGACGCGGCCATCTCGCGGGCTGCCACGGCGTTCGAGACCTGGCGTCAGGTGGGGGCGGGGGACCGGGCACGGTTGCTGCGGCGGTTCGCCGCCGTGGTCGATGCGCATCTGGACGAGTTGGCAGCGCTGGAGGTGCGCAACTCCGGGCACACCGTCGGCAACGCCCGGTGGGAGGCGGGCAACGTCCGCGACGTCCTGGACTACTACGCCGGCGCGCCCGAGCGCTTGACCGGGCGGCAGATCCCGGTGCCCGGCGGGTTGGACGTCACCTTCCACGAGCCACTCGGTGTGGTCGGCGTGATCGTGCCCTGGAACTTCCCGATGCCGATCGCCGCCTGGGGGTTCGCCCCGGCGCTCGCCGCCGGCAACACCGTGGTGCTCAAGCCCGCCGAACTGACCCCGCTCACCGCACTGCGCCTGGCCGAGTTGGCCCGCGAGGCCGGTCTGCCCGACGGCGTCTTCACCGTCATCCCGGGTGAGGGCTCGGTGGTGGGGGAGCGCTTCGTCACCCACCCGGCGGTCCGAAAGATCTGCTTCACCGGCTCCACTGAGGTCGGCACCCGGATCATGGCCGGCTGCGCCGCCCAGGTGAAGCGACTCACCCTGGAGTTGGGCGGCAAGAGCGCGAACATCGTGTTCGCCGACGCCGACCTGGAACGCGCCGCCGCGACCGCGCCGGGCGCGGTCTTCGACAACGCCGGCCAGGACTGCTGCGCGCGGTCGCGGATCCTGGTCCAGCGTTCGGTGTACGACCGGTTCCTGGAACTGCTCGAACCGGCGGTACGCGCGGTGCGGGTCGAGGACCCGTCGCGCGACACCGCCGAGATGGGCCCGCTGATCTCCGCCGCCCAGCGGGACCGGGTAGCCGGTTACCTCGCCGGGGCGAAGACAGCTTTCACCGGCTCCTGCCCCGACGGCCCCGGGTTCTGGCACGCGCCCACCGTGCTGCTGGCCGACTCGCCGGCCGACCGGCACTGGCGGGAGGAGATCTTCGGCCCGGTGGCGTCGGTGCTGCCGTTCGACGACGAGGCGGACGCGGTCCGGCTCGCCAACGACACCGAGTACGGCCTCTCCGGCTCGATCTGGACCCGCGACGTGGGTCGGGCCCTGCGCCTGGCCCGCGCCGTCGACTCGGGCAACCTCAGCGTCAACTCGCACTCCTCGGTGCGCTACTGGACCCCGTTCGGCGGGATGAAGCGCTCCGGACTCGGCCGCGAGCTGGGCCCGGACGCGCTGCACTCATTCACGGACGTCAAGAACGTGTTCATCGCGACGGAGGAGTGACGCCAGTGCAGGGTCGGTTGCAGGACCGGGTGGCCGTGGTCACCGGGGCGGGCAGTGGCATCGGGTTGGCCACCGTGCGGCGGTTCGCCGCCGAGGGGGCCCGGGTGGTGTGCGTGGACATCGACGCGGCAGCCGGTACGAAGGCCGCCGAGGAGTGCGGCGGAGAGTTCGTGGCCACCGACGTGGCCGACGAGGTGGCGGTGCGTGACCTGTTCCACGGGGTGGCCGACCGGTACGGCCGGGTGGACGTCGCGTTCAACAACGCCGGCATCTCACCGCCGGACGACGACTCCATCCTGGACACCGGCCTGGACGCGTGGGAGCGGGTGTTGCGGGTCAACACCACCAGCGTCTACCTGTGCTGCAAGTACGCCATTCCGCACATGCGTCGGCAGGGCAAGGGCTCGATCATCAACACGGCCTCGTTCGTGGCGTTGATGGGTGCGGCCACGTCGCAGATCGCGTACACCGCGAGCAAGGGCGGGGTGCTGGCGATGACCCGGGAGTTGGGTGTGCAGTTCGCCCGTGAGGGCATCCGGGTCAACGCTCTCTGTCCCGGCCCGGTGGCCACCCCGTTGCTGCTGGAACTCTTCGCCGCCGACCCGGAGCGGGCCGCCCGTCGGCTGGTGCACGTGCCGATGGGCCGCTTCGGGCAACCGGAGGAGATCGCCGCCGCGGTTGCGTTCCTGGCCAGCGACGACGCCTCGTTCATGACCGCCGCGCAGTTCGTGGTCGACGGCGGCATCACGGGCGCCTACGTCACGCCGCTGTGAGCGCGAGGAGTGAGCCGGGTTTGCGAGCCCCGCAGTCGCGAACCCGGCCAGCCCGGAGCCGACGGCCGCTGATCGGGGTCAGCGCGTACGTCGAACCCGCCGACTGGGCGGTCTGGCGGGGTGTGCGGGCGGTGCTGGTGCCCGAGGCGTACCCGCGGGCGGTGGCGGCCGCGGGCGGCCGGGCGGTGGTCCTGCCACCGGACGACGTGGACGCGGACGTGGTGGCCGTCCTCGACGGGTTGCTGTTGGCCGGTGGCGCGGACGTCGGCCCGGGGCGGTACGGCCAGCCGCCCGACCCCCGTACCGAGGACCGGCCGGACCGGGACGCCGGCGAGTTGACAGTGTTGAAAGCCGCGCTCGCCGCCGAGGTGCCGGTGCTGGGCGTGTGTCGGGGGATGCAGTTGCTCGCTGTCGCGTACGGCGGCACTTTGCACCAGCACCTGCCCGACGTGGTGGGTCACGAGGCGCACCGCCCGGCGCCCGGGGTGTACGGGGCGCACGCGGTGCGGTTCGCGCCGGGGAGCCTGGCCGCCTCGGTGCTGGCCGGTGTCGACCAGGTCAACTCGTACCACCACCAGGCGGTCGCCGATCCGGGCCGGCTCACGGTGACCGGTTGGGCGGGGGACGGCGTGGTCGAGGCGGTGGAGGACCCGGCCCTGCCGTTCGTGCTCGGAGTGCAGTGGCATCCGGAGAACGAGTCGGATCCCCGCCCGATCACGGCATTGGTGCAGGCCGCCGGCCGGCGGGTGTGACTGGGATCGCCCCCACCCGTCGATGGCACCGGTGGGAGGATCGGCGCATGGGCAAGGTTCATCCGGAAATCGACCGTCGACTGCGTGACTTCATCGTGGCCCAGCCGCTCTTCTTCGTGGCGACCGCCCCGTCCGGGGTCGAGGGGCACGTCAACGTGTCACCGAAGGGCATGCGGGGCACGTTCGTGATCCTCGGCCCGCACCGGGTGGCCTACCTCGACTATCACGGCAGTGGGGCGGAGACCATCGCCCACCTGCGGGACAACGGCCGGATCACGCTGATGTTCTGCGCCTTCGACGGCCCGCCGAAGATCGTCCGGTTGCACGGTCGGGGCAGCAGCGTCGCGGTCACCGAGGACGCCTTCGCCGATCGGCTCGCCGAGTTTCCCGCACCGCCGGACGTGCACGCCGTCCGGGCGGTCATCACCGTCGAGGTGGAGCGGGTCAGTGACTCCTGCGGATACGCGGTGCCACTGATGGACTTCCGGGCCGAACGTGACCTGTTACTCACCTCACACTCTCGCCGCAGCGCCGATGATCTGGTCGTCTACCGGGCCACCAAGAACGCGGCAAGCATCGACGGACTGCCGGTCTTCTGACTCGTCAGGGCGCTCCCGGCCACCGTCGTTCGACGCCGCCGACCATCCGCGCTGTCCGGTGCCCGACGGTCCAGGCGTACGTAACCAGCGTCCATCGCTCGTGATGCGTTACGTTGCTGGTCCGCTGGGGTACAAGTCGGAGCACGGCGGGTGAAGATCAACGGTCGAGGGGTACGGCCGGAGCGGGAGGCTGCATGAGCTCGGCCCAGGGGGGCGCGGACATCGGGCATGCCGCTCTGTCCGGCCGCGAGACCCCTCCGATGCTGGCGGCCGCGTTCGCGGCCGGCGGTGAGATGGGTGGCCGGCTGGCCTCTTTCGACTGGTCCTCCGGCCCGCTGGGCGAGCCCGGTCAGTGGCCCCCGGCGCTTTCCAACGCGGTCGGGATGATGCTCGCCTCCAGCGCGCCGATCGTCATGTTCTGGGGCGACGAGCAACTCGCCTTCTACAACGACGCCTACCGGCCGACGATCGGTGACAAGCATCCAGACGTGATCGGCCAGCCGGCCCGCTCCTACTGGGCGGAGACCTGGGCGGTGCTCGGCCCACTGCTCGACGGCGTCCGGAGCACCGGACGCTCCTACCGCGGCGAGGACCATCCCTTTCTGCTGAACCGGCACGGCTTTGTCGAGCAGACCTACTTCAACGTCTCGTACGACCCGATCCGCGGTGACGACGGCTCGGTCAGTGGCGTCTACTGCATCGTCAGCGAGACCACCGGGCGGGTGCTCGGCGAGCGTCGGCTGCGGGCGCTCTCCGAGCTGGGTGCCGAGCTGAGCGACATCGGCAGCGCCACGGAGCTGGGCCGGATCGCCGCCGGGGTGCTCGGCCGGCACCGGGCGGACGTGCCGTTCGCCCTGATCTACCTGGCCAACGGAAGCGGGCAGTTGACCCTGGCCGGCTGCACCGGAACCACCCCGCCCGCCGTCGATGTCACGTCGCTGCTGGGCGCGTTGACCGTCGATGGCGGGCCCGCCACGGTCGAGGCGGCCGATCTGCTCGACGCGTTGCCGCTCGACGCCGCCGACCAGGCGCTCGTGCTGCCGCTGACGGTGAACAACCAGACGGTCGGCGCGCTGATCGCCGGCGTGGCCCGCCAACTGCCGCTCAGCGACGACTACCGGGACTTCCTCGGCCTGGTCGCCGCCCAGATCTCCCGGGCGGTCGGCGCCCAGCGGGCGTACGAGGAGGAGCGGGCCCGCGCCGCCGAACTGGCCGCGCTGGACCGGGCGAAGACGAACTTCTTCGCCAACGTCAGCCACGAGTTCCGTACCCCACTGACCCTGGTGCTCGGCCCGCTGGAGGACATGCTGGCCGACCCGGAGCTACCGGCCGCCGAGACCGACCGGCTCACCATGATGCACCGCAACGCGCTGCGCCTGCTCAAGCTGGTCAACACCGTGCTGGACTTCTCCCGACTGGAGTCCGGCCGGCTCGCCGCCCGCTACCAGCCCACCGACCTCGCCGGTTACACCGCCCGGCTGGCCAGCACCTTCCGCTCGGCGACCGACCGGGCCGGGCTGCGACTGGTGGTGGACTGCCCGCCGCTGCCGACACCGGTCTTCGTCGACCGGGACATGTGGGAGAAGATCGTCCTCAACCTCGTGTCGAACGCGCTCAAGTTCACCTTCGACGGCGAGATCCGGGTGCGGATCCGGGCCGTGGAAGGCGCCGCGCGGCTGGAGGTGACCGACACCGGCATCGGCATCGTGCCGGACGAACTGCCGCACGTCTTCGAACGGTTCCACCGGGTGCCCGGGGTGCGGGCACGCACCCACGAAGGCACCGGCATCGGCCTTGCGCTGGTCCGGGAACTCGTCGAGATGCACGGCGGTGAGGTCGGGTTGACCAGCAAGGTCGACGAGGGCAGCACCTTCACGGTGACCGTCCCGTTCGGCTCGGCGCACCTGCCGGCGGACCGGGTGGCGTCGTTCGACCCGCTGCCCGTGGGTGAGCCCGAGCAGGCCCGGCTCTTCGTGGCGGAGACCGCGCTCTGGGCCGGTGTCGCGTCGGCACCCGAGCTCGACCGGCAGCCGGCGAAGGGCACCTCGGCTGGCCGGATCCTGGTCGTCGACGACAACGCCGACCTGCAGGAGCACGTGAGCCGGCTGCTCTCCCCGACCTGGGACGTGGTCACCGCCAACGACGGGCTCGAGGCCCTGCCGCTGGCCCGCGAGGGCGGGGTCGACCTGGTGCTCACCGACGTGATGATGCCCCGGCTGGACGGGTTCGGGCTGGTGAGCGCGCTGCGCGCGGACCCGCGTACCCGGCACGTGCCGATCGTGCTGCTCTCCGCCCGCGCCGGTTCCGCGGAGGCCGTCGCCGGTCTCGCCGTCGGCGCCGACGACTACCTCACCAAGCCGTTCTCCGCGCAGGAGCTGATCGCCCGGGTCCGGGCCAACGTCGAGCTGGGCCAGCTGCGGGGGCAGATCATCCGCCGGCTCCGCGCGCTGGCCGACGCGGCGGTGGCGGTGAACACCGCCCGATCCACCGCCGACGTGCTCCAGGTCGCCGCCCGACACGCGTTGAGCCTCGCCGAGGCGGCTCGGGTGGTGGTCACCGCCGCCGAGGTGCGCTTCGAGGCGGACGGCGGCGGCACCACCGCGGCCGACCCGTCCTTCGTGACCGAGCTGACCGGCACGACCGGCAAGCAGCTCGGTGAGCTGCAGGTCTGGCGGGCTGCCGGCGACGAGGCGCAGGCCGACGACGCGGCGTTGACCCAGCTGGCCCGGCTGGTCGGGGTGCGACTGGAGAACGCCCAGCTCTACGAGGCCGAACACCGCATCGCCACCACCCTCCAGCACAGCCTGCTGCCCCGGTCGCTGCCTCAACTGCCCGGCGCGGTGGTGGCCAGCCGTTACCTGCCCGGCAGCGCCGACGTCGAGGTCGGCGGCGACTGGTACGACGCGATCGCGCTGAACGGCGACGAGCTGGTGCTGGTCATCGGCGACGTGGTCGGTAAGGGCGTCCGGGCCGCCGCGGCGATGGGGCAGCTGCGCAACGCGCTGCGGGCGTACGTGCTGGAGGGCTTCGACCCGGGCGAGTCGCTGACCCGGCTCAACCGGCTGGTCGGCTCCACCGAGGGCCGATCCTTCGCGACCGTGGTCTGCCTGCTGTTCAACCCCCGCACCGGTCGGCTGCGGTACGCGAGTGCCGGTCACCCGTCCCCACTGTTGATCACCGGAGGCGACGTGGCGTTCCTGCACGACCGGGCGCTCGGCCCACCGGTCGGCGCTCTTCCCGGCGCGACGTACGAGTCGGTCGAGGGCGAGTTGCCGGCCGGCACTCGACTGCTGCTCTACACCGACGGGCTGATCGAGGACCGTCAGCTCGGCATCGATGCCTCACTGGCCCAGCTGCGCATCGACGCGGCCATCCCGAGTGAGCACGTGGTGGACCTGATCGACGCTGTCGTGGAGCGGGTCACCGGACGGCCGCGCCGCGACGACGTGGCGGTTCTCGCCCTGGAGGCGGCGGAGCTGAACCGCTTCGCGCTGCGGCTACCGGCGGACCCGACCCGGCTCAGCGTGCTTCGAAAGCGGCTGGAGGACTTCCTGATCGCGCACTCCGTCGGCGAGACCGACCTGTTCGACCTGACCGTCGCCGTCTCCGAGGCCGCCGCCAACGCCATCGAGCACCCGGTCCACCCCGCCGAGGCCATGATCAGTGTGGAGGTGGCCATCGAGGATCGGACGGTGACGGCCACGGTGCGCGACAGCGGGCAGTGGCGGGAGTCGACCGGCTCCGGCTTCCGGGGCCGCGGCCTGGCTCTGATCAAGGCGCTGGGTGAGCTGTCGGTACGGCGTACCGCTGAAGGCACCGAGGTGACGCTGCGCCGGCAGTTGCAGGACTGACCGCGCGCCCGGCGGCGGCCGGGTGCCTAGGCCGGGTCGAGCCAGCTCTGCTCGCCGAGGCCGGAGATCTCCAGCACCCGACGGACCTGCCGGGACGGGCGAACGGTGAGCCGGCCCGGACGCTCCTGGGCAAGCCGGACCAGGGCGTGGATGGCGGCCGAGTCGAAGAAGGTGACTGCGCTCAGGTCGAGCGTGATCTTCCCGGCGGGCTCGCGCAGCGCCGTCTGGAGCATCGTGTCCGCGGTTGCCATGTCGACCTCACCGGCCACCACGACGTGGAGGTGGTCACCGTCGATCTCGGCGCTGGCGGAGAAGACGGGCGGCGCTCCCCCTTGATCCACGCTGACACCATGGCACAGCCACCCTGGCAGGGCAACAACCTCCACCGGGCGGCCGTGGCGCGGGTCACCAGCGGCCCCGGCGATAGGCTTGCGGCATGACCGTCCGTCCGCCGCTGACACCAGGCACGCTCTCCCCGATGCGACCGGTGCCACCCCAGATCGCCCGACCCGAGTACGTGGGCAAGGCGCGTCCGCGGGAGTGGCGTGGCTCGCACGTGCAGACGCCGGAGACCATCGAGAAGATGCGGATCGCCAGCCGGCTCGCCGCCCAGGCGACCCAGCTCGCCGGCGAGCACTGCAAACCCGGCGTGACCACCGACGAGATCGACAAGGTGGTGCACGAGTTCCTCTGCGACCACGGCGCGTACCCGTCGACGCTGGGTTACAAGGGCTTCCCGAAGTCCTGCTGCACCAGCCTCAACGAGGTCATCTGCCATGGCATCCCGGACACCACGGTCCTGACCGACGGCGACATCATCAACGTCGACGTGACCGCGTACATCGGCGGGGTGCACGGTGACACCGACGCCACCTTCTGCGTCGGCGAGGTCAGCGAAGAGGCCCGCCTGCTGGTCGAGCGGACCCATGAGGCGATGATGCGCGGCATCCGCGCCGTCGCCCCGGGGCGCCAGATCAACGTGGTGGGCCGCGTCATCGAGTCGTACGCCAAGCGGTTCGGTTACGGCGTGGTCCGCGACTTCACCGGCCACGGCATCGGCGAGGCCTTCCACAGCGGCCTCTACGTGCCGCACTACGACAGCCCGCGCCCCACGGACATCATGGAGCCCGGCATGACGTTCACCATCGAGCCGATGATCACCCTCGGCACCTACCAGTACGACATGTGGGACGACGGGTGGACCGTGGTCACCAAGGACCGGAAGTGGACGGCGCAGTTCGAGCACACCATCGTGGTGACCGACGACGGCCACGAGATCCTGACCCTTCCGTGAGCGCGAGGAACGCAGCGAAGCGACGTCCCGCAGTCGCGAACGAAGGGTGGGCGCCGTGACCGACACCCCAGCGGCGCTGCGCGAGGCGCACCACGCGGACGTCTCCGGCGGCTGGCTACGCCCCGCCGTCTTCGGCGCGATGGACGGCCTGGTCACCAACATCGCCCTGATCGCCGGCGTCGGCGGCGGCGGGGTGTCGCCCCGCAGCATCGTGCTCACCGGCAGCGCCGGCCTCGTCGCCGGTGCGATCTCGATGGGCCTCGGCGAGTACACCAGCGTGCGCTCCGCCAACGAGCAGGTCGCCGCCGAGGTGGCCAAGGAGCGACGGGAACTGGAACGACACCCCGAGGCGGAGGCCCGGGAGCTGGCCGACGCGTGGGTGGCCCGGGGCCTGCCCCGGGACCTCGCCACCCAGGTCGCCGAGGCGGTGCGGCGCGACCCGGAGGAGGCGCTGCGGGTGCACGTCCGCGAGGAGCTGGGCGTCGACCCCGACGACCAGCCCAGCCCGTGGGCCGCGGCGATCTCGTCGTTCCTGTTCTTCTCGATCGGCGCGCTGGTCCCGCTGCTGCCGTACCTGCTCGGCGCCACCGAACTGTGGCTGGCGCTCGCCGTCGGCGGGCTCGGGCTGTTCGCCGCCGGTGCCGTGGTGGCCCGCTTCACCCGCCGTCCCTGGTGGACCAGTGGGCTGCGCCAGCTGCTGCTGGGCGCCGCGGCGGCCGGCGCCACCTACCTGATCGGCTCGCTGATCGGCGTACCGGGCGGGCTGTGACGCGCCTCAGGTGCTGAGCAGCTCGTCGATCGTGCCGTCGACCGCACGACCACGGGCGGCCAACTCCTCGGCCTGCCGGGCCAGCACCACACCCACCTCGGTCATGTCCGCGCCGGCCAACCCGGTGCGCCGCACCGCGTCCCCCGGGTCACGGAAGTAGGTGCGACTCAGCAGACCGTTCACCGTGGCCGCCGCCAGCCGGGCCTCACCGAGCATCAGCAGAGCCTGATCGGTCTCGTACCACTCGGCGAGCCGGGCCGCCCGGGAGTGCGCCGCGCTGCCCCGGTACCACGCCTGGCGGGCCGCGGTGCTGAACTCCGCCGGCCGGGCCCGAGCCAGCCGACCGAGGTGCTCGTCGCGCAGCGTCCGCAACCAGCCCGTCGGATCGTGCAACGCCTGCGTGGTGACGTACCGGTCGGCGGTCAGCGGCCAGAGCGGGGAGAGCACCCGGGCCTGGGCCAGGTAGTCCTCGGCGGCGGCCACTGTCAGATCGACGAGCACCCCGTCCACCCGCCGGGTCGCCGGCGGCGGGCCCGTCCCGGGTCGATAGGTGACCACCAGCATTCCCGCCTCGCGGTCTCCGCCGCCGTCGTCGTCCCCGTGCGCCAGAGGCCCGTGCACCGCGATCGCGAGCGCATCGGCCGGAAACCGCCGTCGGACCGCCTCGGCGACCCGCTCCGCGACCGTCCACCGCCGATCGTCGACGCCCCGGTCGACACCGGTCAGCTCACTCACCGGACCAGCTCTGTTCGCGGCTGCGGGGCTCGCAACCCCGGCTCACTCCTCGCGCTCACGGGACCACCTCGCCTTGGCTACCGAGCGTCAGCCTAGCCAGCCGACGGCGGAGCTTCGGGCGCGCCGCGCCCGGTCGGGGCCAGCCGGAAGATGTGGATCTCCCGGCCGCCGGCCCGCCGCACGTACGTGTGGTACGCGGGCCACGCGGTGACCAGCAGCTGCCACAACCGGTCCCGTTCGGCACCGGAGGCCCGCTCGGCCCGCACCGCGACCCGCCGGCCCTTCACGTCCACCTCGGCGGCGGGATCGGCGAGCAGGTTCATCGCCCAGCCGGGATGGTGGGTCTGCCCCCAGTTGGAGCCGATCACCACGTACGCGTCGCCGTCGGGCACGTAGAGCAGCGGATTGCTGCGGGGCTTGCCGGAGCGGCGGCCTGTCGTGGTGATCAGCAGGGAGGGGAGCAGGCCGAGCGCGACCACCCGACCCCGGGTGAGTCGACCAACCATCCGATCGGCCGGAACCAGCAGGCGCGCGGTGGCGCCGAACCAGCGATGATGACCGACTCGACGGACGACATTCGTGAGCACTGGCACGCCGATCAGTCTGCCGGCTGCCCGGCCCCGGCGGCACCCCCGCGCGGTCCCCTTTCGGTCGCCCGGCGGATCGGTCAGTCCAGCCGCCGCTCGATCGGCAGGCGGGCCCGGGTGAACAGGCCCGCCCCGAGCATCGCCACCACCGGCACCAGCACCAGGACCCCGAGCGCGGGCCACGGCACCAGAAAGGGGTACGGATCGGATACCGGCCAGGCACTGGCGTACTGCCGGTTCACCGATACCAGCACGATCGCGGCGGTGCCGAGGCCGGCCACGATGCCGAGCACCGAACCGAGACCGGCGATGACCCCGGCCTGGCAGATCGCCAGCAGCCGGCGTACCGCCGGGGCCGCGCCGACGGCCGCGAGGGTGGTCAGCTCGGCGCGCCCCTCGGCGGCGGCGAGCGCGGTGGCGATCCCGGCCGCACCCACGGTGATCAGCCCGGCCGCCGCCGCGAGCAGGAGGAGCAGCGGTGAGACGTCGCGCGGGGCCCCGCCGTACTCCACGCCCAGCGACAGCGTCCCGAATGGCCGCAGGGCGGCGGCGAACCGTGCCTGTTGTTCCTCGTCGGGCGGAGTCGTGGTGCCGATCACCCAGCCGGTCTGGGACCAGCTCAGGCCGAGTTGCCGGGCGGCGGCCGCGGACAGCAGCAGACGGGACTGGCCGACTGCCCGGGGCAGCGCGTACCCCGGAAGGTCGCGGACGGTGAGCGGCCGGTCCGGGCCGGCGTCCACCTCGCTGACCCGGACGGTCACCAGGCCGTCGTGCAGGTAGCGCGGGTCGGTCACCACCACGCCGCCGGCGCGCAGCACGGCCGTGGCGGCGGCGGTCGTCGTCGGGTCCACGCCGGTGAGCAGGGGGAGCGCGGTCCCGTCGTCGACTCCGGGTTCCACGTAGCCGCCGAAGTAGTCCGCCTCGCGGAACTGGCAGCGGGGATCGGCACGGGCCTGCTGGCGTTGCGCCGCGGGGAGTTGAACGCCGGGCTGCCAGGGGCAGGCCCGGGCCAGCGGGAGCACTGGCGCGATGTCGCAGTAGCCGGTGCGCCCCGGCCCGCAGTTCGGTGTCTGCACCGGGGCGACAGCGCCGACCCCGAGTTGATTCCGAGCCGCGTCGGTGATCTGAGCCAGTGTCGGCTGCTGAGCGAAATTGATCGGGTTGACAAGTACGTGGCCGGTCGGCAGCGCCGGCCGGTAGGCGCGTGCGTCGCGGGCGCCGTCGCTGGCCAGGTATCCGCCGAGCGCGACGCTACTGGCGACGGCGGCCATCACGGCGCAGATGGCCGGTGCCGCGGCGGCCCGGTTGCGGCTGGCGTCGCGCAGCGCGATCCGTGGTGCGAGCGGCAACACCCGGCCGAGGCGGGCGAGCGCACCGAGCAGCGTGGGCGTGCAGCAGACCAGGCCCAACTCGCCGAGGATCAGCCCGGTGAGAACCACCGCCGGGGAAGTCTGGGTGGCCCCGAACGCCGCCAACCCCGCCCCGCCGACCACCAGCGTCAGTCCGAGAGCCAACCAGCGGCCCGGGGATTTCGCTGGGGTGCGCCGCCCGGCGAGCCCGGCGCTGACGTCCTGCCGCGCGGCGGTCCACGCCGGTGCCAGCGCGGCGAGCACCCCGGCCAGCACCGCGACCCCACCGAGCAGGACCAGGGCGCTCGGCCAGCAGCGGTAGCCGCCGAAGCGTGCGCTGAAGACGTACTGCTCCATCAGCGGACGACCGGCGAACGCCGCGCTGACGCCGACCAGCAGGCCGGCGGCGGCCCCCAGCACACCCAGCACCACACCGTCGGCCAGCACGACCCGGCGAAGTTGGGCGGCGTCCCCGCCCGCCACCGCAACCAGCGCCAGGTCCCGTCGCCGGCGACGAACTCCGACGGCGAAGGCGGGCCCGACCAGCAGGACGACCTCCAGCAGCCCGAGGCCGGCGATCAGCACGCCGGTGCTCAGGTCGTTCGGGTTGCCGCCCATGATCGACCCGAGCCACGTCCGGTCCGCTCCGGTCGCCGAGCCGATCCGGTGCCGCGCGGTGACCACCACCCCACGGTCGTTCAGCCGGGACACCAGCCCTGCGTCGACGGTGCCCGGCACGTCCGCCAACCAGACGCTGTCCGGCTCCGGGCCGGTCGACGGCGCGGCCCCCGGGTGCAGCGCCACCACCGGTCCGAGATCGTCGGGGAACTCGACCACCCCCACCACTGTGTACGCCCTGCTTCCGTCGGCGGCGGCCACGGCGTGGCCCAGGCGCAGGTCCAGGCGCCGCAGCGCCACCGGACTGACCGCGACCTCGCCGGGCTGCTGCGGTGCCCGGCCGGACCGGAACCGCACCAGCCCGCGGGCCAACGGGTCGGTGAGGTCCAGCACCCGACCGTTCACCACCTCGTCGCGGTGCGGGCCGCGCAGGGTCAGCGGGACGCGCGGACGCACCTCGGTGACCCGGCTGCCCGGCCCGAGCAGCGCGGTCAGCTGGGCCGCAGTCACCTTCGAGGGGGGCTTGCCGTCGGCGGTGGTGTACCAGCCCTCACCCCACTCGTCCTGCCCCACCGGGGCGTCGGCGATCCACTGGAGTTGGGCGTCGGCCACCCCGAGCCGGCGGTCGACGCGTTCCTGTGGGGTCAGCTCGGCCATGTCGTAGCTCGCCGCCAGGAAGGCCAGCGCCGCCACCGGCATGGCGATCATCGCGAGCACCAGGGCGGTCCGTCGCCGGGACCGGCGTGACTCCCGCCGGGCGATCCGCAGCGCCGCCCGCCAGGACCCGCTCAGCTCGGCGAACCGCCGTCGGCCGACCGGGGCGGGCGGCGCGACCGGCCGCGGCGTCGCGGTGTCGGCCCGCCCGGTAGCCCGCGTCGGACGGCGAACGGTCACCGGTCGCTGCCGGACAGCAGCTGCTCGACACTGCCCAGCGGCGCCGTCGTGTCGACCAGCACGCCGTCGCGGAGGAACACCACCCGGTCGGCCCAGCCGGCGTGCCGCGCCTCGTGGGTCACCAGCACTCCGGCGGCCCCCGCGTCGATCCGGCGGCGCAGCAGGTGCAGCACCGCCTCACCGGTCTGGGAGTCCAACGCCCCGGTGGGCTCGTCGGCGAGGACCAGCCGGCGTTCGCCCACCAGCGCGCGGGCGATCGCCACCCGCTGCTGCTGCCCGCCGGAGAGCTGGTCCGGGAAACGGTCACCCAACGCGGGCAGGCCCACCTCGGTGAGCGCGGCCATGGCCAGTGCGCGGGCCCGACGTCCGCTGGTCCCGTCGAGTTCCAATGGGAGCGCGACGTTCTCCAGCGCGCTCAGGCTGCCCAGCAGGTTGAGCTGCTGGAAGATGTAGCCGATCCGACGGCGGCGCAGCTGGGCCAGCCCGCGGCGGTCCAGGGCCCCCAGCGGTTGCCCCTCGACCCGGACCTCGCCGCCGGTCGGACGGTCCAACCCACCGGCGAGAGCCAGCAGGGTCGATTTGCCGGAGCCGGACGGCCCCATCACGGCGACCAACTCGCCGGGCCGGACGACCAGGCTGACGCCGCGCAGCGCCTGCACCGCCGCCGGGCCGGCGCCGTGGGTGCGGTGGACGGCGCGTAGCTCCAGCACCGCGTCGTCCGATCCGCTCACCGTCTTGCCTCCTCGCCGGCCCATCGAGCCGCATCCGGCTCGGCAGCGTCATCGGGTCGGGGAGCGGGAGGCGCCGGGCCGCTGGGTTGGTGCCGGACCAGACTGGTCTCGCAGTGGTCCAGCCAGCGCACCTCGGCCTCGGCCTGGAACACCATCGAGTCCAGCACGAGGCGCCAGGGAAGGTCCTCCGGCCGGTTGCTGCCGTACTTCAACCGGGTCAACTCCTGAAGGGCCCGCATCGTCGCGCTGCGTTGGGCCTGCACCACCGACCGGACGTCGACCCCGGGGGTGGTCAGCGCCAGCGCCAACTTGATCGCCAGCTCGTCGCGGGGTCGGTCGGTACGGCTGATCGGGGTGGCGAACCACAGCGCCAGGTCCGCCCGGCCGGCGTCGGTGATCTCGTACGGGCGCTGCCCGGCCTCGCTCTCCGGCAGCGGGCGCACCAGACCGTCCCGTTCCAGCCGGGACAGCGTGGTGTAGACCTGCCCGATGTTCAGTGGCCAGGTCGAGCCGGTCGACTCCTCGAACGCGGCGCGCAGCTGGTAGCCGTACATCTGGCCGCGTTCGAGCAGGGCGAGCAACCCGTGACGGATGGACATGGCAACGGAGTATGCATACCTGGTATGCGCACCGCAACCGGAGTTGGACCGGGTTCAGGTGGGTCGACCGGGAAACGGGACAGTCAGCGGGGTCTGCCCGGCCGTCTTCCGCCACCGGGTGGCCCGCACGGCGTACTCGACAAGGGCGGCCAGCGCCTGGTCCCGGTCGGCGCCGGTGGTGGACGCCAGGGCGGCCCGCCAGTGCGCGGCCGTGCGCTCCTCCACCTCGGCGGCGAGCCGCAGGGCGCTGGCCCGGTCGGTGACCGGGAACGGCAGGGCGTACCCGGCGCGGTCCGGCGGGACGACGCCGCCGGCCGTGGTGAGCTGCACCACCAGCGCGTCGCGCCGGCGTCGATGCGCGGCCTCCGCCTGGCGTGCCGCGTCCCGGGCCGCTCCGCTGAGCCGGACACCGATGCGTCCGTAGGCGTAGATGGCCGCGTACTCGGCGGACAGGGCGGCGGCGAGTGCCTCCCCGGCGGACGGCTGCCTCACTTCAGTGCCTCCTGGTGAGTTGCCCGGGCGGCGACGATCGACCCCAGCAACGCCGCCCGCTCGGCGGGCGCCGCGGCGCAGGCGGCGGTGGCGGACTGCTGGGCGGTCTTCTCCAGCGCCCGCAGGGCGGCGCGCGCGCCGTTCGGATCGGCGGCCGGGGCGGTGGTCGGGGCGGCGGAGGCGGCCGACGGCACTGTCACGCCGATCACCCGGGCCAGTTCGGTGGCGTGCGCGGTGTGCGTCTCGGCGATCGGGTTGAGCCGGTCGGCCAGCTCGGGATGGGCGGTCGCGCTCGCCCGGTACGCAGCGGCCAGCGCGAGTGACTCGTCCACCATCGGCCGCAGCGGATCGGGCGGCGGGTCTGGCTGGTCGTCGCGGTCGAAAAGATCACAGCCGGTCAGCGGCGTCACGGCGCCGCCGAGCACCAGCAGCGCCCCGGCACTCATGAGCTTTCGCCGGGAATGTCCGGATGCTTGGTCGCGCTGTGTCGTTCTGCCGATCCCCACCGGCCAAGTCAACACCATCCGTGCCGGTCCGGGGGTCACCGGCGTCGGTGCGCCGCCCGGTCCGCCGCCGGGCAGGCGCGTTACGCTCTGCGCAACCACCGGCGTGTCCACTCCGGTGGCGTGCCGGCATGGCGGGACCACCGGTCCCCGTCGACCAGGGAGAGGGTGCGGAGATGACGCAGCGTGGCCGTGCCACCAGGCCGACGGGTCGACCCCGCGGTGCTGCGGGCCCCCGCGGCGGTGACCTCGCCGCCCGGCGGGACCGACTGCGGGCCGTGATCGAGCCGGTGGTCAACGACGCCGGCTACGACCTGGAGGACCTGTCGGTTTCCCGGGCCGGCCGCCGGCACGTGGTGCGGGTGATGGTGGACACCGACGGCGGGATCGACCTGGACGCCGTCGCGGACGTCTCCCGCGCGGTCTCGGCCGCGCTGGACGCCGCGGAGGAGACCGGTGGCGACATCGTCGCCGGCGAGTACCAGCTGGAAGTCAGCTCGCCCGGCGTCGACCGGCCGCTCACCCTGCCCCGCCACTGGCGGCGCAACGTGGGTCGACTGGTCAAGGTCACCGCCCGGGGCGCGGCCGCGCTGCCCGGCCAGCGGGGCGAACAGCCCGCCGGTGACCGTCAGCTGACCGGCCGGGTGGTCGCGGCCGACGACGAGGGCGTGCACCTGGAGACCGACGACGGCCGCGCCGCCTGGGCGTACGCCCAGCTGGGCCCGGGCCGCGTGCAGGTCGAGTTCACCCGGCTCGCCGAGCTGGGTGAGCCGGACGACGAGTTCGACGACGCGGACGATTCCGACGAGATCGACGACGATTCAGACGACATCGACGACGAAGATGATGTGGAGGACGAGGAGAGGTGAACATCGACCTCGCGGCGCTGCGCGCACTCGAGCGCGAGCGGGAGATCCCGTTCGACACGATTCTCGCGGCGATCGAGACCGCGTTGCTGACCGCCTACCGGCACACCGACGGGGCCGAACCGCACGCCCGGGTGGAGATCGACCGCAGGTCGGGCGCCGCCCTGGTGTACGCGCAGGAGATGGATGCCGACGGCAGCCTGGTACGGGAGTGGGACGACACCCCGCACGACTTCGGCCGGATCGCCGCCATGACCGCCAAGCAGGTGATCCTCCAGCGGTTGCGGGAGGCCACCGACGAGGTGCACTTCGGTGAGTACGTCGGCCGCGAGGGTGACCTGGTCACCGGCGTGGTGCAGGCGCACGAGACGCGTACCGAGAAGGGCATCGTCAGCGTCGACCTGGGCAAGCTGGAGGGCGTGCTGCCGCAGTCCGAGCAGGTGCCCGGCGAGCGGTACGCGCACGGCGAGCGGGTCCGCTGCGTCGTGGTGCACGTGGCCAAGGGCATGCGCGGGCCGCAGATCACCCTGTCCCGGTCGCACCCGGCTCTGGTCAAGAAGCTCTTCGCGCTGGAGGTGCCGGAGATCGCCGACGGCACCGTCGAGATCGGTGCGATCGCCCGTGAGGCGGGCCATCGCACGAAGATCGCCGTCCGCTCCACCACCCCCGGGGTGAACGCCAAGGGCGCCTGCATCGGCCCGATGGGTCAGCGGGTGCGTGCCGTGATGAGTGAACTGCACGGTGAGAAGATCGACATCATCGACTGGTCGGACGACCCGGGCACCTTCGTCGGCAACGCGTTGTCGCCGGCCAAGGCGCTGCGGGTCGAGGTGGTCGACCTGGCCAACCGCGCCGCCCGGGTGACCGTTCCCGACTTCCAGCTCTCGCTGGCGATCGGTCGGGAGGGGCAGAATGCCCGACTCGCGGCCCGATTGACCGGTTGGCGGATCGACATTCGTTCCGATGCGGAGCAGACGGCGCCGGCCGCGCGTGGGGTAACTGATCACGTGCGGGAGCCGGGCGGCGCGATCTCGGGGAGCTAGGGGTAGACTTCCTCCAGTGGTACGACGCGCGCAGCCGGAGCGCACCTGTGTGGGTTGCCGGCAACGTGCGCCGGCCAGCGAATTGCTGCGGATCGTCGCGGTCAGGGACGAGGCTGGTCACAGTCTCCGGCCTGATCCGCGCCGCAGGCTGCCGGGTCGGGGGGCGAACATGCACCCGGATCCGGCCTGCTTCGCGCTGGCGGTGCGGCGCCGCGCCTTCGGGCGTGCGCTGCGCAGCACCGAGGTCCTCGACCACGGTGCGCTGGCGGAGCACGTCGATGCGCCAACCACTACGTCCGGTCAGCCCGACCGGGCGAGGGTCGCTAGCAGGGTAGGACGACCGACATGAGCACACGATGAAGTCCCTGAAATGACCAGGCTTCAAGTGCACGAGTGAGGTCGCTGCGGGTGCTGCCCGCACGACCTCGGAGTGAGGAGTGCAGTGGCAGGCAAGGCCCGCGTACACGAGCTTGCAAAAGAGCTCGGGGTCGAGAGTAAGACCGTTCTCGCCAAGCTGAAGGAAATGGGCGAGTTCGTGAAGTCCGCGTCCAGCACCGTCGAGGCGCCCGTCGCCCGGCGGCTGCGGAACGCATTCGTCGCGTCCGCCGGAGCCCCGGCTCCGGCCGCCCCGTCGGCGCCCGCGTCGACGCCGGCTTCAAACCCGACCCCGACGCCAACCCCGACCCCGGGTGCGCCCCGGGTCTCGGCCAAGCCCATGCCGCCTCGGCGGCCGGCCGCGCCGGCACCCGGTCCGAAGCCCAAGGGTCCGGTTCCCGGTGCCCCGCAGACGGCGACCCCGGTCGCCAAGCCGGCGAGTGCCCACGACATCGAGGTGGCGGCCGCGGAGGCGCGTGCCGCCGCGCTGAAGGCTGAGCAGGAGGCCGCGGTCAAGGCCGCGCAGGCCGCCCGCCAGCAGCAGCGGGACAACCCCGTTCGCCGGGAGCCTCCGGCAGACGGCGGTAACCGGCCCGGTCCTCGGCCGGGTCCCGCGGCGATGCCGCCCCGTCCCGGTTCGCCGGCAGCTCGTCCGAGCACGCCGGCTCCCGGTCCGGGTGCCCGGCCGGGCGGTCGTCCGCCGGCGCGCGGTGCCGGTAACAACCCGTTCGGCATCCAGGGTGGCCAGCAGCAGCGGCCTCCGGCCGCCGGTGCGGGTGGTCCTCGGCCCAACAGCCCGGCGGGCATGCCGCCGCGGCCGAGCCCGAACTCCATGCCGCCGCGGCCCAGCCCGGCGTCCATGCCGAGCCAGCGTCCGGCTGCCGGTCGCCCCGGTCCCGGTGGCGCCGGTCGTCCCGGTGGTGGCGCAGGTCGTCCCGGTGGCGGTGGCGGCGGTTTCCGTGGCGGTCCCGGCGGTGGCGCCGGTGGCGGTGGCGGTTACCGCGGCGGCCCCGGTGGCGGCGCGGGTGCCGGCGGTGGCGGTGGCTACCGTGGCGGTCCCGGCGGCGGTGGCGGTGCTCCCGGTGGCGGTTTCCGTCCGGGTGCTCCGTCCGGCGGCGGCGGTCGTCCGGGTGCCGGTGGTCGTGGCCGTGGCGGCGGTGCCGCGGGTGCCTTCGGGCGTCCGGGTGGCCGGCCGACGCGCGGTCGGAAGTCCAAGAAGCAGCGCAGACAGGAGTTCGACAACCTGTCGGCTCCGACCATGAGCTCGGGTGCTCCCCGGGGTCAGGGTCAGGTCGTCCGGCTCTCCCGTGGCGCCTCGCTGTCGGACTTCGCCGACAAGATCAACGCCAACCCGGGTTCGCTGGTCCAGGAGATGTTCAACCTGGGCGAGATGGTCACCGCGACCCAGTCCTGTTCTGACGACACCCTGCAGCTGCTGGGTGAGCACCTGGGCTTCGACATCCAGATCGTCAGCCCGGAGGACGAGGACCGCGAGCTGCTCGCGCAGTTCAACATCGACCTCGACGCGGAGGTGGCCGAGGAGCGTCTGGTCAGCCGTGCGCCGGTGGTGACCGTCATGGGTCACGTCGACCACGGTAAGACCAAGCTGCTCGACGCCATCCGTAAGGCGAACGTCGTGGCCGGCGAGGCGGGTGGCATCACCCAGCACATCGGTGCGTACCAGGTGCACGTTCCGCACGATGGTGTGGACCGCGCGGTGACCTTCATCGACACCCCGGGTCACGAGGCGTTCACCGCCATGCGTGCTCGTGGTGCCCAGGTGACGGACATCGTGATCCTGGTGGTCGCGGCCGACGACGGCGTGATGCCGCAGACCATCGAGGCGTTGAACCACGCCAAGGCGGCCGACGTGCCGATCGTGGTCGCGGTCAACAAGGTCGACAAGCCGGAGGCCAACCCGGACAAGGTCCGCCAGCAGCTGACCGAGTACGGCCTGGTCGCCGAGGAGTACGGCGGCGAGACCATGTTCGTCAACGTGGCAGCCAAGCCCGGCATCGGCATCGAGGAACTGCTCGAGGCCGTTCTGCTGACCGCCGACGCGTCGCTGGAGCTGACCGCTCCGATCGACGGGCCGGCGCAGGGTGTGGCCATCGAGGCTCACCTGGACAAGGGCCGCGGTGCGGTGGCGACGGTGCTGGTGCAGAAGGGCACCCTGCGGGCGGGCGATTCGATCGTCGCCGGTGGGGCGCACGGCCGGGTCCGGGCCATGCTCGACGAGAACGGCAACCAGCTCTCCGAGGCTGGGCCGGCGCGTCCGGTCATGGTTCTGGGTCTGACCGCGCCGCCCGGTGCGGGTGACACGTTCCTCGCCGCGGCGGACGACCGCACGGTGCGGCAGATCGCCGAGCAGCGACAGGCACGGCGGCGGGCGGCGGCATTCGCCAACTCCCGTGGTCGGGCCACCCTCGAGACGCTCATGGAGCAGCTCAAGGAGGGCGAGAAGACCTCGCTCAACCTCATCCTCAAGGGCGATGTCTCCGGTTCGGTGGAGGCACTGGAGGACGCGCTGTTCAACCTCGACATCCCCGAGGAGGTCCAGCTCAAGGTCCTCGACCGGGGCGTCGGCGCGATCACCGAGAGCAACGTCATGCTCGCGAGCGCCTCGTCCGAGCCGGTCACGATCATCGGCTTCAACGTGCGGGCCTCGAACAAGGTCCGTGAGATGGCCGACCGCGAGGGCGTGGAGATCCGGTACTACACCGTCATCTACCAGGCCATCGAGGAGATCGAGGCAGCGCTCAAGGGCCTGCTCAAGCCGGAGTACGAGGAGGCCGAGCTGGGCAGCGCGGAGATCCGCGACGTCTTCCGCTCGTCCAAGATCGGCAACATCTCCGGTTGCATCGTCCGGTCGGGCATCATCCGACGCAACGCGAAGGCTCGACTGCTTCGGGACGGGACGGTCGTGGCGGACAACCTCACGATCACCTCGCTCAAGCGGTTCAAGGACGACGCCACCGAGGTCCGCGAGGGCTTCGAGTGCGGTCTGACCCTGGGTGGTTACAACAACGTCCAGGTCGGCGACGTCATCGAGACCTTCGAGATGCGGGAGAAGGTTCGCGCCTGATCCGGCAGTGACACGCTGATCAAGGGGTTTACGCCGAGTCGGCGTAAACCCCTTGATCATGCGGGGCGGTTTGGCGGTATCGTCCGGGGCGATGTTCACCGGAACCGCGGTCTTCGACCTGCTGCTGCCGGGCGACTCACGGTCGCTCAAAGCCAAGAGATCATATGTACGGCCGATCG
This sequence comes from Micromonospora sp. NPDC127501, assembly GCF_040302185.1. Lineage (NCBI taxonomy): Bacteria > Bacillati > Actinomycetota > Actinomycetes > Micromonosporales > Micromonosporaceae > Micromonospora > Micromonospora sp. NPDC127501. The sequence goes on along the minus strand of NZ_JBEORJ010000006.1, from coordinate 422,184 downwards.
TGGCGGCGCTGCGCCGCTTCGAGGTGTCGGCCGCCGAGGTGGGTGCGCTCGACCTGCATGGTCGAGCGCAGCTGGCGGTGGCCGTGGTGGCCGCCGAAACGGCGCACGTCCGCGAGGTGCTCGACTCCTGTGAGCGCCTGGTGGCCAATCGCCCCGAGGTCGAGTTGCTGTCGGTGCGACGCCGGCTCTACGGCGTGGACGACGACTGACCATGGCGCCGGCCGTGCCGGGCGACCGGAGCGGCCGCGAAGGTAATGTTCGAGATGTTGGCCGGTCGGCCGGCGGCCTGCGGGCCGCCGGGTCGGCCGGAAGCAGGACGCCGTGGAGGTGGCGAGATGTCTGATCCGGCCAAGGTACGCCGGCACGCGGAACGGGTGCGTGAGCTGGTCGCGTCGGTGGTGCGGAGCCAGATCAAGGACCCGCGGCTCGGGATGATCACCATCACCGATGCCCGGATTACCGCTGACCTGCGTGACGCGACGGTGTTCTACACGGTGCTCGGTGACTCGGTGGCCCAGGCGGACACCGCGGCGGCGCTGGAGAGCGCCAAGGGGCTGCTGCGCAGCACGGTCGGCAAGGCCCTCGGGCTGCGCCACTCGCCGACCCTCACGTTCGTCCTCGACGACGTGCAGGACCAGGTCAAGCACATCGACGACCTGCTCGCCGCCGCCCGCAACGCCGACGCCGAGGTGCAGCGGCTCGCCGCCCAGGCGAAGTACGCGGGCGAGGCCCAGCCGTACCGGGTGGACGACGAGACCGATGAGACGGACGAGACGGACGAGGCCGACGAGGCCACCGACGTCAAGGAGACCCCGCGGGGTGGGGAAACGCGGTGACCAGCACCGCCAGCACCGCCCCGTTCGCCGGGGCAGCCGCGCTCGGCCCCGCCGAGGCGGACTGGGCCGCGGCCGAGGCGTTGGTGCGAGCTCTCCCGCCGACCGCCCGGGTGCTGCTGATCTGCCACATCAATCCGGACGGCGACGCGCTGGGCAGCATGCTCGGCTTCGGTCTGGGCCTGCGGCAGTTCGGCGTACGCGACGTGCAGGCGACCTTTCCCGGGCCGCCGGAGGTGCCGGAGCCGTTCCGGGGGCTGCCCGGGCTGGACCTGCTGGTCCCGGCGGACGCCGCCGACCCGGCGCCCGATCTGGTGATCTGCTTCGACGCGGCGAGCGAGTCGCGTCTCGGCGAGTTGGCCGGGCGGTTGTCGTCGGCGGGTGCGGCGCTGGTGCTCGACCACCATGCCTCCAACCCGGGTTTCGGCACTGTCAACCTGGTCGACCCGGGTGCGGCGGCCACGTCGGTCGTGGCCGAACAACTGTTGGCCCGGCTCGGGGTGGCGGTGGATCCGGCCATCGCCGAGTGCCTCTACGTGGCGCTGACCACTGACACCGGCTCGTTCCGGTTCGAGGCCACCACTCCGGCCGTGCATCAGATGGCCGCCCGCTTGCTGGCGACCGGCATCTCGCCGGGTGACATCTCCCGGCGGGTCTTCGACACCCGGCCCTTCGGCGCGGTCCGCCTCTTCGGTGAGGTTCTCGGCCGGGCTCGACTGGAGCCGGCCGCCGCCGGAGGTCGGGGCCTGGTCTGGACCTTCGCCACCCTGGACGACCTGGCCCGGCACGAACAGCGGCCGTACGTGCTGGAGGCGCTGATCGACTCCGTGCGCTGCACCGCCGAGGCGGATGTGAGCTGTGTGGTGAAGCAGACCAGGCCCACCGAGTGGGCGGTGTCGATGCGCAGCAAGGGCGCGGTGGACGTCAGTCGGGTCGCGGTAGCGCTGGGCGGTGGTGGGCACACGTTCGCGGCCGGATTCACCGGCCGGGGCACCGTCGAGCAGGTGGTCGAGTCGATCCGCGGTCAGCTGGACGCGGCGCTGATCGGCTGACTGCCTTCGGCCGCCATCGATCCGTTGGTCCGGAAGATCAGGGTCAGCTCCGGGGAGTGTTGGTCTTCCCGCGTTCCGTGATACCGGGAAGAATTGCGGGATGGAGCAGCCGCACGACCTCACCGTGGAGGCCCCCCGCGCCTGGGACCGGCCCGCCGTCTCCGTTCCCGTCCTCGTCTGCCTGTCGCTCGTCGGTGGCCGGTTCGCGTCCTTCTCCACCGAGGCGAATCTGTTCACCCTCGGGACGGGTGGGGTGCTGATCTGGCTCGGTCTGAGCAACCGGGTGCCCCGTCGGCCGGCGCCGCGTCGGCTGGGCACGGGGGCGGCCTGGTGGGCGGTGCCGGTGGTGGTCTTCGGGGTCTTCGAGGGCGTGACCTTCGTGCTGGCGGCCGGCGATGACTTCCCGACCTTCTCCCGGTTGGCCGATCCTCTCCTGGAGGATCAACTGACCCGGTCGGCGGTCTGGTTCGCCTGGTTGGCCGCCTTCTGGGGGCTGGTGCGGCGATGATGCGCGCGCTCGCGATCGGCGGCTTCCTCACCGCGCTGATCCTCTTCGCGGTGGTCGAGTGGATGGCCCGGCGGGAGGGGTCACGGATCCCCACCCTGGGCGAGGTCTGCGCCTACGTGATGCGCTACGAGGTCGGTTCGGTGCCGGTGGGCCGGATCGGTCTGTTCGGGTTCTGGTGGTGGCTGGGCTGGCACTTCCTGGCTCGCTGAGCTGGGCTGCCGACCGTCCAAATGGCGGGAACCGTAAGCAGTATGTGGACCTGAACGATAACTTGGGAGAAGGCCGGTGCCGCGTAGCGGTGCAGGTCATGGGCGGTGGTGCCACACCCCGTGCCGCCTCCCTCCAGGGTCGGATCGACCCGGGCTCACGCTGCCCAGTCGGCTGCTCCGGTAACCCCGGACCGCCGTGGGGCGCTCAGCAGGACCGCCCGTGAGGGCCGCCGCGTGTCGGCGGCTCACGCCCTGGGAAGAGGAGCGCCACCATGCCGAACAAGCCCAAGCCCGAGACCACCACCGACGACGCCCGCGAGCAGGCCCGCCGCGCGCTGCAGACGTCGATGGACACCCGTCAGTGACTCGTCTCGACCGGTGGTGACGCCGCCGACGCGCCGCGCCGACGGCGTCACCGTCCGGCCACCGGTGGGGGTCGAGCCGTTCAGGACAGGAACGTGTCCAGGGCCGCCTCGATGGTGCCGGAGTCCGGCGTCGCGTACGCCCTCATGGTGGTCTTGTCGTACGAGATGAAACTCGGGCACCTGTTCGTCGGGGCGGTGACGGTGCCGCCGTCGCCGATCTTCTCGGCGGTCCTGGCCGCGTAGAAGGTCAGGGTGTAGCGCGACGAGACGTAGTCGACGGTGACCTGCTTCTCCGCCTTGTCCCTGTACTGACACTTTCTCGGGGCACCCTGGCTGCCCTCGTCGAACTTCAGGCAGCCGACCACCGACACCTTCTGGTAGTCCGCGCCCTTCGCGTAGTAGGACTTGTCCGAGGGGACGTACGTCGAGGACCAGGACGTCGGCCGGTCGGGGTTGTTCGAGAACGTGTAGGCCTTGGCGCCGGCCGGGCCGCTGTAGGGCGCCGCGTTCAGGATCGGGCTGCCTTCGCAGACGTTCGCCAGGTCGCTGGAGTAACGGGCGGTCATCGAGTTGTTGTTCGGTGGATCCGCCTGCCCCGGTGTGGGGGCGGTCCCCGTGCCGGGCGTGCTGCCGGTGCCCACCGTGGGGGTGGAGGACGTGCCCTGTGCGGGCTCGTCGTCATCGTAGGCGAGCAGGAGGCCGATTCCCGCGCCGCAGATGGCGAGTATGACGACCACCGCGCCGGCGACCAGCCCGATGATCAGGCCCTTGTTCGACCCGTTCGGCGCCGCTGGCGGTGGTGTGCCGTAGTACGGCTGGGGTGGTGGCTGTCCGTACGGCGGGTAGCCGCCCTGCTGCGGGGCCGGCGGGCCGCTCCAGGGGGTGACGTTCGGGTCGGGCGGAGGGTAACTGTCGCTCACTGTGATAAGGCCTATCGCTGTCGTGGTGCCCCCCGCGTGGGAGCCTCGGACAGGGTAGTGAGCGCCGCAAACCGGGATGGCGGCGACATGGAGCGCACCAGGGCCTCGATCCTCGGTGACGTCCGCCGAGCTGGTCGAGAGGCGGGTCCGTAAGTCACCAGCGGCCTTGTGCTCCTTACTGTGGTCATGCCAGGATCGGCGGCGATGAACCACGCCACCACCGCTCACCGACCCGCCTCGCCCCGGCGGATCGCCGCGCTCGCCCTGCCGGCCCTCGTGGTGCTCGCCGCCGAGCCGCTCTACGTGCTGGTCGACACCGCCGTGGTCGGTCACCTCGGCCGGGTGCCGCTCGCCGCGCTCGCCGTCGGCGGCACGGTCATGACGCTCACCGCCTGGGTGGGCACCGTGGTCGCCTACGGCACCACCGGCCGCGCGGCCCGCCGCTTCGGCGCGGGTGACCGGGCCGCCGCGGTCGCCGAGGGCGTCCAGTCGTCCTGGCTGGCATTCGGTGTCGGTCTGCTGATCGCGATCGGCATGCAGGTCGGCGGCGGCGCGCTCGCGCGTACCCTCGCCGGGGGTGGTGGCGAGGTCGCCGACGCCGCCGCCCAGTGGTTGCGGATCGCGGCCCTCGGCGCTCCCGGCCTGCTCCTCGCCGCCGCCGGCAACGGCTGGCTGCGCGGCGTGCAGGACACTCGCCGCCCCCTGTACTTCGTGCTCGGCCCCAACCTGCTCTCCGCGCTGCTCTGCCCGCTGCTGGTCTACCCCGGCGGGCTGGGTCTGGTCGGCTCGGCCGTGGCGAACGTCGTCGCGCAGACGCTCTGCGGGGTGCTCTTCGCCGCCGCCCTGGTCGGCGAGCGGGTGTCGCTGCGCCCCCAACCCCGCGTGATCCGCCAACAACTGGTGCTCAGCCGCGACCTGCTGATCCGTGGGCTGGCGTTCCAGGCCAGCTTCCTGTCCGCGACCGCCGTCGCCGCCCGCTTCGGCGCCGCCGCCGTCGGCGCCCACCAGATCGCCCTGCAACTCTGGTTCTTCACCGCGCTGGTGCTCGACGCCCTCGCCATCGCCGCGCAGTCCCTGGTCGGTGCCGCGCTCGGCGCCGGCGACGACGCGGGTGCGCGGGCGCTCGCCCGCCGGGTCGGGCTGCTCGGCGGCGTCTGCGGCGTGGGCTTCGCGCTGCTCGTCGCCGCCGGCGCGGGCGTGGTGCCGTCGTGGTTCAGCTCCGATCAAGGGGTACGCGAGCAGGCCATGGTGGCCTGGCCGTGGTTCGTCGTCATGCTGCCGCTGGCCGGGGTGGTGTTCGCCCTCGACGGCGTGTTGATCGGCGCCGGCGACGTGCGTTACCTGCGCAACCTCACCATCGTGGCGGCGCTCGGTGGCTTCCTGCCGGCCATCTGGCTGGCGTACGCGCTCAACCTCGGGCTGGGCGGCATCTGGGCCGGGCTCACAGTGTTCGTGGTGATCCGGCTGGTCGCCCTGCTGCTGCGACTGCGCAACGGCAGGTGGGCGGTGACCGGCGCGGTCCGCTGACCGGTCGCCGGGGTCCGCCGGTCAGCAGCGCGTGGTGGTTGGCGCGGGCGCGTCGAGGTCGAAGATGGTGCCCGGGTCGCCCGCGGGTATCCGGTCCCGGTGCACGTCGGCCACCCAGAACTGCTCCTGCACCCAGCCTTCACTGAGTTGGGCGCAGTCCGCGTTCCAGGTCACGGCCTTCGCCGAGGCGACCCAGAGGCCCCGGGCGGAGGCCGGCACGTCGTCCGGGTGCGGCACCTGCCACGCCACCTGGTCGCGCAGCGCCACCACTGTCGCGCCGGCGGGCGCCCGCAGGTCCACGTCGAACGGGTACGCCCAGACGAACTCCGTGGAGACCTCCAGCAGTCGGATGCCGTTCTGCCTGGTGGCCCGGTAAGTGACCCGGCCGTCGGCGCGGACGCCGAACTCCCAGTCCGACGGCGACGCCATCCTCGTGGCGTACCGCAGGAAACTGCCGTTGGTGAAGTCTCCCCGGAGCCGTTCGCGAGCGTCCGGGGCGAGCAGCGCGAGGAACGGCTCCGGATCCCCGGAGAACATCGAGATGTCGACCCGACTCTCGATCAGTGCCTTGCGCACCGACTCCAGCGCGGTCCGCACCTGGGCCGCGGTGAACGGCCCGGTGCTCTTGGCCGCCGGCATCCGCACGGCCTCCTCGGCTGGCGCGAAGGAGGCCGCCGGCGACCCGGCGAACAGGTCCCGTGGTTCGCCGACCCTGCTCACCGGCGGGGTGGGGCTCGGTGTGGGGCTCGCCGAGGCGGACGCGCGGACACCATCGGCGACCCGACCGACCAGCACCACCCCGCCGACGACCATCAGCAGTGCCATCACCAGCCCGAGGCCGAGCAGCAGGGCCCCGTTGTGCCGGGCCGAGAAGAAGCGGACCCGGTTCCACCCGGTGGGCTGGTGCTCGGTCTGCGATGACCGTAGCCAGTCCGGTAGCTGCACCGGGTTGACCTGCGCCACCGCGGCGGGCGGCGGTGGCGGGTCGACCGGGTCCGTCGGTGTGGGCTCGCTCGACGACGTGTTGTCCATGCTTCCCCCGTCAGTTTTCGCCGCTGGTGGCCAGCGCGAGCAGATAGTAGGCGCCGGTCACCAGGGCGCTCCGAGGACGGCTGCCCCGCTCGACATTCCGCCGGATGGACGCCACGTCCCGACAAACCGGCTCAGGCCGTGTGAGCGGAGGCTCGGGTCACGCCGGGCCTGCCCACGCTCTGCGGAGTGGGTGCCATCTGGCAGGCTTGGCCGACGTGAGCACCGATGGTCTGATCGTGGTCGACAAGCCCGGCGGCATGACGTCGCACGACGTGGTGGCGCGCATCCGCCGACTGGCGAAGACCCGACGGGTCGGGCACGGCGGCACCCTCGACCCGATGGCGACCGGTGTGCTGGTGATCGGTGTCGGCCGGGCCACCCGGCTGCTGACCTACGTGATCGGCGCGGGCAAGAGCTACACCGGCACCATCCGGCTCGGCCAGACCACGGTCACCGACGACGCCGAGGGCGACGTTACCGCCACCGTGCCGGCCGGGCAGGTCACCGACGACGCGATCCGGTCGGCGCTGGCCGGGTTGAGCGGCGAGGTCGACCAGGTGCCGAGCGCGGTCAGCGCCATCAAGATCGACGGGCAGCGGGCGTACAAGCGGGTCCGCGACGGGGAGAGCGTCGAGCTGCCGGCGCGGCGGGTCACCATCTCCCGGCTGGAAGTGCTGGCGATCCGCCGCACCGAGCCGGACGTGGTGGACGTGGACGTGGACGTGACCTGCTCCTCCGGCACGTACATCCGGGCCATCGCCCGGGACGCCGGCCTGGCGCTCGGCGTCGGCGGGCACCTCACGGCGCTGCGGCGTACCGCGGTGGGTGGCTTCACCCTCGCCGAGGCGGCGACGCTCGACGAGTTGGAGCAGCGCGCCCCGGACGTGGTGAACCTGCCACTGGACGCGGCGGCCGACCGGTTCTTCGCCCGCCGGGAGGCCACGCCGGACGAGGCCCGGGTGCTCGCCCACGGTGGGCCACTGGACCCGGCCGGCCTCACCGGGCCGTACGCCGTCTTCGGGCCGGCCGGCGGCCTGATCGCTATCGTCAGCGAGCGGGACGGACGGGCCCGCGCGGAGATCGTGCTCGCACCGGCCTGACAGCGCAGGTCCGCCGGCCCGCAGCCGGCGGTGTCGACCCGCCGGCCGGCGGGACAGCAGAGAGGAACGGCATGCAGCGGTGGCGGGGCTACGACGCGGCGCCCGGCGGGTGGGGACGCTCGGTGGTCACCATCGGCGTCTTCGACGGCGTGCACAAGGGGCACCAGGCGACGATCGGGCATGCCGTTGCCCGGGCCCGCGAGTTGGGCGTGCAGTCGGTGGTGGTCACCTTCGACCCGCACCCGGCCGAGGTGGTCCGCCCCGGTTCGCACCCGGCGGTGCTCACCGAGCCGGCCCGTAAGGCCGAACTGATCGAGGCGCTCGGCGTGGACGTGCTCTGCGTGGTGCCGTTCACCCCGGAGTTCTCCCGGGTGCCGGCCGAGCAGTTCGTGCACGACGTCCTTGTCGAGCACCTGCACGCGGCGTTGGTGGTGGTCGGCAGCAACTTCCGCTTCGGGCACCGGGCCGCCGGCGACGTGGCGTTGTTGGAACGGCTGGGTCAGACGTTCGGCTTCGGCGTGGAGGGCGGCCCGCTGGTCGCCGAGGACGGCACCGTCTTTTCCTCCACGTACATCCGGTCCTGCGTCGACGCGGGTGACGTGGGCGCGGCGGCCGCCGCGCTGGGCCGCCCACACCGGGTGGAGGGCGTCGTGGTCCGCGGCGACCAGCGGGGCCGGGAGCTGGGCTTCCCCACCGCCAACCTGCTCTGCCACCGGTACGCGGCGGTGCCCGCCGACGGCGTGTACGCGGCCCGGCTGATCCGCCGCGGTCAACACGAGCCGCTGCTGGCGGCGGTGTCAGTGGGCACCAACCCGACCTTCTCCGGGCGGGAGCGGCGGGTGGAGGCGTACGCGCTGGACTTCTCCGGCGACCTGTACGGCGAGCGGCTGGCGCTGGACTTCGTGGCGCACCTGCGTGGTCAGATCCGGTACGACTCGATCGAGCCGTTGATCGCCCAGATGAATCAGGACGTCGAGCGCACCCGGCGCGTACTGGCCTGATCGTGGTGGGTTGACGGGCCGCCACCGAGGCCCTTCGCCGGGTGTTACCGGCGAGTGCTGGTAGTCTTGCCGGGACGTCGGGTGACCGGCGTGGGGCCTCGCGTGCCTGCTCGACGCCGCGGGTGCGAGGTACCGGTCCGTTCCCGGTCCACCGGGACGACGGACACCCACTTGATCAACCCATCGAAACAGGGAGAACATGGCGCTCGATCAGGAAGCCAAGGCCAGCATCCGCGCGGAGTACGCGACCGCCGAGGGCGACACCGGTTCGCCGGAGGTCCAGGTCGCGGTCCTCACCAAGCGGATCGCCGAGCTGACCGAGCACCTGAAGGTGCACAAGCACGACCACCACAGCCGCCGTGGGCTGCTGCTGCTGGTCGGCCGGCGCCGTCGGTTGCTCAACTACGTCCAGAAGAAGGACATTGCCCGCTACCGGTCGCTCATCGAGCGGCTCGGTCTGCGCCGGTGACGTGACGGGGGAGTGGCCGTACGGCCACTCCCCCGTACCGCGTCCCACCTGAAGAAACACGGGCCGCGCGACCACCCGAGAGGGAGCCGGTCAGCGTACCGGTCTCCGGTAGTGGCCCCCGGGAACCCCGGCATCATGCCGGCCACCCGGGCGCTTCGATCGAAGACCGGCCGGCTGAGCAGCTCCCCGATGTCGTGGGCCCACGACGCGAAGGAGCACGACAGCACATGACCGAGACCAAACTCGGCACCGAATCCCGCACCGCCGTGATCGACAACGGGTCCTTCGGCACCCGCGAGATCACCTTCTCCACCGGTCGGCTGGCTCGCCAGGCCGCCGGTTCCGTCATCGCCCAGCTGGGCGAGACGGTCGTTCTCTCCGCCACGACCGCCGGTAAGCATCCGAAGGAGCAGTTCGACTTCTTCCCGCTGACCGTCGACGTCGAGGAGCGGATGTACGCCGCGGGTCGCATCCCCGGCTCGTTCTTCCGCCGTGAGGGTCGGCCCAGCGAGGACGCGATCCTCACCTGCCGGCTGATCGACCGGCCGCTGCGCCCGTCCTTCGTCAAGGGCCTGCGCAACGAGGTCCAGGTCGTCGAGACCATCCTCGCGCTCGACCCGCAGCACCCGTACGACGTCGTGGCGATCAACGCAGCCTCGATGTCGACCAAGCTCTCCGGCCTGCCGTTCTCCGGCCCGATCGGGGCGACCCGCGTCGCCCACATCGACGGCCAGTGGGTCGCCTTCCCGACCCTGGAGGAGCTGGCTCGCGCCACCTTCGACATGGTCGTGGCCGGCCGCACGCTCGAGGACGGCGACGTCGCGATCATGATGGTCGAGGCCGAGGCCACCCCGAACGCCGTCGCCCTCATCTCGGCCGGTGCCACCGCCCCGACCGAGGAGGTCGTCGCCAGCGGCCTGGAGGCCGCGAAGCCGGCGATCCGTGAGCTGTGCCGCGCGCAGAGCGAGCTGGCCGAGGTCGCCGCGAAGCCGGTCACCGAGTTCCCGGTCTTCCTGGACTACCAGGACGACGTGTACGACGCCGTCTCCGAGTTGGCCCGCGCCGACGTGGCCGAGGCGATCACCATCGCCGGCAAGGCCGACCGCGAGGAGGCCCTGGACCGGGTCAAGGCCCGGGTCGCCGAGGAGCTGGGCGCACGGTTCGAGGGTCGCGAGAAGGAGCTCAGCGCTGCCTTCCGGTCGCTGACCAAGTCCGAGGTGCGCAACCGCGTGCTGCGCGAGCAGGTCCGCATGGACGGGCGTGGCCCGCGCGACATCCGGGCGCTGACCGCCGAGGTCGGCGTGCTGCCCCGGGTGCACGGTTCGGCGCTGTTCGAGCGGGGCGAGACCCAGATCCTGGGCGTCACCACGCTGAACATGCTCCGCATGGAGCAGATGGTGGACACGCTGTCCCCCGAGAACCGCAAGCGCTACATGCACAACTACAACTTCCCGCCGTACTCGACCGGTGAGACCGGCCGGGTCGGCTCGCCGAAGCGTCGCGAGATCGGCCACGGCGCCCTCGCCGAGCGCGCGCTGATCCCGGTGCTGCCGTCGCGCGAGGAGTTCCCGTACGCCATCCGGCAGGTGTCGGAGGCGCTCGGCTCCAACGGCTCCACCTCGATGGGTTCGGTCTGCGCCTCGACGCTGGGCCTGCTCTCCGCGGGTGTTCCGCTGAAGGCGCCGGTCGCCGGCATCGCGATGGGGCTCATCTCCGACGAGGTGGACGGCAAGACCCAGTACGTGACGCTGACCGACATCCTCGGTGCCGAGGACGCGTTCGGTGACATGGACTTCAAGGTCGCCGGCACGCCGGAGTTCGTCACCGCGCTCCAGCTCGACACCAAGCTCAACGGCATCCCGTCGGACGTGCTGGCCTCCGCGTTGCAGCAGGCGAACGAGGCCCGGCAGGTCATCCTCGGGGTCATGAAGGCGGCGATCGAGGCTCCGGCCGAGATGTCCGACTACGCGCCGCGAGTCACCACCGTCAAGATCCCGGTGGACAAGATCGGCATGGTGATCGGCCCGAAGGGGCAGACCATCAACGCGATCCAGGACGAGACCGGCGCCGAGATCTCCATCGAGGACGACGGCACGATCTACGTCGGCGCCACCAACGGCCCGTCGGCCCAGGCGGCCGTCGACCGGATCAACGGCATCGCCAACCCGACGCTGCCGAAGCAGGGCGAGCGGTTCCTCGGCACGGTGGTCAAGACCGCCGCGTTCGGCGCGTTCATCTCGCTCCTGCCGGGCCGTGACGGCCTGCTGCACATCTCCAAGGTGGGCGACGGCAAGCGCGTCGAGCGTGTTGAGGACTTCCTCAACGTCGGTGACCGGGTCGAGGTCGAGATCGCGGACATCGACGCCCGCGGCAAGATCTACCTCGACAAGGTCCGCCCGGAGGGCACCGAGGCTCCGGCCGCCGGTGAGGCCGCCGCTGGCGACCGGCCGGCTGGCCGGGACCGGGGCGACCGGGCCCCGCGTGACCGCGGCGACCGTGAGCGTGGCGGCGACCGTGGCGGGCGTGGCCCGGAGCGCGGCGGCGAGGGCGGCAACGGCGGCGGCGAGGGTGGCGAGGGCGGCGAGCGTCCGCGCCGTCGGACCCGGCACAGCTGACCGTCGTACAACGCATCACCCACCCCTCGTCGAACCGGGAGCAAGTCGTGAGTCGGGCCATCAGCGCGCCGTTTCCACCGGATCGACGGGGGGTGGCCCCCGGCTGGCGGGCCAGCCAGGCGAGTCGAGTTCGGGACACCGGGGCGGGCCGCTCCGGCGGCACCGCCCGCGCGGTGACCCGGACGCTCAGCGACGACCCGCTGGGCGGCACGGTACGTCGTACCGTGCTGCCCAGCGGTCTGCGCGTCCTCACCGAGGCGATTCCGGCGATGCGCAGCGTCTCGTTCGGCATCTGGGTGGCGGTCGGCTCGCGTGACGAGACCGGCCCGCAGGCCGGTGCCGCGCACTTCCTCGAACACCTGCTCTTCAAGGGCACGCACAAGCGCACCGCACTGGAGATCTCCTCGCAGATCGAGGCGGTGGGTGGTGAGACGAACGCCTTCACCACGAAGGAATACACCTGCTACTACGCCCGCGTGCTGGACGAGGACCTGCCGCTCGCGGTCGACGTGATGTGCGACCTGGTCGCCGACTCGCTGCTGGAGCCGGCCGACGTCGAGACCGAGCGCGGCGTGATCCTCGAAGAGATCGCCATGCACGACGACGAGCCCGGTGACGAGGTGCACGACCTCTTCGTCCAGGCCGTCTACGGCGACCACCCGCTGGGTCGGCTGATCTCCGGCACCGCCGAGACCGTCACCCCGATGACCCGACGGCAGATCCAGAGCTTCTACCGGGGCCGCTACACCGCGCCGCAGATCGTCATCGCCGCTGCCGGCAACCTCGACCACGCCGCTGTGGTCAAGATGGTCCGCCAGGCCGTGCGGGGCACCCCACTGGACAGCGACCCGGCCACGCCGGCGCCGCACCGCGCGGCCACCCCGGCGGTACGCACCAAACCGGCGACCACCCTGGTGGAGCCGAAGGAGACCGAGCAGGCACACGTCATCCTCGGCTGCCCCGGCATCGACCGGCTCGACGATCGGCGGTTCGCCCTCGGGGTGCTCAACAACGTGCTCGGCGGCGGCATGTCCAGCCGCCTGTTCCAGGAGATCCGCGAGCAGCGGGGCCTCGCGTACTCGGTCTACTCGTACGCCAGCCAGTACGCCGACACCGGCCTGTTCGCCGTCTACGCCGGCTGTGCGCCGGGCAAGGTGGACGAGGTGCTGGCCCTGACCCGCGCCGAGCTGGCCCGGGTGGCCGCCGACGGGTTGGCCGAGGCCGAGGTGGCCCGGGGCAAGGGGATGAGCAAGGGCTCGTTCGTGCTCGGCCTGGAGGACACCGGTTCCCGGATGAGCCGACTGGCCAAGGGTGAGCTGCTCTACGGCGACCTGATGCCGGTCGACGAGCTGCTCCGCCGGGTCGACGAGGTCACCGTGGAGGACGTGAACGTCCTCGCCGCCGAGCTGCTCAGCCGGCCGATGTCGCTGGCCGTGGTGGGCCCGTTCGGCGCCGGCGACTTCGCGGTCTGAGTTCTGCCGCCCGGCCCGGTCGAGGCACCCCGGTCGGGCGTCCCGGCCGGTGGAGCAGAGCGGATCCGGCCGGAAGGGTCCGTCCCGATTGGGATAGGTTGTGCCCCGTGACTGACGAGCAGGGAAAGACCCCGGCCCAGCAGCTGCGGGTCGGCGTGTTTGGTGCGCGCGGCCGGATGGGCATCGAGGTCTGCAAGGCGGTCGACGCCGCCGACGATCTCGCCCTGACCGCGGCGGTCGACCAGGGCGACAGCCGCTCCTCCGTCTCCACCGCCGAGGTGGTCGTCGACTTCACCACGCCGGACGTCGTCATGGACAACCTCCAGTGGTGCATCGAGCAGGGCATCAGCGCGGTGGTCGGCACGACCGGCTTCACCGAGCAGCGGCTGGAGCAGGTGCGCGGCTGGCTGGCCGACAAGCCCGAGGTGGGCGTGGTCATCGCCCCGAACTTCGGCATCGGCGCGGTGCTGATGATGCAGTTCGCCGCGCGGGCCGCCCGACACTTCGAGTCCGTCGAGATCATCGAGCAGCACCACCCGCGCAAGCTGGACGCCCCGAGTGGCACCGCCACCCACACCGCCCGGCAGATCGCCCAGGCCCGCGCCGAGGCCGGCCTCGGCCCGGTCCCGGACGCCACCAGGGACGAGGTGCCGGGTGCACGCGGCGCCGACATCGAGGGGGTACGCGTCCACGCGGTGCGCGCCACTGGCCTGGTCGCCCACCAGGAGGTGCTGTTCGGCGGCACCGGCGAGACACTGACCATCCGGCACGACTCGTACGACCGGGTGTCGTTCATGCCGGGTGTGCTGCTGGCCGTCCGCGCGGTGCGCAACCGCCCCGGCCTCACCGTCGGCCTGGACGCCCTGCTCGACTGACCGGGCGGGTCGAAACCTAATGGCGGCGTTGGCCTGGCCGTCCCTAGGCTGCCCCGATGATCGACGGTGGACATGATGACCGGGTCGGGCGGCGAGTGACGCTCCGGCCTGTCGACGACGACAACTGGCGGGCGGTGGCCGACGTCGCCCCGCGCGACGACCAGCGCCGGTTCGTGGCCGCGCTGGGCGCGCGCTATCTGCTGCTGAGCACCCGCTCCGAGGTGTGGAACTCGCTCGCGGTGTACGCCGACGAGACGGTCGTCGGCCACGTCATGTGGGGCGTGGACGACGACGGCTCGCACTGGATCGGCGGAATGCTGATCGACGCCGCCGAGCAGGGCCGGGGCGTCGGCCGGGCGACGGTGCAGACCCTCGCCCCCTGGCTGGCCGCCCGGGATGGCAACCCCCCGGTCCGCCTGTCCTACCACCCCGACAACACCTCGGCCGCAGCCCTCTACACCTCCCTGGGCTTCCACCCCACGGGTGCCATGGACGACGACGAGCTGATCGCCGAACGAACCCCCTGAACCCCGCCGATCCGGCACCTCCTGTCGCGACACAAGGCGCTGTCCCGCCCCGCCCGCCCCGCCCGCCCCGGCCTCGCCCCGCCTGCGTCGATCATGGAGTTGTGGTGCCTCACAAAAGGGGCGCACATGGAGCTCTCGCCCACCACAACTTCATGATCGGCGGGGCGGCGTGGGGTGGGGCGGGTGGGGGAGGGGCGTGGGTTGGCGTTGGGTGGGGAGGGTTGGGGTCAGGGGGGTGGGGAGGCCGGTTAGTGTGGCTTCGCCGGTGCGGTCGACAGTGACGTGTACCGGGGTGTCGGCCACGCGGAGACCGTCGACCGTCACGGCACCGAACTCTGCTCCCGCCAGGGGCGCCAGCCGGACCGTGCCGCCCGGCACGTCCGGGTAGAGCCCCGTGGCGGCCTGGAGCAGCAGCACCGCGCCCGCAGCGGCCCACGCCTGCGGTCGACACGAGGCCGGGTACGGCACCGGGCGATTCACCTGTGCCCGGTCGTCGCCGCCGTACAGCTCCGGCATCCGGTAGTCGAACGCCTCGGCCGCGCTGAGCAGCCCGTCGGCCAGACCGAGAGCGGCCTCGCGGTGCCCGGCACGGGCCAGCCCACCGAGCACGATCGCGGTGTCGTGGGTCCAGATCGAGCCACAGTGGTACGACAGCGGGCTGAACCCGGCGTCGTCGCTGGACATGGTGCGTAGCCCGAACCCGGCGGCCATCGTGTCGGTGGTGAGCAGGTGCGCGACCTGGGCCTCCTCGTCGCGGTCGAGCAGGCCGGTGCCGAGCAGGTGGCCGATGTTGCTGGTCAGCGAGTCGACCGGCCGCTTGTCGCGGTCGAGGGCCAGCGCGGGTTGCGGTCCGTGGCGACCGTCGACCCAGAAGCTCTTGCGGAACCGGCCGACCAGCGCGGCGGCGTGCTCGCGCCAGCGGTCGGCGCCCGGGCGGCCGAAGGCGTCCAGCAGGGCGGCCCCGTTCACGGCGGCCTCGTGCGCGTACCCCTGCACCTCGGCCAGCACGATCGGCGCGGTGGCCAGGGACCCGTCGTGAAAGCGGACGGCGTCGCCGGAGTCCTTCCAGCCCTGGTTGGACAGCCCGTGCCCGGTGGTGTCGACGTACTCGACCAGGCCGTCACCGTCCGGGTCGGCGTGCTCGCCGAGCCAGCGCAGCGCCGCCTCCAGGTGCGGCAGCAGGGGCTCGACCTGCTCGGCGGGCATCCCCCAACGCCACGCGTCGTGCAGCAGGTTGACCCAGAGCATTGTGGCGTCGACGGTCCCGTAGTACGCCGGCGGGAGACGCAGGCCGTTGTCGGGCAGGGCGAACGCGTGGCGGCGCAGCTCGTGCAGGATCTTGCCGGGAGCCTCGCCGGTCGTCGGGTCGACCCGCGTGCCCTGCCGCCGGGCGAGCACGCGCAGGGTGCCGGCGGCCAGGTCGGTGCCGAGCGGCAGCATCATCCGGGCGGCCCAGAGGCTGTCCCGGCCGAACAGGGTGAGGAACCAGGGCACCCCGGCGCCGAGGAACACGTCGCCGGGTGCGCCGGTCTCGGCCAGTCGGAGGCCGCGCAGGTCGTCCAGACTGCGGTCGAGCAGCCGGATCAGCCGTCGGTCGTCGGCGGTCACCTCGGGTCGGGACCACTCGGGCTCGCCGGCCGGCCCGACGACGACGGCGCGCGGGTCGTCGACGGTCAGCTCCCAGCGCAGCACCGTCTCCCCGCCGGGGGGCAGGTCGACCGGCCAGACCAGCCGGGGTGCGGTGGCCCGCTCGCCGTCGACCAGCAGGTCGGCGCCTGGCGCGGTGACGGTGACGGTGATCCCGGCGCCCGACCAGGTGAGCGTGCCGGGCTGACCGGTCCTGGCCGTCAGCGCGTCGGTGGCGCCACCGGACTTGACGACTTCGATGGGTGCCAGGTCGCAGCCGAGGTCGACGGAGACGGTGGCCCGTACGCCGATGGTGGCGGTGGAGACGATCCGCAGCTCCTCGGTGAGGCCGTTGCGGGCCGCCCGCCGGAGCCGGTCGACGCGGACGGTGGGGTCGGGGGTGGGGTCACCGAGCCAGCGGGCCAGGCCCACGAAACGTGCGCCGTGCGGGCCGTCGTCGCTGCGGGCCAGCCCTTCGAGCTCCCGCTCGTCGACCCGCAGCTCGGCGCGGGAGAGCACCCGGGCGTCGGCGTGGAAGACGCCCTGGACGCCGGTCGGGCGGATCTGCCCGGTCGCGTCCCCCAGCGCGCTGGTCGGGGCGAAGACCACCCCGACCAGCTCGTGCAGGAGGGGTTGCAGCTGGCGTTCGATCACGGTGTGGCTCCAGATCCTCGGGGTGCGGGGCGGCCATCTTGACAACGCGCCCCTGGCGGTGCAAAGTGCGAAACATTCCAGAAACTTGAACGTTCCAATCCTGCCTTATCCAAATTGGATCGTTCAAGATGGCGAGAGGGATTAAGTGGCCGAAAAGGTGACCATCGCGACGGTGGCCCGGCACGCCCGAGTCAGCCGGCAGACGGTGTCCAACGTGCTCAACAGCCCGCACATCGTGCGGCAGGAGACCCGTCAGCGGGTCGAGGACGCGATCAACGCGCTCGGCTACCGGGCCAACCAGGCCGCCCGACAGATGCGCACCGGCCGGTCCCGCCTCATCGCCGCCCGGATCGACCCGACCCGCGACGGCATCAACGGTTCCGTGCTCGACCGCTTCCTGCACGGCCTCACCGAGACCGCCGACGCCGCCGGCTACCGGGTGCTGCTCTACACCGCCACCGACGACGACCGGGAGATCGCCACCTACGGCGACCTGCTCGGCACCTACGAGTTGGACGCGTTCGTCCTGGTGGGCACCAAGCACGGCGACCCGCGTACCGAATGGCTCGCCGACCGGGACGTGCCGTTCGTGACCTTCGGTCGCCCTTGGGACGCGCTCGACGCGCACCCCTGGGTGGACGTGGACGGCGCGGCCGGCACCGCCCAGGCCACCCGGCGTCTGCTCGACGCCGGCCACCGGCGGATCGCCTTCATCGGCTGGCCGGTCGGCTCCGGCGTCGGCGACGACCGACGGGCCGGCTGGCGCGACGCGCTGCGTGCGGCCGGCGTCGACCCGACCGGGCTGCACCGGGAGACCGAGGACGGCATCGCCGAGGGCGAACGCCTGATGCACGACCTGCTCGCCACCGTGGCACCGAGCGCCGTGGTCTGCGCCAGCGACTCACTCGCCCTCGGCGCCCTCCAGGCGATTCGCGGCGTCGACCCGCCCGTGTCGGTGATCGGCTTCGACGACACGCCGGTGGCCGCCGCGGTCGGGCTGACCAGCGTCAGCCAACCGCTCGGCGAGGCCGCCGCCCGCTGCGTGGACCTGCTCACCGGGGTCCTCGACGGCGACCACGAGACCCCCACCCCCGTGCTGCTCCAGCCCTCGTTGGCACTGCGGCACACCGCGTAGTCCCACCCCCCACCAGGAGAAACCATGGCACCCCGAACAATCACCCGGGCAGCGGTGGCCGGCCTCGCCGCCGTCGCCCTCCTCGGCTCCACCGCCTGCGGCAGCGGCTTCGACGACTCCTCCGGCGACACCGCCCAGTCCAGCGGCCCGGCCAGCCTGCAGATCCTGATCGGCTCGTCCGGCGAGGCCGAGACCAAAGCCGTCCAGGACGCCGCCGCGAAGTGGGCCAGCAGCTCCGGCAACACCGCGACGGTCACCCCGGCGCAGGACCTCACCCAGCAGCTCGGTCAGGCCCTCGCCGGCGGCACCCCGCCGGACGTCTTCTACGTGGACGCGGCCCAGTTCGCCAACTACGCCAGCGTCGGTGCCCTCGAGCCGTACGGCGACAAGATCAGCAACTCGGGCGACTTCTACGAGAGCCTGCGCAGTGCCTTCACGTACGACGGCAAGGTCTACTGCGCTCCCAAGGACTTTTCGACCCTGGCCCTGCAGATCAACACCGACCTGTGGACCAGGGCCGGGCTGACCGACGCCGACGTGCCGACGACCTGGGAGCAGCTCACCGCCGTCGCCCAGAAGATCAAGGCCAAGGGGCAGGTCCCGCTGGCCCTCGGTGACACCCGGGACCGGATCGGCGCCTTCATGGTGCAGAACGGCGGCTGGCTGGTGAGCAAGGACGGCAAGCAGCCCACCGCCGACAGCCCGGAGAACCTCGCCGCCCTCCAGTACGTCAAGACCATGCTCAGCACCGGCCTGGCCAAGTACCCGAAGCAGCTCGACGCCGGCTGGTCCGGTGAGGCGTTCGGCAAGGGCAAGGCCGTGATGACCATCGAGGGCAACTGGATCAAGGGTGCTCTGCAGAACGACTTCCCGAACGTGAAGTACAAGGTCGTGGCGCTGCCGGCCGGCCCCAAGGGGCAGGGCACCCTCTCCTTCACCCAGTGCTGGGGCATCGCCGCGAAGAGCAAGTACAAGGATCAGGCGATCAAGTTCGTCGAGGCGATGACCAGCGGCGAGCAGCAGATGACCTTCGCGAAGGCGTTCGGCGTCATGCCGTCCCGCCAGTCGGCCCGCGACCAGTACACCGCCGCCTTCCCGGCGGACAAGGTGTTCATCGACGGCGCCGCGTACGCCCAGGGCCCGGTGAACGCCCCGAAGATGGACAGCGTCCTCAAGGACCTCGACACCGGTCTACAGGGGCTGGCCAACGGCGACCCGAAGACCGTGCTGCAGAACTTCGACAAGAACGCCAAGGCGGCGCTCGGCGGCAGCTGAGGTGATGGCGGGGGCCCCGGCGAACACCGGGGCCCCCGCCGCACGTCGGCCGGAGAGAGGAAAGGAGGGAAGATGGCAACCGAGACACTGACCGCCGCGGCGACCGCGGGCGGGGCCGGCCCACGCCGACGCGGGGGCGGCATCCGGAGCAACGAGAACCTCGCCGGCTGGCTCTTCGTCGCGCCGGTGATCGTCATTCTGGGGCTGTTCCTGCTGCTGCCCATCCTGATGGCGCTCTGGGTCAGCCTGACCGACTGGAACGGCCAGGGCAGCCCGTTCACCGGCGACGTCCCGTTCGTCGGCGCGCACAACTACACCCAGTTGTTCACCGAGGACGGGCTGGCCCGTCGCGACTTCATGACCAGCCTCCGCAACAACATCTACTACGTGGCGATCGTGGTGCCGGCGCAGACCGTGCTCGCACTCGGCCTGGCGTTGGTCGTCAACAACCGGATGCTCAAGGGCAAGAGCTTCTTCCGCAGCGCCTTCTACTTCCCCTCGGTGACCAGCTCGGTCGCGATCAGCGTGGTGTTCCTGTTCCTCTTCGCCAACTCCGGCGCGGTGAACGCGCTGCTCGGTTTCCTCGGGATCGACGGCCCGGAGTGGTTCGCCGACTCCCGCGGCGTGCTGCACCTGCTGTTCGGCGCGGTCGGCGTCGACTCGCCACCGGCGGCGCTGGCCGACGGCGGCCCGTTCGGGCTGACCTGGTGGGACTGGCTGGCCGGCCCGAGTGTCGCGATGATCTCGATCATCACGCTGGTCGTCTGGACCACCTCCGGCACCTTCATGCTGATGTTCCTGGCCGGGCTGCAGAACGTGCCGGTCACGCTGGACGAGGCGAGCACCCTCGACGGCGCTTCCCGGTGGCAGCGCTTCCGGTACGTCACCCTGCCGATGATCAGGCCCACCACCTTCCTGGTGCTCACCCTCGGCATGATCGGCTCCTGGCAGGTCTTCGACCAGGTGTACGTGATGAGCCAGGGCGACCCGGCCAAGACCACACTCACCCCGGCGTACCTGTCGTACCGGACCGCCTTCCGGGACTTCGACTACGGCTCCGGCGCGGCGATCTCCTTCGTCCTGTTTCTGATCATCATCGTGCTCACACTGATCCAGCGCCGGGCGCTGGCCGAGCGGGACACCGACCGGCCGCGCAGCGGCCCGTGGCGTCGGCGCGTACCGGAAAGGTCCTGAGATGGCCGTGCTCACCGACCGCCCGGCGGCGGCGCCCGCGCGGCGTCACCAGCGCGCGGCCCGCACCCTGGCCACCCGCTTCCTGGGGTACGCCACGCTGGTCTTCTTCGGGCTGGTGTTCCTCTACCCGTTCGTCATCCAGATCGGCAACGCGCTCAAGACCGAGCCCGACGCGGCGGCCAACCCACTGTCACCGTTTCCGGACCCGCTCACGCTGGCCGGCTTCGAACGGATCTTCGCCGGCACCAACTTCCCGCTGTGGCTGGGCAACTCGCTGCTGGTGACGGTGCTGGTCACCATCGGCCGGGTCTTCTTCGACTCGCTCGCCGGGTACGCGCTGGCCCGGCTGCGGTTCCGGGGCCGCGGCGGGCTGTTCGCCGCCGTCATCGCGGTGATGGCGGTGCCCGGGGTGGTGCTGCTGATCCCGAAGTTCCTGGTGCTCAACCAGCTCGGCCTTTACAACAGCTACGCCGGGCTGGTGGTGCCGCTGCTGGCCGACGCGGCGGGCGTGTTCATCATGAAGCAGTTCTTCGAGTCGATCCCGGTGAGTGTCGAGGAGGCCGCCCGGATAGACGGGGCGAGCATCTTCCGTACCTTCTGGTCGGTGGTGCTGCCGATGGCGAAACCGGCGCTGATCACCCTCACCATCCTGTCGTTCCAGGGCTCCTGGAACGAGTTCCCGCACAGCCTGGTGTCGGTGCAGGACCCGGACCTGTTCACCCTGCCGCGCGGGTTGGCCGACCTGGTCAGCGGCTCGCTCGGCAAGGGCACCCAGTATCCGCTCAAGCTCGGCGCCGCGCTGCTGGCCACCATCCCGGTAGCGATCATCTTCGTGGTGTTCCAGCGGTACTTCGTCCGCGACGCCAACGACGGCTCGGACAAGGGCTGACCGGCCCGGTGTGGCGGCCTGCCGAGGCCGCCACACCGGTTCACTCGGCCGGTACCTTCTCGGTCGGCACGCCCACGTGCAGGCGCACCTGGGGCACCAGCATGTCGTCGACGTCCAGCGCCCGGGCCGCGCCGTCGGACTCCCACCCGGTGCTGGTCAGGAACTTGCGGGTCGCCTCGTCACCGTCGAACGCCCAGGCCACCGCCCGACTCATCCCGTCCTCGCGCCACAGGTCGACGGCGGCAGCGAGCAGCCGACTGCCGTGCCCCCGCCGGCCCCACCGCGGCTCCACCAGCAGGTCGGTCACCGCCGCCACGTCCGGGCCGAGCGCGTCGGCCGGCTCACCCGGGGCCAACGCCTCGCCGTCGGCCGGGCCGGAGGCGACGAACCCCACCAGATACGATTGCTCGGCCTGTTCGACGGCGACCAGCACCCGGTGCGCGCCCGAGGGCGGCTCCAGCACCGCGGCGCTCCACCGCCGGGCGAGGAACGCCTCGTCCAGGTTGTCGAGCACATGCCGAGGCAGGATCCGGCGGTACGCGACCCGCCAGGTCGCGAGCTGGATGCGTGCGATCTCGCCGGCGTCCTCGGGACGCGCCGGGCGGACGTACCCGAGAGCCATGGGACGGAAGCCTACGCAGGGCGAGGGAGACGACGGTGGCGCAGGGTGCCAACAGGACGACCGCGCAGGTCGTCGGGGTGGTGGTGCTCGCCGCGGCGGTCACCGGGTTCCTCGCCGTCGCCGCCGTCCGGCACGGGTTCTTCGACCTGAAGGTCTACTACGGCGCGTTGACCTGGTGGGTGCGCGACGGCGGGGAGATCTACGACTACCTCAAACCGGGCACCCAGTACGGCTTCACCTATCCGCCGTTCGCCGCGCTGGTCATGCTGCCGATGGCGTACCTGCCGTGGACGGCCGCGATCGTGGTGAGCGTGCTCGCCAGCGTGGCCACCACCACGGTGCTGATCTGGTGGCTGGTCGACCCGATCGCCCGCCGCGCCGGCTGGACCCGGTGGTTCGCCCTCGCCGTGGCGCTCTGCCTGGCCGCCGCGTTCGAACCGATGCGGGAGACCGTCAACTTCGGCCAGGTCAACACCCTGTTGCTCTTCCTGGTGGCGGTGGACCTGCTGCGGCTGCTGCCGGTCGGCAACCGGTGGGCCGGGGTGGGCATCGGCCTCGCCACCGCGATCAAGCTGACCCCTGGCGTGTTCATCGTCTACCTGCTGGTGACCGGACGGTGGCGGGCGGCGCTCACCGCCAGCGGCACGGCCGCCGGGGTTTCGCTGCTGGCCGCCGCGCTCTTCCCGGACGCGTCCCGGGAGTTCTGGACCGAGGCGCTGTGGAACACCGGGCGGGTGGGCGAGCTGGCCTTCGTCTCCAACCAGTCGCTGCGCGGGGTCGTTGCCCGGCTCGACCCGGAGCACCCGAGCACCCTGCTGTGGCTGCTGCTGGTGCTCGGCACCCTGGCGCTCTGGGCCTGGCGTTCCCGGGCCGCCGTCGCGGCCGGCGACGAGGCGACCGGCCTGGCGCTGACCGGCGCGGTGATGTGCCTGGTCAGCCCGGTCACCTGGGTGCACCACCTGGTCTGGCTGCTGCCCGCGTTGATCCTGCTGGTCGACAACGCGATGGCCGCGCCGGCCGGCCGCCGACGGCAGGTCCTGCTGGTCGCCGCGACCATCGGGTACGCGCTGCTGATCAGCCGGACCGTCTGGCTCTGGGAGAAGGACTTCACCGGCGTCGACGGCTTCCTGGGCAGCAACGCCTACGTGTGGGTGAGTCTGGCGCTGCTGGCCTTCCTGCCGATCCGCCGGTGGCTGACCCCGAACGGGTCAGCGGTCGAGGCGTCCGGCGTACCGCAGCTCGACCAGCCCGACCGGCGGGCCCCCACCGGCCAACGGCACCTGGTAGGTCGACCGCTCACCGTCCGGTGACAGGCCGGCGCGCTCGCAGAACCGCCGGGCCCGCCGGTTGTCCGCCAGCACCCACGCCCGGTACCCGGCCCAGCCCCGCTCGGTGAGCCCGCTCCGGGCGGCGTCCAGCAGCGCCGCGGCGGTCCCGTCACCCCAGTGGGCCGGCTCCACGTAGAGCGCCACCACCTCGCCGACCGTCGGGTCCAGGTCGTCCCGGTCCTGGTTGCGGCGGTACGGCCCGAAGGTGGTGAAACCCACGACCAACCCGTCCACCTCGCCGAGCAGGGTGGTGAACGGGTGTTCCGGATCGGCGGTGCCGACGTCGCGACGACGCTGCGCCCAGGCCACCACGTTGAGCCGCCCGAGCACCTCGTCCGGCATGAAGCCGGCGTAGCCCGCCTGCCAGCCGTGCACGTGTACCCGGGCGACCGCCTCAGCGTCGTCCGGTTCCTCCCGACGGATGGTCAGCATTGCACCGTTCTATGCCCCGTTGGTCGTCACGTCCAGCTTCCCGCACCGGCGTCGTACCGATGAATTAAGGTCGCCGACGATGACCGCACCGGAATCACTCTCGCTCGCCCAGGCCCGCCGCGTGGCTCTCGCCGCCCAGGGCTTCGCCGACCCGGCACCGACGGGCGTGCCCTCCCGCCGGCACCTGCGTCGCGTGCTGGGCCGGGTCGGCCTGATCCAGATGGACTCGGTCAACGTGCTGCAACGCGCGCACTACCTGCCGCTCTACAGCCGGCTCGGGCCCTACCCGACCACGTTGCTCGACCAGGCCGCCTACCGGCGCCCGCGCGACCTGTTCGAATACTGGGGCCATGAGGCGTCGCTGGTCCCGGTGGAGCTGCACCCAATGCTGCGCTGGCGGATGGCCCGGGCGCACAGCGAATCCTGGGGCGGCATGCGGCGGATCGCCCAGGAGCAGCCGGAGCTGGTCGCCTGGGTCCGGGACGAGGTGGCCGCCCGGGGGCCGCTGACCGCCGCCGAGATCGAGCACGACGCGCCCCGGGAGACCGGCAACTGGGGGTGGAACTGGTCGGCGGTCAAGCGGGCATTGGAGTTCCTGTTCTGGGCCGGGGAGGTGGCCGCCGCCGAGCGCAGCACCTCCTTCGCCCGCCGCTACGACCTGCCCGAGCGGGTGCTGCCCCCGGCGGTGCTGGCCGCGCCCACCCCGACCGACGCCGAGGCGTACCGGACGCTGGTTGCCCTCGCCGCGCGGTCCCTCGGGGTGGCCGCCGAGCCGGAGCTGCGGGACTACTTCCGGTTGCCGCTGGCCGGTGCCCGGCAGGCCGTCGCGGAGCTGGCCGAGGCCGGTGAGCTGGTGCCAGTCACCGTGGCGGGCTGGCGACAGCCGGCCTGGCTGCACACGTCCGCCCGGCTGCCCCGCTGGGTGCGGGGCAACACACTGGTCAGCCCCTTCGATCCGCTGATCTGGGAACGGGCCCGCACCGAGCGGCTGTTCGACTTCAGCTACCGGATCGAGATCTACGTTCCGGCGCCACAGCGGGTCTACGGGTACTACGTGTTGCCGTTCCTGCAGGGCGACCGGTTCACCGCCCGGGTCGATCTGAAGGCCGATCGGAAGGCCGGGGTGCTGCTGGTGCCGGCCGCCTGGCTCGAACCCGGCGCCGACCCGGGGGAGACCGCCGTCGCGCTCGCCGCCGAGCTGTACCGCCTCGCCGGCTGGCTCGGCCTGGACGCGGTGGCCCCACCGGCGGCCGGCGATCTGGCCGGTCCGCTCACCGCCGCGTTGGCCGGCGTGTCCGGTGTACCGTGAGCGCGTGACGAGCGCTCCCGGACCGGTCGACCAGCCGCAATTCGCCCTCGGCGCAGTCCACACGGCGCCGGCCGACGGTGACACGGCTCCCGGTGGCTTCAATTCCGGCGGTGCGGGTCCCGGTGGCATGGCTCCCGGAGGCGCGGATGCCGGTGGCACGGCTCCCGGCGGCGCGGATGCCGGCGGCGCGGATGCCGGCGGCGCGGGTGCCGGTGGCGTCGGCCCTGGTGGCTTCGCACCCTCGGGCTTCGGTCCCGGCGGCTCAGGTCCGGAGGGTTGGCCGACGACCCCGCCCGGCGGTTACCCGGCGCCTGAGCCGGACCGACTCACCCGGTTCGTGCTGCGCCTCTACGAACGGTCCCCGCGCTGGGCGGTGCCGCTGGCCGCGGTCGGCTGCGTCGCCGTCGGCATGAGCTACGCGCTGCTCAGCAACCCGACCTACGCCGACCCGGACGCCGCGCCCACCTGTCTGCTCAAGCTGACCACCGGGCTGGACTGCCCGGGCTGCGGTGGCACCCGCGCGCTCTGGTACGTGCTGCACGGCGACCTGCCGGCCGCCGCCCGGCACCACTTCCTGTTCGTCTTCGCGCTGCCGTTCCTCGCGTACCTCTTCGTGGCCTGGGCGGGGAACCAGGCGTTCGGTTGGCGACTGCCCGAACTGCGGATCAGCTCGAAGGTCATCGGCGGTTTCCTGGCCGCGTGGCTGGCCTTCTCGGTGCTACGCAACCTGCCCTGGGCGCCGTTCACCTCGCTCTACGTCTGACCGCGCCCCCGTCCCGCCGCGCCCCCGCGTCGCCGTCCCGCCGCGTCGCCGTCCCGCCGCGTCGCCGTCCCGCCGCGTCGCCGTCCCGCCGCGCCGCCGTCCGCCGCGCCGGCGTCTGCCGGGCTGCCGTCCCGCCGCGCCGCCGTCCGCCGCGCCGGCGTCTGCCGGGCTGCCGTCTGCCGGGCTGCCGTCCGCCGGGGTGCCGTCTGACCGTGCCGCCGCGCCGCCGTTTGACCGCGCTGCCGTCCGCCGCGCCGCTGTCTGGCGCGCGGCCGCCGCACCGGCCACGCGTCATCGCCGATGCGCGGAGGCGGGGCTCGGCCGGGGTGCGCTGTTTGGCGTCCTTTGCAGCTGACTCGTTTACGACATCAGGGCCCCTCCGGCGTCCACCACCCATGATCGACTCGGCATTCAGGAACCCGGGCCATTCACCCGGCCCGGATACCCCGACTCTCAGGAACCCGAGTCGATCATTCGGCGGGCAGTCGCAGACGCGCGGCCGCGGTTGACGGCGGACGGCGGAGACGACGCATTTCGCCCAAAGATCGCGCTCGATCCTGGATGTAGTGGGGTCCGGCGCGACGGATGCCACTACATCAATGGTATTGCGCGATCTTGCGAGCGGAAGCTGCTGCGACGCCGCTCGGGTCGCTCCGGCTCGGGCCGCTCGGCTCGTTCGGATCGCTTGGACGCCTCAGCAGCGCTCGGGCCTTGGTCGTCGGCTTGGGCGGCCCATCCGCTGGGGCTGATGTCGCCAACGATTCAGCTCCAAAGGACGCCGATGGAACTGTCTGCCCCGGGCTCGATGACGATGCCCGGACCCCGGACCCCGGACCCCGGACCCCGGACCCCGGACCCCGGACCCGGCCGACGGCCGGACCCGGACCCCGGACCCCGGCCGGACCCGGACCCCGGCCAACGGCCGGACCCGGACCCTGGTCAACGCCCTGGGGCGTCGGCGGGTCCAGAGCTCTCTGAGTGATCGACATTGCACGGGGCGCGCCTGAGTTGGGCTGGGCGGCACCCCACCACTAAAGTCCCAGGAATGCCGGACATGGTGCAGCCCCAGGTCAAGTTGATCGCGTGGACCCAATTCGCGGCCCCGGACGACGTGCCGTGGTCGACCGACGCGGAGGGCGGCCAGGCGCTCGCCGAGTTCGCCGGTCGGGCCTGCTACCAGTCGTGGAAGAAGCCGAACCCGGCGACCGCCACCAACGCCGGCTACCTGGCGCACATCCTCGAAGTGGGCCACCTGAGTGTCCTGGAGCACGGGTCGGTCACCTTCTACTTCACCGGGGTGTCCCGCTCCTTCACCCACGAGCTGATCCGGCACCGGCACTTCTCGTACTCCCAGCTGTCGCAGCGCTACGTCCCGGAGCGGGACGCGGCCATGGTCGAGCCGGCCGTCATCGCCGACGACCCGGAGCTGCACAAGAAGTTCGTGGAGGCCGCCGAGGCGAGCGTTCGGGCGTACACCGAGTTGCTGGAGGGCCTCGAGCAGCGCTTCTCCGACGAGCCCAACCCGACGCTGCGCCGCAAGCAGGCCCGGCAGGCGGCCCGCGCGGTGCTGCCCAACGCCACCGAGACCCGGATCGTGGTCTCCGGCAACTACCGGGCCTGGCGGCACTTCATCGCCATGCGGGCCACCGAGCACGCCGACGTGGAGATCCGTGAGCTGGCCGTGGAGTGCCTGCGCCAGCTCCAGGGGGTCGCCCCGAACGTGTTCGCCGACTTCGTGATCACCACGCTGCCGGACGGCACCGAAGTGGCGGCCAGCCCGCACGAGGCGTCCTGAGCCCTTCCCCGGCGGGCCTCGGCTGGTCGTCCGCTAGGTTGGAGGGTATGACGCACGACCACCTCGACGCCGCGGCCCGACCGGCGTCCCGCCCCTTCGGCCGGCTGCTCACAGCCATGGTGAGCCCGTTCACCCCCGACGGTTCCCTCGATGTCGACGGCGCCGCCCGGCTGGCGAGCCACCTGGTCGACGAGCAGGGCAACGACGGGCTGGTGGTCAACGGCACCACCGGCGAGTCGCCGACCACCACCGACGCGGAGAAGGAACACCTGATCCGGGCCGTGGTGGAGGCCGTCGGTGACCGCGCCAAGGTGGTCGCGGGCGTCGGCACCAACGACACCCGGCACACCATCGAGCTGGCCGCCGCCGCCGAGAAGGCGGGTGCGCACGGCCTGCTGGTGGTCACCCCGTACTACAACAAGCCGCCGCAGAGCGGGTTGCTGCGACACTTCACCGCGGTGGCCGACGCCACCGGGCTGCCGGTGATGCTGTACGACATTCCGCACCGCTCCGGCGTGCCGATCGACACCGAGACGTTGGTCCGGCTCGCCGAACACGGCCGGATCGTCGCGGTCAAGGACGCCAAGGGCGACCTGACCGCCACCAGCTGGGTCACCAGCCGGACCAGCCTCGCCTTCTACAGCGGCGAGGACGCCCTCACCCTGCCGGCGCTGGCCGTCGGATGCGTGGGCCTGGTCGGCACCTCGACGCACTTCACCGGGGCGCTGACCGCACAGATGATCGAGGCGTACGACGCGAGGGACATGCCGACCGCGCTGGCCCTGCACCGGCGGCTGCTGCCGCTGTTCACCGGCATCTTCCGCACCCAGGGCACCATCCTGGTGAAGGCGGGCCTGGCGTCGCTGGGCCTGCCGGCCGGCCCGGTGCGACCCCCGCTCGTGGACGCCACCGACGACGAGATCGCCCAGCTGCGCGCAGACTTCGCGGCAGCGGGCCTGGAGCTGCCCGAATGAACGAACGACACGATGGACGTCGAGTAACGGCGTCGCAGAATGAGGTGGACGCGTGACCGAGGCGCACATCGAGGCGGAGCTACCCCCGCCGCTGCCGGAGGGCGGCCTGCGGATCATCCCGCTCGGCGGGCTCGGCGCCATCGGTCGGAACATGACCGTCTTCGAGTACGACGGCAAGTTGCTGATCGTCGACTGCGGGGTGTTGTTCCCCGACGTCGAACAGCCGGGTGTGGATCTGATCCTGCCCGACTTCGGTCCGATCCTGGACCGGCTGGCCGACGTCCAGGCGATCGTGCTGACGCACGGTCACGAGGACCACATCGGCGCGGTGCCGTACCTGCTCGCCCACAAGCCCGACATCCCGCTGGTCGGCTCACAGTTCACCCTCGCCCTGGTCGAGGCTAAGTTGGCCGAGCGGCGGATCCAGCCGTACACGCTGACCGTGCGGGAGGGCGGCCGTGAGCGGCTCGGCCCGTTCGAGTGTGAGTTCTTCGCTGTCAACCACTCGATCCCGGACGCCCTCGCGGTGGCCATCCGCACCCCCGCCGGCCTGGTGCTGCACACCGGCGACTTCAAGATGGACCAGCTGCCGCTGGATGGCCGGATCACCGACCTGGCCGGTTTCGCCCGGCTCGGCGCCGAAGGCGTCGACCTGCTGCTGTCCGACTCCACCAACGCGGAGATCCCCGGTTTCGTCACCCCGGAGCGGGAGATCGGCCCGGTGCTCGACTCGATCTTCGCGAAGGCCAAGGGTCGGATCATCGTGGCCTCGTTCGCCTCGCACGTGCACCGGGTGCAGCAGGTCTTCGACTCCGCCGCCGAGCACGGCCGCAAGGTCGCGCTGATCGGCCGGTCCATGGTCCGCAACATGGGCATCGCTCGGGACCTCGGCCTGCTCAACATCCCGGCCGGTCTGGTCATCGGGATCGAGGAGGCGACCACGCTGCCGCCGGAGCAGATCGTGTTGATGTCCACCGGTTCCCAGGGTGAGCCGATGAGCGCGCTGGGCCGGATGGCCAGCGGCGACCACCGGCACATCACCATCGCCCCCGGTGACACCGTCGTGCTGGCCTCCTCACTGGTGCCGGGCAACGAGACCTCGGTCTACCGGGTGATCAACCGGCTCGCGCGGGCCGGCGCGGTGGTGGTGCACAAGGACGTGGCCAAGGTGCACGTCTCCGGGCACGCCCCCGCCGGGGAACTGCTCTACCTGCTCAACGTTGTCCGTCCCAGCAACCTGATGCCCGTGCACGGCGAGTGGCGTCACCTGCGCGCCCACGCCCGGCTCGGCATCGAATCCGGGGTCGCCGCCGACCGGGTGGTGCTCTGCGAGGACGGCGACGTGGTCGACCTGGTCGAGGGCCGCGCCAGCCTGGTCGGGCACGTGAAGAGCCGGTACGTCTACGTGGACGGCCTCGCCGTCGGTGACGTCAGCGAGTCGTTGCTCACCGAACGGCGGATCCTCGGTGACGGCGGTTTCATCGCCACCACCGTTGTCGTCGACTCGGTCACCGGCAAGGTGGTCGCCGGCCCGACGCTCTCCGCGAAGGGCTTCTCCGAGGACCCGGAGGCGTTCAACCCGGTGGTGCCGCTGGTCACCGAGGCGCTCAACCGGGCCGCGGCGGACGGCATCACCGACCCGCACCAGCTTCAGCAGATCGTCCGGCGGACCGTGGGGCGGTGGGTCAACGACAAGTACCGTCGTCGGCCGATGATCGTGCCCACCGTCGTCGAGGTCTGAGCACCTTCCACTGACGCCGGTCCACCTGAACGGGGTGGGCCGGCGTCCGCCGTACCCGGGAGGTCAGGGCAGCGCGGCGACGGCCTCGGCGTACGCGATGCCGGTGGCGATGGCGGCGTCCATGAGGACCCGCAGCTGCGCCGGGGCGACCCCGTGCGCCAGGTCGGTGGCCACGTCGCCGGCCAGCACCAACTCGTCGCCGAGGTCGTGCGCGTACGCCTTGGGCAGCAGCCGGTCGTGGTTCCACGCGTTGCAGAAGGCGTACGCCTCGGCGCGACGGGTCGCCGGCAGCCGCCGGTTGGCCATGGCGCGGGCGTGCAGCACCTCGCCGCGCTCACCGGCCCGCCGGAACTGGATCACCGTCCCTTCCCAGTGGCCGACCACGGTCTCGCCCTCGTCCACCAGGTACCGGTCGCCGCGCCCGTCCAGGACCCCGGTGATCATGCCGAGGGAGAGCGCCGACAACTCGCGGTCGCCCAGCTCGGGATCGGGCTCGGCCCGGGCGTCGGCCCGGTCGGCGTCGGGCTCGTCGGGCTCGTCAGGTTCGTCGTCGGTGGGCAGCGGAACCGGCGCCGCGAGCGGGCGCTCAGACAGCCAGGCGGCCATCCGCCCGGAGTGGTGCCCCGTGCCGTTGCGCGCGTCGAAGCTGCCGGCCAACTCGTTGGCGACCCCGAGCAGCAGTGCCCCGAGCGTGGCGACGTCCAACTCGGTGGCCGTCCGTTCGCCGTACGCCGGCCGGGGCATCGTCCGCCCGCCCAGCCCGGCGTCGGTGGCCAGCCCGCAGACCAGTGCCCCGGCGGCGGCGAACTCCATGGCGGCGAGATCGTCGGTCGGCCGGTCCAATCGGGGCAGCTGCTCGGCCAGGATGGCCAGCCCGCGCTCCAGGTGCCCGCCCAGTGCGCAGAACCGCAGGTGCGCGGCGAGGTGCGGGAACGCCGCGCGCTCCCGCCGGTGCCGGCGGTACGCCCGCACGTGCGCCGTCGCCGCCCGCGCCGGCTCGCCGGTGCGCAGTGCCGGCAGTAGTCCGGCCACCAGGTCCCGCTCGGGCTGGTCGGTGCAGGACTGCGGGTCGCCGTCGGTCTCCCCGAGCTCGCTGACCGCGGCATGCCACTCGCCCCAGCCGTCCAGCAGTTCGGCACGCCGGGCCGAGGCGCAGCCCGGGCAGCCGCCGGCCGGGCCCGGCCGTTTTCCGGACCATCGCTCGTACCAGTGCCGGGCGGTGGGCTCGTCGCCCAGATGATCGGCGATCCGGCAGTGCAGCTCCGCGACGGTCGGTGTGTCCGGACCATCCGCGCCGACGCGGTGAGCCAGGTCGTGCAGCAGGGACCGGGTCTGGTCCAGCCCGACCCGGGGGGTGCCGAGCAACGCCTCCACCGCGTACCGCTGGTAGCGCAGCAGCAGCCCGCTCTCCGTGTCGGTGAGCAGGTCGGGCCGGTGGTCGGCGGCGGCCCGGCAGCGCCGGACCGGCTCGACCAGACGCCACCGCTCCCCGTGCAGCAGATACGCCTCGATCAACGCGAACCGGGCGTCCATCCCGGACCGGACGTCGCCGGCCGCGTCGGCGCGCTCGGCGAGCCGCTCCAGGGCCACCTGCCGGGCCGGGCCGTCGGGGAGGTCCCGGGCCTCGGCGAGCGCGGCCTCCAGCGCCGGTACGCGGGCCCGCGCGAGGCGGTCACCGGAGCCGGTGGGTGGCGTGCCGGTGCGGCTGGCGGTGAACTCGTCCCGGCCGGTCACGACGGGACCGCGCCGGGTAGTCGGCGGACCGCCACGGCCAGCTGGCAGCCGGTGGAGATGCCACAGTCGAGCAGTTGGTCGAGCTGGTGTGGGGTCACGCCGCGTTCCAGGTCGGTGATCACCTCGCCGTACACCCGGGCCCGACCGTCGTCGGCGACGTGGACGAACGCCTTCGGCCAGAGCCGGTCGTGGTTCCAGGAGTTGCAGAACGCGTACAGGTCGGGCACCCGCTCGATGCCGAAGGTCGGATCGACCATGGTGCGGATCTGGAGCAGCTCCCCGTCCCCGCCGACGCGGAGGAACCAGATCAGGTTGTCGTCGAAGTGGCCCACCAGTTCGCCGTCCGGGGTCGGGTCGACGGACCGGCCACGGGCAGCCAGCACCGCGGCGACCAGTTCGCCGGTCAGCGGACGCAGTGCGCCAGGGTGCCCGGCCAGCGGATCGTCCGGATCGCCTTCGATTTCCGGCGACGCCATGGGGCATCCCTTCTGAGGCGGATATCACGACCGGCGGCGGGGTTCGTGTTACGACGCGCGGACACGACCCGGAAAAGCGGGGATCTGCCCGGCCCCACCGTTACCGTGACTCTATGGCGGGCCGTACCTCTCAGGCGAGCCGGCGGCGCGGCGCGTCGCCGCGCGGTGGCACCAACAGTCGTGCCCGTCAACCGGCGAAGAAGACCACCCGGGCACCGGTCCGACGTCGCACCACGCCGGCCCGGCCCGGCCCGGCGGTCTACGTCGGCCGTGCGGTCGGTGCACTGTGGATGGGGCTGGCGCACGGGATGGGCTGGGCGGTGCGCGCCGCCGGCCGGCAGGCCGCCTCGGCCCGCGACCTCGACCCGGAGCACCGCCGAGACGGTGCCGGTCTGTTCATGTTCGGGCTCGCCCTGCTCAGCGCCGTGGCGCTCTGGTTGTCCGGAGCGGGGCCGGTGGGCGCGCGACTGGCCGACACGATCCGGCTGTTCCTGGGCGCGATCTCGGTGGTCGTACCGGTGCTGCTGATGATCGGGGCGTGGCGGCTGATGCGTCAGCCGGCCGATCCGGAGCACCGGGGCCGTGGGTTGATCGGCTGGGGTTCGCTGCTGGTGTCGACCGCCGCGCTGCTCCAGATCGGTCAGGACCCGACCGACCCGCTGGAGCGTGACTTCGCCGGCGGTCTGGTCGGCGCGGGCGTCGGTGGGCTGCTGGAGCGGGCGGTCACCGCCTGGGTGGCGGTGCCGCTGCTCATCCTGCTGCTGCTCTTCGGCCTGCTCGTGGTGACCGCGACGCCGATCAACAAGATCCCGGAGCGGCTCGGCCTGCTCGCCGGTGGGCTGGTCGGCGCACCGGAGACGGATGAGGAGGCGGACGAGGTGGCCGCCAAGCCGGCGCGCAAGCGACCGGCGAAGCGGATGCCCGCACCACTGGACCCGGACGACTTCGAGGACCTGGACGGCGTGGACCTCCAGGAAACCATGGTGCTGCCGCGCAAGTCTCCGGCGAAGGTGCCGGCGAGCCGCAAACCGCCGGTCGAGCCGCCGGAGCACTCGCCCGCCCCGACCCGGGCCGAGCAGCTCGCGTTGACCGGGCTGTCCGGGGACTACACCCTGCCGCCGGCCAACATGCTCAGCGCCGGGGCCGCCGCGAAGACCCGCAGCAAGGCCAACGACGAGGTGATCGCCGCGCTGACCGGCGTGTTCGACCAGTTCGATGTGGACGCCGCCGTCACCGGCTTCACCCGTGGCCCAACTGTCACCCGCTACGAGGTGGAGCTCGGGCACGGCGTCAAGGTCGAGCGGATCACCCAGCTGTCCCGCAACATCGCGTACGCGGTGAAGTCACCGGACGTACGGATCCTCAGTCCGATCCCGGGCAAGAGCGCCGTCGGCGTGGAGATCCCGAACACCGACCCGGAGAACGTCGCCCTCGGCGACGTGCTGCGCTCGCGCGCGGCGACCAGCGATCACCACCCGATGGTGGTGGCGCTCGGCAAGGACATCGAGGGCGGCTACGTGGTGGCCAACCTCGCCAAGATGCCGCACATCCTGATCG
This sequence comes from Micromonospora sp. NPDC127501, assembly GCF_040302185.1. NCBI lineage: Bacteria > Bacillati > Actinomycetota > Actinomycetes > Micromonosporales > Micromonosporaceae > Micromonospora > Micromonospora sp. NPDC127501. The sequence continues at coordinate 388,175 of NZ_JBEORJ010000006.1, read as the reverse complement.
CCGGCGCCACCGGCGCGGGCAAGTCGAGCTGTCTCAACACCCTGCTGGTGTCCATCCTCACCCGGGCCACCCCGGACGAGGTGCGGCTGCTGCTGATCGACCCGAAGCGGGTCGAGATGACCGGCTACGAGGGCATTCCCCACCTGGTCACCCCGATCGTGACCAACGCGAAGAAGGCGGCCGACTCGCTGGACTGGGTGGTCCGCGAGATGGACATGCGCTACGACGACCTCGCCGCCAACGGGGTCCGGCACATCGACGACTTCAACCGCAAGGTCCGCAACGGCGAGATCACGGCTCCGCCGGGCAGCGAACGCGAGATGCGTCCGTACCCGTACCTGTTGGTGATCGTGGACGAGCTTGCCGACCTGATGATGGTCGCGCCGCGCGACGTGGAGGACTCGGTCGTCCGGATCACCCAGTTGGCCCGGGCCGCCGGCATCCACCTGGTGCTGGCCACCCAGCGTCCGTCTGTCGACGTGGTGACCGGTCTGATCAAGGCGAACGTGCCGTCCCGGCTGGCGTTCGCCACCTCCTCCCTCGCGGACTCCCGGGTCATCCTCGACCAACCGGGCGCGGAGAAGCTGCTCGGCCGCGGTGACGGGCTCTTCCTGCCGATGGGCGCCTCCAAGCCGGTCCGGATCCAGGGCGCCTGGGTCACCGAGCGCGAGATCGCCGACGTGGTGAAGTTCTGCAAGGACCAGCGTGAGCCGGAGTTCCGCAAGGACGTGCTGGCTCCGGCGCAGGAGAACAAGAAGAAGATCGACGAGGACATCGGCGACGACCTGGACCTGCTGGTGCAGGCGGTGGAGCTGGTGGTCACCTCGCAGTTCGGCTCGACCTCGATGCTGCAACGCAAGCTGCGGGTCGGCTTCGCCAAGGCTGGCCGCCTGATGGACCTGATGGAGACCCGGGGGGTGGTCGGGCCGTCCGAGGGGTCGAAGGCGCGCGACGTGCTGGTCAAGCCGGACGAGCTGGACGAGGTTCTGGTCGGCCTGCGCGGCGACGGGGACTGACCCGCCGCCCCCGGACGCACGACGGGCCCGCCGAAATCCGGCGGGCCCGTGACGTGGGGGAGCGGTCAGTTGTTCATCAGCGCGGCGAAGACCACCAGACCGAGGATCGCGGCGACGACACTGGCCGCGGCGGCGTACCAACCCAGCGGCTTGTCACCGAGCACCGCGCCGACGACGCCCGCGATGACGCCGAGCACGCCGAAGATGATCGGGTTGAGCAGCAGGGCCAGGACCGCGAAGACGAAACCCACGATGGTGATGATGCGGGCGGCGTTGCTGCGGGGACGAACGGTGCTCGGCATGTCGGCCATGTCTTCCTCCTGTTGAGAGCCTGTCGTGACGGATCGATCACTACCCACTGTGGGCGCTGGCCACGCCTGCCGATTGGGGCCCTCAGTGGAAGATCTTGAGACCGATCACGCCGGCGACCACCAGCAGGAGGCAGAGGATCCGGGGCAGGCTCGCCGACTCGCCGAGCGCCAGCATCCCGACCAGCGCGGTGCCGACCGCGCCGATGCCGACCCAGACCGCGTAGCCGGTGCCGACGGGGATGTCCCGGAGCGCGTACGACAGCCCGGCCATGCTCAGCAGCAGGGTCACCACGAACACCACGGACGGGACCAGCCGGCTGAAACCGGCGCTGCGGTCCAGGGCGATCGCCCAGGCCGTCTCCAAGAGTCCCGAGATCACCAGTACGAGCCAGGCCATCGTTCACCTCACCGGAAGCGCCCGGGCTGCCGCGCCGGGACGAGTCGAGTCTGCACGTCACGCGGGGCGTCTTGGCCTGACCGGGTACGCCCACCACTCGTCCGGAGCGGCCACGAGCATCCGGCCGCCGGTGCCGACGCTAGCACCGCCCCCGGTGGCGGGGCGGTGACAACCACCACGGTCCGTTGACCTCCACCTGACTTCAACTTGCAGTATCGCCACCATGACCATGCTCTACGCGGACCCCGAGGTCGCCGCCGCGCTGGACGCCGCCACCACTGTCGACGCCATGCGCGCCGCCCTCCTGGCCGCGTACGAGGGACGCCTGATCGCGCCGCCCCGGGCCGCCGCACCGCTGAGCGGCGGGCGGATGGTGCTCACCGCCGGGCACCTGGTCGACGAGTGGTACGGCTTCCGCTCGTACGACACCTTCGGTCACCCCCAGGGCGAGCAGTTGGTGGTGCTGCACGACGCCCGGACCGGGGCGATCCGGGCGGTCGCGGTCGGCGAGGAGTTGGGCTCCCGTCGTACCGGAGGGTTGGGGGGCCTCGCGGTCGACGCGCTGGCCCGTCCGGACGCCGCCACCCTCGGGGTGATCGGCTCCGGCCGGCAGGCGTGGACCCAGGTCTGGGCCGCCGCCGCGGTCCGTCCGTTGCGGGAGGTGGTGGTGCACAGCCGCTCCTCCGCTCGCCGGGAGGCCTTCGCCGCCCGGGTCCATGCCGAACTGGGCGTGCCGGCCCGTGCCGTGGCCGACCCGGGCTCCGCCGTCGCCGGGCGGGACGTGGTGGTGCTGGCGACCACCAGCCCGACCCCGGTGCTCTGCGCCGCCGACCTCAGCCCCGGCACGCACGTCAACGCGGTCGGCTTCAAGCAGCGCGACCGCAGCGAGTTCGGCACCGACCTGCTGGACACCGCCGACCTGCTGGTCACCGATTCACCGGCCCAGGCGGCCGACTACCAGCCGCCGATGCTCGCGGCCACACCCCCGTACGCCGGGCGGTTGCGCGACCTGGGCGGCATCCTGGCCGGCGCGGTCCCCGGCCGGAGCACCGCGCACCAGATCTCCGTCTTCTGCTCCACCGGCCTGGCCGGCACCGAGGTGTTCCTGCTCGACGCGCTGACCCGGGTGGCCGCCGCAGCGCGCTGACCGGCTGACAGGACGGGGCTGACCGCATGGTGTCCACCGTCTCCGCAGCCCGCGTGCGTGGGCTTACCCGGCCGGCCCGGTACCCTCGGATGGTGTCTGCCACCTCTCCTTCTCCCGCTGACCACGCCGAGGGCCGTCGCGTCGCCCTGCTGACCCTGGGCTGTGCCCGCAACGAGGTCGACTCGGAGGAGCTGGCCGCCCGCCTGCACGCCGACGGCTGGCAGGTGACCACCGACGGCGAGGGCGCCGACGTGGTGGTCGTCAACACCTGCGGTTTCGTGGAGAAGGCCAAGCAGGACTCGATCCAGACCCTGCTCGCCGCCGCCGGAACGGGCGCCAAGGTGGTCGCCGCTGGCTGCATGGCCGAGCGGTACGGCCGGGAGTTGGCCGACAGCCTGCCCGAGGCGCAGGCGGTGCTGAGCTTCGACGACTACCCCGACATCGCCGCCCGGCTGAACGCCGTCGTCGCCGGTGAGCAGATCACCGCGCACACCCCACGGGACCGGCGCGAGCTGCTGCCGCTGACCCCGGTGCAGCGCCGCGACAGCGGGGTGTCGCTGCCCGGCCACGGCACGGTGACCCGCACCGTCGTCGACACCGACGAGCACACCCCGGCACACCTGCGCCAGGTGCTGCGCCGACGGCTCGACACCGGGCCGGTGGCCTCGCTGAAGCTGGCCAGCGGCTGCGACCGCCGTTGCGCGTTCTGTGCCATCCCGGCCTTCCGGGGGGCCTTCGTCTCGCGTACCCCGGACGAGCTGCTCGCCGAGGCGGAGTGGCTGGCCAAGTCCGGCGTACGGGAGCTGGTGCTGGTCAGCGAGAACTCCACCTCGTACGGCAAGGACCTGGGTGACCCGCGCGCCCTGGAGAAGCTGCTGCCGCAGCTCGCCGCCGTGACCGGCATCGTCCGGGTGCGGGCCAGCTACCTCCAGCCGGCCGAGACCCGGCCTGGGCTGGTCGAGGCGATCGCCACCACCCCGGGCGTGGCACCGTACTTCGACCTGTCGTTCCAGCACTCCAGCGAGCCGGTGCTGCGCCGGATGCGCCGTTTCGGCTCCACCGACCGGTTCCTGGAGCTGCTGGCGGGTGCCCGCGCCCTGGCCCCGGACGCGGGCGCCCGGAGCAACTTCATCGTCGGTTTCCCCGGCGAGACCCGCGCCGACGTCGACGAGCTGGTCCGGTTCCTGACCGAGGCCCGGCTCGACGCGATCGGCATGTTCGACTACAGCGACGAGGACGGCACCGAGGCGGCCGGCCTGCCCGGCAAGGTCTCCGCCGCGACGATCAAGCGGCGCTACGACCGGCTCAGCGCCCTCGCCGACGAGCTCTGCTCGCAGCGGGCCGAGGACCGGCTCGGCTCGACCGTCGAGGTGCTTGTCGACTCGATCGAGGACGGCGTTGTGGAGGGCCGGGCGGCTCACCAGGCGCCGGAGGTGGACGGTTCCACCACCCTGGTCGCCCCGGCCGAGGGCGGGGTCGACCTGGCCGCGCTGCGCCCGGGCGATCTGGTGCGCGCAACGGTGACCGGCACCGAAGGGGTGGACCTGCTCGCTGTGCCGGATGAGATGATCTCGGCGGCGCCCGGCGCGGCACGGTGACGGCGGGCCCGAGCGGAGCGGGGGACCCAGGTGGTGCGGTGCCGGGAACGCCACGGCGGCCCGAGCGGAGTGCGCCGGTGACCGGGGCGACGGAGTCGACGCCGGCCCGGGTGGTGGCCGTGGTGCCCGTGGTCAACGCGGCCAACGCGTTGACCGCCCTACGGCTGGTGCTGGTGCCGGTCTTCGCCGCCTCGGTGATCATGTCCGGGATGGCCCACTCCGGCTGGCGGATGGCGGCCTGCCTGATCTTCGCGGTGGCCTCGGCGACCGACCTGGTGGACGGCTGGATCGCCCGCCGTTTCGGGCTGGTCACCTCGGTGGGCAAGGTGGCCGACCCGATCGCCGACAAGGCGCTCACCGGGGCGGCGCTGGTGCTGCTCTCCTGGTACGACCAGCTGCCCTGGTGGGTGACTGCGCTGATCCTCGTCCGCGAGCTGGGCATCACCGGGTTGCGGTTCTGGGTGATCCGGCACGGCGTCATCGCCGCCAGCCGAGGTGGCAAGGTCAAGACCGCGCTCCAGATCCTCGCGATCGCCTGGTACCTCTGGCCGATGCCGGCCGCGCTCGCCGCCGTCGGCCCCTGGATCATGGCCGCCGCCGTCCTGGTCACGGTCGCCACCGGCTTCGACTACATAGCCCAGGCCCTCCGCCTCCGCCGCCCCCGCTGACCCCACCCCACCGCCCCACCGGCCCCGCCCCTGTTGATCATGGAGTTGGCGCCAGTTGGGACGGCGTGTTGGAACGCCAACTCCATGATCGTCGCGACTGGGTCGGACGCGATCGGGTCGGAGTTGGGGGTATCTGGGTTGGGGATTGGTAGGTGGGGGATTGGTGGGTGGGGATGGACTGGTTTGTGCGACGGAGGTCGGGGTGTCGGTGAACGGTGGCGGGGCGAGTGGTGCCGGGGGGAATGGCGCTGAGGTGGACGGTGCCGAGGTGGGCAGTGCGGCGGCGGGGGTCGTGCACCGGCTGGCCGAGCGACACGAGACCCTGGCCACCGTCGAATCACTCACCGGTGGGTCGCTCGCCGCTTCGATCGTGAACATCGCCGGGGTCAGCGGGGTCTACCGGGGTGGTCTCGTGGTCTACGCCACCGAGTTGAAGGCGACCCTGGCTGGCGTACCGGATGACCTGCTGTCCGAGCGAGGGCCGGTGGACCCGGAGGTGGCGGCGGCACTGGCCGAGGGTGGCCGGCAGCGGTGCGGCGCGGACTGGGGGCTGGCCACCACGGGGGTCGCCGGCCCGGAGCCGCAGGACGGAAAACCCGTGGGCCTGGTCTACGTCGCGGTCGCCGGCCCGAACGGTGGTGAGGTCCGCCAGCTCGACCTGGGCAGCGGGCGCGACCATGTCCGAGCGGGGGCGGTGGTCGAGGCGCTGCGGTTGCTCTCCGAGCGGCTCGCCGCCGCAACCTCGTGAAGCCAGGGACGAAGCGGTCGGAGCCACCCGAGCCGCCGCCATACGGGCGGCGGCGCGCCCCGGTGAGCCCGTCCCGACGAACCGACGGGCGGGGCGGGATGTCGCCCGGGCCCGCAACGGGTACGGTTGCGGGAAGGCTCCGACGTTCGGGGTCGGCGCGGTCCGCCGCGACCGGCCGCCCAGCGGCGGGCGCGAGGTATCCCTCAGGGGGAGGTGCGATGATCCTGCTACGCCGGGTGATCGGTGACGCACTGCGAGCGCGCCGGCAGGGCCAGCAGCGCACGCTGCGTGAGGTCTCCACCGCCGCCAACGTCAGCCTCGGCTACCTCTCCGAGATTGAGCGCGGGCACAAGGAGCCGTCGAGCGAGTTGCTCGCCGCGATCTGCGACGCCCTCGGTGCCCGCCTCTCCGAGCTGCTGCGTGAGGTGAGCGACACCGTGGCGCTCGCCGAGCAGATGCCCGGGGTGCTCGTCTCGATGCAGGACGAGCCGGCCGACGCCGCAGCCAAGAGCACCAACCGCGGTGTCCGTCAGGTCACCTCCGACGGCAAGGTCGCTGTCTCGGTCCGCCAGGACTCGCCGCTCAAGGCCACCCTGCGCAGCACCCGGGTCCGCCCGACCGAGCGCGACCGGGACGTGGTCTGCGCGGCCTGAGCCGCCGATCCAGTTGACCATGGGCGGGCTGGCCACGGCCGCGTAGGGTTGCTCGCAGGAGCCGCCGGTGCTGTCGACCGCCCGGTACGGATGCCTCATTGGCGTTCGGCTGGGACGATGGAGACCGGCCGGTCACGGTCGGTCGGTCCAGCCGGCCCGGCCGTGGTGGAGCGACGCTACTGAGGGGATACCGCGGAGATGGCGAACCCGTTCGTCAAGGGTTGGAACTACCTGATGGCGCTCTTCGGTGCGAAGATCGACGAACACGCCGATCCCAAGGTGCAGATCCAGCAGGCCATCGAGGATGCCCAGCGGCAGCACCAGGCGCTGGTTCAGCAGGCTGCCGCGGTCATCGGCAACCAACGTCAGCTGGAGATGAAGCTGTCTCGACAGATGACCGAGGTCGAGCGGTTGCAGGGCAACGCCCGGCAGGCCCTGGTGCTCTCCGACCAGGCCCGGGCCAAGGGCGACGAGGCCGAGGCGGTGCGGTTCGAGCAGTCCGCGCAGACGCTGGCCAGCCAGCTCGTCTCCGCCGAGCAGGCCACCGAGGACCTGAAGACACTGCACGACCAGGCGCTGGGCGCCGCCGCCCAGGCCCGCCGAGCGGTCGAGAACAACTCGATGATCCTCCAGCAGAAGCTCGCCGAGCGCACCAAACTGCTCAGCCAGCTGGAGCAGGCCAAGATGCAGGAGACGGTGGCCCGCTCGCTGGAGTCGATGTCGTCGCTGACCGCGCCCACCAACACCCCGTCGCTGGACGAGGTGCGCGACCGCATCGAGCGGCGGTACGCCAACGCGATGGGTCGCGCCGAACTGGCCGGCAACTCCGTCGAGGGCCGTATGTTGGAAATTCAGAAGGCCACGATCGACTCGGCCGGCTCCGCCCGGCTCGAGCAGATCCGGTCCAGCATGGCGGGGGAGCAGCTCGGCGGCGCGGCCCAGCGACCGGCCGTGCCGCAGGCCGAGAAGACCGGCCCGGCCAACGACCCGACGGCAGCCGCCCGGCTGGACGAGCTGCGCGCCAGCATGGCTCGCGAGCGGGGCACCGGCGACCCGACCGCCGCCGGTTGAACGACCGGATTGAGGGGGTCACTGTGGCAGACGAGCGGACACGGTACTTCCGGAGGCTGGGTCGGCTTCGCCGGTCGGCCCGACGGTGGAGCGTGCTGGCCGGTGGGCTCGGCGGCGCCGCGGTGGTGCTGACTCCGTACGCCGGCCTTGGTCTGCCCGACGCGGCCTGGGCCGGCGCCGCGGGCAGCGCGGTGGCGCTCGCCGCCTGGCGCTGGATCGACGTGCGTGCCCTGGCCGCCCAGCCGGCGCCCCCCGCGCTCGACCCGGCCGAGGCGGCGGCCCGGTCGCGGGCCCGATTGATCGCCGCCGTCGAGCGGCTGCCGGTCGGCCCGGGCGTGCTGGCCGAGGTGCGCCGGGTCCGCTCCCGGATCGCGCTGCGCGGCACCAGCGCCGGAGAGCAGTGGGCCCGACTGGACCGGGCGGCGCTCACCCTGGCCGGGATGGCCCCCCGGCTCACCGGGCTGGCCGAGCCGGCGGTGCTGGAGGCCGCGGCTGCCGACCGCTCGCTGCGCGACCTGGCCACGCGGGTGGCCAGCGTCGAACGCGCGCTGCGGCTGGCCCCGGCCGACGCCCGGCCGCCGCTGGCCGAGGCGCACGCCGCGCTGACCGCTCAACTGGAGGGCGGGGTGGCGGCGTACGAACGGCTGGTGGTCGCCGCCGCCGGCTATCTGGCCGAGGACTCCCGACCGGAGACCGCCCACCCGGCAGCCGACCGGCTCACCGAGGCGACCGACCTGCTGCACGGGGTCGCCGGGGCGCTTGCCGAGCTGCGGGCCGTCGGCACCCCGCTGCGCGCGCCGACGCGCTGACGGCGCACGCCCAGAGACCGCGCGCTGACGCGCTGACGGCGCACGCCCAGAGACACCCGCGCTGACGGCGCGCCCCACCGGAGACCGTTCGCGGACCCCGGGCCGGTCACTGTGGCGTCGTCACCAGGACGGGCCCGGTGTACGGCGAGGTGCCCACGACGTTGAACGACCGGATCCGGTAGTGGTACGTGACGCCCCGGGCCAGTCCCGTGTTGGTGAAGCCGCGGCCGGTCACCGTGAAGGTGGCCGTCTCCTGCTCGAAGGCCGGGTCGAGTGCCCGCTGCACGATGAACCCGGACCCCGGACCGCCGGGTGTGCTCGCCTCCCAGGCCAGGATCACCGTCGCGGTGTCCGGCCCCGGTGCGCTGGCGGTGGCGCTCACCCCGCTGGGGGTTCCCGGCGCGGGTGGCGAGGTCACCGTGGCGACCGTCGACCACGCCGAGGCGGAGCCCAGGTAGGTGGTCCGCACCCGGTAGTAGTACGTGGTGTCCGGTGCCACCGTCGCGTCCAGGTGGTTGTCGCCGACCCCGATCGCCGTGGTGCCCGGGCCGCTGCTGAACGTCGGGTTGGTGGCCCGCTGCACGTCGATGCCGGTGGCGAACGAGCGGTTCGTCCAGCGCAGCGCCACCCGCAGCGGCGCGGCCGGCGGGAGCGTCGCGACCAGACCGCTCGGCGCGGCCAGGTGCACCGAGGCGGGTACCCCGTTCGACCAGGACGAGTAGCTGACCGCGTTCTCCGCCCGGATCCGGTAGTGGTAGGTCACCCCCGGGGTGACGGTCGCGTCGGTGTAGCGGGTGGCGGCGGCCGCGACGGTGATCGTGGTGACCTCGCCGCCGAAGGTCGCGTCGGTGGCTCGTTGCAGCAGGTGGCTGGTGGCGGGCGGTCGCCCGCCGTTGCTGGTCCAGGTCAGCGCGATCGCGGGTAGCGCGGTAGCGGAGCCGGGCACCGGTGTGGCGGTCAGCCCGGTCGGCGCCTTCGGCGCCACCCGCAGCACCAGCGGCCGGCTCATCCCGCCGTCGCGGTGGCCGGCGAGCTGACTGTGCCAGCGGTACTCCCAGCCCAGGTTGACCAGTTGGTTGACCACCGTGGCCGGTCGCCCGTCGATCGGGCTGACCGGTGTCGACCCGGTCCGCGCTCCGACCGGTCGACCCGGGTCGAGCAGCCGGACGCTGTCTCCCAGCTTGAACGGCAGCGTCGGCGCGACCGGGCGCAGCGCCACCACCACGTCCTCCCGGGGGTTGACCCGGACGACCCCCTTCCAGCCCAGCTCCGTGCCGTGCGGGAGTCGCAGGGTGCCGTCCCAGCCAACCCGGTTGATCACCTGTACGTCGCAGCCGGCGAGGTGCAATGGCTCGGTCTGCCGGATGTTGCCGCTGATCCGCCAGACCTGCGTGCCGTCGGTGGGGGCGCCCACCGGCACGGCGGGGTCGGTGGCGAAGAGCACCTCGGTGACCGGGTCGGTCGCACCGAGCGGCAGCGTCGTCGGGTTGAGCGGCCCGGCGTGTGGGTGCCCGACGCCGAGCCGGCCCGCCGACCGGCCGTGGTCCGGCTCGAAGATCTGCTGCGCGGCCTTGACCGCGATCGGCAGGGACACCGGGCCGGTGCCGGCGGTCGGCGTGAACGTCACAGTGGTGGCGTGCACCGGCACCGTCGTCTGCGCCGGGGTCCGGGTGCCGAACGCCGGGTCGTACGCCGGCTGCGGGACGATCGGCGGGCGCTGGCTGGCCGCGTACGCCAGGGGCAGCCGTTCGCGCAGCCGGCTCAGGTCGTACGGGGACTCGGGCGTCCCGGTGACCCGGAACTGGAGCAGGGTGCGGGTGTTCGGGCCGTACCCCGGTTCGGTCGAGGGTGGGCCGCCCTCGGCGCTGCGGTCCGGGGCGTCGGTGTGCTGGTCGTAGCGGGGGTCGAAGCCGGGCAGCGGGGCCGGAGCGTCGTTGTACAGGATCAGCGTGCTGCCCGGCGGCAGAGCGGAGAAGTCGACGAGCACGTCGGCCCGTTCGCCGGGGGCGAGCAGCACTGTGTGTCCGTCGACGTTCAGCACGGTCGGGTCGAGCCGGTCGTAGCGGTAGCCGATCGGTTGGTTCGGCAGCACCACGGGCGCCGGCAGGAGGCCGGCCTCGTTGCCGATCTGGATGAACTCGGGGCCGGCGGCGCGCGGGTCCGGCACACCGCCGTCGCGTCCGTCGGTCGGCCACCCCGCCGGACGGTCCGCCGCCCGCGCGGCGGGCACCATCGGCACCTCACCGGCGTCGGGGTCGGCGAGCGCCCCGTCGGACGTCCACATGGCCGCGTCGGAGCAGGCGCGGTAGAGCTGGAGGTTGAGGCTGCGGTCCAGGCAGGCGTTGAGGATCCGGAACCGGTACGTGCGCGGCCGCACCTCCAGGTACGGGTAGGCGACGCCGTTGACGAGCGGGGTGTCGCCGTACGCCTCGGGAACGGCCGCCGGGTGCGGTACGCCGGGGCTCATCGGCGGTTCGTCCGGCGCGCCGACCGGGTCGTGGTACGGGTTCGGCACCCAGCCGTCGGCGCTCGCGTCGTCGGAGGCGGAGGTGCGGGACCAGGGTCCGTAGTCCCACCGGCCGGTGGGGTTGCGTCCGCCGGATCGGTACGGGTTCTGCCGGGGTTGGTAGACGTGCGGGTGCCAGAGGCTGCCCCGGGCGCCCCAGCGTTCCCGGTCCCAGGTCGGGTCCTCGGCGGCGAGTTGGGTGTCGTCCGGAACGAACGTCTTGTCCTCGATCACCAACGGCACCTGGTCGGCCGGCAGCACCGCGTCGGCGACGAGCTGGTCCTCGGCCGGGTCGGTGAGCAGGTAGAGCGCGAGCTGTCCGCCGTAGACGGTGAGCCGGGCCAGGCCGAGGGTGTTGTCGTGAAACCACAGCAGCCGGCCGCTCTGCTCGTTCGGGAAGTAGAGCGTGGTGGCACCGGCGCCGGGCGCCGGCATGTCCGGCACGTGGGCCAGGCCGGGCCCGGTCGGGTACGGGGTGATCTCCCCGGCCGGGGTGATCCACTGCCCCGGGTTGCCCGCGCTGGTCCAGCCGGTTTGCGCCCCGGCCAGGTGCAGCACGGCCCGGTTCTGCGGGTACGGCGCCGGTCCGTCCAGTGGGCCCAGGCCGGCCCCCTCGATGGTGTCGTCGACCGGCAGGAACAGCTCGCCGGATCGACCGGTGGGGAGTTGATTGATGAACTTCACCCGGACCGGTCGACCCCGACGGGCGCGGATCATCGGCCCGAGGTGCCACGGTCGCTCCGGCGGCGCCACCGTGTTGTGTCCGGCCGGGTCGGTGCCGAGGTTGAGTTGCCGGTAGCCGCGCAGCCGGGTGACCGGCAGGTCCCGGTGCAGCCGCTGGGCGTACTCCTGGAGGCCGATCTCGTAGTAGTCGCAGCCCGGATAGCTCATGGTGTCCGGCACCGCCACCGGCAGGTGGCTGCCGAGTTCGCCGCGGCCGGGCTGGCCCGGCAGGGGCAGTGGGTCGACGAACTTGCGTAGGCCGGTCCCGGCGACCACCTGCCCGTCCGGGTCACGCGTCGGTCGGGGGCTGTGGGCGAAGTTCGGCACCGGGCCGAAGTAGCGGGGCACGACGGCCGGGTCCAGGCTCGGCGTGACAACGGCCTCCTCGGCGGTACGCGGGGCCGGCACGGACGACGCCCGGCCGTCGGCGTCGGTGTCGCGGGTGGTCCGCTCGAAGAAGGTGGAGCGGAGTCTGCGGAACATCGCCATGACTCTCCCCGGTTCGGGGCGCGAGGTCCGCCACCCCGGCGTGGGGACCCCGGCACTCTGCTGACGGTCGGTGAGCGCTCAACCGCAGCATGCGACTCTGGCGGCCGGTTAGGAATTACCCAATCGTCCGTTTCTGCCGGGGATCCCGTCAGGCGAGAGCCTGGTCAGCCGGATGACGACGGACCCGGACGCTCGGGCTGGCAGACCGGGCACCAGTAGGTGACCCGTTCGCCCAGTTCCTCCTTGCGGATGGCGGTGCCGCAGCGGCGGCAGGGCTGGGCGCGGCGGCCGTACACGTAGCTGGTCTGCCCCCGGTGCAGCGAGCCGGTGCTGCTCTGCGTCCACCGGCCCCGGTTGGCGGCGAGCAGCCGCTGTGCGAGGGCCACCAGGCCCGGCAGGTCGGGCACTCCGCCGACCGGGGTCCACGGTGACACGCCCCGCAGAAACAGCACCTCGCACTTGTAGAGGTTGCCCACGCCGGCCAGGTTGCGCTGGTCGAGCAGCGCCTCGCCGATGGTCTGCTCCGGGTGGTCGGCGAGCCGACGGACCGCCTCGGCCGGGTCCCAGTCGGAGCCGAGCAGGTCGGGGCCGAGGTGGCCGACCAGCTGGTCCTCCTCGGCGGTCGGCACCAGGGTCAGGTCGTGCAGGTGGTAGCCGACCGCGACAGCGCCGGGGCTGCGCAATACCACCCGGATCAGGTGCGCGGGCCGGCCGCTCCAGCGTTCCCCCGGGGCGTACGCCCGCCAGGCGCCGTCCATCCGCAGGTGGGAGTGCAGGGTCCAGTGCTCCTCGGTTGGGGCGTTCAGCCGCAGCAGCAGGTGCTTGCCCCGGCTGGCCGACTCGCGGACGGTCCAGTCGGTGAGGTCCGTGGTCGCCAGCTGTGGCACCCGGAAGTCACTGCCGGTGATCCGCGCGCCGGCCAGCGCGCGGTGCAGCACACGCGCGGTGTTCCAGACGGTGTCGCCTTCGGGCACCCTGCCATCCTCCCTCTTTCGAGCAAGATTCGCATGTGTCGCTATTTGTACTCAGGTTCCTCATGATCTCCTGACATGCGAAGGTCAGGGGGTTCTGAGGAGAATGCCCATGACGCGACCGCGTTGTCGTATCCCATCCGTCGCCCTCATCGCCACCCTCGTCCTCCTGCTCACCGCAGCGCTCCTACCCGCCACCGGTCCTGCGCCGGCCGCACCCGGCGGCGCTCCGATCACTCTCGTTGCCGCCGCACCCGGTGACGAACGGTGGAGCGCCGACCTCACCATCGTCGACCGCGACGATGTCAACGTCCGGCGTACCGCCGCCGGCCTCCGCCTGCGGGAGGCCCGGTCCACCGGACGCGGCGCCCGCAGCCCGCACAGCGCGGTCGCCGAGGGGATGCTGCTGACCGCTCCCCGCACCCTCGCCCGGCCGGCCACCCGGGTCCGTGCCGAGATCAACGCCGCGGTACCGGCCCGGGCGACAGTGGAGGCTCAGGTCCGCGGCTGGCGGGCCGCCGGCTGGACGGAGTGGCGGGCGGCCACCACCGGCGCGGTCTTCGACCGGCCGGTCACCCGGGTGCAGACCCGGGTGGTGCTCACCGCCCCGAACGGCGGCGCCACGGCGACGGTACGGGGCGTGCAGCTCACCGCCGACGCGAACGCCGCCGTGTCCGCCGCCACGCCCGGCCGCACCTACCGGGTGTACGCCACCCGCATCGGGCTGGTCGGAGAGCTGACCGCCAACGGCCGTACCGTGCAACCCCGGGACCACTTCGCGGCGCTGCCGTCGCGGCGGGGCCTCTCCCCGCTCAACACCGGTGACTACACCGTGCGGGTCTGCACCACCAGCGGCTCCCGCTGCGAGTACGCCCCGGTCTGGGACGTCGGGCCGTGGAACACCCGCGACGACTACTGGAACCCCTCGTCGGTCCGGGAGAACTGGAAGAACCTGCCGCAGGGCCGGCCCGAGGCGCAGGCCGCGTACCAGTCCGGCTACAACGGCGGACGGGACCAGTTCGGGCGGACCGTGCTCAACCCGGCCGGCATCGACCTGGCCGACGGCACGTTCTGGGACGGGTTGCGCCTGACCACCAACGCCTGGGTGGACGTCGCCTACCTGTGGACCGGAGGCGGGCCGCGTGGCGTGGTCGGTGACGGGCCGCTCAACATCCGCACCGGGGCCAGCACGTCGTACGCGACCCGTGGCCTCGCCGCCCGGCTGGCCCACGTGCCGATCCAGTGCTACGTCACCGGTCAGTCGGTCGCCGGCCCCTTCCGGACCACCACCCGCTGGAACCGTCTGGCCACTGGGCAGTACGTCAGCCACGCGTACATCTCCAGCGTGTACGGCGGCAGCGTGCCGGTCTGCTGAGCCACGCTCACCCCGTCGGGCGCCCCGTCGACGTCAGGGGCGCTCGTCGGGGCGAGCCGTGCGCACCATGTCCTGGTAGCGCGGGTGGCTGGCACCGTAGACGGCGTAGTTGAGACGGGCGTGCGTGAGGCTCAGATCGCCGTTGGGGCCACCGCGGACGGCGTCGGCGTCGGCGTCGGTCTGGCCGTCGTCGGTCCAGAAACAGACGGGGCACGTCCCCCCGCCGGTTCGGGATGCACAGCAGGGACAGCCCACAGGAACCACATGCTCACCCACCGGAGAAGCATTCCACAGTCGAACATCAGCCCGAAACCCGCAGGAGGTCCCCCGGGGAGGCCGCGAGGAGGTCCGCGGCCCGCCCGCCGTTGACCGCGACCGCGACCAGACCGGCCGAATCGACGTACGCCACCAGGCCACCGGCCGGGGCGTCGCCGAAGGTCCGCCCGTGCACCGCCACGAGGGCCGGCGTCGGCCCCGGCGGGCCCACCCGGAGCGTGGCCGGCAGCGGATCGAGCAGCTCGGCCGGCGCGGCCAGTTGGACGTTGCCGAAGTGGTCCACGGTCAGCACCTCGGCGGTGAAGCCCTCGGCGTCCCGGGTCACCGTCGGCGTCGGAAGTCGCACCAGCCCGGCCGGGTCGACCGGTGGGCCCGCCTCGGACAACGGCGCGCCGAGCGCCAGCCGGGCCGCCACCGGTGCGAAGACGTCGCGGCCGTGGAACGTGTTGGACACCCGGGAGGCCAGCCAGCGCGACCCGGTCAGCTCGACCGCGTCGGTCACCCCGCCGAGCACGGTGGCCGCGTCCAGCAGCAACCCGTTGTCCGGGCCGACCAGCAACCCACCCGGGGTGGCCAGCGCGACCCCCCGTCGGGCGGTGCCCACGCCCGGATCGACCACCGCCACGTGCACTCCCACCGGCAGGTACGGCACGGCCTGCGCCAGCACGGCGGCACCGCGCCGGACATCCGCCGGCGGCACCAGATGGGTCACGTCGATCACCCGGGCGGCCGGCGCGATCCGGGCGACGACCCCGTGGCAGGCGGCCACGAAGCCGTCGGTGAGGCCGTAGTCGGTGGTCAGCGAGATCCAGGGCACGGCGGACATGTCCGCAGGCTAGTAGAACCGCGGCGTGCTGGCGGATACGGGACAGCGCAGTGGCCGACCGGCCCCTCCCGCAGCCGGAGGACGTTGGGCAGACTGCCCTGGTGACAACTCGGAACCTCCCCGCAGTCGGAATCCTGCTGGTCGCCGTCGCCCTCAGCGCCGGTTGTGGCAGTGACGACGACGGCAACCCGACCGCGACCCCGTCCGTCTCGTCCGAGGCGGCCCCGACCGGCCTGCCGACGCCCCAAGCCCCACCCGGTGCCGACGGCGCGACCCCGCCCTCCGCCGCCGCACAGGGCACGACGCAGCGACGGCCGGCCAGCCCGCCGCCGGTGGTGCTGCCCAAGCGTCCGGCCAGTGCGCCCGGCGCGAAGCAGGTCGTCGACGCTTTCCGGGCTGCCGGCCTGAAGGTGCCGCGCCCGAAGGACCGCTCGGTCGACTGTGGGCCGGACGGCCTCGGCCTGGGCTGTTCCGAGCTGATCGCCACCGACGCCGTCACCGTCTACGTCTTCCCGGACGAGACCAGCGCCAGCGACATCGCGGAGACCTGGGGTGGTCAGTCGTACCAGCGTGGCGCGGTGGTGCTGAACTACCTGGAGGCGAAGACCCCGGCCGCCGACCGGCCCCGCTACGAGAAGGTCCTCGACGGCCTGGGCTGAACCGCGGGCGGGAAGGGTGGGTCAGCCGCGCAGGCGCAGGCCGCGGGGGGTGGCCCGGAAGCCGGCGGCGGTCAACGCGTCCCGCAGCGGCGACGAGTGCACCGCCTCGCCGTCGGCCCGCTCCACCGACATCGCCCCCAACGCCCCGGAGTGGACGGCGTCGGCGAGCGCCTTGCCGGCCGCGGCGAGCGTGTCGGTGTCGTCGGTGAAGGAGAGCAGCGTCCGGCCGCCGCGTTCGACGTAGAGGACGAGGTCACCCCCGACCTGCACCACCAGGGCACCCGCCTTGCGACCGGCCCGGTGCCCGGTCGCCGGGGTGGCCCCGTCGCCGGAGTCGACCACCCGTTCCGGCCAGGGCAGCGCCGCACCGTACGGGTTGGCCGGGTCGGTCGCGGCGAGCACTGTGGCCACCGCGCCCCGACCCCGGACTCCGTCGGTCGGCTCGGCCAGCGCGCGCAGCCGGTCCACCGCACCGGGTACGGCGAACTGCGCCGCCCCGAGCCCCTCGACGAAGTAACCCCGGCGGGCCGCACCGCGCTCCTCCAGCGCCGACAGGACCGGGTAGACCGCCGAGAAGCCGCCGACCACCTGCTCGGCCATCACCGCGCCTCGGGTGACCACCCCGTGCCGCTCCAGCAGCAGGTCGGCGAGCGCGGCGGCGCGCCGGGTGGGGTCGAGGTCCCGCTCCGGGAGACGTGACCAGCGGCCGGCGACGGTCGGCGGGCCACCCCGGGTCGGCAGCGCCACCCGACCGGGCCGCCGGTAACGGGTGCGGGGCGCGGACGGCCGGGAGCGGTGCGCGCCGCCAGCGCCGAGCACCGCGCGCAGCGGGGCGAGGGTGTCGTTGCTGAGGTGCCCGGCCCAGACCAGGTCCCAGATCACCCCGGTCAACGCGGCGTCGTCGGTCGAGCCGACCCGGTCGGCCAGCGGGCGGAAGAACAGCGCCTGCCCGTCGCCGAGCGCGTCGAGCACCGCGTCGTGCAACGGGGTACGGGTCAACGCCTCGTCGGGCGGCGGCAGCAGCAGCGGCGCGGCGTCCGCGTACGCCAGGGTGACCCAGCCGTCGCCCCCGGAGATCGCCCCGGACCCCGCCCAGAGCACCTCCCCGCTGGCGCACAGCTCGTCGAGCTGGGCGGGGGAGTAGTCCGCGACCCGGGCGGGCAGCACCAACCGCTCCAGCGCGGACGCCGGCACCGCAGCGCCCTGCAACTGCTCCACAGTGGCGGCGAGCGCCTCCACACCTCGGGCGGACGAGCCGACCTGCTGCCAGCGTGGCAGGAACGTGGCGAGGGCCCGGGGCGGCACCGGCTCGATCTCCCGGCGCAGCGCGGCGAGGGAGCGGCGGCGCAGCATCCGCAGCACCTCGACATCGCACCACTGGGCGCCGGCCGAATCCGGTGTGAACTCTCCGGAGACCACCCGCCCGGTGGTGCCGAGCCGGCGCAGCGCCTGCTCGACGACGAACACCCCGAGCCCGAACCGGGCCGCGCAGCTGGCCGCGGCGAACGGCCCGTGGGTGCGGGCGTAGCGGGCCACCAGGTCACCGAGCGGGTCGGCCACTGGGGCAAGGTACGCCTCGGCCACCCCCATCGGCAGCGCCACGCCGAGGGCGTCGCGCAGGCGGGCGGCGTCCTCGACGCCCACCCAGCGCTGCTCGCCCGCGATCCGGACCCGCAGCACCCGGCGGGTGGCCTCCAGCTCGCTGAGCCACGTCTCCGGCACACCCCGCTCGGTCAACTCGGCGTCGCTCAGGTCGCCGAGGACCCGCAGCAGCTCGACGACGTCCTCGGCGTCGCGGGGACGGCGCTGCTCGGTCAGCCACCGCAGCTGCCGGTCGGTCTCGGTGAGCACCGCCGGGTCGAGCAACTCCCGCAGGTCGACCCGACCGAGCAGCTCGCCGAGGAGCGTCGAGTCGAGGGCGAGTGCGGCGGCGCGGCGCTCGGCCAGCGGGGCATCGCCCTCGTAGAGGAACGCGCCGACGTAGCCGAAGAGCAGCGACCGCGCGAACGGCGACGGCGCGCTGGTCTCCACCTCGACCAGTCGCACCTTGCGGGTGGCCAGGTCGCGCATCAGCCCGGCCAGTGCCGGCTGGTCGAAGACGTCCTGGAGACACTCCCGGGCGGCCTCCAGGGTGACCGGGAAGTCCGCGTACTCGCGGGCGACGTCGAGCAGTTGCGCGGCGCGTTGCCGTTGCTGCCAGAGCGGTTGGCGGCGGCGCGGGTCTCGGCGCGGCAGCAGCAGGGACCGGGCGGCGCACTCCCGGAAGCGGGCGGCGAAGAGGGCGGAGGTGCCGACCGACTCCTCCACGAGTTGGGTGATCTCGTCCGGCTCGAAGACCACCACGTCGGCACCCGGGGGCTCGTCGGCGGTGTCCGGAAGTCGCACCACGATGCCGTCGTCCGAGGGCATCACCTGGGCGTCCACTCCGTACCGTTCGGCCAGCCGGCGGCCCACCGCGAGGGCCCACGGCCCGTTGACCCGGGCACCGAGCACGCTGTGCACGGCCAGCCGCCAGTCACCCAGCTCGTCGCGGAACCGCTCGACCACGACAGTGCGGTCGTCGGGCAGCGAGCGGGTGGCCTCCCGTTGCTCGCGCAGGTAGGCCATCAGGTTGCCGGCGGCCCAGTCGTCCAGCCCGCCGTCGCGCAGCGCGGCCAGGGCCGCCTCGTCGGTCTGGCGCAGCAGGGTGCGCACCCGGGCGCCGATGGCCCGGCCCAGCTCCACCGGCCGACCCAGCTGGTCGCCCTTCCAGAACGGCATGCGCGCGGCCTGCCCCGGGGCGGGCGAGACCAGCACGCGGTCCGGAGTGATCTCCTCGATCCGCCAGGAGGACGAGCCGAGCAGGAAGACGTCGCCGACCCGGGACTCGTAGACCATCTCCTCGTCCAGTTCGCCGACCCGGGCGGCCCGCTCGGCGCCGGCCAGGAACACCCCGAACAGACCCCGGTCGGGAATGGTGCCGCCGCTGGTCACCGCGAGTCGCTGCGCGCCGGGGCGGCCGGTGAGCAGGTCGGTGGCCCGGTCCCAGACCAGTCGGGGCCGCAGCTCGGCGAAGGCGGTCGACGGGTAGCGGCCGGAGAGCATGTCCAGCACGGCGTGCAGCGCCGAGTCGGGCAGCTCGGCGAAGGGCGCGGCCCGGCGGACCAGTACAGCCAGGTCGCCGAGCGCCCACGGCTCCAGCGCCACCATCGCGACGATCTGCTGGGCCAGCACGTCCAGTGGGTTGCGCGGGTAGTGCAGCTCCTCGATCGCGCCGTCGGTCATCCGCTCGGCGACCACCGCACAGGAGAGCAGGTCGCCGCGGTGCTTGGGGAAGACCACCCCCCGGGAGACGGCGCCCACCTGGTGCCCGGCCCGGCCGACCCGTTGCAGGCCGGCGGCCACGCTCGGCGGCGCCTCGATCTGCACCACCAAATCGACCGCGCCCATGTCGATGCCGAGCTCCAGGCTGGAGGTGGCGACCACCGCTGGGAGCTGGCCGGACTTGAGCGCCTCCTCGATGTGCTTGCGCTCCTCCCGGGAGACGCTGCCGTGGTGGGCGCGGGCGATCACGGGCGCCGCGCCGGTGGCGGCGCCGGACTGGGCCATCACCTCGGCCGGCGGCCGGTTGCGCACCGGACCGGCGGGGCCACCCCAACGCTGTGCGCCGGACGCCGTGCCGTCGTCGCCCGCCGGGTCGGCGCCGGCCGGCAACCCCTCCGGTACGCCGATCGCGCCCTCGTCCGACGCGGATGCGGCCACCGCCTCGGCGGCCAGCTCGTTGAGGCGGGCGCAGAGGCGCTCGGCGCTGCGCCGGGAGTTGGTGAAGACGATGGTCGAGCGGTGCTGCCCGATGAGGGTGAAGACCCGCTCCTCCACGGCCGGCCAGATCGACGCCCGACGCGGCCCGGGGCCGCCGAGGTCGTCCTCCGGTGGCTGCTCCTGCTCGTCCAGGCGGGTCATGTCCTCCACCGGGACCTCCACGCTGACCTCGATGGTCTTCGGGGTGGCCGGCTGGACCACGTCGACCGGGCGGGCGCCGCCGAGGAACTGTGCGCAGGCGTCGATCGGCCGGACGGTGGCTGAGAGGCCGATGCGCTGTGCCGGGGCAGGCAGCAGCCCGTCGAGGCGTTCGAGGGAGAGGGCGAGGTGGGCGCCGCGCTTGCTGCCGGCGACCGCGTGCACCTCGTCGACGATCACCGTCTGGACGCCGCGCAGCGAGTCGCGAGCCGCGGACGTGAGCAGCAGGAACAGCGACTCGGGTGTGGTGATGAGGATGTCCGGCGGGGTGCGGGCGAACGCGCGTCGCTCGTCGGCGGGCGTGTCGCCGGTGCGCATGCCGACGGTGATGTCGGGCGGTGCGACGCCCAGCCGGGTGGCCGCCTGCCGGATGCCGGCCAGCGGGGCGCGCAGGTTGCGCTCCACGTCGACGGCGAGGGCCTTGAGCGGGCTGACGTAGAGCACCCGGCAGCGCTGGCGGGCCTCGGCCGGTGCTGGCTCGCGGGCGAGCCGGTCCAGTGACCAGAGGAAGGCCGCGAGCGTCTTGCCCGAGCCGGTGGGCGCCACCACGAGCGCGTTGCGGCCGGCGGCGACCGACCGCCAGGCGCCGGTCTGCGCGGCGGTCGGGGCGGCAAAGGCGTTGTCGAACCAGGCGCGGGTGGCCGGGCCGAACCCGGCCAGCACCGCGCCGGCGTCTGCATCTGCCCCGATCACCGGTCCATCGTGCCCCGCCGGTCCGACATCCACGAGCGACCCACGACGGAATGGGCCAGCAAAAGGCAAAAAGCGTGGAACGTGCGCTTAATACGTTAAGTCTCACTTAACTGCTTGCTTCTGAGGAGCAACATAAAGTAACTTCACCCGCAACGCGAACCGGGGTGAGGGGATTTGATGGCCGGCGAGCAGCGCACCGTCGAACCGGGCACCGACGTGCTGATTCGCAAGGTCGACAGCCACCTCGCCGCGCTCCGCTCCGGTCTGCACGGCCCCGAGCTCGAGCTCGCCGAACGCCTCGCCCACTGTCTGCGCGAGATGGTTCTCTGCACCGCCCAGGCCAGCGCCGCCGACCGGGGCCAGGTCCGCGTTGCCGTGCACTACTTCGTGCTGCGTCGCGAGAGCCGTGGCCGCCTGCTGTCGGTGCGGTCGCTGACCGCCGCCGAGCGGGTGGTCGACCGGGTCGCCCGCCAGCTCGGCCGCCTCGACCTGCTGGCCGAGCTGGGCCGCCGCCGCCCCACCCCCGACGACGCGCAACCCCTCAACAACGCCCTGCTGCGCTGACGACGCCGCACCCCCTCCCGCGTCGATCAAGAGGTTTGCGTCAGGAACGCGGGCGCGGATGACGCAAACCTCTTGATCAACGGGCTGGGGTTGGGGCTGGGTTGGGGTTGGGCGGGCTAATTCTGGCAAAACCGCCCGGCGGGGGAGGAACTGGCGTCTGATCGCTGCTAGGCGCCACCGCTGCCACGGGCGTCGGCCACGTCGATCGGGAGCGCAGGTGCTGGTACTGCTCATCCTCCATCTCGTGGCGGCCCTCGCCGCGCCCCTGCTCGTCCGCTGGTGGGGTCCGCGCGCGTGCTACCCGCTGGCGCTCGCGCCGGCCGCCGCGTTCTGCTGGGCGGTGGCCCGCACCCCGGCCGTCGCCGACGGCGGTGCGGTGGTCGAGACGTACCCGTGGATCCGGCAGTTGGGCCTCGACATCGCGTTCCGGCTCACCACGCTGTCCTGGCTGATGACGCTGCTGATCGGCGGCGTCGGCGCGCTGGTGCTGGTCTACAGCGCCCGCTATTTCAGTGCCGGCTCCACCGGGATGGCGCAGTTCGCCGCGGTCCTGGTCGCCTTCGCGGGCGCGATGCTCGTCCTGGTCTTCGCCGACGACCTGCTGCTGCTCTACGTCGGCTGGGAGCTGACCACGATCTTCTCGTACCTGCTGATCGGGCACAGCACCGAACGGCGGTCCAGCCGTTGGGCGGCGGCGCAGGCGTTGACCGTCACCACGCTGGGCGGCCTCGCCATGCTGGTCGGCTTCATCATGCTGGGCGAGCACGCCGGCACCTACCGCTGGTCGGAGATCAGCGCGCAGCCGCTGCCCGGCGGCGGGTACCTGGTGGGCGCCGTGCTGCTGATCCTGGCCGGTGCGCTGTCCAAGTCGGCGGTGCTGCCGTTCAGCTCGTGGCTCCCGGTGGCGATGGCAGCACCCACGCCGGTCAGCGCCTACCTGCACGCCGCCGCCATGGTCAAGGCCGGCGTCTACCTGGTCGGACTGCTCGCCCCGGCGCTCGCCACGGTCGGCCCGTGGCGGCCGCTGGTGCAGGTCGCCGGCGTGGCGACCATGCTGCTCGGTGGGTGGGCCGCGCTGCGCCAGACCGACCTCAAGCTGCTCCTCGCGTACGGGACGGTCAGTCAGCTCGGCCTGCTGGTGGCGGTGACCGGCTCGGGCACCCCGGACGCCGCGCTGGCCGGCACCGCGATGCTGCTGGCGCACGCCCTGTTCAAGGCGGCGCTGTTCCTGGTCGTCGGCATCATCGACCACGGTGCCGGCACCCGTGACCTGCGCGAGCTGTCCGGGCTGCGGCACTGGTCCCGGCCGCTGTTCGTGGTCGCCGTGCTGGCCGCGGCGTCGATGGCCGGTGTGCCGCCGCTGGTCGGCTTCGTGGCCAAGGAGGCGGTGTTCGGGGCGTTCACCGACCAGCCCGTGCTCCTCACCGGCCTGGTCGTCGGGACGGTGCTCACCGTCGCGTACAGCGCCCGTTTCCTCTGGGGCGCGTTCGCCGATCGGCCGGGTGTGGCGCCGGTCCCGCCGGGGTCGATCGCCGCGTCGCTGCTGGTTCCGCCCGCGGTGCTCGCCGGTGTCGGTCTGCTCGCCGGTCCGGCCGCGAGCGTGCTGGACGACCTGCTGCGCCCGTACGCCGATCTGCTCGGCGGGGTCGACGCGCACCTGGCGCTCTGGGCCGGACCGACCCCGGCGCTCGGCCTGTCCGTGCTGGCGCTCGTCGGCGGCGGCCTGCTCTTCGCCGTGCGTGGGCCGCTCGCCCCGGTGCTGACCCGGCTCCGATCACCGGTGAGTGGAAACCAGGGGTACGAGTGGGTCATCGGCCGGTTCGACCGACTGGCATTCGATGTCACCAGCGCGACCCAGCGCGGCTCACTGCCGCAGTATCTGGGCATCATCCTGGTCACCCTGGTGTTGGTGCCGGGTGCGGCGATGCTCTCCGCCAGCCCATGGCGGGCGCGGATTCCGCTCTGGGACAGCGCGCTGCAACCGGTGGTCGTCCTGGTCATCACGGTGGCGGCGGTGCTGGCGGTCGGTGCCCGCCGCCGGCTGACCGCGATGCTGCTGGTGGGCATGACCGGCTACGGCACGGCGATGTTGTTCGTGCTGCACGGAGCGCCCGACCTGGCGCTCACCCAGTTCCTGGTGGAAACCTCGACGATCGCGGTCTTCGTGCTCGTACTGCGTCGCCTGCCGGAGCGGTTCTCGGCCCGCCCGCTGCGCCGTACCCGCTGGGCCCGTCGGGTGATCGGGGTGGCGGCGGGGTTGGTGGCCGCCGGTTTGGCCCTCACCGCCGTCGGTGCCCGCCGGGCACCGGACATCTCCGCCGCCTTCCCCGACCTGGCGGTGGCGCACGGGTACGGCCGCAACGTGGTCAACGTGACCCTTGTCGACATCCGGGCCTGGGACACGATGGGCGAGTTGGCGGTGCTGGTGGTGGCTGCGACCGGGGTGGCCAGCCTGATCTTCGAGCGCTCCCGCACCGGGCCGCGGCCGCGCCGGCCCGATTCCGAGCAGGAGGAGGGTGGACGCGGTCGACCGGTCTGGCTGCGCGGTGGCCCCACCCTGTACGAGGAGCGCCGCTCGATCGTGTTGGAGGTGGTCATCCGGCTGATCTTCCACACCGTGGTGCTGTTCTCGCTGTTCCTGCTCTTCTCCGGGCACAACGCGCCGGGCGGCGGGTTCGCCGGCGGGCTGGTGGCGGGTCTCGCCCTGGTGGTGCGCTATCTGGCCGGCGGCCGGTACGAGCTGACCGAGGCGGCCCCGATCGGCGCCGGCGCGATTCTCGGCGCCGGGCTGGCCATGGCTGTCGGCAGTGGCGTGGTGGCGCTGCTGGTCGGTGGGTCGGTGCTGGAGAGCGCGAAGGTCGACCGGGCCCTGCCACTGGTGGGCGACGCCCATCTGGTCACGTCGCTCTTCTTCGACATCGGCGTGTACCTGGTCGTGATCGGGTTGGTGCTGGACATCCTGCGCAGCCTCGGTGCCGAGGTGGACCGGCACATCGAGGCCACCGGAACGGCCACCGGCGGGTTGGCCGTCGACAAGGGGGACCGCCCGTGAGCGCGAGGAGTGAGCCGGGTCTGCGAGCCCCGCAGCCGCGAACAGAGGTGGCACGGTGAGCGCGAGGAGTGAGCCGGGTCTGCGAGCCCCGCAGTCGCGAACAGAGGTGGCACCGTGACGCGGAGCGGTGCGGGGCCGACGTTGGTGCTGGTGCTGGCCGTCGCGGTGCTGGTCGGGTGCGGGGTGATCCTGCTGTTGGAGCGCAGCCTCACCCGGATCCTGCTGGGCGTGGTCATGCTCGGTAACGGTGTGAACCTGTTGATCCTGTTGGGCGGGCGGTCGGGCGGGGCGCCGATCGTCGGCACGGGCCCGGTGGAGCAGATGAGTGACCCGCTGCCGCAGGCCATGGTGTTGACCTCCATCGTGATCACCTTCGGGTTCACCGCGTTCCTGCTCGCGGTGGCGTACCGCAGTTGGTATCTCTCCGGCGACGACGAGGTGCCCGACGACCTGGAGGACCGGCAGATCATCCGGCAGGCCGGGCGCAACGAGGTGGGTGCGGCCGATCGCGGTGGGGAGGGTCCGAACGGCGACCCGGAACAGGTCGATCCCGAGCCGGCCCGCCGCCGGTTACGACGCGGGGACGAGTCGTGATGCGGGCCCTGGTGCCACTGCCGGTGGTGGTGCCACTGCTCGGTGCGGCGCTGACCCTGCTGCTGGCCGGGAAGCCCCGAATCCAGCGCGCGATCAGCGTGCTGTGTCTGAGTGGCACGCTCACGGTGGCGGTGCTGCTGCTGGTGCAGGCGTACCGGCACGGGCCGGTGGTGGTGGCGGTCGGGGGGTGGCCGGCGCCGGTCGGCATCGTCCTGGTGGCCGATCAGTTGGCCGCGCTGATGCTGGTGGTCTCCTCGGCGGTGACCCTCTGCGTGCTGCTGTACTCGATCGGCCAGGGTCGCAGCGACACCAGTGAGAGTTCGCCGGTGTCGATCTTCCACCCGACGTACCTGGTGCTCACCGCCGGCGTCACCAACGCGTTTCTGGCCGGTGACCTGTTCAACCTCTTCGTCGGGTTCGAGATCCTGCTGGCCGCCAGCTTCGTGCTGATCACCCTGGGGGGCACCGAGACCCGGATCCGGACCGGGTCGACGTACGTGGTGGTCAGCATCCTCTCCTCGATGATCTTCCTGACGTCGGTGGGTCTGGTGTACGCGGCCACCGGCACGCTCAATCTCGCCCAGCTCGCCCAGCGCCTCGACGACCTGCCCGACGGTGTCCGGCTGGCCCTGGAGCTGATGTTGCTGCTGGCCTTCGCGATCAAGGCGGCGGTCTTCCCCCTGTCGGCCTGGCTGCCGGACAGCTATCCCACCGCGCCGGCTCCGGTCACGGCCGTCTTCGCGGGTCTGCTCACCAAGGTGGGCGTCTACGCGATCATCCGCACCGAGACGTTGCTGTTTCCCGGTGGGCGTGCCCACATCCTGCTCATGGTCGTCGCCGGGCTGACCATGGTGATCGGCATCCTCGGTGCGGTGGCCCAGTCCGACCTGAAGCGACTCTTCTCGTTCACCCTGGTCAGTCACATCGGCTACATGATCTTCGGGGTGGCGTTGAGCACCGCCGCCGGCCTCTCCGGCGCGATCTTCTACGTGGTGCACCACATCACCATCCAGACCACGCTGTTCCTCGTCGCCGGGCTGGTCGAGGAGCGTGCCGGCAGCACCGACCTGCGTCGTATCGGCGGGTTGGCCCGGGTGGCGCCGCTGCTGGGTGTGCTCTTCTTCATCCCGGCCATGAACCTCGCCGGAGTGCCACCGTTCTCCGGCTTCCTCGGCAAGCTCGGCCTGCTCCAGGCCGGGGTGGCGTCCGGTGGACCGCTGCCCGGGGCGCTGGTCGCGGCCGGCACCCTGACCAGCCTGCTCACCCTCTACGTGGCGTCCCGGGTGTGGAACATCGCCTTCTGGCGCGCGCCCCGGCTGGCCACCAGCGAGCCGGTCGTCCAGTTGCCGAGGCTGATGGTGGGCGCCACCGTGGCCCTGGTCGCCCTCGGGCTGGCGTTGACCGTGCTGGCCGGTCCGCTGTTCGACGTCACCGCCGACGCGGCCGCGGACCTGCGGCTGCGCACCCCGTACGTCCGTGCCGTGCTGCCGGGCGGTGTGCCGTGACCGGCTCCCCGGAGCCGGCTCCCGACGCCCCCGGGCCCGCCGTGGTGGGGCGGGGCCGGCTCGGGCGCTGGCGGGACCAGGCGGTGGCGCTCGGGTGGCTGGTGGTGGTCTGGAACCTGCTCTGGGGCGACATCAACTGGGCCAACCTGTTCGGTGGCCTGCTGGTGGGTGCGGCCGTGCTGGTGTTCTACCCGCTGCCGGCGGTCAGCTTCGGTGGCCGGTTGCGACCGTGGGCGCTGCTGGTGTTCGCGGGCCGGTTCGCTGTCGAGCTGGTCAGCGCGAGCCTGCACGTCGCCCGGATCGCCGTGCAGCCCGGCTACCGACCGCGCGGGGCGATCATCGCGGTCCGGTTGCGGGTGCCCACCGACCTGAACCTGGCGCTCACCGCCGAGGCGGTCTCGCTGGTGCCGGGCACGTTGATCCTCGAGGTGGACCGGGACTCCGGAACGCTCTACCTGCACGTCCTGGACACCCACGGTCCCGCGGACCTGGACGTGGCCCGGGACCGCACACTCGCCGTCGAGCGGCGCATCATCCGCGCGGTCGGCTCCACCACCGAACTGCGCCACCTCGACGTCACCCCACCCGAGAAGGGAACCCGCCCGTGACCACCTTCCTGGCCGTCGTCCTCACCGCACTGCTGTCGGTCACCGCGCTCCTCGCGCTGGCCCGCCTCTACCGTGGCCCGTCGCTGGTGGACCGGGTGATCGCAGCGGACATGCTGCTCGCCACGATGGTCGGCGCGGTCGGCGCCGAGGCGGCGGTCAACCGGCACGCCACCACGTTGCCCGTGCTGGTGGTGCTCTCCCTGCTCGGCTTCGTGGGCTCGGTGTCGCTGGTCCGCTTCGCCGTCCGGGAGCAGCAGTGATCGCGACGATCGCGGACTGGCTCGGCGCCGGTTGTCTGGTGGCCGGCGCGCTGCTCGCCCTGGCCGCCGGGATCGGCGTACTGCGTTTCCCGGACGCGCTGTCCCGGATGCACGCGGCCACCAAACCGCAGGTGCTCGGGGTGCTCCTGCTGCTGCTGGGCATCGCGTTGCGGCTGCGGTCCCCGGCCGACCTCGGCATGATCCTGCTGGTGGCGGTCTTCCAGTTGGCGACCGCGCCGGTGGCGGCACAGATGATCGGGCGGGCGGCGTACCGGTCGGGGCGGCTCGACCGGGGCCTGCTCGACGCCGACGAACTGGCCGACCGTGGACAATGCGGCGGGTCGGCGGGCCCGGCGTGACGGCCACCAGCCGGCCGGCCCGGCGTGACGACCGCCACGCGGCGGCGCCCGCTGAACCGGACGTTCCGCTCCTTCGGCCCACCCCCAGCGGAGTCCCAGCCAGCGCCGATAAAATGACGGCATGATCGACTCTTCTGCCCAGGAGGGCAGCAGTAGCCAGCCGGGTCGTGCCCGGCATATCCCCGTACCGACGACCCCGGGAGCCCTGAGCGACCCGTGTTGATCGTCGTTGGTCTCCTTCTGATCATCATTCTCACTGCCGCCACCGGCTACTTCGTGGCGCAGGAGTTCGGCTACGTCGCCGTGGACCGGGGCAAGCTGCGCCAGCTCGCCGATGACGGCGATCAGGCCGCCGCCCGGGCCCTGACCGTCACCAGCCGGCTCTCCTTCATGCTCTCCGGTGCCCAACTCGGCATCACCGTCACTGCGCTGCTGGTCGGCTACGTCGCCGAGCCGTACCTGGGCGGTGGCCTCGCCGACCTGCTCGGCGTGGCCGGCGTCAGCGAGGCGGTCAGCCTGCCGCTGTCGGTGGCGTTGGCCCTGGTCATCGCCACCATCGTGCAGATGGTCCTCGGTGAGCTGGCCCCGAAGAACCTGGCCATCGCCCGGGCCGAGCAACTGGCCCGGGCGCTGAGCCGCTCCACCCTGATCTACCTGGCCGTCGCCGGGCCGCTGATCCGGCTCTTCGACCGGGCCTCTGTCCGGCTGCTGCGCCGCATCGGCATCGAGCCGATCGAGGAGCTGCCCAGCGGTGCCACCCCGGCGGACCTGGAACAGATCATCGCCGAGTCCCGCGAGGAGGGCAGCCTCGACGCCGAGATGTCCACGCTGCTCGACCGAGGTCTGGACTTCCGCGAACTGACTGCCGGCGAGGCCATGGTGCCGCGCGTCGACGTGCACACCGTCCGGGCGCACGAACCGGTGAGCCGGGTGGTCGAGCTGCTGGACACCGGCCACTCCCGCTTCCCGGTACGCGGTGCGGAGGGCGTCGACGACCTGCTCGGCATCGTCGGCATCGCCGACGTGCTCGGCGTACCCCCGGGGGAGCGGGCCACCACTCCGGTGAGCGCTGTGGCCGGGCCGCCGCTGCTCGTACCGGAGACGTTGCCCCTGCCCACGGTGCTCGACCGCCTGCGGTCCGGGCACCGGCAGATGGCCTGCGTGGTCGACGAGTACGGCGGCTTCGCCGGCGTCATCACGCTGGAGGACATCGCCGAGGAGCTGGTCGGCCCGATCCGCGACGAGGACGACCCACCGGAGCGGGCACCGGCCCGGCAGGACGACGGGTCCTGGGTGGTGCCGGCCCGCTGGCGGATCGACGAGGTCGCCGACAGCACCGGCATCGCCCTGCCCGAGGCCCCCGAGTACGACACCCTGTCCGGGTTGGTGATGCGGGAACTGGGCCGGGTGCCCGAGGTCGGTGACCGGCTGGAGATCAGCCTGCAACCCGAGGGGGCGGACGGCGAGGACAACGAGGCGGAGCCCCGGGCGCTGGTCGAGGTGCTGGCCGTGGACCGGCACGTGGCCGACTCGGTGCGGTTGCAGCTGACCAAACCCGAGGTGACCGCATGAGCCCCGGGATCGCACTGTTCAGTTCGGTGATCCTGCTGGCGCTGAACGGGTTCTTCGTGGCCGCCGAGTTCGCCCTGGTGGCCAGCAAGCGCTACCGCCTGGAGCAGGCGGCGGCGAACGGTGGCCGGGCGGCACGGGCCGCGTTGGATGGCGTCCGCGAGCTGTCGCTGATGCTGGCCGGCGCGCAGCTCGGCATCACGCTGTGCACCCTGGGTCTCGGCGCGCTGGCCGAGCCGGCGATCGAGCATCTGCTCAGCCCCCTGCTGCACGCGGTGGGCCTACCGGACGCGGCCAGTCACCTGGTCGCCCTGGTCTTCGCCCTCGGCGTGGTGACCTTCCTGCACCTGGTGGTGGGGGAGATGGCACCGAAATCGTGGGCGATCACCGACGCGGAGCGCTCGGCGACGCTGCTCGCGTTGCCGTTCCGCGCCTTCGCCCGGGTCTCCCGGCCGGTGCTCTCCGCGCTGAACGCCCTGGCCAACGCGATCCTGCGGCTGTTCGGCGTCAACCAGCAGGACCAGCTCGCCCAGGTGCACGGCCCGGACGAGTTGCGGATCCTGCTGGAGCAGTCCCGAGAGCACGGGCTGCTCGGCGCCGAGCAGCACCAACTGCTGACCAGCATGCTGGAGTTGCAGGGCACGTCGGTGGCGCAGGTGATGGAACCGTTCGCCACCATGGTCACCGTCCGCCGGGACGATCCGGCCGAGCGGATCGAAGAGGTCAGCCGGGACAGCGGCCGATCCCGGCTCGCGGTACTCGACGAGGCGGGCGACGTGTGCGGGCTCGTGCACGTCCGGGAGGCGGTACGGGTGGTCACCACCGGCCGGGTCGCCACCGCCGGGGCGCTGATGACGCCCGCGTTCACCCTGCCCGCGACGTCCTCGGTCACCGAGGCGGTGGCGGCGATGCGGGCCCGGCAGTCGCAGCTCGCGCTGGTCCGCAACGGCGGTGGCCCGGCCCGGCCGATCGGCTTCGTGGCCCTGGAGGACCTCCTGGAGGAGGTCATCGGGGAGTTCGACGACGAGACCGACACGGTCCCGCGCGGGCGTCGGTTGCGCTGAGCTGTCGACCCGGCCGCACTGACGAAGTGCGGCCGGGTCAACGCTCGGCACGGCGGCGGGCTTGAGCCGACCCCGACCGGGTAGGCGCGCCTGGTGGGGCCGGCGGGGCCCCGTCCCGGGAGGGGGCGCGCGGTGCGGCTGACGGGAGTATCCCCGGAGTCCGGTGGCACCGGGCTCTCCGTGCAGACCACGCTGCCCAACCCGAGTACCCGCCCGGGCCTACGCCTGCCGGGACGGGTGACCCTCGCGGCCGGCCCGGAGGACGTGCTGGTGCGGCACATCCGACTCGGTCTCGTCACCACTGTCGAGCCGGACGACCCGGCCGCGGCCCGACGTCTCGTGCAGTTCCACCACGTGCCGATCGCCGGCCGGTTCGTCGTACCGGCCGGCCGGCGGCGGGCGGTCGACTTCGCGTTCCCGCTGCCGTGGGAGACCCCGGTGACCACCTTCGGTGGGGTGCCGCTGCTGAGCCTGCGGATGGGCCTGCGGACCGAGGTGTCGCTCGACCCCGACCTCGACCAGGGCGCCATGGTGCCGGTCTTCGTGCATCCGATCCCCACCCAGCAGCACGTGCTGGCGGCGCTGGACACCCTCGGTTTCATGATCCGGCAGTCCGGGTTGCAGGAGGGCGGGTTGCCGGGGGTGGAGCACACCCTGCCGTTGCACCAACGCTGGGGCTACTGGGTGGGGCCGCTCTACGCCGGCCCGATCACCGAGCTGGAGGTGATCTTCGTGACGAACTCGGCGGGCCTGGAGGCGATCCTCTGGATGGATCGCCGGCTGGCGCTGGCCGGAATCACCCATCAGAGCATCAGCCGGTTCCGGATCTGGCACGAGGACGCCGACCGGCGGGACTGGGTCGCCACCGTGGACGGCTGGATCCGTCAGGCGATCAACCGGCACGCCGCCGCGGCCGCGCACGCCGACTGGTCCGCGCAGATCGCGGGCTCGGCCCACGTCAGCCGCCATCCCGACGAGCCGATCCGACCGGGTTACGGCCTGGGCGGAACCGCCGGCGGCGCCGGCGTAGGAGGCGGCTCCGGCGGCGGCGACGGCACCTGACCCCCGGCCTCCCACCCCCGCGATCTTGCAGTTTCTGCGGCCACAAACCGGCTCAGAGTGCGCGTTTCGACGACCGAAAGTGCAAGATCGCGGCGGACTAGCCGGCGCTGGCGGTGGCCAGCTTGAGGCTGAAGGCCAGGAAGAGGGCGGCCACGGCGGTGGTGCCACCGGCCGCCAGGCGGCGGCGTTGGCGGAACTGGGCGGCCAGGAAGGTGCCCGCGAAGATCAACGCGGTCAGGTAGAGCGCGCTGGTCACCTGCGCGATCAGCCCGAGCAGCAGGAACGACAGCGCCGGCCAGGCGTAACCGGGGTCGACGAACTGGATGAAGAACGAGATGAAGAACAGGATCGCCTTCGGGTTCAGCAGGCTGATCACCAGCGCCTTGCGGAACGGGCTGCGCATCGCCGCCGGCTCCGCGGCGTCGATGAGCCGCGGCGTGCTCGGGTCGTTGCGGTCGCGCCAGCGCCGCACGGCGCCGAGCAGCATGGTCACCCCGACATAACCGAGGTACGCGGCACCGGCGTACTTGATCACCATGAACAGCGGCGGGTACGCCTTGAGCAGCGACGCCACCCCGGCGGCGGAGAGGAACATCAGCACCCCGTCGCCGACGAACACGCCACCGGCGGCCCGGTAGCCGACCGCGACGCCCCGCTTGGCCGCGGTGGAGAGCACGAAGAGTGAGTTCGGCCCGGGCAGCAGGATGATGGCCACGGTGCCCAGCACGTACGTCCAGATGTCGGTGATCCCCAGCACGCCCGCCATCATCACGCCACCGGTGCCGTCCGCAGAAGTCTTTCTCGCAGCCTGGCCTGTGCGTTCGGCCACTCGTCGACGGTCATCGCGTACTGCACGGTGTCCCGCCAGGAGCCGTCCGGGCGTTGCCGGTGCATCCGCAGCACCCCCTCCCGGGTCGCGCCGAGCCGTTCGATGGCCGCCTGGGAGCGAACGTTGCGGATGTCGGTGTGCCAGGCGACCCGTACCGCACCCAGGTCGTCGAAGGCCCGGCTGAGCAGCAGCAACTTCGCCTCGGTGTTGATGCCGGTACGCCACCAGGGCCGGCCGAGGAAGGTGTGCCCGATCGCCACCGCCCGCCGCTCCGGGTCGATGTCGTAGTAGGAGGTGCTGCCCACCACCGCCCCGGTCGCCGCGCACCGCTGCACCCAGGCCACCCGCTCGCCCCGGTGCTGGGCGGCCAGGGCGGTGCCGATCACCTCGGCGGTTTCGGCGGGGGCGGTGGGCGCCGCGACGCTGAGGTGCCGCCACACCTCAGGGTCCGTGGTGGCGGCGTGCAACTCGTCGGTGTGCGCCAGCTCCAGCGGCTCCAGCCGAACGTGCTCGCCGTGCAGCGGCACCGGGTCGTGCCAGGGCGTGCGGGGCGTCCGCAGGTACGCCGGCAGCGGCGCGGTGACCCCGGCGTCCGGCTCGGGTGCCCCGGCGGTCAGGCGCAGCGGCAGCACGCCGGCCCAGTGCGGCAGGTGCAGGTCGGCCTCGTCCTCGCGGACCCCGCCGGTGCGGGCCCGGACGGACACCTCGCGCAGCGGCAGCGCCAGTACGGCGGTCTCGGCCAGCTCGCGGCGGCTGGGCGGACGGGTGGCGGTGCTGCGTCCCGCGCCGACCTTCTCGACCAGCGCGGTGAGCATGGCGAGCTTCTCCCGCTCGTCGGTGACCAGTCGGGCGGTGCCGTGCGCGACGACCGAGCGGTAGTTGGCGCTGTGGTGGAACTGGGAACGGGCGTAGACCAGCCCGTCGAGCACTGTCACCGCGACGCAGACCGGCAACCCGTCGTCGCCCCGGGCGGCGAGCAGCGGCCGGCTGCCGGTGGAGCCGTGCAGGTAGAGCGTGTCGCCGATGCGGACGTGCAGGGTGGGCAGCACCCGTGGCTGCCCGTCGACGGTGAAGCTGAGCGCGCAGTCGTACGCCTCGTCGAGCACGGCGTGGGCGGCGGCCTGGTCGTAGCTCATCTTGTCGCGGGAGCGGTGGGGTGTGGTCCGGGCGGTGGGTGGATACATGCGCGCGCCCCTTTGTTCTAGTACAATCTCTTATTTGTGTCAGCACACTATCAGTTCACCGGTGCGACGGCCGTCGAGATTTCGGCCAGCATCGAGTCCGGCATCCGTACCGGCGCCCTGTCACCGGGAGCCGCCCTGCCGCCCGTGCGGGCACTCGCTGCCGAGCTGGGCGTCAGCCCCGCCACCGTCGCCCGCGCCTACCAGGAGCTACGCCAGCGCGGCCTGCTCGCCACCGCCGGTCGGCACGGCACCCGGGTACGCCCCCGCCCCCCGGTGGCCGCCCGCCGCTCCGCGCTGCGCCCCCCACCGTTGCCCGGCGCACGCGACCTGTCCCGGGGTGAACCCGACCCCCGTCTGCTGCCCCCGCTGGGCCCGCACCTGGCGGCGCTCGCCACCGAGAACGGCCCGTCGGTCGGCTACTCCGATGCCGGAGTGCTGCCCGAACTGGCCGAGGTGGCCCGCGGCCGGCTGAGCGCCGATGGCGTACCGGCCGGGGAGTTGACGCTCACCGGCGGTGCGCTGGACGGCATCGAACGGTTGCTCGGCGCCCACCTGCGCCCCGGCGACGCGGTGGCGGTCGAGGACCCGGGCTGGGCCAACCTGCTCGACCTCGTCGCCGCGCTGGGCCTGCGCCCGATCGGCGTACCGGTGGACGACGAGGGGCCGCTGGTCGCCGGGGTGGCGGCGGCGCTCGCCGCCGGAGCGCGGGCTCTGATCGTCACCAGCCGGGCGCAGAATCCGACCGGCGCCGCCGTCTCCGCGGCCCGCGCCGAGGCGCTGCGGACGCTGCTCGCCGGCCGCCGGGACCTGCTGCTGATCGAGGACGACCACGCTGCCGAACTGGCCCGCGTACCCCTGCACCCGCTCGCCGGTGCGACCGAGAGTTGGGCCTTCCTCCGTTCGGTGAGCAAGCCCTTCGGCCCGGACCTGCGGATGGCGGTGCTGGTCGGCGACGAGACGACTGTGGCCCGGGTGAGCGGCCGTACCCGGGTCGGGGCCGGCTGGGTCTCCACCGTGCTGCAACGGCTGGTGCTCGCCCTGTGGCGGGACCCGGCGGTCACCGAGTTGGTGCAGCGGGCGGCGCAGAGCTACGAGCAGCGCCGCGAAGGGCTGCTCGCCGCGCTGGCCGAGCACGGCCTGACCGCACACGGTCGCAGCGGCATCAACGTCTGGCTGCCGGTCGCGGACGAGACCAGCACGGTGACCGCGCTCCGCGACGCCGGCTGGGCGGTGGCCCCCGGCGCGCTCTACCGCATCGCCGCCCCGCCGGCCCTGCGCATCACCGTCAGCTCCCTGGACACCGCCGACCTGGCCCCGCTGGCGGCGGCCCTGGCCCAGGCCGAGAACCCACCCCCCTCCCAGGGCTTCCCCACCTGAACCCCGCCCGTGATCTCGCAGTGTGGGTTGGTGGAAAGCACTGTGGTCGGGGCAGAAAGTGCTGATTCGCGGGGTTTGCGGCGGCGAAGACGGGTATGCGGGCGCCCGGAGGTGGGGCACATGGCTTCTGGTGGGGCTCGTAAGGGGATCTGGATCGCGGTGGCGGTGGCGATCATCATCATCGTCATCGTGCTGATTGCGATCGCGTCCGGCGGCGACGGGGGCGGTAACGGGTACTGACGCGATGCGGCCGGTGCGCCGGGGCGTATCCGGCGGTGAGCATCGAACGGGTATATAACAGTCGGCATGGCCGAGCAGACCGGGAGTGCTCCGGGCGCCCAGCGGTTCATCCCGCCCGACGCCGACACCATCGACGACCTGCGCACCGCCGCCGGCGGCTGTCGGGGCTGCGAGCTGTACCGGGACGCCTCGCAGACGGTCTTCGGTCGGGGCGACGAGAGCGCCCGCGTGGTGCTGGTCGGCGAGCAGCCAGGCGACATGGAGGACCAGAAGGGGCTGCCCTTCGTCGGTCCGGCCGGTCGCCTGCTGCGCCGCGCGGTCGACGACGCCGGGCTGGACCCGGGTCACCTCTACCTGACAAATGCCGTAAAGCACTTCCGCTTTGAACAGCGCGGCAAGCGGCGGATCCACCAGACCCCGGACCAGGTGCACATCACCGCCTGCCGCCCCTGGTTGGTCGCCGAGTTCGCCCGGCTGCGTCCGGAGGTCGTGGTGGTGCTCGGCGCGACCGCCGCCAAGGCGCTGCTCGGCCCGTCCTTCCGGGTCACCCGGCAGCGGGGCGAGCTGCTGCCCTGGCCGGAGTCGGCCCAACACCCCGCGGACTTCGAGCAGGTGCCGGTGGACAACGCCGGAAAGCGCGCCGACGCGCCGCAGGCTCGGCTGCTGGCCACCATTCACCCGTCCGCCGTCCTGCGGGCCGACGACCAGGACAAGGCGTACGAGGGCCTGGTCGCCGACCTCACCGTCGTCACCCGCGCACTGCCCGGCTGACGGCGACCGACTCACGTACCCGGTGCGCCGCCGAGACCTGTTCAGATCCTGGACACTTTCCGTTCGCAGCTGACGGAAAGTGTCCAAGATTGACAGTGCGTCGCCGATCGCGCGGGTGGGTAACGGGGGTCGATGGACGTTGACAACGAGGAGCGTCGCGCCGGTGCGCCCGCTGCGGCCGTCGGGCGTCGCGGGAGATGGAAGCGGTTCTTCGAGCGGGCGCCCGGCTTGCAGCTCATTGCCGTCTACTGGGTGCCGATGACGGTGCTCATCGGGCTGCCGGTGCGCTGGCTCTTCGACCGACAGGAATCACTTGACGAAGCGGTGCTGGGTGCCGCGCTGAACGCCGTCTCGATCGGCCCGGCGCTCTACCTGAGCCGGCGGATGGCGGGCCAGCAGAATGCTCGGCGGGATCCCGAGGGGTACGCGCTGCGCGAGGCGATGCTTACCGGCGCCGTGCCCGAGGACGACGCGGTACGGGCCGACCTGCCCGGCTACCTCGCCGGACAGCGGCGGGCCACGCGGGCGGCGCTGCTGGCCATCCTGGGCATCTCCCTCGGGCTGATCCTGCTCGCTCTCTTCGCCGACAACGAGGGCTTCGCGGCGATCTTCGGCGTGGTCGCCGCCGTCAGTGTGGCCGTCGCCGCGCGCACCCTGACCCGGATCCGTCGGCTGGCATCCCTGCTGGCCGGGCCCAACCCACCGGCAACACCGGGAGCGCGTGGGTAGGGGGCGGCTCAGCGGCCCGCTGATCTTGCTGAACACGTCCTTAGCGTCGATCAACACCCGGCACCGGGGCGTGGGCCGCGCCGGCAGCGACCCGTTCCGACGCGACGGGGCGTGCTCGGACGGACCGGTTCGGCTGTCGGCAAAACCCACTGCCGCTGGTCGGTGCGGGTGCGCGAGGATGGGGCTTCCCGTCCTGAGGAGCGCCGATGGCGACCGACCTGACCGCGCCGCGTACCGCCGCCCGACCCGACGTCGCGTCGATCCAGCGGCGTACCCTGCGGCTGCTCTTCACCACCCAGATCATCGGCGGGATCGGCGTGACCATCGGCATCGCCGTGGGCGCGCTGCTCGCGGCACGGATCGCCGGGACCGCGGTGGCCGGTGTCGCGCAGAGCGCCGGGGTGGTCGGTGCCGCGCTGCTCGCCGTCCCGGTCACCCGGATCATGGCGCGGCACGGTCGCCGGCCGGGTCTGGTGCTGGCGTACGGGGTCGGCGCCGTCGGTGGCCTGCTGGTGGTGCTGGCCGCGGCCACCCGCTGGGTGCCGCTGCTCTTCGTGGGCATGCTGCTCTTCGGCGGGGGCACCGCCGCGAACCTGCAGGCCCGCTACACGGCGGTGGATCTCGCCGAGCCGGCCCGCCGGGGGCGGCAGCTCTCCCTGATCGTCTGGGCCACCACCATCGGCGCGGTGGCCGCGCCGAACTTCGCCGCACTGGCCGACCGGGTCACGACCGGCTGGGGGCTGCCCCCGCTGGCCGGCCCGTTCGCGTTCAGCGCGGCGGCGTTCGTGCTGGCCGCCGTCGTACTCCTCGGGTTGCTCCGGCCCGACCCGCTGCTCACCGCGCGGCGGCTCGCGGCGGCCGACGCGCCTGCCGCCGATCCGCCGCCGACCGCCGACGCGACGGCGACCGCGGTGGCGGCCGAGGCGCCGGCGGCAGGTGGCGGTGCGACGCCGGTCACCGCGCCGGTCAAGGTGCGCGCGCCGCGCGGCGCCGGGATGCGTGCGGCCTGGTCGGTGGTACGCGCACAGCCCGCCGCCCGACTCGGCATCGCCGCCGTGGCGGTGGGTCACCTGGTGATGGTGGCGGTGATGGCGATGACTCCGGTGCGGCTCGGTGAGTCGCACGCCGACGCCGACGTGTTGCGGCTGGTCGGCATCGTGCTGAGCCTGCACATCGCCGGCATGTACGCGTTCTCGCCGGTGGTCGGTTGGCTCACCGACCGGCTCGGTCGACGGGCGGTGATCCTGGGCGGGGTCGGGCTGCTGCTGGCCGCCTGCGCGGTCGCCGGCACCGCCGGGCACCACACGCCTCGGCTCTCGATCGGTCTGGTCCTGCTCGGGTTGGGCTGGTCGGGGACGATGGTGGCCGGCTCGACCCTGCTGTCCGAATCGGTGGCGGCCGCCGTGCGACCGAGCGTCCAGGGGTTGTGCGACCTGATCATGGGGCTGGCCGGGGCCGGGGCCGCAGTGGTCAGCGGGTTTGTCATGCAGTTCGCCGGTTATCCCGTGCTCACCCTGCTCGCGGCGGTCGCGGCGGCGCCCCTGGTGGCGCTAGCGTTGCGCCCGGTGCCGACCGGGGCACCGGACGAGGAGGGCTGATCACTGTGCGGCTGACCGACTTCTGGACGCGGCTGGACGAGGCGTTCGGGCCCGGCTACGCGGCCAGCATCGCCCGCGATCAGGTGCTGTCCCAGCTCGGCGGGCGGACCATCGAGCAGGCCCTGGCATCGGGGGAGCAGACGCACGTGGTGTGGCGGGCGGTCTGTGCCGCGTACCCCGATCGAGTGCCCGCTCGACTACGCTGAGCAGCCTTTTCGCCGGTTCCGCGTGTCGTTTGCCGAGTCGTAC
This sequence comes from Micromonospora sp. NPDC127501, assembly GCF_040302185.1. Lineage (NCBI taxonomy): Bacteria > Bacillati > Actinomycetota > Actinomycetes > Micromonosporales > Micromonosporaceae > Micromonospora > Micromonospora sp. NPDC127501. The sequence goes on along the minus strand of NZ_JBEORJ010000006.1, from coordinate 349,626 downwards.
ACCTGTTCGGCTATTGTCCACAGCGGGGTGCTCGTCCACAGCTCGCGGCCCGTCGGCTGGTTTTCTGTCGGACCTAGCGCCTAGCGTGTCCGCGTGACGCGAAGCTCAGCAAAGACGCCGGCGAAGGCAGGGGTGGCAACCATGGCAGCAGGGCCTGACCGGGAGAAGGCACTCGACCTTGCTCTCGCTCAGATTGACAAGCAATTCGGCAAGGGCTCGGTGATGCGGCTGGGCGACCGGCCGGTCGTCCAGACCGCAATCATTCCGACCGGCTCCATCGCGCTCGACGTTGCCCTCGGCATTGGCGGCCTGCCCCGTGGCCGGGTGGTCGAGATCTACGGTCCCGAGTCCAGCGGTAAGACCACTGTGGCACTGCACGCGGTGGCCAACGCCCAGCGCAACGGCGGCATCGCCGCCTTCATCGACGCCGAGCACGCGCTCGACCCGGAGTACGCGAAGGCCCTCGGCGTCGACACGGACGCGATGCTGGTCTCCCAGCCGGACACCGGCGAGCAGGCGCTGGAGATCGCGGACATGCTGATCCGCTCCGGCGCTCTGGACATCATCGTGATCGACTCGGTGGCGGCCCTGGTGCCGCGCGCCGAGATCGAGGGCGAGATGGGCGACAGCCACGTGGGCCTCCAGGCCCGGCTGATGAGCCAGGCGCTCCGGAAGATCACCGGTGTGCTCAGCAACACCGGCACCACGGCGATCTTCATCAACCAGCTGCGGGAAAAGATCGGCGTCATGTTCGGCAGCCCGGAGACCACCACCGGTGGTCGGGCGCTGAAGTTCTACGCCTCGGTCCGGCTCGACGTGCGACGCATCGAGAGCCTCAAGGACGGCACCGACGTGGTCGGTAACCGCACCCGGGTCAAGGTCGTGAAGAACAAGGTCGCCGCGCCGTTCAAGCAGGCCGAGTTCGACATCATGTACGGCAAGGGCATCTCGCGTGAGGGCTCGCTGATCGACGTCGGCGTGGAGCAGGCGATCATCCGCAAGTCCGGAGCGTGGTACACGTACGACGGCGACCAGCTCGGCCAGGGCAAGGAGAAGGCCCGGGAGTTCCTGAAGGAAAACCCGGACGTGGCCGCCGAGATCGAGAAGAAGATCCTGGAGAAGCTCGGCGTCGGGGTCGGCGCGGGTGACGCCGCCGGTGGCCCGGAGCTGCCGCCGGTCGACTTCTGACCGGTCGCTGACCCATGGCAGGACGACGCGCCCGTACGGGGCGGGGCTGGGATGCCAGTCCGCCTCGTACGGGCGACGCCACCGATGCGCCCCGCCCTCGGCGAGGCCGCCGGGGTCGGTCCGAGGAGACCGACACCGTCGAGTCTCCGGCCCCTCCGCGCGACGAGTCCGAGGTGGCCCGCGAGATCTGTCTGCGCCAGCTCGCCGTCCGGCCCCGCACCCGGGCCGAGTTGGCCGGGGCGCTGGCCAAGCGGGGCATCTCCGAGGAGGTCTCGGCCGAGGTCCTCGACCGGTACGACGAGGTCGGCATCATCGATGACGCCGCGTTCGCCCGGGCCTGGGTGTCGAGCCGGCACGCCGGGCGCGGCCTCGCTCGCCGGGCGCTCGCCAACGAACTGCGCCGCAAGGGCGTGGACGGCGAGGTGGCCACCGAGGCGCTGGATGAGCTGGACGAGGAGACCGAGGCGGACACCGCCCGTGCCCTGGTGGAGCGCAAGCTGCGCACCGCCCGCGGCGAGCCGGACGCGGTCTTCCGCCGGCTGGTGGGCATGCTGGCCCGCAAGGGCTACCCGCCTGGCGTGGCCATCCGGGCGGTGAAGGACGCGCTCGCCGCGCAGAGCGCCGAGGCGGCCGAGTTCGCCGAGCAGATCGACGCCGACGCCCTCGCCGACGCCGAGGGCGAGTTGGAGCGCGACAACCGTCTGGTCGAGTGAGCGGTCGCTGCGACTCCGGATGGGGGCCCGATGTTGAAGGCATGTCTGAACGGTGGGCGCGGCCGGCAGGCCCATCCGGCCGTGCCGCTCACGGCGGCGGAGCTCGCCGCCGATGCGGCCCGCTGCGCGGCGCTCGGGGTCGCGGCCGTGCACGTCCATCCCCGGGACGAGGCCGGCGTCGAGTCGCTGCGGCCGACGGTGATCGCTGACGCGCTGACCGCGATCCGTGCCGCCCGGCCGGGGCTGCCGGTGGGGGTGAGCACCGGAGCCTGGATCGTGCCGGATCCGGCTGCCCGGGTGGCCGCCGTCCGGGCCTGGCCGGTGTTGCCCGACTTCGCCTCGGTCAACGCGCACGAGCCCGGTGCCGAGGCCGTCGCGGCCGCCCTGCACGAGCGTGGTGTGCTCGTCGAGGCAGGGCTGTGGACGCTCGACGCGGTCGCGGCGTACCGGAGGTGGCGGGTGCCGGCCGGGCGGGTTCTGATCGAGTGCATGGCCGAGGACGTGGCGGTCGCGTTGGCCGACGCCTCCCGGCTTCTCGCCGCGCTGCCGGCGGACGCGCCGTCGGTGCTGCTGCACGCCGAGGGGCCGGCGACCTGGCCGGTCCTCGCCGAGGCGGTACGCCGGGCTCTGGACACCCGAATCGGGCTGGAGGACACCCTGTGCCTGCCGGACGGCTCGCCCGCCGGGGACAACGCGGCGTTGGTCGCGGCAGCGGTGGCGGTCGGTGCCAGCTGACGTTGGTCAGACTGTTGGGTCACACCTCGCTCGAGTCGTCGGCCCCGTCCGACGACCCCTTGGACGGCGCTGAGCAGGCCCGACACGTCCAGGGGGCAGCACACCTCGCGGAGTTTGTCCCTTCCTGTCCGGCGTGATATCAGCGCGCGGTGACGGTTCAACTTCTCTCCGTTCGGGGGGTTTGATCATGAGTCCTTGACCGGAGCACCCCCGGCGACCTAGCCTCGCCATACAGGCTCACATTGCCCGACCAGCGCAGGCTAAGCGCACAACATAGATCGCGTAACAGAACAGCATCACTTTGGCCGGCTCCGCGGCCTTTGGCGGCAGTTCCGGACAGGCCGGTCCGGAACGCTGCGACAACTGCACCCGGCCGCCGACGCTGCCCACGGGCACCGCCGGCGGAGAAAGCTACCCACGGCCAGCCGCTCCGGTCGGGCGTCCACAGCCGCAGGAGTGTGCCCCCGGCACGGTCGCTGCGGTCTCGACGTTAGGGGAGGCGGCCATGGCGGGGCGGCGGCACAGGTTCATCGGTAGACCCGACGGGGTCCCGGCATGAACGCGTTCGACGTCGTGCTCCTCGCGGCCGTCCTCGTCCTCGCGGTGGTGGTGATCGGGGCCGTGCTCGTCGGCATCCGGACACTGCGCCGGATGGGCGCGGCGCCGGCTCCGGAGGATCCCGCCTTCATCGCCGAGAAGGACCGCCAGGAGCAGTCCCTCGCGGCCCTGCGGACCGCGGCCGACGAGGCGAACAGCACGATCGACGTGGCGAAGTCAGCGGCCGCCGCGGCCCGTACCGAGGCGGCGGCGGCGAAGGCCGAGGCGAAGGCGGCCCGCGCCGAGGCGCGGCGTGTCCTCGACGACGCCCGGGCCGAGGCGGACACCGTTCTGGAGCGCGCCCACAAGCAGGCCGAGGCGGACGCCGAACAGTTGCGGACGGCAGCCCGGCGCAGCGGCGAGCGGGAGGTCGCGGTGCTCGCCGCCACCACCCGGGAGCAGGCCGCCGAGGTGGAACGTCGGGCAGCTCGGATGGACGAGCGGGAGCGGATGCACACCGAGGAGGTGGAGCGGTTCGCCGAGCGGGAGCGACAGCTCACCGCCGCGAAGGCGGCCCTCGCCGCCCGGGAGGCCGCGCTCGCCCAGCGGGAGGCCGAGCTGACCGAGTCGGAGGAGCTGCGCCGCCGGGAGCTGGAGCGGATCGCCGGGCTCACCGCCGAGTCCGCCCGACTGGAGTTGGTCGACGCCATCGAGACGCAGGCCAAGCGGGAAGCGGCGCTGCTCGTGCGGGACATCGAGTCCGACGCGCGCAACACGGCCGAGCAGCGCGCCCGACACATCGTGGTGGACGCGATCCAGCGGGTCGCCAGCGAGCAGACCGCGGAGAGCGTGGTCAGCGTCCTGCACCTCCCCGGCGACGAGATGAAGGGGCGGATCATCGGCCGGGAGGGGCGCAACATCCGCGCCTTCGAGTCGGTGACCGGCGTCAACCTGATCATCGACGACACCCCCGAGGCGGTGCTGCTCTCCTGCTTCGACCCGGTCCGCCGCGAGGTGGGTCGGGTCACCCTGGAGAAGCTGGTCCTCGACGGGCGCATCCACCCGCACCGCATCGAGGAGGTCTACGACCTGGCCCGGCAGGAGGTGGAGCAGCTCTGCCTCCGCGCCGCCGAGGACGCCCTGGTCGAGGTCGGCATCACCGAGATCCACCCGGAGCTGGTGACCCTGCTCGGCCGGCTGCGCTACCGCACCTCGTACGGGCAGAACGTGCTCAAGCACCTGGTCGAGACCGCCCACATCGCCGGCATCATGGCCGCCGAGCTGCGGTTGGACGTGCCGATCATCAAACGGTCGGCGTTCCTGCACGACATCGGCAAGGCGCTCACCCACGAGGTGGAGGGCAGCCACGCCATCATCGGCGCGGACCTGGCCCGCAAGTACGGCGAGCACGAGGACGTGGTGCACGCCATCGAGGCGCACCACAACGAGGTGCCCCCGCAGACCATCGAGGCCGTGCTCACCCAGGCCTCCGACGCCTGCTCCGGTGGTCGGCCGGGCGCGCGCCGGGAGAGCCTGGAGGCGTACGTCAAGCGGCTGGAGCGGATCGAGGAGATCGCGGCGGGCAAGCTCGGCGTGGACAAGGTCTTCGCCATGCAGGCCGGCCGGGAGATCCGGGTGATGGTCAAGCCGGACGACGTCGACGACATCGGGGCGGCGGTGCTGGCCCGCGACGTGGCCAAGCAGATCGAGGAGGAGCTGACCTACCCGGGTCAGATCCGGGTCACAGTGGTCCGCGAGTCCCGGGTCACCGAGATCGCCCGCTGAGCCGCTTGATCGACTCGGCTTCCTGGAAGTCGGTGGGTCGCACGCGTCGGGACACCGCGATGTCCTGATAACAGAGTCGATCACCCGCCCGCAGCGGCCGCGCGCGCAACGGCGCCACACGCACCACCCGCGCAGATGACCGAAGGCCGCCCCGAACTGCTCGGGGCGGCCTTCGGGCCTTCTGGTCGGTGTGGCGTGGCTCAGGCGCCGCCGCCACCTCCGCCGGCGCCCCCGCCCTCGGCCTGGGAGATCAGGGCCGCCGGCGGCGGGTTCTGCGCCGGGGTGCCGGCGGTCTTGCGGCCGCGGGCGAGCCGTCGTTGGACGTACTGGGCGAGCTTCGACAGCGAGTAGTTCACCACGATGAAGAGCACGGCGATCACGACGTAGACCTGGATCGGGTTGCCCAGCACGCCGATGAGCTGCTTGCCGATGTTCAGGGTCTCCTCGTAGCTGATGATGAAGCCCAGCGAGGTGTCCTTGAGCACCACGACCAGCTGGCTGATCAGTGCCGGCAGCATGACCCGGAAGGCCTGTGGCAGCAGGATCATCCGGGTGGTCTGTGCTGGCGAGAGCCCGATGGCGGCGGCGGCCTCCGCCTGACCGCCGGGCAGCCCCTCCATGCCGGAGCGAAGGATCTCGCCGATCACCACCGAGTTGTAGATGGTGAGGCCAATGACCAGGTACCAGAAGTTGTCGAAGTACAAGCCGAACTCGGGGAAACCGCGAGCCACGAAGAAGATGGTGAGCACGACGGGCAGGCCGCGGAAGACCTCGACGCAGACCCGGGTGACCGCGGACAGCACCCTGCTCAGCCCGCGCAGCAGGTACGCCACCGGCGTCGCCACGCCGGTGAAGCGCCGTCGGATCAGGCTCTTGAGCTGGATCCGCAGCACGGCGAGCAGCGTGCCGATCACCAGCGAGGAGACGATGGCCAGGGCCGCCGCGAGCAGGGTGTTCTTGAAACCGAGGCCGATCCGCTCCCACACCTGGGAGAAGTTCTCGTTGGAGGGGTCGATCAGCGGGCCCCACAGCTCCATCGAGAGCTGGCCGTTCTCATCCAGGGGCCGGTAGATCAGGAAGTATGCGCCGACGAGCAGGACCACGCCGGCGACGAGGCTGCTGATCAGGGTGATCCGCCGCTGCCGGGGGCCAGGGACGTCGTAGAGGACGCTGGTCTGCTGACTCATCGGGCCACCGCCTGTCGCTTCTCGATCCGGTCCAGCAGGGCGCCGAGCGGCACGGTCATGATCAGGTAGCCGATCGAGATGCCGATGGCGACCGGGACGAAGGCGTAGCCCTCGGCTCCGGTGAGCTGGTCGGCCGTGGCCGACAGGTCACCGGCGACCCCGAAGAAGCCGGCCAGCGCCGAATTCTTGATCATCGCGATGATCACGGAACCGAGCGGGACGATCGAGGCCTTCCAGGACTGCGGCAGCACCACGTAGCGCAGGTTCTGCCCGAAGGTCAGGCCCAGTGACCGCGCCGCCTCCGCCTGGCCGGCGGGCACCGCGTTCACCCCGGAGCGCAGCGCCTCGCAGACGAACGCCGCGGTGTAGAGCACCAGGGCGATCAGCGCGAACCGGAAGTACGGCAGGTCGGTGCCGAGCCTGGTGAACAGCGAGTCGAGCACCGGGATGCGCAGGAAGTCCGCGTTGGAGCCGAGCGCCGGCAGGCCGAACGCGGCGAAGAACATCACCACCGTCAACGGCATGTTGCGGAAGACGTTCACGTAGCCGGTGCCGAGCGCACGGAGCGGCGGCACCGGTGAGATGCGCAGCACCGCCACGATGGCGCCCAGGACGAGGGCGCCGATCGCGGCAAGGATGCAGATCTGGAGGGTGAGCCAGAAACCACCCGCAAAGACGTCGAACTTGTCGATGAGCACGTTCACGGGTCGGTGTTCCTCCCCACCCTCCAGATCGAAGGATCAGATCAGTAGCGGTTGATGGTGGGCGCCGAGCCCAGTTCCGCGCCGAACTTGCCGGCGGTGTCGTCCCAGGCCTTCTTCCAGCTGCCGTCGGCGACGGCCTTGTCCAGCGTGTCGTTGATGAAGCTGCGGAAGTCCGCGTCCTCCTTCTTCACCCCGATGCCGTACGGCTCCTTGGTGAAGTTGCTGCCGGCCAGCTTGAACGACGCCTCGTCCTTGGCGATGTAGCCGAGCAGGATCACGTTGTCAGTGGTGACGGCGTCGACCTGGCCGCTCTTGAGGGCGTCGCGGCACTTGTCGTAGGTGTCGAAGGGCACCAGCTGGGTGGCGACGTCCTTGACGTACTTCTTGATCTCCTCGAACGGCGTCGAGCCGGTGACCGAGCAGACCTTCTTGGTGCCGTCCTTGAACGAGTCCGGACCGGTGATGGTGGTGTCGTCCTTCTTGACCATGATGTTCTGGCCGGCCTCGTAGTACGGGCCTGCGAAGGCGATCCGCTCCTTGCGCTTCTCGTTGATCGTGTAGGTCGCGGCCACCAGGTCGACCGTGCCGTTGACGATCACGTCCTCGCGGACCTTCGAGGGGGCCTCGACCCACTCGATCTTGTCCTCGGGGATGCCGAGCTCCTTGACGATGATCTTGGCGATCTCGACGTCGAAGCCCTCCGGCTTGCCGGAGAGGCCCTTCAGGCCGAAGCCGGGCTGGTCGAACTTGGTGCCGACCTTGATCTTCTGGGCCTTGTTCAGCTTCTCCATGGTGGTGCCGGCGGTGAAGGACTTGCTGCCAGCACCGGTGTCCCCGCCGTCGTCGCCACCACAGGCGGTGAGGCCGAGCGCCAGAGCGGCGACCGCGGCGACTGCCGCAACGCGCTTGATACGCATACTCTTCTCCTTCTTCAACGGAGCCCACCGAGTACGGCGCGCTCCACTACGGACGCCTAGTGCGTGAGGATCTTGGAGAGGAAGTCTCGGGCCCGCTCGCTGCGCGGGTTCGCGAAGAACTCCGCCGGTGGGGCGTCCTCGACCAGTTGCCCGTCGGCCATGAAGATGACCCGGTTCGCCGCGTGCCGGGCGAAGCCCATCTCGTGGGTCACCACGACCATCGTCATGCCGTCGCTGGCCAGCGAGGTCATCACGTCGAGCACCTCGCCGACCATCTCCGGGTCCAGGGCGCTGGTCGGCTCGTCGAAGAGCATCGCCTTGGGCTGCATGGCCAGCGCCCGGGCGATGGCCGCCCGCTGCTGCTGACCGCCGGAGAGTTGGGCCGGGAACTTGTCCGCCTGGTTGGCGATGCCGACCCGGTCCAGCAGGGCCAGGCCGCGCTCGCGGGCGGCGGTCGGCTTCTCCTTGCGGACCTTGATCGGGCCGAGGGTGACGTTCTCCAGGATGGTCTTGTGCGCGAAGAGGTTGAACGACTGGAAGACCATGCCCACCTCGCTGCGCAGCTTCGCGAGGGGCTTGCCCTCGGCCGGCAGCGGCTGACCGTCGAAGGTGATGGTGCCCGAGTTGATCGGCTCCAGTCGGTTGATCGTGCGGCACAGCGTCGACTTGCCGGAGCCGGACGGGCCGATCACCACGACCACCTCGCCCCGACCCACCGACAGTGAGACGTCGTCCAGCACGTGCAGCGGCCCGAACCACTTGTTGACCGCGTCCAGCACGATGAGCGGTTCGCCCGTCGTCACGTCGTCCACCGTCCCCTGTCGTCTCCCGGATCGGGGTCGGTTGACCCCCGGTGCGGCCACTGTAGGCGGCCTGATGTGGCAGAACGCAACCCAGCGGGTCACGGAGCGGTAACACCGGTCACGATCGTTCTCGGGCGTCCGATTTTGGTCACCGGATGGGTGGTCACGGTGGCGATCGTGGCACCTTGTCGCGATCATGGGTGGATGACCGAACCCGTACGGTTGACCAAGTACGCCCGCGGTGGTGGCTGCGCCTGCAAGATCCCGCCGGGCGAGCTGGAGATCATGGTGGCCGGTCTCGGCCCGGCGACCGGCACCGCCGAGTTGCTGGTCGGGTTGGACCACGGCGACGACGCGGCGGTGGTGCGCCTGGATGAGCGGACCGGCCTGGTCAGCACCGCCGACTTCTTCACCCCGGTGGTCGACGACGCGTACGACTGGGGTCGGATCGCCGCGGCCAACGCGCTCTCCGACGTGTACGCGATGGGCGGCACCCCGCTGGTGGCGCTCAACCTGCTGTGCTGGCCGCGCGACGTGCTGCCGTTGGAGTTGGCCCGTGAGGTGCTGCGCGGCGGCCAGGACGTGGCGCGGGAGGCCGGCTGCCACCTGGCCGGCGGGCACAGCGTGGACGACGACGGCCCGAAGTACGGTCTCGCGGTCACCGGCACGGTCCGGCCGGAGGAGCTGATCACCCTCGACGCCGGGCGGGCCGGGGTGCCGTTGTCGCTGACCAAGCCGCTCGGGGTGGGTGTGCTGAACACCCGGCACAAGGCGACCGGGGAGAGCTTCCCGGAGGCGGTGGCCACGATGAGCGCGCTCAATCGGGAGGCCGCCCGCGCGGCGGTCGCCGCCGGCATCCGGTGCGGCACCGACGTGACCGGGTTCGGGTTGCTCGGGCACGCCTCGAAGCTGGCCCGGGCCAGCCAGGTCACGGTGGCCATCGACACCGCCCGGGTGCCCTATCTGGCCGGCGCCCGCGAGGCGCTGCGCGACGGGTTCGTCAGCGGCGGCAGTCGGCGCAACCTGGAGTGGGTGACCCCGTGGACCGACTTCGGCGCGGCGGACGAGGCGGAGCGGCTGCTGCTGGCCGACGCCCAGACCTCCGGCGGCCTGCTGGTCGCCGGCGAGGTGCCCGGCGCTCCGGTGGTGGGCGAGTTGCTGCCCCGGGGGGAGCACCTGGTCGTCCTGCGCTGACCGGGGGCGGCCGACCTGCGGGAGGACACGCGGTGGCGGTGGTGCGGATGGCGCACCATACCCGATAAACTGTCACCTTCCCGCTACTCCGAGCAATGCTGCTCAGGGAAATTTTGCCCGGAATGGTCACAGACCGGTAACTTGCCCCCGGCTGGGGTCAAATGCCCCCCACCATCGTGTGTAAGGCCCGATCCGGAGGCCGGTGGGGACGAACGCAGCGAGGAGGCGGAATGACCGAGCTGTGGAACTGGAGAATCGACGGGGCTCAACCCGTGGAGGTCTACCCGGCGCTGGCGGAGGCGCTCGGTCGGGTGGTGATGCCGCTGGCGGTGGCCGACCCGGCGCGGCTGCCGGCGTACGCGGTGGTGTGTGACGTCTGGCAGGCGCCGGGCGAGTTCGCGACGGTGGTGGACTGCTACGGGGTGCCCGAGCAGCTCGCCGAGCACGCGAGCATCGCCGCACTGGCCCGATTGCTGGGCCGCAACTGCCTGTTGCGCGACGACACGCTCGACGCGGGCCGGCACCTGCTCGTCGCTCCGGACGGCACGGTCCGTCCGGTGCACTTCGACGTGCGGGACACTGAGGACGGTGAGGTGCTCAGCAGGCTGCGGCTCTGCTCGCTGGGTGACCCGGGTTGCCGGGGCTGGTCGCAGTGCCACCGCTCACGCTGGGCGCCCGACACTGTCGCTCCGGCGCTCGCCGCGGCCTGACCCTCCCCAGGGTCAGGCCCGGCCGGGTGCCGTGCCGGTCAGCGGCGGTCAACTGGCGGCGGTGGCCGACCGGTCGGTGGTGCCCGATCCGGCACCCCGCACCACCAGTTGGTCGAGCAGGGTGCGCGTCGCCTCGGCCACGGCGGCCACTGCGGCGTCGAACGCGGCGGCGTTGTGCGCGGCGGGCGCCCGGAAGCCAGAGATCTTCCGGACGTACTGCAACGCCGCCGCCTCGACGTCCGCGTCGGTCACCTGCGGGGTGAACGGCTCACGCAGCGTCTTGATGCTCCGGCACATGTGAGTTCCTCCTCGGTTGGCGCGCTACTCGACCAACGATGCCATCGCTGGGGCTGTTGCCTATCCTGCGAAGACCTCGAATCGCCCGGAAACAGGTTCTGTGCCGCCGCGAACTGCCCGCCGTGAATCCCCCACCATGGGGTGCCGGGCCAACGCCGCAGGACGGGACAATGCCGGTCGGACGTCCCCCCGGACCGGGCCGCTACCCTGGTAGCCCGAGGGGAAGGGGCACCAACAGGGTGGCTAGGACCTACAACGTCGTCACGTACGGCTGCCAGATGAACGTGCACGACTCCGAACGCATCTCCGGCCTGCTTGAGCAGGCGGGATACGAGCGTGCACCCGCTGGCGACGACACCCCGGACATCGTGGTCTTCAACACCTGCGCGGTGCGGGAAAATGCGGACAACAGGCTCTACGGCAACCTCGGTCGTCTGCGCCCGGTGAAGGACAAGCACCCCGGGATGCAGATCGCGGTCGGCGGCTGCCTCGCCCAGAAGGATCGGGGCGACATCGTCCGCAAGGCCCCCTGGGTGGACGTGGTCTTCGGCACCCACAACATCGGCGCGCTGCCGGTGCTGTTGGAGCGGGCCCGGCACAACGCCGCCGCCGAGGTGGAGATCCTGGAGTCCCTCGACGTCTTCCCGTCCACGCTGCCGACCCGCCGCGAGTCCACGTACGCCGGCTGGGTGTCGATCTCGGTGGGGTGCAACAACACCTGCACGTTCTGCATCGTGCCGGCGCTGCGCGGCAAGGAGAAGGACCGGCGCCCCGGCGACATCCTCTCCGAGGTGCGCGCCCTGGTCGACGAGGGCGTGCTGGAGGTGACCCTGCTCGGGCAGAACGTCAACTCGTACGGTGTGGAGTTCGGCGACCGGTACGCGTTCGGCAAGCTGCTGCGGGCCTGCGGCGACATCGACGGGTTGGAGCGCGTCCGGTTCACCAGCCCGCACCCGAAGGACTTCACCGACGACGTGATCGCCGCGATGGCCGAGACGCCGAACGTCTGCCACTCGCTGCACATGCCGTTGCAGTCCGGCTCCGACGACGTGCTCCGGGCGATGCGCCGGTCCTACCGCTCCGAGCGCTACCTGGGGATCATCGAGAAGGTCCGCGCGGCGATGCCGGACGCGGCGATCACCACTGACATCATCGTCGGCTTCCCCGGTGAGACCGAGGCCGACTTCCAGCGCACCCTGGACGTGGTCCGGGAGGCCCGGTTCTCCTCGGCCTTCACCTTCCAGTACTCGAAGCGGCCCGGCACCCCCGCCGCGATCATGGACGATCAGCTGCCCAAACAGGTCGTGCAGGAGCGCTACGAGCGGTTGATCACCTGCGTCGAGGAGATCACCTGGGCGGAGAACAAGCGCCTCGTCGGTGAGACCGTCGAGGTGCTGGTCGCGGTCGGCGAGGGCCGTAAGGACGAGCGGACCGGTCGGATGTCCGGCCGGGCCCGCGACGGTCGCCTGGTGCACTTCGCGACCGGGACCGCCGACGGGGAGTCCCTCGCTGGTCAGATCCGGCCCGGGGACATCGTGCACACCACCGTCACGTACGCCGCCCCGCACCACCTGAACGCCGACGGTGCGCCGGTGGCGCACCGTCGCACCCGGGCTGGTGACGCGGCCGAGGCGGGTCGCTCCCCGCGTACCCCTGGGGTGTTGCTCGGTCTGCCGACGATCGGCGCACCGCCGGTCGTGGCTGCCCCCGCCGCCGGCTGCGCCACCCACTGACCGCACGGAAGGGCCCCTGGACGAGGGGCCCTTCCGCTGAAGGCCGAGTCAGACGGTGATCCGGCTGGCGCCGGCACCCGCCGTCACGATGGACTTGACGTTGCTCGCGGTGTCCAGCTGGTAGGAGTACGGGATGCTGGCCACGCTGCCGCCGGCCTGGCCGGTGGGCGAGTTGACGAAGTGGTTGTTGCGGGCGACCAGGCTGCCGGGCCCCGAGTCCCCCTCGCCGAGGTGGTACGGGTCGTCGACGTTCTCGAAGTAGTTGCCCTCGACGAGCACCCCGGCATTCTCGGTGGACGCCACGCCGTAGCCGCCGTTGGCCCGGTAGTAGTTGTTGAACACGTGCACCGGGTTGCCGAAGCGCACTCGGGGGTTGCGCTGGTTGCTGCCGTCGAACCAGTTGTGGTGGTAGCTCACCCGCAGGTGACCGACGTCCTGGCTGGCGTTGTCGTCGCTGTGACCGAGCAGCATGGTCTTGTCGTGGCTGAAGACCCGGTTCCACGAGACGGTGACGAAGTCCGAGCCGCGCTTGATGTCGACGGCGCCGTCGTACCCGTTGCTGAAGCTGTTGTGGTCGATCCAGATGTTGGTGGCCGACTCCTGCACGTTGATCGCGTCGTCGTTCCAGCTGCGGAAGGTCAGGTTGCGGATGATCACGTTGCGGTCGCCGCTGATGTTGAACCCGCAGCCGGCGATGGTCGCGCCGTAGTTGCCGAGGATGGTCTTGTTGGACCGGACTCGCAGCATGCCCGAGCAGGTGATCGTTCCGGACACCCGGATCACCGCGGCGCCGGTCGCGTTCAGCGCGCTGGTCAACGCCGAGGCGGTGGTGACCGTGGTGATGGCGGCGTTGCCGCCACCGGTGGTGCCGCCGTTCTGGGTGGCCCAGCCGACCAGGGCCGACGGCGGCTGCGTGCTGGGCGGGGGAGTGCTCGACGGAGGCGGGTCGGTCGGCGGCGGGGTGGTCGGTGTGGTGCTGCCGGTGCAGGCGACGTTGTTCAGGCTGAAGCTGCTCGGAGCCGGGTTGCTGGAGCTGTTCCAACTCGCGTTGAAGCCGAACGTGGCGCTGGCGTTGGTCGCCAGGTTGCCGTTGTAGTCGACGTTGGTCGCGGAGACCTGGCTGCCGCTCTGCGAGGCGGTGGCGCCCCACGCCTGGCTGACCTGTTGGCCGGCCCCGTACGACCAGCGCAGCGTCCACCCGGAGACCGGGTCGCCGAGGTTGGTGACGGTGACGTTGCCGGTGAATCCGCCGGGCCACTGGCTGGCGACCGAGTAGGCCACCTGGCAACCGGCGGCCGCCTGGGCGGACACGGAGGTCAACAGCCCGGCGGTGACCAGGGTGGCGGTGGCTGCGGCGGTGGTGGCGATCAGCGTCGTTCGACGCCGTCCTGTGCGCATGCTGCTTCCTTTCGGTGAGGCGGACGGAGGTGTCGCGACGCCCATGCCCGTGGGCGGCGGATCTCGGCCGGGACCAGTGGTCCTCGGGCCCGCCAGTGCAGGTTCGTGAAGGAAAGCGGCTCCCGCGATCGCGCTCGCCGGCAGAGAGGCAAGCGCTTTCCCGATAACAACATAGAAGACCCTCAATGTAAATGGCCGGAACGGCCGATGCGGTGCGCACCGGCCGTCCCGGCGGCAGCGCACCGGCCGTCCCGGTGGATCAGCAGCCGGTGCCGCTGAGTTTCACAGTGCCCGGTGCGCTGGCCGTGCCGTTGGCGGTGAAGCCCACGGTGACCGACCCGCCCGCCGGCAGGGACGGAGCGTGGCTCGGAGCCGCCGCGGTGATCGTCGTACCGGACTGCGTGACGGTGGCGTTCCAGCCACTGCCCAACGTCACCCCGGCCGGCCAACTCCAGGTGACCGACCACGGGTTCACCGCGCCCGAGCCGGTGTTCTTCACGGTCAACTCGCCCTGGAAGCCGCCCTGCCAGGCGTTGACCTGCCGGTAGGTGGCCGTGCAGGCGCCGGTCGGCGGATCCGTCGGCGGGTCCGTCGGCCCACCGGTCGGCGGCCCGCTGGTGCCGCCACCGGACGGCGCGATCAGGTACGGCTGGAGGATCGCCTGCTTGGCGGTGTTGACATTGGTCCAGTCGTCCAACGCGATACCGCCGGTGTCACCCGAGTTGGGGTTCCACGACCAGTAGGTGAACGACATCCCGGTCACCCCGGTCCCGGTGTACGCCATCAGCTTCTCCAGCCACACCTTGTCCTTCGGGTCGACCAGGGTGCTGCCGAACTCGCCCATCATGATCGGGGCGATGTTCTGCTTGTAGAGGTAACCGAAGTACTTGTCCCAGATGGCCGGCATGTTCGCCGGGTAGTCCGGGGCGTCGAACCAGGTCTGCCGGTACACCGAGGTGGCGTACTCGTGCGGCGAGTAGACCAACCGGTTCGCCACGTTCAGCCGGACCGGGAACTGACCGGCCTTCGACAGGTTGCCGCCCCACCAACCGCAGTCCTCGTCGTTGCTGGTGTCGCCGTCCCAGACGTTGGAGAGGCCACCACTCGGGCAGCTCACCCCCTCCACGAAGATCAACCAGTTGGGCTGGACACCGAGGATGGCGTTCCCGGCCCGCTCGGCGGCGAGCCGCCAGTCCCGGGTGGTGTCGCCACAGCCCCAGCATGCGCCGGTGGCCGCCGGGTTGGTGCCCTCCGCGTGCGGCTCGTTGTGCAGGTCGGCACCGATCACCGTCGTGTTGCCCGCGTACCGCTGGGCGAGCATCTTCCAGTCGTTGATCCAGGTCGCCTCGGAAACCGTCGACGTGTACCAGAGCGGTGACTGCCCGGCCGCCGTCGGCCGGTGCCGGTCCAGGATGATCCGCATGCCCTTGCTGCCGGCGTAGTCGATCACCTTGTCCAGGATCTGCAACGGCGACAGCCCGATCAGGTCCGGGTTGACGAAGTCGTTGATCCCGCTGGCGGTCGCACCCGGCTTCAGCGCGTCGTTCGAGTACGGCACCCGCAACGTGTTGTAACCCAGCCGGGCCATCGTGTCGAGCTGTCCCCGCCACGGGTTGTTCGACCACAGCCCGTGGAAGGTCTTGTTGTCGGTCTCCATGCCGAACCAGTTGATGCCGGTCAACCGGACCGTCGCACCGGTGCTGTCCACGATCTGGTTGCCACTGGTATGCAGATAACCCGTGCCGGTGCCGGCGGCCACGGCGGGGCTGGTGCTGACGGCGGCGGCGAGGAACACGCCAGCCGCGACGGTGACGAGCGCGGTGAGCGCGCCGCCGAGAGCTTTCGGACGGAACAATTCGAGCTCCACTTCGGAGGTCCGCCGCCGTCCAGAAACGACGCCGGCGGGCGGCCGTCCGCACGTCACGGTCCCCAAGGGGTACGCGGACAGTGCGCGACGGCCCATGTCACGCGGACGTGCTCACTCGCGGAAACTCACCGGCGACCCTCGACGGCGGATGTTCCGCCTTCGTCGCCCTCGCGCCGGTGGCCCTACCTGGCTCCGTCGCTCATTCTGATCAGCCCACGTCAATGCGTCAACCTGCGCCGTCGCGCCGCCGCGCCCCGACCCCGCCGGCCGTTCCCCCGCGCTCGCGCAGCGCGTCGATCCCGCCCGCGCTGCCCGTTCTGCGCCGCGTGCCCCCTGCATGATCGCGCTGGAAGATGGATGTAGTGGTTTCCCGGCGCCGGGTGGCCACCACATCCTGGATCGAGCGTGACCGTGACGGCCGGGGGCGGGGGCGGACACGCGGGAGCCCCCGGTCCCGAGCGGGACCGGGGGCTCCGGACGTCGTCAGCTCAGCCGGCCTGCTCGGCGAGTTGGAGGAACTGCCGCTTGGAGGCGAGGGCCTGCTCAGCCTCCTTGATCCGGCGTGCGTCCCCGGCGCTCTGCGCCCGGGCCAGCCGGTCCTCGGCCTCCGCCACCTGCGCCCGCATCTGGGCGAGCAGCGGGTTGTCCTCCTTGGTGGTGCGGCGCCACGCCGAGTCCATCACGTCACGGACCTTGTCGTCGATGACGCGCAGTCGACGCTCCAGCCCGGCGGCCGCCTCGCGGGGCACCCGGCCGGCCTCGTGCCACTGGGCCTGGATCTCCCGCAACTTGGCCTGGGCGCCCTTCGGGTCGGCGTCGATGTCCAACGCCTCGGCCTCGGCGAGCAGGGCCTGCTTGCGCTCCAGGTTGCCGCGCTGCTCGTTGTCCCGTGCGGAGAAGACCTCGCTGCGCCGGCTGAAGAAGGCGTCCTGCGCACCCCGGAACCGTTCCCAGAGCTTCTGCTCGGCCTCCTTGGAGGCGCGCGGAGCGGCCTTCCACTGGGTCATCAGGTCCTTGAGCTGGTTGGCGGTGGCGGCCCAGTCGGTGGAGTCCGAGAGCTTCTCCGCTTCGGCGACCAACTCCTCCTTGGCGGTCTGGGCCTGCTTGCGCTGCGAGTCCAGCGAGGCGAAGTGGGCGCCCCGGCGGCGGGTGAAGCCGTCCCGGGCGGCGGCGAACCGCTTCCACAGCTCACCGTCGGCCTTCTTGTCGACCCCGCGGATGGTCTTCCACTCGTCGAGGATCTCCTTGAGCCGGTCCCCGGCGGTCTTCCACCCGGTGGATTCGGCGGCCAGCTTCTCGGCCTCCTCGACCAGCGCGGTCTTGCGGGCCAGGGCCTCGCCGCGAGCGGCGTCCCGGGCGGCGCGCGCTTCGCCGGCCTTCTCCTCGGCGAGGGTCGCCAGCTTGTCCAGGCGGGTGGCCAGGGCGTCGATGTCGCCGACGACATTGGCCTCGGGCAGCGTGGCACGGATCCGCCGGATCGTGCTCAACGAGTGCCCGGCGTCCGCCGCACCCGACTTGAGTCGCGCCTCGGTCAGGTCCACCTCGGTCACCAGGTCGGCGAAGCGGCGTGCGAAGTGAGCCAGGCCCTCCTCCGGTGCTCCCGCCTGCCAGGATCCGACCACCCGCTCTCCCTCGGTGGTCTTGACGTACACGGTGCCGTCCGCGTCCACCCGTCCGAAGGCAGTCCAGTCGCTCATGTGCCCATCCTCGTTCTCCCGGCGTCGAGGGATCGATCCCCCGTCGCCGCCACGGCGCAGCCAAGTTGCTTCCGGCATTGTCACAGGTCCGACCCGGTCCGCGTCGAGCGCCTATCGCCGACCGTGACCATACGGTGTCCTAGGGACCGAATGACCGGATCGGCGCGGAGACGCACCGGGGATTCCCGCTACGGTGGACGGGTGCCACTGGTCGCCGCCGCCGTCTGCCCGCATCCGCCCCTGCTCGTGCCCGAGGTGGCCGGCTCCGCGGCCCCGGAGCTGGACGATCTGCGGGCGGCCTGTGACACCGCCGTACGCCGGCTGTTGGCCGCCGATCCGGACATTGTGGTGCTGGTGGGCACCGGCCCGGTGACCGGCCCGATCCGCACCCCGGCGAGCGGTTCTCTTCAGCCCTGGGGTGTCGACCTGTACCTGCCGTTGGTGCCGGGTCAACCGGACCGGGGTGCGGTGCTGCCGTTGAGCCTGACCATCGGCGCGTGGTTGCTGGCCCGTCACGACACCCGACCGCCGGTGACCGCCGTGCAGGTGGCCGCCGATGCCGGCCCGGCCGAGCTGGCCGCGCTCGCCGACGAGGTCGGCGCCGCCGGTGACCGGGTGGCGTCGCTGGTGCTCGGGGACGGGTCGGCCTGCCGGGGAGAGAAAGCACCCGGGTACGACGACGCGCGCGCCCTGCCGTACGACCAGGGGGTTGCCGCGGCGCTGGCCGACGCGGACCTGGACGCCCTGCTCGACCTCGACCCGGCGGTGTCGACGGAGCTGAAGGCCGCCGGTCGCGCACCCTGGCAGGTGCTCGCCGGCGCGGCCCGCGCGGCCGGGGGTGGGTGGCGCGGCGAGTTGCTGCACGACTCCGCCCCCTACGGTGTGGCCTACTTCGTCGCGTCCTGGGAGCGGGTGTGACAGGCATGGTCGTCGCGGTGGTCGGCCCGACCGCGGCCGGCAAGTCCGCGCTGAGCATCGCTCTGGCGCACGCCCTGGACGGCGAGGTGGTCAATGCCGACTCGATGCAGCTCTACCGGGGCATGGACATCGGCACCGCCAAGCTGACCCTCGCCGAGCGGGACGGGGTGCCGCATCACCTGCTGGACATCTGGGAGGTCACCGAGCCGGCGAGCGTCGCGGAGTACCAGCGACTGGCCCGCGCGGCGGTGGACGACATCCTGTCCCGGGGGCGGGTGCCGCTGCTGGTCGGTGGCTCCGGGCTGTACGTGCGGGCGGTGCTGGAGCGCTTCGAGTTTCCCGGCACGGACGCGGCGCTGCGGGAGCGGCTGGAACGGGAGTTGGCCGAGGTCGGCCCGGCGCCGCTGTACGCACGGCTGCGCGCCGCGGACCCGGTCGCCGCCGAGAGCATCCTGCCCGGCAACGGCCGGCGGATCGTGCGGGCCCTTGAGGTGATCGAGCTCACCGGCGCGCCGTTCGCCGCCTCGCTGCCGCAGCCCACGCCGTACTACCCGTCGGTGCAGCTCGGCGTCGACCTGGACACCGGCCTGCTGGACGAGCGGATCGCGCTGCGGGTGGACCGGATGTGGGCCGACGGCCTGGTGCCGGAGACCCGTGAGCTGGTCGGGCGCGGCCTGCCCGAGGGGCGGACGGCGAGTCGGGCGCTGGGCTACCAGCAGGTGCTGCGCCTGCTCGCCGGTGAGCTGACCGAGGCGCAGGCACACGATGAGACGGTCCGGGCGACCCGACGCTTCGTCCGCCGGCAGCGGTCCTGGTTCCGCCGCGACCAGCGGATCCACTGGCTGGACTCGACGACCCCGGACCTGATCGGGGCCGCCCTGCGTCTGGTGCCGGCGGCTGCGCGATGATGGGGCTGTGGAGTTCACCAAGGGCCACGGCACCGGCAACGACTTCGTCCTCCTTCCCGACCCGGACGGTCAGCTCGACCTGACCCCGGAGCTGGTCGCGGCGCTCTGTGATCGACGTCGGGGCATCGGCGCGGACGGCGTGTTGCGGGTGGTCCGCGCGGCCAAGCATCCGGACGGCGCGGGTCTGGCCGGCGAGGCCGAGTGGTTCATGGACTACTGGAACGCCGACGGCTCGTTCGCCGAGATGTGCGGTAACGGCGCCCGGGTCTTCGTGCGCTACCTGCTCGACACCGGGTTGGCCACGCCCGCCGGCGCGGCGCTGCCGGTGGCCACCCGGGCCGGCGTCGTGCGCGCGCTGGTCGAGGGCGACACCGTGTCCGTCGAGATGCGCCGACCCCAGGTGTACGACAGTTCCGCCGCCACCCTCGGCGGACTGACAGTGACCGGTGCGGTGGTGGACGTCGGCAACCCGCACCTGGTCTGCGTGCTGCCGGCCGGCGTGGAGTTGTCGGCGCTGGACCTGACCGTCGCGCCCGGGTTCGACCCGACGGTCTTCCCGAGTGGGGTGAACGTCGAGTTCATCGTGGCGGGCGACCCGGTCGACGGTACCGACGAGCACACGGTGATGCGGGTGTACGAGCGCGGCAGCGCCGAGACCCTGTCCTGCGGCACCGGCGCCTGCGCGGTGGGTGCGGTGGCGCTGCGCGACGCCGGCCGGGACACCGGCGTGGTCGCGGTCGACGTACCCGGCGGCCGCCTCACTGTGACGGTGACCGAGAACTCCTGCTGGCTCTCCGGCCCCGCCGTCCTGGTAGCCACCGGCGAGCTGAACCCAACAACGCTCCATCCCTGACCCGCACCCCACGCCGCCCCACCCCCCACCCGTGTTGATCAAGAAGTTTGCGTCACGTTTCGCGTGGTTCCTGACGCAAACCTCTTGATCAACGGCGTGGCCGGTGCGCGGGTTCGCGCCTTACGGGGTGGCGCTGGCGTTGGCGGCGATCTCGGGGAGGTCGGCGGGGCCGGGGTCGGCGGCCGGGAGCGGGCTCGGGTTGTGCGCGGCGGCGCGCACGGCGGCGGCGACCGCCGGGGCGACCCGGGAGTCGAAGACGCTCGGCACGATCACCGTCGGGTTGATCTTCTCTTCGCCGACCACGTCCGCGATGGCCCGGGCGGCCGCGATGGCCATCTCCTCGGTGAACTCCTCGGCGTGGGCGTCCAGCATGCCGCGGAACACCCCGGGGAACGCGAGCACGTTGTTGATCTGGTTCGGCTGGTCCGAGCGGCCGGTGGCGACCACGGCGGCGTGCTTGCGCGCCTCCCGAGGGTCGACCTCCGGGTCCGGGTTCGCGAGGGCGAAGACGATCGAGTCCTTCGCCATCTGGGCGATGTCGTCGCCGGTGAGCAGGTTCGGCGCGCTGACCCCGATGAACACGTCCGCGCCGCGGATCGCGCCGGGCAGGTCGCCGGAGTAGTTCTCCTTGTTGGTGTTCTCCGCGAGCCACTGCCACGCCGAGTTGAGCCCGGTCAGCCCGCGGTGCAGAGCGCCCTCCCGGTCGTACGCGATGATGTCGCCGACGCCCTGGCGCAGCAGCAGCTTCATGATCGCGGTGCCGGCCGCGCCGGCGCCGGAGACGACCACCCGGACGTCCTCGAGCCGCTTGCCCACCACCCGCAGCGCGTTGGTCAGCGCGGCCAGCACGCAGATCGCGGTGCCGTGCTGGTCGTCGTGGAAAACCGGGATGTCCAGCGCCTCGCGCAGCCGGGCCTCGATCTCGAAGCAGCGCGGCGCGGCGATGTCCTCCAGGTTGATGCCGCCGTAGGCCGGCGCGATCGCCTTGACGATCTGCACGATCTCGTCGGTGTCCTGGGTGTCCAGCACCACCGGCCAGGCGTCCACCCCGCCGAAGCGCTTGAACAGCGCGGCCTTGCCCTCCATCACCGGCAGCGACGCGGCCGGGCCGAGGTTGCCCAGGCCGAGCACCGCCGAGCCGTCGCTGACCACCGCGACGGTGTTGCGCTTGATGGTCAGTCGCCGGGCGTCGGCCGGGTTCTCGGCGATCGCCATGCAGACCCGGGCCACCCCCGGGGTGTACGCGCGGGACAGCTCGTCGCGGTTGCGCAGCGCGACCTTCGAGGTCACCTCGATCTTGCCGCCCAGGTGCAGCAGGAACGTCCGGTCCGACACCTTGCGCACGTCCACGCCGTCCAGCGCGGTCAGCGCATCGACCACCTGGTCGGCGTGACCGGCGTCGGCGGTGTCGCAGGTCAGGTCGACGATCACGTGGGTCGGGTCCGAGTCCACCACGTCCAGCGCCGTGACGATCGCCCCCGCCTCGCCGACGGAGGTGGTGAGCCGGCCGATCGAGGAGGCGTCCGCGGTCACGGCGATCCGAATGGTGATCGAAAATCCGGCGCTGGGCATTCGGGTGATGGCCACGGGATCCCTCCGTAACGGCTGTGCGGCCGATCGGCCGCCGCCCGCATTTCTACCGGGTTGTCGCGGCCGACCAGCATTCGCCCCCACTTTTGGCGACCTTCACCATGGGCATATAGCGGGTGCGTTCGGCGTTGTGTCATGTCAGGATTACGTTCTACTTATCAAAACGGACAGGAGAACCGCTTGCGAGACCAGGAGAGCTTTGTCCCCGTCGAGGACGAGCTCGACGACGTCACCACCGGCGAGATGGAGCTGTCGGAGCGGCAGTCCCTCCGACGCGTCCCGGGCCTGTCAACCGAGCTCACCGACGTCACCGAGGTGGAATACCGCCAGCTGCGGCTGGAGCGGGTCGTCCTGGTGGGCGTCTGGACCGAAGGCACCGTCACCGACGCGGAAAACTCGCTGACCGAGCTCGCCGCGCTGGCCGAGACCGCCGGTTCGCAGGTGCTCGAAGGGCTCATCCAGCGTCGTACCCGACCCGACCCGGCCACGTACATCGGCCGCGGCAAGGTCGACGATCTTGGCGCGGTGGTGCTCTCCACCGGCGCCGACACGGTCATCTGTGACGGTGAGCTGTCCCCGTCGCAGCTGCGCAACCTGGAGCAGCGCACCAAGGTCAAGGTCGTCGACCGCACCGCGCTGATCCTCGACATCTTCGCCCAGCACGCCAAGAGCAAGGAAGGTAAGGCGCAGGTCGAGCTGGCCCAGCTCCAATACCTGCTGCCCCGACTGCGCGGTTGGGGTGAGACGCTCTCCCGGCAGACCGGTGGTTCCGGCCGGGGCGGCGGCGCCGGCGGCGGTGTGGGTGTTCGTGGTCCCGGTGAGACCAAGCTGGAGACCGACCGGCGGCGCATCCGCCACCGCATCTCCCGGCTGCGTCGCGAGATCAAGAGCATGAAGACGGTACGCGTGACCAAGCGCGCCCGGCGTTCCCGCAACGCCGTTCCCGCGGTCGCCATCGCCGGCTACACCAACGCCGGCAAGTCCAGCCTGCTCAACCGCCTGACCGGCGCGGGCGTGCTGGTGGAGAACGCGCTGTTCGCCACGCTGGACCCGACGACCCGCAAGGCCACCGCCTCGGACGGGCGGCTCTACACCCTCTCCGACACGGTCGGCTTCGTCCGACACCTTCCGCACCAGATCGTCGAGGCGTTCCGCTCGACGCTGGAGGAGGTCGCGGAGGCGGATCTGGTGGTGCACGTCGTGGACGGCACCCACCCGGATCCGGAGGAGCAGGTCCGGGCGGTCCACGCGGTGCTTGCCGAGGTCAGTGCGGACCGGCTCCCCGAGCTGTTGGTGGTCAACAAGACCGACGCGGCCGACGAGGACACTCTGCTGCGGCTCAAGCGGCTCTGGCCGGACGCGATCTTCGTGTCCGCCCACTCCGGGCGGGGCATGGACGAGCTGCGCGCGGCGATCGAGGAGCGGCTGCCGAGTCCGGCCGTGGAGGTCCGGGCCGTGCTGCCGTACGACCGGGGCGACCTGGTGGCTCGGGCGCACCGCACGGGAGAGGTGCTCAGCACGTCGCACCTGCCGGAGGGCACTCTGCTGCACGTCCGCGTCGGCGCGGAGCTGGCGGCGGAGCTGATGGCGTTCGACGTGGAGCGGCAGGGGCAGGCGGCCGGCAGCCGCTCCTGAGCGGTCACGGCGTCATCCACCGGAAACGCGCGGCATGCGACACTGGCCGAATGCGCCGCGTTGTTTCCTCGGTCACGGTTGCCCTCGGCCTCCTCGGGGCAACCGTGGCGCTTGCCGGAGTCGCCGCAGCGGCTCCCGCCCCTGGGGCGTCCGGGCCGCCCGCCGCGAACCCTGGCCAGAAGCGATGCACGATCGTCGACGAGCGGCTACGGGAGCTGTCCGGGTTGGTGGCCACCAAGAGTGGCTTCATCGTCATCAATGACGGCACCGACGTCCCGGCGCGCAAGCGGGTGTTCTTCCTCGACAGCAAGTGCAAGATCTCGAAGGAGCCGGTCCGCTACTCGGGGCAGGGGCCGTTCGACACCGAGGATCTCGCCCTGTCCAAGGACGGGCGCACCCTCTGGATCGCCGACACCGGTGACAACCCCGACTCGAAGGAGCGCCGCAGTCGCGTCGCGCTCTGGTCGATGCCCGTCAGCGGCACCACCGAGCCGACGCTGCACCGGCTCTCGTACCCCGGAGCCAAACCGCACGACGCTGAGGCGTTGCTCATCGGCGACGA
This sequence comes from Micromonospora sp. NPDC127501, assembly GCF_040302185.1. Taxonomy (NCBI): domain Bacteria; kingdom Bacillati; phylum Actinomycetota; class Actinomycetes; order Micromonosporales; family Micromonosporaceae; genus Micromonospora; species Micromonospora sp. NPDC127501. The sequence continues at coordinate 325,695 of NZ_JBEORJ010000006.1, read as the reverse complement.
CGGAAAACCGCTGATCATCACCAAGGTGACCAGCGGCAAGGCCGAGATCTACACGCCGTCGGCGGCCCTCAAGAGCGGCGACACCGACCCGGTGCCGATGCGTAAGGCCGGCGAGATCACGCTGCCGAAGACCCAGACGGAGAACACCCTCAACACGTTCGGCCGGATCGCCATCACCGGCGCATCCCGGGCACCGGACGGTTCCCGGGTGGTCCTGCGCACGTACGCGGACGCCTTCGAGTTCGACGTGACCGGTGGCGACATCGTGGGGGCGCTCACCACCGGTAAGCCGCGCGTGACGCCGCTGGCCGACCCGTTCGGCGAGGCCATCAGCTACACCTCGGACGGAAAGTCGTTCGTCACCGTCTCCGACGCGGGCCGGTTCACCGAAGACGAGCCGCTCGACATCCTCGGCTACACCCCGTCCACGTCGACCGCCGTGCCACTGGCCCCCGAGGACGGCGCCAAGCCGGCCGCCTCGAAATCCTGGATCGACGGGTTGAGCCTCGACGACATCACGTACCTGGTCGGGGCGGTCGGGCTGATCGGCCTGCTGTTGGTCGCCGCCGGAATCTTCGGCATCGTTCGCGCCCGCCGTCGGCCGCCGACCGCTGACGCGTCCGACCCGTCGGACCCGGACGGTGAGCCGTTCGGCCCGCGCGCGGGCCGCGCCGTTGACGGGTTCCCGGCCGATGACGACCGCAGGGGCGGTGTCTACGGGGGCGGCGCGCCGGCCGGCGGCGCGGTCTACGGCGGTGGTGCGGGTCGCGGTGGCCCGGCCCCGGCGGCTGGTGCGGGTCGTGGTGGCCCCGCCCCGGCGGGCGGTGCGGGTCGCGGTGGCCCGGCCCCGGCTGGTGGTGCCGTGTACGGCGGTGGCGGCCGGCCGGCTCCGGCTGACGGTGGCTACGGTGCGCCGCGACCGGACGGCGGCGGTGCTGGCGTCTACGGCGGCGGACGTCCCCCGGCTGGCGGCGGTGGCCGTCCACCGGCCAGTGGCGGTCGTCCTCCGGCTGGCGGCGGTGGCCGTCCACCGGCCGGTGGTGGTGGTCGTCCGCAGGGCGGTGGTGGTGGTCGACCGCAGGGCGGCGGTGGCCGTCCCGGCGGTGGCGTGTACGGCGGCGACGGCGGTCAGCCCGGTCGCGCGGAGCCGCCACGGCGCGGAGGGCAGGAGCCCGACTACCGGGGTCAACGGCCCGGCCGCCGACGCGACGACGACGCACCCGTAGACCCGTACGGGCAGTATCCCGGGGGCGGTCGCGGCCACCGAGGCGACCGTTACTGATCGGGCGCCGAGGCGCTCACCCGCCCTGACGAGCGGTGCGGGTGAGCGCCGTCGGCACCCACCCGCCGACCAGTCAGATCCGGCGTAGCACCGCCACGACCCGGCCCATGATGGTGGCGTCGTCGCCGGGGATCGGGTCGAAGGCCGGGTTCTGTGGCATCAACCAGACGTGCCCGTCGCGCCGCCGGTAGGTCTTCACGGTCGCCTCGCCGTCGAGCATGGCGGCCACGATCTCGCCGGAGTCGGCGGTCGGCTGCTGCCGGACGACCACCCAGTCGCCGTCGCAGATCGCCGCGTCGAGCATGGAGTCACCCTTGACCTGGAGCATGAAGACCTCGCCCTCACCCACCAGCTCGCGGGGGAGCGGGAAGATGTCCTCCACGGCCTGCTCGGCGAGGATCGGCCCACCGGCGGCGATCCGACCGAGCATCGGCACGTACGCCGGGGTGGGTCGCTGTGCCCTCGACAGCTCGTCGTCGATCGCCTCGCTGGGGGCGCGGACGTCCACCGCGCGTGGCCGGTTCGGGTCGCGGCGCAGGAAGCCCTTCTTCTCCAGCTCCTTGAGCTGGTAGGCGACGCTGGACGGCGACACCAGGCCGACCGCCTCGCCGATCTCGCGGACGCTCGGCGGGTAGCCGTGGCGTTCCACCCAGGTGCGGATGAACTCCAGGATGCGCCGCTGGCGGGCGGTCAGGTCGACTGTCGCCGGGTCGGGGAAGGCGCTGACCACCGGGGTGACCGGGCGCACGGCGGGCTGACCCGTCCGGCTGCGCGCGGCGCTGCGGCGTCGGGTGGCCGGGGGGCCCGCCTCGGTGATCTGCTGCGGGCTCTTCGGCCGGCTGGCCCGGTCCTCGGTCACGTCCGTCCTCCCTGGTCGGCGCTGGGTGCCTCGTCGGCTCGTGGTGCGTGCGGTGGTGCCACGTTGTTCATGACCGTATAGGTGAGATCAGTCATTTTCAAACATCTGTACGACCTCTCACCGGCGTGTCGGGGTGAAAAAGCGCTCCGGTCGTACGGATGTTCTGATAAATGGTACGTCAGGTAGCACTGGTGTTCGATCCTGGACCATTTTCCGGCCGTGTTCGGCCGACTGGCCGGTAACCCGGGTGGCGTCGTGACGTTGGGTCTTCGGGCGTTGTGCGGTGCGTGGCTGACCGGTTGGTCCGTGACGCGCCGGACACGCCGGTCAACTTGACCCGGCTTCCCCGGCGACATACGGTCGACCCCTAGATGTAGTAGTGACACGGGCGTAAGTTGCCTACAGGTTGGGTCTGACTACCGAACGCACTCCCATAACGTCGATCACGGCGGGCGTCATCCGAGGGTGGCACCGTCGTGGTGGGTCGTGCCCGGGGGTGTCCGGTGTGCTCGCAGTTGACCATTATTTGGAGGTGGGCGATGCGGTGTCCGTACTGCCGGCACGCTGACTCCCGGGTGGTCGACTCGCGGGAGGCCGACGACGGCCAGCTCATCCGACGGCGGCGGTCCTGCCCGGAGTGCGGCAAACGGTTCACCACCGTCGAGGAGGCGGTCCTCGCGGTCGTCAAGCGCAGCGGGGTGACCGAGCCGTTCAGTCGCACGAAGATCATCGGCGGGGTACGTAAGGCGTGCCAGGGCCGGCCGGTGGACGACGACTCACTCGCGCTGCTCGCGCAGCGGGTGGAGGAGACGGTCCGGGCCAAGGGGGCCGCCGAGATCCCCAGCCACGACGTGGGCCTGGCGATCCTGGGTCCGCTACGCGACCTGGACGAGATCGCCTACCTGCGGTTCGCCAGCGTCTACCGCTCGTTCGACTCGCTCGCCGACTTCGAGCGCGAGATCGAGACGTTGCGGGCCGCGGCGCGAGCCCGGGAGCAGGGCCGGGCCGATGCGGTTGAGGCCGCCGGCCGTACCAGCTGAGTCTTGACGGTTTTTCAAGAGATTGGGACGCGCGGTGGGTGACCGCGCAGACGAGGGGGGCGACGGCGTGACAACTAGCCGTTCACGAAGCAAGGCAGGCGCGGGGCTGAAGATCGAGCGGGTGTGGACGACCGAGGGGGTCCACCCGTACGACGAGGTCTCCTGGGAGCGCCGTGACGTCGTGATGACGAACTGGCGGGACGGCTCGATCAACTTCGAGCAGCGTGGGGTGGAGTTCCCGGAGTCGTGGAGCGTCAACGCGGCCAACATCGTGACCACCAAGTACTTCCGGGGCGCGGTGGGGACCCCGGAGCGGGAGTGGTCGCTCAAGCAGCTGATCGACCGGGTGGTCACCACCTACCGCACCGCGGGTGAGGAGTACGGCTACTTCGCCAGCCCGGCCGACGCCGAGGTCTTCGCGCACGAGCTGACCTGGATGCTGCTGCACCAGGTGTTCAGCTTCAACTCGCCGGTCTGGTTCAACGTCGGGACGCCGTCGCCGCAGCAGGTCAGCGCCTGCTTCATCCTGGCCGTCGACGACTCGATGGACTCGATCCTCGACTGGTACAAGGAGGAGGGGCTGATCTTCAAGGGCGGCTCCGGCTCCGGAGTCAACCTGTCGCGCATCCGCTCCTCCCGTGAGCTGCTCTCCTCCGGCGGCACCGCCTCCGGCCCGGTCAGCTTCATGCGCGGCGCGGACGCCTCGGCCGGCACCATCAAGTCCGGCGGCGCGACCCGCCGGGCGGCCAAGATGGTCATCCTCGACGTGGACCACCCGGACATCGAGGAGTTCGTGGTCACGAAGGCGCGCGAGGAGGACAAGATCCGCGCGCTGCGTGACGCCGGGTTCGACATGGACCTCGGCGGCTCCGACATCGTCAGCGTGCAGTACCAGAACGCCAACAACTCGGTCCGCGTCTCCGACGAGTTCATGTCGGCGGTCGAGAACGGTAAGGGCTTCGACCTGCGCGGCCGGCTGGACGGCTCGGTGATCGACACCGTCGACGCCAAGAAGCTGTTCCGCACCATCTCCCAGGCCGCCTGGGAGTGCGCCGACCCGGGCCTGCAGTACGACGACACGATCAACGACTGGCACACCTGCCCGGAGACCGGGCGGATCACCGCGTCGAACCCGTGCTCGGAGTACCTGCACCTGGACAACTCCTCGTGCAACCTGGCCTCGCTCAACCTGATGAAGTTCCTCCGCGCCGACGGTGGCTTCGAGGTGGAGAAGTTCGTCAAGTCCGTCGAGTTCGTCATCACCGCGATGGACATCTCGATCTGCTTCGCGGACTTCCCGACCGAGAAGATCGGTGAGACGTCCCGCGCCTACCGGCAGCTCGGCATCGGCTACGCCAACCTGGGCGCCCTGCTGATGGCCACCGGCCTGCCGTACGACTCGGACCAGGGCCGCTCGGTCGCCGCGTCGATCACGTCCCTGATGACCGGCACCGCCTACCGCCGCTCGGCCGAGCTGGCCGGCGTCGTCGGCCCGTACGACGGCTACGCCCGCAACGCCGAGCCGCACAAGCGGGTCATGCGCAAGCACGCCGCGGCCAACGACGAGATCAAGCCGACCAGCCCGGTGGCCACCGCTATCGTCCGCGAGGCGACCAAGCAGTGGACCCAGGGCAACAAGATCGGTGACAAGAATGGCTGGCGCAACGCGCAGGCCAGCGTCCTCGCACCGACCGGCACCATCGGCTTCATGATGGACTGCGACACGACCGGCGTGGAGCCGGACCTGGCGCTGGTCAAGTTCAAGAAGCTGGTCGGCGGCGGCTCGATGCAGATCGTCAACCAGACGGTTCCGCGCGCCCTGCGCAGCCTCGGTTACCCCGAGGAGCAGGTCGAGGCGATCGTCGAGCACATCGCCGACCACGGCCACGTGGTGGACGCCCCCGGCCTCAAGCCGGAGCACTACGCGGTCTTCGACTGCGCCATGGGCGAGCGGACGATCGCCCCGATGGGTCACGTGCGGATGATGGCGGCCATCCAGCCGTTCGTCTCCGGCGCCATCTCCAAGACGGTCAACATGCCGGAGGCGGCCACCGTCGAGGACGTCGAGAAGATCTACTTCGAGGGCTGGAAGCTCGGCCTCAAGGCGCTGGCGATCTACCGGGACAACTGCAAGGTCGGCCAGCCGCTCTCGGTGGCCAAGTCCAACAAGGCCACCGAGCCGGCCGCCGTCGAGACCGCACCGGCCACGGTCGAGAAGGTCATCGAGTACCGGCCGGTGCGTAAGCGCCTGCCGAAGAAGCGCCCGTCCGAGACGGTCAGCTTCTCCGTCGGTGGCGCCGAGGGCTACCTGACCGCGTCGTCCTACCCGGACGACGGCCTCGGTGAGGTCTTCCTGAAGATGTCCAAGCAGGGCTCGACCCTGGCCGGCGTGATGGACGCCTTCTCGGTGGCCATCAGCATCGGCCTCCAGTACGGCGTGCCGCTGGAGACGTTCGTCAGCAAGTTCACCAACATGCGCTTCGAGCCGGCCGGCATGACCGACGACCCGGACGTGCGGATGGCGGCCTCGGTGATGGACTACATCTTCCGTCGCCTGGCGCTGGACTTCCTGCCCTACGAGCGTCGCGCCGAGCTGGGCATCTTCACCGCCTCGGAGCGGGCCGCGCAGCTGCGGGCCGAGGCCGACGCGGAGGCCGCCGGCGTCACCGGCGCCGAGCTCACCGCGATGGCGTCGTCCGCGCCGGTGGAGACCCCGGCCAAGCCGGAGGCTGTCGCCCAGCCGGCCCAGGAGATGGCCGACGTGGCCGCCGCCAAGCCGGCTCCGAGTGTGGGTTCCAGCACCGAACTGCTGGAGGCCGTGATCGGCAAGGCCGCCGACGCACCGCTCTGCTTCACCTGCGGCACGAAGATGCGGCCCGCCGGTAGCTGCTACGTCTGCGAGGGCTGCGGCTCCACCAGCGGTTGCAGCTGACGTACGCGAAAAGCGGCGCTGCCCCGGCTTCCCTCGTGGGAGTCGGGGCAGCGCCGTTTTCCAGATGCTTTCGGGCTCGCGCGGGAGCATGTGTCTCTGTTGGCGGTATACCCCAGAGGTATATATATGACTCTGAGGTATGGGGCTTGCCCTCTATCGCCGGTCGCGGCCGCGCCAGCTCAACCTGTCTTCTAGCCGACATAGATCAGGGATGATGCTGCGGAGTCAGTCTGAGATCATGCCGGGATGACGGAGCCACCGACGCGCCGCAGGAAAGTCCACCCGGCCGTCGTGGTGGTGTGCATAGCGCTCGTGACCTGGATCTTGCTGGCGGTTTGCATGGGCGAGAATTCTCTCGACCGGGCCGACAAGGCCGCGAGCGTCATTGGCATGTTGCTTGCACTCGGGACGTTCACTGGGGCTTTGGTTGAGCAACAGCGCAGGTCTTCCGCCCAAGGTGACGAAGCTTCCCAGCCCCACATGTCGTTCTTCAAGCGGCCAAGCGTATTGGCTGGCCTCGCGGTAATGGGCGTAGGCCTGCTGATCGTGATCGCGGCGGGCCTCTTTGCGAACGGGGGGCAGGCCACGGAGGGGTCGAAGGCTCAAGATGAGCGTACGTTGCCAGATCATTCCCCGTCTGCGAGCACGTCTCCATCGGCGAGCCCGTCTCCATCAGCGAGTTCTCCCGTCGGGGGCGCAGAGCCGTGTGCCTCCCCGGCTGGGATCGCACCCACGCCCAGCGGCACGGGCGCCGTCGATGTCGTGCGCCACGATGGTGTACTGGTCATCTCGGAGGGCTACTACGCAGACCTAGATTCTCTCTGTCCTGACTGGAACGTGACAGACGTGCTCGGCACGAAGCAAGACGTCGGCAACAATGGCAAAGCTGTCGTCCGGAGCCTGAGCGGTGGCACCCAGATCGCGGTGGTCGAAAGATCCGCAGCAGCGACCTTTAGTATGTGTTCAGCAAATACTGATTATGTCCCGGATGGTGCCATACCATTCAAAGACTTAAAAGTCGGCGCACGTTACTGTGTGCTCACTGATGCGGGCAGAAGAAGTTTGTTGACCGTCAAGCGGCTGCGTCGTGACGGCGGCCGCACTACGGTCCACCTGGACGTTCGCACCTGGGCGGAGAAGCGGCCCAGCGAGGAGACCAATTATTGGCCCTGGGTGGTCGCCGGCGTCATCATCTTGATGTTGGTTTCTGGGGGAGCTAAGAGCGCCGCAGGCAAGAATGATGACGAGGAGGTAGCCAAGAGCGGGAGGGCCTGAAACCCCAGCTACCGGACGCGCCGCACGAACCCCGCCCAAGCGCTTCTCGTGAAGCGGAGAGTCGCGCCACCGGGGTTCTTGCTGTCGCGCACTGCGATGCTCGTACCGACTTCGGCTACCTCGACGCCTGCGCCGCCGTTGTTGTCGCTGTAGCTCGACTTGCGCCAGACCAGGCGATCCAAAGTCTCCAGGATCACTCTCTCAGGTCTGATGCCGCTCTACGTCGTCCGCCATCCTCAGGATGAGCTTGCGCGACTCTACCGGCCCGAGAGCGGCTGCCCGGAGTCGGTCCCACAGTCGGCCGAGGATCTGACCCGGGTGCCCGCCAGGAGATTTCCATCGCAGGAAGCCGGCTCGATCACTTGATGCTGAGTAGGTGTGGGCGATCGGCTCTGACTACTCAGCATCAAGTGATCTCGGCGATTGGGTTACTGGTTCGCTCGCTCAGCGGCGCGCACGGCGTTACGGAACAGCATCGCGACGGTGGTCGGACCGACCCCGCCGACCCGGGGGGTGATGGCGCCGGCGACCTCGGCGCACGCTTCGTCCACGTCCGGTAGGAGCCGCCGCCCTTCGTAGCGGACGCCGGCACCGATGACGACCGCGCCGGGCTTGACGTGCTCAGGCTGCACGATCCCGGGTACGCCGGCGGCGGCGACGAGGATGTCGGCGCGGCGCGTGTAGCGGGCCCAGTCGGGCACACCGGTGTGGACGACGGTGACGGCGGCGTTGGCGGTCGGGCGCTTCTGGGCGAGCAGCATGGCCAGGGGGCGGCCCAGGGTGGCACCGCGGCCGAGGATCACGACCTCACGACCGGCGACGGGGATCTCGTAGTACGCCAGGAGCGCTTCGATGCCGGCGGGGGTGCACGGCAGCGGGCCGGGCAGGCCGACGGCGAGACGCCCCATGTTCAGCGGATGCATGCCGTCGACGTCCTTGTCCGGGTCGATGGTCTGCAACGCCGCGTCGTAGTCCAGATGCCCCGGAACGGGGTACTGCACGAGCAGCCCGTGCACGCCCGGATCGGTGTTGAACCGGGCGATGGCCTGGTGCAGTTCGGCCTGGGTGGCGGTGGCTGGCAGATGCACGTGCGGGGAGGCGAACCCGAGCGCGGCGGCCTGACGCTGCTTGATGGCGATGTAACCGGCGCTGGCGTCGTCGTCGCCGACGAGGATGGTGGCGAGGCTCGGTGTGATGCCGCGGTTGCGGAGGCGGGCGGCTGCGTCGGCGGTCTCGGCCAGGACGGCTTCGGCGACGGGTGCACCCGGCAGGAGCCGGGCCGCGCCGGACGGGGTGTGCTGTTCGGCAGATTCGCTGGTCGTGGTCATGACGGTCCCTCGACGCAGGCGCCCAGGCGGTCGACGCCCGCGAGAGGCTCCCCGATGGTTCCACCATCCCCGTGCCGCCAGTCGCCGGTGGTTCGATAATGCCGCATCACCTGGGCGGTTGCCCAGTTGGGCCAGCAGCGCCACCGCCAGCGCCGTGCAGACCCGCACCGGGACGTGCTGCCGAACAGCGACATGCCTCAGGGTCATATTTATGGCCCTGAGGAATGTCGCTCGTCGGATGGTGCCGCCGATGGGGCCCGGATGGGCGGTTCGGTAACACTCGTGCTCCGCCTTACGAAGAAGGGGTGTGAAGGCTACGAGGGAGGACGGCCTGTGAATGAGCCGAGCCGAGCCGATGATGACATTTCCGGCATCGGAGCCGATCCGGTGGCCTTCGAGGTCTTCTACCGGCGGCATCTGGAGGCGGTGGGCCGGTTCGTGGCACGGCGGGTCGACGACCCCCATCTCGCCGCCGACCTGACCGCCGACGTGTTCCTTGCGGTGATCGAGTCGGCGGCCGGCTACCGACCGGAGCGGGGGAGCCAGATTGGCTGGCTGTACGGAGTGGCCCGCAACGTCATCGGCGACGAGCGGCGTCGGGCGGCCCAACGACTGAGGGTGACCGGCCGACTGGCCGGACGACGGGACCTCGGCCCCGACGACATCGCCCGCATCGAGGAGCGGATCGACGCCGAGTCGGCGGCCCGCCACACCCATCGGGCGCTGAGCGAGCTGCCCGAGGGCACCCGGACGCTCGTCGAACTCGTCGCCGTGGATGGCCTCACCGTCGCGGAGGCGGCGACAGTGCTCGGGATGTCACCGGTCGCCGCTCGGGTCCGCCTGCACCGTGCCCGCCGCCTCGTCCGCGCCGTGCTCGCCCGCCCGGTCACCACCCTCGCCTGAAATGAGACGGAGATGACGATGAACGAGACCGAACGGTCGCCGCAGGGCTTCGAGGAGCAACTCCTCAGGGATCTGACCGCACACGTCGCCCAACGGGCCGAGGTGGCGTCGGCGGCCCGTCCCGCCGGACGACGTACCCGATTCCTGCGCGGTTGGCGTCTCGCCGGAGCGGTCGGGCTCGCGGTGACGCTGACCGCCGGTGGGCTGGTGGTCCAGACGATGAGGGTGGGCGATCAGCCGCCGCCGACGGCCAACGCGGCGGAGATCTTCCACCTGGCGGCTGCGGCGGCCCGGCAGCAGCCGGAGCTCACCGCCCGACCCGACCAGTACGTCTTCACGGAATCCCTGGCGACGATCCGGGACCTGCCGGACAGCGGTCCTTACCAGACCATTCGGAACCAACTGTGGCAGTCGGCCGGCGGAGTCGCGTACACGCAGGGACGCTACCGACCAGAGAACGACCCGAACGGGTGGGGCGAGTTGAAGGTGCTCCGCATGGGCGATGCCGCCGATCCCACGAAGGAACTGGACGCGTTCCAGCCGCCCGCGTACCACGGCGACCTCCCCACCGATCCGGACGAGCTGCTTCGATACCTTCGGGAAAACCCGGTCGACCTGCATCTTCCCGAAGGAGCCGATGAGGAGGCCGTCTACGGGGACGAGAGCATGGCGTACACCACGGCACGGTCGATGGTCCGTGGCGACTACGTGCCGCCCCGCGCGCTCGCGGCGCTGTTCGAAGTGCTGGCACGGGAGCCCGGAGCGGTGGTCATTTCGGGCGACGTGGTGGACGCCGCCGGTCGGCATGGGGTGGCGATCCGGATGCCCGGCGTGATTGGTGGGAACGAGGACCTTCTCTTCGACCGAGACACCCACGTCTTCCTCGGCACCAGAAGTTCGGTGGTGCGAAACGGCAAAGAGTCCCTGTACGCGGCTATCGCGCAACTGCGCATCGCCATCGTCGACCGGCCGGGCCAGTTGCCCTGATCGGTGGTGGGCGCGCCCCAGCCCTGACTGGTCCGGTGAGGTTGCACCGGTCAGGGCTGGACGAACAGGGGCCCGTAGTTCGAGCGGAACATCTGCTCGCCGAGGCGGCGCATCACCAGGTCGCGCAGCGCGGGCGGGAGCCCGGTTGCCTTGTCCCGGCGGTGGGTCTGGCTGAGCACCCAGTCGGTGCGTGGGCGTCGCCGCGCCTCGTACCCGCGCAGGGCTTCGGCAACGGACCCGGCGGTGGCCAACGAGGAGGCGAGCACGACCGCGTCCTCCAGGGCCATCGCCGCGCCCTGGGCCATGTTCGGCGAGGTGGCGTGGGCGGCGTCGCCGATCAGCAGCACCGGCCCCCGGGACCAGGAGTCGAGCACGACCTCCTGGTTCGGCCCGGCGTGCAGGGTGCTGTCGTCGTAGTCCAGGGCCTTGAGCATGGTGGTCACCGGCTCGGTGAACGTCGCGGCCAGCTCGTCGCGCCAGCCGGGCCGGTCGGCCACCGGGCCGTCGTTGTAGTAGCAGTACGTCTGCTCGGCGCTGATCGGGATGGTCAGGAACTGCCGACCACGCCCCAACTGCACCGACCAGACCGGCTCGTCGTCGACGCGGGGAGCAACCCACCGGTACGCGTACTGGCCGAGGTCGTGGGCCGCCTGACCGTCGAAGGCGAGCCGGCGGACCGTCGAGTTCACTCCGTCCGCGCCGAGCACCAGGTCGTACCTCGCGGTGGCACCGTCGTCGAACTCGACGGCGACCTGGTCGCCCTCCGCAAGGAGCGCGACCGGTTGGCGGCCCCAGCGGATCGGGGTGTCGCCGACGCCGGCGAGCAGCGCCCGGTGCAGGTGCGCCCGGGGCAGCGACACACACGGCCCGACGCCCTGCCACAGCGCGGCCACGTCGATGTCGAAGAGGCGACGTCCGCGCTGGTTGGCACTGCGCTGCCGGGTGATCTCCACGGAGACGTCGGCGACCGGCTCGGCCAGACCGAGTACGTCGAGCATCCGGGTCGCGTTGCCGGTGAGGTAGATGCCGGTGCCGGAGTCGGTCGGCCCGGGTGCCCGCTCGACCACGTCGACCGTCGCACCCCACTCGCGTAGCGCGGCCACCGCTGCCAGTCCGGCGACCCCGCCGCCGACGATCAGCACCCGGATACCGTCACCCCGCACGACACTTTCCTCCCCGTTGCCCCTGCTCGACCCCGCTGAGCTGCTGCTCAACGCTCCAGCCGCCGCAGCACTCTACGAGGCGGGTGAGGCAGCGCACGGAAATGGGGGCTGAACTACCGAGGAATGGGCTGCGACGATGAGGCATGACGACCGCTGAGACGTACGCCGAGTTCGGCAGCCGCGAGGCGCGCGGGGTGTCGCCCACGTATGAGCGCCTGTCGCAGGCCGTAGCCCGCGACGACGACCTGCTCACCCTGCTCGACGGGCTTCCGCCGGCCAAGCGGCAGCCGAATCTGCTGTTCGGCGTCGTCCGCTGGCTCGGCGGCCCGGTCGACGACCCGGCCGCGTTCCACGACCACGTGGTGACGCACTGGCCGGCCATCGAGGCGCAGATGCTCACCCGGGCCACCCAGACGAACGAGGCGGGCCGGTGCGCGGTCCTGCTGCCGGTGCTCGCCGCGTTGCCGCAGCCACTCGCCCTGCTGGAGGTCGGTGCGTCGGCAGGGCTCTGCCTCTACCCCGACCGCTACGCGTACCGCTACGGCGACCATCGGGTCGGCTCCGGTGAGCTGGTCCTCGACTGCGCGGCCGACGGGTTGGCGCCGCCGGCCCGCGTACCCCAGGTGGTGTGGCGGGCCGGCCTGGACCTCAACCCGCTCGACGTGACCGACAGCGACGACGTGTCCTGGTTGGACGCGCTGATCTGGCCGGAGCACGCCCACCGGCGGGCCCGGCTGCGCGCCGCGGCGGCGGTCGCCGCGGCCGACCCGCCGCTGCTGGTCCGCGGCGACCTGGTGGACGACCTGCCGGCGCTGGCCGCGCGGGCGCCGTCCGACGCGACGCTGGTGGTCTTCCACACGTCCGTGCTCTATCAGGTGCCGCCCCCGCGCCGCGACGCGTTCGTCCGGTTGGTCCGCGAGCTGCCGGGGCACTGGGTGGCGAACGAGGGGCCGGACGTGCTCCGGTACGACGGGCTGCCCGGCCCGCCGAGCGACGCGCTGCACAACGTCCTCGCGCTCGACGGAAAGCCGCTGGCCTGGGCCAGAGGCCACGGCCAGGCGCTGACCTGGTTCGGCTGACGTCACCAAGCCGCTCTTTCGACGCGGTCAGCTCAACGAGCCGGCTCGGGCATCCGGTGGCGCAGGGCCCGGATGAACCAGTCCACCGCCGGCACCGTCGCATCGCCGGCGGGCCAGCCGTTGAGCACCGCCAACAGGTCGAGGTAGCGGTCCCGGCGGGGGTCGTTGGCCGGCACCAGCCGTTCGAGCAACCGCCGACGCAGGTCGGCCTCGTCGGAGTGACAGTGCAGGCTTGCGTACCGGTTGGTGACCGCTGCGACCACCGGATCGGCGTCCGGGCTGCCCGGGTCGAGACCAGCGGCGAGGGCGGGGGCCACCGCGTCCCGGACCACCGCGACGGCGTCCGGGCGGGGCAGCCCCGGGACGTCGTGGTCGACGGCGTGCTGTCGCGCCAGCCGCCGCATCCGGGCCCGGAACGCGGGGTCCCGGCACAACTCGGCCAGCTCCAGCCACGCCTCGATCTGCTCGGTGCTGGGGTCGTCGGGAAGCTCCGGCGTCAACGAGACGAACACACCCGGGTACGCGGGCTGGTCGCCGAGGCCGGCGAAGACGCTGTCCAGGAAGTCGGTCACCAACTGGCCGCGTTCGCGGTCGGTGAGCTGGGCCAGTCGGTGCAGCTCGTCCACCTCGATCGGCCCCGACCCACGCCTCGCCGCGACGGTGAGCACCGCCTGGCGCAGCCGCAGCACCCGGATCTGCACGGCCAACGCCTGGGCGTGCGCGGCGGCGACCTCGGGCAGCGGCACCTCGTTGTCCACCACCCGCCGGATGGTGGCCAGGTCCAGGCCCAGGTCACGCAGCGTCCGAACCAGTTCCAACCGGGCCACGGCCGCCGGGCCGTACCGTCGGTAGCCGGCCGGGCTCCGGTCCGTCGGCGGCACCACCCCGCTGTCGGCGTAGTACCGGATGGTCTTGACGCTCAGGCCGGTCCGTCGGGCCAGGTCGCCGATCGTGTGGAACGTCTGCCCGCTCATGTCCTCACCCTCGCGTCTCCCCCCGGTGGAGACTCAAGCACCGTCCGGACCGGCGAGGAACGCCGCGACCGTCGCGGTGAACGCCTCGGCGTCGTCGAGCCATGGGTAGTGCCCGGCGCCCGGCTGAACGACCAGCTCGGCGCGGGGGATCAGCTCGGCGAACTGGGTCACCAGGCCCGGCGGTGCGGCCAGGTCGACCGCGCCGGCGAGCAGCAGCACCGGGCCTCGATGTGCGGCGAGCGCCGCACGGGTCGCCGGCGGGTCGAAGGCGCCTTCGGAGCTGAATATCCCCGCCAACTCCTCGTTGCGCTGACCGGCCTCTGCGGCCTGGTGGACCTGAGCGGCCGTGTCCCACCGGCCGTACAAGAACGGCGCGATCTCCTGCTTGGACTCTGGCCCGGCCCGACCCGCGAGGATGGACTCCATCGCCACCGTTGCCGCCGGAAACCACGGTTCGCCGGCCCGGGCCTCGGTGACCTCCTGGCGCTGCGCGGCGGTCACCGTCAGCCCGACCGCTCGGATGCTCGGGTTGATCAGCGCGAGTCGGCCCACCCGATCGGGGTGCCGGGTCAGGTATTGCAGAGCCAGGTTGGCGCCGGCGGAGTGGCCGAGCAGATCCAGCCGGTCGAGGCCCAGGTGCTCGCGCAGCGCCTCCACATCGTCGACCATGCGGTCGCAGCGGTACGTCGAGACGTCCGCCGGTGCCGCCGAGCGGCCGGTGCCCCGCGGATCGAGGATGACCAGCGTCCGGTGCGCGCCCAGACCGCCGAGGTCACCGAGGTACGCGGAGTCGCGCATCGGCCCGCCCGGCAGGCAGACCAGCGGGTCCCCAACTCCGACCTCGCGGTACGCGAGGGTGGTCCCGTCGATCGCGTCGAAAGTGGTGATCATCGGTCAGCGGACCCGCTCGTGGCGGAGCAGGACCACGCCGAGGAACCCGCCCATCGGGGCGATCACGTCGTTGAAGTGCTGGTGCAACTCCTCGTCGACCTGGTGCCAGCCGATGTCGCCGCCCGGGCCCTCGAAGAACCCGTCCAACGACAAACTCATCTGCACAACGATCTTCCGCATCGTTTCCTCCGTATGCGTCGACGGGTGTCGAACCCGATCGTCGTCGGACCGTACGACGAATCGACCGCTCGCCGCGACGACGCCGGGGGCATGTCGGGCATCCGGGCAGCGAGAGGTCGACCAGCACCGGTCCCTAGACTGCTGCGGGTGACCGGAGAGCGACGACCCCTGGCCGACCGGCCGCTCACCGAGCCGCACCCGTCCCGGTTGCCGTCCGGACACCCCGACCGGGCCCGGATCCTCGCCGCGCACACCGCCGCGTTGGCCGCCGGTGAGGCCGGTTACCTCGACCCGGCGAGCGGGCTGTTCGTGCTCAGCGCCGGTTTCCTGGCCCGCCGCGGCACGTGCTGCGGGCGCGGCTGCCGGCACTGTCCGTACGTGGATGATCCACCCTCGGAACAGGCGTAAACGAGGACTTCCGCGCGACACCGACACCCCGTACGGTGTCCGACGGACACTTGGCGGGCGCCTTCCGCCGTCGGTCGGCGAGAGGGTGAAGTGTGCGCGGGCGGATCGTGATCGCCGGGCTGGCCGGGCTGCTGGTGAGTGGCTGTGCCGACGAGGCGGAACCGGCGGCGGTGCCGTCGCCGGTGCCGATCGCGGTGGACGTGGCGGCGGCCTCCTCGGGCGGCGCCTGCCGTCTGCTGGACTTCGCGGTGATCGAGCAGGTGGTGAAGGTCCGCTTCGACGTGGCGGCGGCCAGCGAACAGGGCGACACCCACACCTGTGTAGTCCGGGCCGCAGGTGCCACCCTGCCGGAGCTCACGCTCAGCGTGACCGAGACCACGATCGACAAGGTCAGCTTCGGCGCGGACGTGGTGCCGGACAAGGCGGCGAAGGTCACCGGGCTGGGTCAGCAGGCGTACAAGCGGACCACCGCCGCAGCGAGCGGGCACGGGCCGGTCGCGGAAGTGGGCTGGCTGGCCGGCGACGGACGGCTGGCCACGGTGAGTTGGACCACGGCCCGTGGCAGTGAGCGCTCGGCGGTGGAGAAGCTGACCGCTGACCTGACCGCGTTGGCGAAGAAGGTGGACACCCGGGCGTTGTGACGCCCAGCTGCCCGATTGGTCAGTTGGCGGCGACGAAGACCCGGGAGGCCACCTCGCGGGGCAGCCGCACCCGGTCACCGGAGCGGTCGATCGACACCCCGTCGCGCTCCTGGGCCACTGTCACCGTGGCGCCCGGGTCGACACCGGCGGCGTGCAGTTGGCGCAGCACGTCCGCGTCCTTCTGCACGCTCTCGCAGATCCGGCGCACCACGACCGACCCGGAGAGGCCGGGGAAGGCAAGGTTGCGCTCGCCCTCGGCGGCCTCGGTGGTCTCCGCCGCCGGCGAACCCAGCTCCTGAAGCCCGGGGATCGGGTTGCCGTACGGGGAACGGGTCGGCCGGTTGAGCAGGTCGTAGACCCGCTTCTCCACCGCGTCGCTCATCACGTGCTCCCAGCGGCAGGCCTCCTCGTGGGCCTCCTCGTAGGGCATCCCGATGACGTTGACCAGCAGCAGCTCGGCGAGGCGGTGCTTGCGCATCACGGACACGGCACTGCCGCGACCCAGGGCGGTGAGCGTCAGGTGCCGGTCTCCCTCGACGGTGAGCAGGCCGTCGCGCTCCATCCGGGCGACGGTCTGGCTCACGGTGGGGCCACTCTGCTGCAGCCTTTCGGCGATCCGGGCACGCAGCGGTGGCACCCCCTCTTCTTCCAACTCGAGGATGGTGCGCAGGTACATTTCGGTCGTGTCGACCAGGTCGTGAGACTTCATAAGGTCAGCGGCCCTCCGGTGCACGATGTTACCTCGGTGAACGACTGGCGACCGCCGCCGAACCGCGTGCCGTCTACGCGAATGGTGTTGGATGGTCGCCATGTCCGGTACCCAGGAGCCGTTGGTCGAGGTCGATCGGCTCGTCGCCGAGCTCGACAAGGCCGATCCGCCCACCCTGCTCGACGTCCGCTGGCGCCTCATCGGCCCGCCCGGGCGCGACGACTACCTCGCCGGCCACCTGCCCGGGGCGGTCTTCGTCGACCTGGACACCGCGCTCTGTGGGGCGCCGGGCGCCGGCGGCCGGCACCCGTTGCCCGACCCGGCGGCGTTGCAGGCCGCACTGCGGGCCGCCGGCGTCCGCGCCGGTCACCCCGTGGTGGTGTACGACGGCGGCGACGGCATGGCCGCCGCACGGGCCTGGTGGACGCTGCGCTGGGCGGGTCACCGGCCGGTACGCCTGCTGCACGGCGGCTACCCGGCCTGGGTCGCCGCCGGCCGGCCCGTCTCCACCGACGCGCCCGCCCCACCCCCCGGTGACGTCGTGGTGCGCCCCGGTGATCTCCCGGTGCTCGACGCCGGGCAGGCCGCCGCGCTGGCCGCCGCGGACGACGCCGTGCTGCTCGACGTGCGGGCGGCGCCCCGCTATCGCGGCGAGGTCGAGCCGATCGACCCGGTGGCCGGGCACGTGCCGGGAGCGGCGAACCTGCCCGCCGGGGAGTACGTCGGGCCGGACGGCCGTTTCCTGGCCGCCGACGTGCTGAGCGAGCGGTTCGCCGCCGCCGGGGTGACCGATGGGCGGGCCGTCGGGGCGTACTGCGGCTCAGGGGTGACCGCCGCCCAGGCGGTGCTCGCGCTGCACCTGGCCGGCCGCACGGACGCCGCGCTCTACGTTGGATCGTGGAGCAACTGGGTGGCGGACCCGGCCCGACCGGTCGCCTCCGGGCCGACACCCGGCCGCTGACCAGCGCGTGCGGTGGGCCGGCGCCGATCCTCGTGCGACGATGGGCTCATGTCCGACGACACGGTTGTGGTGTGGGACGAGTCGCTGCTCGCCTACGACATGGGTGACCATCCACTCGACCCGGTCCGGGTGGAGCTGACCATCGCGCTCGCCCGCGAGCTGGGCATCCTGAATCGGCCCGGGGTGCGGATGGTCAAGCCGGAGCCCGCCGACGACGCCCTGCTCACCCGGGTGCACGCGCCGGCCTACCTCGCCGCGGTACGCAACGCTCCGCGCGACCCGCTCTTCGCCGGGTACGGGCTGGGCACCTCCGACAACCCGGTCTTCGAGGGTATGCACGAGTCCAGCGCGCTCATCGCCGGCGCGACGGTGGCCGCCGCCGAGGCGGTCTGGCGCGGCGAAGCCCGGCGGGCGGTGAACGTCGCCGGTGGGCTGCACCACGCGATGTCCGCCCGAGCCTCCGGCTTCTGCGTCTACAACGACCCCGCGGTGGCCATCGCCCGCCTGCTCGACCTGGGCGCCGAGCGGGTCGCGTACGTGGACGTCGACGTGCACCACGGCGACGGGGTGCAGGACATCTTCTGGAACGACCCGCGCGTGCTGACGGTCAGCGTGCACGAGACCCCGCTGGCGCTCTTCCCGGGCACGGGTTTCCCGGACGAGACGGGTGGGCCGGGCGCGCAGGGCACCGCTGTCAACATGCCGTTGCCGCCCGGTGTCGACGACAGCGGCTGGCAGCGTGCGTTCCACGCGATCGTGCCGTCGGTGCTGCGCGCGTTCCGGCCGCAGGTGCTGGTCAGCCAGTGCGGTGCCGACGGGCACCGGCTGGATCCGCTCGCCGACCTGAACCTGACGGTGGACGGGCAGCGGGCCACCTACCTGGCGATGCGGGCGCTCGCCGACGAGTTGTGCGACGGCCGGTGGGTGGCTACCGGCGGCGGCGGGTACGCGCTCGTCGAGGTGGTGCCCCGGGCCTGGAGTCACCTGCTGGCCGTGGCCACCGGTGACCCGATCGACCCGGCCACGCTCACCCCACCCGCGTGGCGAGACCTGGTCGCTTCCCGAAGTCTGGGCCGGGAGGTGCCGCTGCGGATGACCGACGACGCCGACCCGTCGTACGAGCCGTGGCAGCCGACCGGCGAGCCGAACGCGGTGGACCGGGCGATCGCGGCCACCCGCAAGACGGTCTTCCCGCTGCTCGGGCTCGACCCGCACGATCCACGGGACTGAGCCGGGCCGGGGGAGGGCGTTCCGGTGACGACCGTGGACCAGCCGGTCGACGTGCTGCTCAGCGATGGCAGCACGGTCCAGTTGCGACCTATCGACCCGGCCGACGCGCCGGGCATCGTGGCGATGCACAGCCGGTTCTCCGAGCGCACCCGCTACCTGCGGTACTTCTCGCCGTACCCGCGCATCCCGGAGCGGGATCTGATCCGTTTCGTCACCGTGGACCACCACGACCGGGAGGCGTTCGTGGTGCTGGCCGCCGACCAGATCGTCGCGGTCGGCCGGTACGAGCGGCTCGGCCCGCAGGCCCCCGAGGCGGAGGTGGCCTTCGTGGTGGAGGACGCCTACCAGGGGAGGGGGATCGGCTCGGTGCTGATGGAGCACCTGGCCGACGCGGCCCGCCGCAACGACATCATGAGCTTCGTCGCGGAGGTGCTGCCGGCCAACGGGACGATGCTGCGGGTCTTCGCCGACTTCGGCTACCAGGTCCAGCGCGAGTACGCCGACGGCGTGGTCCACCTGAGTTTTCCCATCGCGCCCACCGAGGCCAGCCTGGAGGTGCAGCGCGGCCGGGAGCACCGCACCGAGGCCCGCTCGATCGCCCGGCTGCTCGCCCCGCGCGGCATCGTCGTCTACGGCGCCAGCGCCACCGGCCAGGGCGTCGGCGCGGCGGTGCTCGGGCACCTGCGCGACGGCGGGTTCACCGGTGCGGTGGTGCCGGTGCATCCGAGCGCGTCGACAGTGGCGGGCCTCCCCGCGTACCCGTCGGCGGTTGATGCCGGAGCGCCGGTGGACCTGGCGGTGGTGGCGGTCCCACCGGAGGCGGCGACAGCGGTGGTGGCCGACGCCGCCGCCGCGGGGGTGCACGGCCTGGTGGTCATCTCGGCAGGCTTCGCCGAGGCCGGCGGCGAGGGCGCGGCCACCCAGCGGGCACTGGTCCGCGCGGCGCACGCGGCCGGGATGCGGGTCGTCGGCCCGAACTGTCTGGGCGTGGCCAACACCGACCCGACGGTACGCCTCAACGCCACCCTCGCCCCGGTGTTGCCGCCGGCCGGCCGGGTCGGCATCTTCAGTCAGTCGGGTGCGTTCGGGGTGGCGCTGCTCGCCGAGGCGGACCGACGGGGCCTCGGGCTGTCCAGCTTCGTTTCGGCCGGCAACCGGGCCGACGTCTCCGGCAACGACCTCCTCCAGTACTGGCAGGACGACCCCGGCACCGATGTGATCATGCTCTACCTGGAGACCTTCGGAAACCCGCGCAAGTTCGCCCGGTTGGCCCGGCGGATCGGCCGCGCCAAACCGGTCGTCGCGCTCGCCTCGCCGGCCCGCCCGCCCGGGGTCGGTGACGCCGCCGGGCCGGACGAGGTGGCGGTGGCGGCGCTCTTCGCCCAGTCCGGGGTGATCCGGGTGGACACCGTGCCGGAGCTGCTCGACGTGGGTGTGCTGCTGGCCAACCAGCCGTTGCCGGCCGGCGGCCGGGTCGGTGTGGTCGGCAACTCCTCGGCCCTCACCGGGCTCGCCGCGACCGCCTGCGTCGGGCACGGCCTGAGCGTGGCCGACGGTTATCCCCG
Organism: Micromonospora sp. NPDC127501; assembly: GCF_040302185.1. Classification (NCBI taxonomy): domain Bacteria; kingdom Bacillati; phylum Actinomycetota; class Actinomycetes; order Micromonosporales; family Micromonosporaceae; genus Micromonospora; species Micromonospora sp. NPDC127501. Next base: position 305,288 of record NZ_JBEORJ010000006.1, on the reverse strand, counting down.
CGACGTAGGGCCGAGCGCCGGTGCCGCCGATTTCGCCGCCGCGCTCGCCGAGACGGCCGCCGACGAACGGGTGGACGCCCTGGTGGTGGTCTTCGCCCCGCCGCTACCCGGCCAGCTGACCGATGTGGACGCCGACGTGACCGCCGCACTGCCGGCCGCCCTCGCGCTGGGCAAGCCGACAGTGGCGACGTTCCTGGTCGGGCGGCTGCCACCGGGGGTGCCGGCGTACGGCGGCGTGGAGGAGGCGGTCCGCGCTCTCGCCCGCGCGCACCGGTACGCCGAGTGGCTTCGCCGCCCGCCCGGGGTGGCACCGGAGCTTCCGGACCTCGATCGGGCTGCCGCGCAGGCCGCGCTCCGGGCCGAGGCCACCGACCCGGGTGCGCTGCTGGCCGCGTACGGCATCGACGTGGTCGCCTCGGTGTCCGTCGACACGGCCGACGCCGCGGTCGACGCGGCGGCGCGGCTGGGCTTTCCGGTGGCGCTCAAGGCGGCCGCTCCCGGGCTGCGGCACCGGCTCGACCTCGGCGCGGTCCGGCTGGACCTGCCCGACGAGCCGACCCTCCGCCGGGCGTACGCCGACCTCGCGGCGACCTTCGGTGCGGACGCGCTGGTCCAGCCGATGGTCCCGCCCGGCGTGGCCTGTGTGGTGGAGGTGGTGGAAGACCCCGCGTTCGGGCCGGTGGTCGGCTTCGGCCTGGGCGGGGTCGCCACCGAGTTGCTCGGCGATCGGGCCTGGCGGGCGGTGCCGCTGACCGACCGGGACGCGGCCGAGCTGGTCGACGAGCCTCGGGCGTCGCCGCTGCTGCGTGGGCACCGGGGGGCCGCGCCGGTCGACCGGGCGGCCCTGGCCGATCTGCTGCTGCGGGTGGGTCAGCTCGCCGACGAACAGCCCCGGGTGCGCTCGCTGACCCTCAACCCGGTGCTCGCCCGCCCGGATGGCATCTCGATCCTGCACGCGCAGGTAGGGGTGGGTGGCGTGGTCGCCCGCCCGGACACCGGCCCCCGCCGCCTGTGAGCGTGCCCGCTCAGGCGCGGCTGGAGATCTGCTGGACGCCCCAGGTGTTGCCGTCCGGGTCGGCGAAGAAGACGAAGCCGACGTTGTCCAGCGGATCCGGCACCGGCCGGGGGTTCTGACCCACCACCTGGATCTCGCTGACCTCCACACCCCGCCCGACCAGCTCCTCGTGGGCCCGCTTCAGGTCGGGAACCACCAGTTGCAGGCCCTTGAGTGAGCCGGGCGGCATCTCCGGTACGACGCCCTTACCGATCACGATCGAGCAGCCCGAACCGGGCGGCGTCAGCTGGACGATGCGCGCGTCGTCACTGATCACCGTGTCGTGGTCCACCGTGAAGCCGAGCTTGTCGGCGTAGAACGTCTTCGCCCGGTCCACATCGGAGACCGGCACGATCACCACTTCCAGCGTCCAGTTCATTGTCGCTCTCCTCGGGTCGTCGGTCAGCGGACGGTGTCCCAGTCAAGCACCCCGACAGCACGGAAGGCCCCGGCGAACCGCCAGGGCCTTCCGTGGGAACCGGATGCGTCAGCAGGCGTACGCCTCCAGGCGCTGGGCCCGCTCTGGGGCGCGCAGCTTCAGCAGCGTCACCTTCTCGATCTGCCGGATCCGCTCCCGGGACAGGCCGAACTCCCGGCCGACCTCGTCCAGGGTGCGCTGGCGGCCGTCGTCCAGGCCGAACCGGAGGCGGATGACCGCCTGTTCCCGCTGGGACAGCGTGGAGAGCACGATGCTGACCTCGTTGCGCAGCTCGCCCTGGGCGGCGGCGTCGCCCGGCTCGGTGCGCGGGTCCACCGAGGCCACGAAGTCGCCGAGCGCGCTCTCACCGTCGTCGCCGACGGCCTGGTCCAGGCTGACCGGTTCCCGGTCGTAGGAGATCAGCTCGATGACCTGGATCTCGGGGATCTCCAGTGCGCGGGCCACCTCGGCGACCGTCGGTTCGCGGCCCAGCGTCACCGCCAGTTCGCGGCGGGCCCGAACCATCCGGTTGACCTGCTCGACCATGTGCACGGGGATGCGGATGGTGCGGGCCTGGTCGGCCATGGCGCGGGTGATGGCCTGTCGGATCCACCAGGTGGCGTACGTGGAGAACTTGTAGCCCTTGGCGTAGTCGAACTTCTCCACCGCCCGGATCAGACCGAGGTTGCCCTCCTGGATCAGGTCGAGAAACGCCATGCCGCGGCCGGTGTAGCGCTTGGCGATGCTGACCACCAGCCGCAGGTTCGCCTCCAACAGGTGGTCCTTTGCGGCCCGGCCCTCGGCGACGATCAGCTCCAGGTCGGCTCGCAGCTCCGCGGAGACCGGGGTGCAGGTGGCCAGCTTCTCGGCGGCGAACAGGCCGGCCTCGATGCGCCGGGCCAGGTCGACCTCCTGCGCGGCGGTCAGCAGCTTCGTCCGGCCGATTCCGTTGAGGTAGGCCCGGACCAGGTCGGTGGAGATGCCGCGCTCGTCGGTGGCGTCCAGGTCGACGAGGGCCTCGGGGGCCCCGTCGGTGTCGGTCGTGGTGGCCGGGCGCGTCCGGTGTTCCGTCATCTGAAGGACCATCTCTGTCTCTCCCCGTTTCCACGTCGGTGCCGTGTTCCCGGCCCAGTGGTGCCGGTGTGAACAACAGCTTGGCGGGCGGGGCGTAAAACGGGAGTGAGGCGATCGGGCACCCGACAGGAATTACGTCGGATCGCTGGTGCGGTGTGTCGTCGGGATGTGTGGTTGCCCGCCCCGGCTACGTTGCGGACGGCCGGCCACCTCTGGTCGGCCGGAAACGACAGTTGGAGGACGGTGTGGTCTTCAAGCGGCTCATGAAGGCGATGGGCGTCGGTGGACCGTCGGTGGAAACGGTGCTGGCCAACGCGAACTGCCGCCCGGGCGGCCAGTTGGAGGGCCGGATCCAGGTGCTGGGCGGCGACCACCAGGTCGACATCGACCATGTCGCTCTCGGCCTGGTCACCCGGGTCGAGGTGGAGAGCGGCGACAACGACTACGACACCACTCAGGAGTTCCACCGCCAGCAGGTCACCGGCGCGTTCCGGCTGGAGCCGGGGCAGCGCTACGACCTTCCGTTCCGCTTCGACGTGCCGTGGGAGACACCGGTCACCGAGCTGTACGGGCAGCACCTGCACGGAATGACGATGGGCCTGCGTACCGAGCTGGAGGTCGCCCGCGCGGTCGACAAGGGTGACCTGGACGCCGTGTCGGTGCACCCGCTGCCGGCGCAGGAGCGACTGCTGGACGCGCTGCTGCGGCTGGGCTTCCGGTTCGCACGCGCCGATGTGGAGCGTGGCCACATCTACGGCGTACGCCAGACGTTGCCGTTCTACCAGGAGATCGAGTTCAGCCCGGCACCGCAGTACGCCCGCTCGATCAACCAGTTGGAGGTCACCTTCATCGCCGACGCGCAGCAGATGCAGGTGGTGCTGGAGGTCGACAAGCGCGGCGGTGTCTTCACCGAGGGCCGGGACGCCTTCGGTCGGTTCACGGTCGACCACGCCACCGCCGACCGCACCGACTGGACCGCCGAACTCGACAACTGGCTCCGCCAGTCCCTGTCCCGCCGAGGCCTCTTCTCCTAACCCCCACCCCCACCCCACCCGCCCCCCGGCCTCTCCCGTCGATCATGAGGTTGACCGGTGATTCGATCTTCAAAAGGCCCGTCAACCTCATGATCAACCGGGGGTGGGGTGGGGTGGGGTGGGGTGGGGTTAGAGGTCCAGGAGGAGGGTTTGGGGGCCGATGTTGGTGCTCTCCACCAGCATGTGCGTGCGGAAGCGACCGGTCTCCACCTTCGCTCCTCGTTCGCGGAGGGCGTCGACCACCGCTGTCACCAGTGGCTCGGCGACCTCGGCGGGGGCGGCGGCGGTCCAGCTCGGGCGCCGGCCCTTGCGGACGTCGCCGTAGAGAGTGAACTGGCTGACCACCAGGATCGGCGCGCCGGTGTCGGCGGCGGACCGCTCACCGTCCAGGATGCGTACCTCGTGGACCTTGCGGGCCATCGTCTGAGCGGTCTGCGCGGTGTCGGTGTGTGTCACGCCGAGCAGCACCAGCAGGCCGTTCTCGATGGCACCGACCACCTCGCCGTCCACCGTCACGCTGGCCCGCCCGACGGTCTGCACCACCGCCCGCATCAGGCGCTCACCGGCTCGATGAAGCCGCGCTCCACCAGGTGCGCCACGATCGGGCCGGCGGCCTCCGCCATCTCGTCGGGCTCGACGTCGTGCGCTGCGGCGAGCAGGGCGAGCTGGTCACGCAGCGGCAGCCGGCCGTCGGCGCCACCGACCAGCGCCAGCACCAGCGGGTCGATCTCCTCGGTCCAGCGCAGGCCGTGCGGCATCGCGAGGACCTGCCGGTCCACCCCCCAGCCCTCGTCGCCCATGGTGGCCTCCTGTCGCAGCTGGAGGCCCTCGGCGGCCCGGTAGCGCTCGGCGAGCAACGCCTCGGTGTCGCGTACCTGGAGAAAGTCCTGGCGGTCGAACCAGGCGGCGACCTGGTCGCCCAGCGGTGGCTGCACCCGCTGGCGCAGATCCTCCACCCGGACCACCGGGTCGGCGTGCCCGCCCCGACGCAGTGACACGATGCCGAAGCCGATGCCCTCCACCTTGTGCGCGTCGAACCAGTCCAGCCAGGCGGCCATCCGCTGTGGGTCGGCGGTCTCGCCGACGTCGGTGAGCCACAGGTCGACGTACGCCATCGGGTCGGCCACCTCCCGCTGGATCACCCAGGCGTCCAGACCGGTCCCGGCGAACCAGCCGGCCACCCGCTCGTCCCACTCCTCGCCGGCGACGTGCACCCAGTTCGCCAGGTACTGCATGGTGCCGCCCTCGGTGAGCAGGCCCGGGGCGGCGGCGGCCAGCTCGGCGCCGATCGCGTCACCGACCCGGCCGGAGTCGCGGTACACGTGCGTGGTCGTGCCCGGGCCGACCACGAACGGTGGGTTGCTCACCACCAGGTCGAACCGTCGACCGGCCACCGGGGCGACCAGGTCGCCGCGGAGCAGCTCCCAGTCCTGACCGTTGAGGGCGGCGGTGGTCGCGGCGAAGCGCAGCGCCCGCTCGGAGAGGTCGGTGGCGGTCACCGACCTGGCGTGGGTGCCCAGGTGCAGGGCCTGGATCCCGGAGCCGGTGCCCAGGTCCAGTGCGGTGTCGACCGGCCGGCGCATGGTCGCGCCGATCAGGGTGTGGGTCGCCCCGCCGACGCCGAGGACGTGCTCGGCGTGCAACGGGCGACCCGGGCGGGCGCTGGCCGGCACGTCGGCGAGCACCCACCAGTCCTCGCCGTACGGCTCCAGGTCGATGCCGGCACGCAGGCCGTCGCCGTACCGCTCGACCAGCCCGCCGGCCAGCGCCTCGGCCAGGCTCAGCGGCGCCAGGGCGGCGGTCACCGCCGCCTCCGACTCGGTCTGGGCGCAGATGAACACCCGGATCAGGGTGCCGAGCGGGTCGCCGTCCCCGGTGGCGCGCAGCGCGGCCCGGTAGTCGTTGCGGGCGACCGCCGCGGTCGCCTGGGCGCCCAGCCGCTCGGCGATGCCGTGACTGGTGAATCCGGCCCGGGTCAGTGCGCTGCGCAGCGCGTCGACGCCGGCGGGGGAGAGCAGCATGTCGTGTTCGTCCACCCCGACATCCTGCCCTCCGTTGGGTCCCGGGTCAGCGTCACCCGCCGTAGACGTCGGAGCGTCGGTGTCCGCCCGGCTCGGTACGCCAGGCAGGATGGTCCGCATGACGCTTGTCCTGCCCATCGACCCGGAGGCCAACCGGTTGCTGGAGCGCAGCCCGCTGGCCCTGCTGGTCGGCATGGTTCTCGATCAACAGGTGCCGATGGAGAAGGCGTTCTCGTCGCCGTACGTGCTCCAGCAGCGGCTCGGCCATGAGCTGGACGCGGCGGAGCTGGCCGGGTACGACCCGGAGGCCCTGGTCGCCCTCTTCGCCCAGCCGCCCGCGTTGCACCGGTTTCCCAAGGCCATGGCCGCCCGGGTGCAGGAGGTCTGCCAGGTGTTGGTGGAGCGCTACGACGGTGACGCGGCGCTGCTCTGGGCCGAGGTCGCCGACGGACCCGAGCTGCTGCGCCGGGTCTCCGCGCTGCCCGGCTTCGGCAAGCAGAAGGCACAGATCTTCGTGGCCCTGCTCGGCAAGCGGTTCGGGGTGACCCCGCAGGACTGGCGGAAGGCAGCCGGAGACTACGGCGACCCGGGCGCGTACCGGTCGGTGGCCGACGTCACCGACGCCGATTCGCTGCGTCGGGTGCGGGAGTTCAAGCAGCAGATGAAGGCGGCGGCCAAGGCGAAGACGAGCGGCGGCTGAGCCGTCCGCTCAGGCGGCGGTGGGGTGCGCCAGCGAGGCCAGTGCGCGTCGGACGTCGGCCAGCGAGACGGTCGCCGAGTCGTCCAGGTCGGCCAGGCCGGCCTCGATCCACTGGCGCATCAACGTGGTGACCCCGATGCCCCGGGCGTCGGCGGCGGCGCGAACCCGCTCGTAGGTGTCCAGTGGCAGCCGCACCGAGCGGCTCACCATCGGCACGTCGCTGTCGGGGGTGGGCAGCTCCGCCGCCGGGCTCTCGTCGATCAGCTCGGCGATCCGCTCGCCGCCGTCGTGGAACTGCTTGGTCGCGTCGTTCCGGTGCATCGTCACGGCCTCCTCGTCTACCGAGATCTCCGCACGGCCTCGTCGTAGCGCTTGGACTCGACGTCGCTCAACTCGCGGGCGGAGAGAATGTCCCAGTCGTTGTCGGTGCCATCGGCCTCGGCGAGCAGCACCGCCAGCCGGCGGCCCCGACGGGCGGCGGCGTAGACCACCATCACGTCGTCACCCAGATGACGGATGACCCGTCGGGCGCTGTGCAGCGCCTCCCAGACTTCCCCGGGTGTGACGTCGTAGACCCTCAGGTTGGCCAACGCCTCGTCGGTGAAGCTGAACCTGCTGCCCACATCGCGCAGCGTACCACGGGCGTAACACGCGGCGGGATGACTCGAAGTTCGCTGATCACGGGCCTGCGGTGACAGGATGAGGCGTAACCCCCTCGAGGAGGTCCATGGTGAAGCGTCAGGCGTACCAGCCGATTCTGATCACCGACGCCTCGCGCAGCCAGGACGATCAGCTCAACAGTCGCCAGCGCCGCTATGTCCTGATGATGGGCATCCGGGTGCTGTGCATCATCGTCGGCGCGATCCTGGTCGGTGCGAACGCCCCACTGCTCTGGCTCTGGCTGCCACTGTGCGGCCTCGGCATGGTGCTCATCCCCTGGCTGGCCGTGCTGCTGGCCAACGACCGGCCGCCGAAGGAAGAGCACCGGCTGGCCAACCGGTTCCACCCCCGCCAGCAGGACGACACCCCGCCGATGAGCCTCACCGCCGAGGAGCGCCCACACAAGGTCATCGACGTCGAACCCTGACCCGCGAACGGGCCAGGGTCCGAACCGTCCCGACCGCGCCAGGCCCGGCGCAGGCCGCTACGCCTGTGGCCGAGCCCCGGCGGTGGAGACGGCCAGCGCGCCCAGGTCGGTGGCGCGGCTCAGTGCCGCGGTCGGGGTCCCACCGGCGAGCCAAGCGGTGAGCAGACCGGCCGCGAAGGCGTCGCCCGCGCCCGTGACGTCCACCACCGCCACCCGGCTGGCCGGAGCCACGCAGACCGGCGTGGTGCGGTCCACCCAGACCGCTCCGGCCGCGCCGCGCTTCACCACCACCCGTCGAGCCGTCGCCGACAGCGCCCGCCCCTGCGCCGCCGGGTCCAGCCCGCCGGCCAGCACCGTGGCCTCGTCCGCGTTGACCAGGAGCAGGTCGATGTCGCGTACCCAACCCAGGAACGCCGCCGCGCCGACCCGCCGCAACGGCGCCGCGGAGGCCGCGTCGACGCTGATGGTGAGCCCGCGCTCGCGGGCGGCGGCCAACGCCCGCAGCCCCGCGCCGCGCGACTCCGCGTCCAACAGGGTGTACGCGGACAGGTGCAGATGCCCAGCGCCGGGCGCCGCCGCGACGGCCTGCTCGACGTGCGCGGCGCTCAGCCGCAGGTTCGCGCCCCGCTGGCTGACCATGGTGCGCTCGTCGTCGGCGGCCAACACGATGACCGTGCCGGTCGGGGCGCCCTCGATCCGCTCGATGGCGCAGTCGACGCCCGCCCGTTCCAGCTCGGCCACCCGGTCCCGCCCGGCGTCGTCGTCACCGACGGCTCCGACGAGCGTGACGTCCACCCGCTGCGCGGCGATCCAGGCGGCGGTGTTGGCCGCCTGACCGCCGCCGCCGAGACTGATCGCGGCCCCGGTGTCCGAGCCGGCCGCGAGCGGCCCGGACAACACGGCGACCACATCGGTGATCACGTCCCCGACGACGACCACCCGGGCCGGTCGGGTCATGCCGGGACGGCGGTGCCGCGGGCCACCGAGGCGACCGCGATCCGCGCGGCCAGGTCGGCGTTGCGCAGGATGATCCGCACGTTCACCGCCAGGCTCGCACCCTCGGTGGCCGAGTGGAAGTGCGCGAGCAGGTACGGGGTGACGGCCTTTCCGGTGATCCCGTCCCGCTCCAGCAGGGCCAGGCCCTCGGTGAGCGTCCGGTCGTGCAGCTCCGGGTCGAGCTGCTCGTCGACCGGCAGCGGGTTGGCGATGAGCAGCCCGCCGGTGTGCACGGCGTGCTCGTCCCGGGCGGCGAGCACGGCGGCGACCTGCTCCGGCGAATCCACCGACCAGTCCAGGTCGAAGCCGGCGTCGGTGAGGTAGAAGCCGGGGAACCGGCGGGTGCGGTAACCGACAACAGCGACCCCGAGGGTCTCCAGGCGCTCCAGCGTCGCGCCCACGTCGAGGATCGACTTGACCCCGGCGCAGACCACCGCGATCGGGGTCTGCGCCAGGGTCACCAGGTCCGCCGACTCGTCGAAGGTGTGCGCGGCCTCCCGGTGCACCCCACCCAGCCCGCCGGTGGCGAACACGCCGATGCCGGCGGCGGCGGCCACCGCGCTGGTCGCGGCCACCGTGGTCGCGCCGTCCGCCCCGGTCGCGGCAGCCACCGCGAGGTCGCGGACGGAGAGCTTCGTCACCCCGTCGACGGTGGCCAGCCGGGTCAGCTGCGCGTCGTCCAAGCCGACCACCAGCTCGCCGGCGATCATGCCGATCGTCGCCGGAACGGCTCCGGCGTCCCGAACCGTCTGCTCGATCTCCCTGGCCACCCGCAGGTTGTCCGGTCGGGGCAGACCGTGCGAGACGATGGTGCTCTCCAGCGCGACGACGGGCCGGCCGTCGCGCAGGGCTTCGGCGACCTCGGTGCCGTAGCTGATGCGAAAGTCAGTCACACGGGCACCGTACGGGGTGGGGCCTCGGCCGGCCTCAAGTGGACCCGGCCATGATGACCTGCCAAACTTGTCGGTTGGAGGTGCAGACGTGAGCACAGAGGTTCTCGAGCGTCCGGAGCTGAAGGACGCCGATACCGGTCCCGAGATGTTCCACTACGTCCGCAAGGAGAAGATCGCCGAGAGTGCCGTCATGGGCACCTTCGTCGTCGCTCTCTGCGGCGAGACCTTCCCGGTCACCAAGGCGGCCAAGCCGGGTTCGCCGGTCTGCCCCAAGTGCAAGGAGATCTACGACTCGTACCGTGAGTGAACCTCGGCCGGTGCTCCGGCCGGCGACGTAGCCTGCGGCGGTGACCACCTCCACCGCCCTGCTCCTCGCCGACCTGACCGGGGTGGCGGTGTTCGCCGCGTCCGGGGCCTCGGCGGCGGTGGCCAAGCGACTGGACCTGTTCGGTGTCGCGTTCGTCGGCTTCGTGGCCGCCCTCGGCGGTGGGATCTTCCGGGACCTGGTCATCGACGAGGTGCCACCGCTGGCCTTCGCCGACTGGCGGTACGCGGCCACCGCCGCGATCACCGCGCTCGCCGTCTTCTGGCTGCACCCGCAACTGGTCCGACTGCGCACCACCGTGCTGGTGCTGGACGCGGCCGGCCTGGCGCTGTTCACCGTCACCGGCACGCTCAAGGCGCTCGACGCCCGGGTGCCGGCCGTCGGGGCCTGCCTGATCGGCATGCTCACCGCGATCGGCGGCGGGCTGGGCCGTGACCTGCTCACCGCCGAGATCCCCGTCGTGCTGCGCCGGGAGATCTACGCGCTGGCCGCACTGGCCGGTTCGGTCCTGGTGGTGCTGCTGTACGTCACCGGGCAGACCGGGCCCGCGCCGCTCACCGCCGCCGCCGTCCTGGTCTTCGGACTGCGCCTGATCGCGCTGCGTCGACGCTGGTCCGCGCCGGTGGCCACGCTGCGCCCGCCCCGTGCCGACGGGGCGGATCCACGCACCGACCGGGAGTGGTGAGACGGTCGGGCCGCCGTTCGGTCGGGTGCGGGATTGTGACCAGCGTGGCGTCGCCTGGGCCCGACGGCCCGTGCTGGTTATGCTGAGTCGGCCTTCGCGGCAGCTTCTGCGCGGAGGCGTTTTCATGGGCGGCGGATCCTCGTGGCCCTCGCCCGGGGTCCGCCATCGTGCGGTCGGAGAGGAGCTTCGCGTGGCAGCCCGGACGCCGGTGCTCGAGACGTTCCCGGCGCTACGCGCCTGGCAGCGCAAGGCGCTGGTGGAGTACCTGCGTCGCCGTAGCGAGGACTTCACCGCTGTCGCCACGCCCGGCGCCGGCAAGACCACCTTCGCCCTGCGGATCGCGGCCGAGTTGCTCGGTGACGGCACCGTGGAGGCGGTCACCGTGGTCGCCCCGACCGAGCACCTGAAGAACCAGTGGGCCGACGCCGCGGCCCGGGTGGGCATCCAACTCGACGCCGCCTTCCGCAACGCCGACCTGCACTCCGCGGCCGACTTCCACGGCGCGGTGGTCACCTACGCGCAGGTGGGGATGGCCCCGCAGGTGCACCGGCGACGCACCATGACCCGGCGCACCCTGGTCATCCTCGACGAGATCCACCACGCCGGCGACTCCCGGTCCTGGGGCGACGGGGTGAAGAACGCCTTCGAACCCGCCGTACGCCGCCTGATGCTCACCGGGACGCCGTTCCGCTCCGACGACAACCCGATCCCGTTCGTCAGCTACGAGCGGGGCGGAGACGGGCTGCTGCGCTCCCGCGCCGACTCGGTGTACGGCTACTCCGACGCGCTGCGCGACGGGGTGGTCCGGCCGGTGCTCTTCCTGGCGTACTCCGGGGAGACCCGCTGGCGTACGAACGCGGGGGAGGAACTGGCGGCCCGGCTGGGTGAGCCGATGACCCAGGACCTGGTGGCCCAGGCGTGGCGCACCGCCCTGGACCCGGCCGGCGACTGGATGCCACAGGTTCTGCGGGCCGCCGACGCCCGACTCACCGTCCTGCGCAACGCGGGCATGGCCGACGCCGGTGGTCTGATCATCGCCACCGACCAGCAGACCGCCCGCTCGTACGCCAAGCTGATCGAGCAGGTGACCGGCGAGAAGGCCGCCGTGGTGCTCTCCGACGACCAGGGCGCGTCCGCCCGGATCGCGACGTTCGCGGCGTCCGACCAGCGGTGGCTGGTCGCGGTGCGGATGGTGTCCGAGGGGGTCGACATCCCGCGACTGGCGGTCGGGGTCTACGCCACCAGCGCCAGCACCCCGCTCTACTTCGCCCAGGCGATCGGCCGGTTCGTGCGGGCCCGCCGGCCCGGGGAGACCGCGTCGGTGTTCCTGCCCAGCGTGCCGCACCTGCTCGGGTTGGCCAGCGAGATGGAGACCGAGCGCGACCACGTACTCGGTAAACCCAAGGAAGCCGACGGTTTCGACGACGACCTGTTGGAACGCGCGCAGCGCGACGACCAGGCCAGCGGGGAGCTGGAGAAGCGGTTCGCGGCGCTCTCGGCCACCGCCGAGCTGGACCAGGTGATCTTCGACGGCGCGTCGTTCGGCACCGCGGCCCAGGCCGGCACCCCCGAGGAAGAGGAATACCTCGGCCTGCCCGGTCTGCTCACCGCCGACCAGGTTTCGCTGCTGCTGACCAAGCGGCAGGCCGCGCAGCTCGCCGCCCAACGCCGTCGTACGGCCGACGGGGCCGCTCAGCCGGCCGCTGCGCCCACGGCAGCGCCACCCGCACCCATGAGCGCCGCCCAGCGTCGCGTGGCCCTCCGGCGCCAACTGAACGCTCTGGTGGCCGCCCGACACCACCGCACCGGCCAGCCACACGGCAAAATCCATGCCGAGCTGCGCCGGCTCTGCGGCGGGCCACCGAGCGCCCAGGCCACCATCGAGCAGCTCGAGGAACGCATCGCCACCGTGCAGACCCTCTAGACCTGCCCGGCTCCAGACCTGCCCGGCTCCAGGCCCGTCCGGCTCCGGGCTTGCCCCCGGGGCTCCAGGCCCCGTCCGGCTCCAGGCCCGTCCAGCCGCAGCCGGCTGGCTGGGGCGCCGAGGATTGCCTGCCCGGGACGGCCCAGGATGCCCTCCGCGGGGCATCTCGCGTCAAGATCGCGCAATATCCGGGATGTAGTGGCATCGGCGCGGCGGTGAGGCCACTACATCCTGGTTCGAGCACGATCTTGGCGCGGGGCGCGGGGCGCGGGGCGCGGGGCGCGGGGCGCGGGGCGCGGGGCGCGGGGCGTTCGGACAGAAAAAAGCTGACCGGAGGCACCTCGAGGGTGCCTCCGGTCAGCTATGTCGGTTTGCGGATTTAGTTCGCCATCAGATCGGCGCCACGCCAGCTGAAATCGGGCTCCGTTGCGAACCGCTCGGTGATCTTCACGAGATCCTCCGCGTACTTGTTCGCGTGGTGCCCGCAGAACACCAGCTCGCTCCCACCCGCCAGAGTGATCCGGAGCTTCCCGGCAGCATTGCAGCGGTCGCACCGTTCATCGGCGGCTGGGGGCGCCACCGTCTCGGGCGGCGGCGTGAGGGTCGGGGTCATCGCCTTCCTCCTCTGGTCGTCACCGATGAACAATCTCTTCGGTCGTTGCTCACCTATCGTGCAACACCCTTACTAGGCACTGCCTTCCCTGTGTGCCCGCGGGGGACCGAGGTCACACCTGGAAGGGACAGTGTGCCGTGCACCCAGGGTGCCACGTCAACGATCACATTCGTGCATCCGGACGATCACCATCTGGTGTTGCACACCAGGTGGTCAAAAAGACACGTTCGGTTGACGAAACCCGCTCAGTCCAGGTAATCCCGGAGGACCTGCGACCGGGACGGGTGACGCAGCTTGGACATCGTCTTGGACTCGATCTGCCGGATCCGCTCCCGGGTCACCCCGTAGACCTGACCGATCTCGTCGAGCGTCCGAGGTTGGCCGTCGGTCAGGCCGAAGCGCAGGCGTACCACACCCGCCTCACGCTCGGAGAGCGTCTGCAGCACCTGCTGGAGCTGGTCCTGCAGGAGCGAGAACGAGACCGCGTCGACCGCGACCACGGCCTCGGAGTCCTCGATGAAGTCGCCGAGCTGGCTGTCGCCCTCGTCGCCGATGGTCTGGTCCAGCGAGATGGGCTCCCGAGCGTACTGCTGGATCTCCAGCACCTTCTCGGGTGTGATGTCCATCTCCTTGGCCAGCTCCTCCGGAGTGGGCTCGCGGCCCAGGTCCTGGAGCAGCTCACGCTGTATGCGGCCGAGCTTGTTGATGACCTCCACCATGTGCACCGGGATGCGGATGGTGCGGGCCTGGTCGGCCATGGCGCGGGTGATGGCCTGTCGGATCCACCAGGTGGCGTACGTGGAGAACTTGTAGCCCTTGGTGTAGTCGAACTTCTCCACGGCCCGGATCAGACCGAGGTTGCCCTCCTGGATCAGGTCGAGGAAGGCCATGCCACGGCCCGTGTAGCGCTTGGCCAGCGACACCACCAGTCGGAGGTTCGCCTCCAAGAGGTGGTTCTTGGCCCGCTCGCCGTCGCGGGAGATCCAGCCCAGGTCACGGACCATCTCCCGGACGAGCTTCTCCTCGCCCTCGTCGGCAGCCCGCAGCCGCTCGGCGGCGTAGAGCCCGGCCTCGATCCGCTTGGCCAGCTCCACCTCCTGCTCGGCGTTGAGCAGCGGAACCTTGCCGATCTGCTTCAGGTACGCCCGGACGGAGTCGGCGGAGGCGGTCAGCTCGGCGTCGCGTCGCGCCTGCTTGAGGGCCTCGGACTCCTCGTCGTCCCACTCGAAGTCGTTGTCGGTCGCCGAGGCGGCGGCGTCGGTCTCGGCTGCCTGGGCCAGTTCGGCCGGCTCCTCGACCACCACGTCCTCGATCGCGGCGGCCAGCTCCTCCGGGTCGATCTCGCCCTCGGCGCCCTCGCCCTTCGCCTTGCCGCCAGCCTTGGTCGGCTTGGCCCCGGCAGCCGCGGCCACCGTCGCCTTGGTGGCTCGGGTCGACTTGGTCGCCTTCGCCGGCGTCGCCGTGGCGGCCTCGGCGCCGGTCGCCTTGCGGGCGGCGACCTTGCGCGGGGCCGACGTCGCCGGGGCGTCGTCGCCGGCGGGTGCCTGCTTCGGGGCCGGCGCGGCGGCCTTCTTGGTGGTCTTGGCGGTGGTGGCCCGGGACGCTGGCGTGGTCGAGCGGGCCGCGGCGACGCGGCGGCGGGTGCTCGCCGAGCCGTCCACCACGACGGTCACTCCCGCCTCGGAGAGCGCCCGCAGGATCTTCTTGGCCTGGGCCGGAGTCACCTCGGCGGACTCGACGGTGCGCGCGAGCTGAGCCGACGTGAGCTGGCCACCGGCGCTCTGCGCGTGGGCGATCAGGGTGTCGGTGAGCGAGCGAACGTCGGCGCCGGGCTGGCGGGGTTCTGTCACGAATGACCTTCCGGAGGCGAAGAGCGGGCACGGCGGGTTCGTCCAGCGCAGCGAGGGTTACCGTGCCGGGCGATGTGGTTGAGGGACCCTCGTGTCACGGTCCGGCCGGTGGTCGGCGGTCCGTGCCGCGTGGGCAGGGGTGAATTGTAACGCCGTCTGCGGCGATCATCCTGCTCCGCACCGCGTACCGCCGGTGGGGACCGTCGGTGGGGCGGAGATATGGGCTACGCGGTAATGATAGCCGCGCGGCCGGCGAAGGGCCTCCGTCGTCGAGCCCGGTGGCGCGCAGATCGTGTCCGAACTGCCGTTTGAGCAGGCAGTACGAGGTCAACGTGGCGGTTGTGAGGGTGCGCGTGTGGATCACCAAGGTCGCTGTCGGTCCGTCCGGTGACGTCCCCACCAGGTCGCGGTTGGGCAACGGTTGTGAGTCGAGCAGGGACGGGGCGGTAAGCACTTAAGCGACATTACCAACCGAAAGGGGCATATTGGCGGAGGTCGGCCGCTCCAGCTGCGCGGGCGTGCGGGTGGCGCTCACCTCGCAGCGGATCCCAGGTGCCAAAGATCCTGGTCTGGTGCCGTCGTGCGGCGTCGGGAACGATGATCTTCGGAAGCCGGGTCGGTAGTTTCACCCACCCACATGCACCCGGAGTGCGGAAAGAGGCGAATCATGACCAACTCGGCCACGACACCGTCGGAGCTGCTGACCATCGCGGTGGAGGTGGCTCGGGACGCGGCGGACACCGCGTGCCGGATGCGCGCCGAGGGCGTCGTTGTCGCCGCCACCAAGAGCACCGTCACCGACGTGGTCACCGCCGCCGACCGGGCGGTGGAGCGGCAGATCCTCGACGCGTTGGCCGCGCTGCGCCCGGACGACTCGGTGCTGGGCGAGGAGTACGGCGAGGGAGCTTCCGGCGCGACGCGCAGCGGTGTGCGTTGGATCGTCGACCCGATCGACGGCACGGTGAACTACCTGTACGGGTTGCCGCACTCCGCGGTCTCGCTGGCCGCCGAGGTGGACGGGGTGGTGGTTGCCGGCGTGGTGCGCAACGTGAGCACCGGCGAGCAATGGACCGCCACGGCCGGCGGTGGGGCCTGGCGCGACGGTGTCCGTCTGCGCTGCTCCGGCGAGGTCGATCTGGGGCAGGCGCTGGTCGGCACCGGCTTCGGCTACGACGCCGGCCGTCGGGCGCACCAGGCGCAGGTGGTGGCCGGGCTGATCGCACACGTCCGGGACATCCGCCGGCTCGGCGCCGCGGCGCTGGACCTCTGCCTGGTCGCCGAGGGGCGGCTCGACGCGTACTTCGAGAAGGGTCTTGCGGCCTGGGACCTGGCGGCAGGTGGGCTGGTGGCCGCCGAGGCGGGGGTTCGGGTCGCCGGCCTGGCCGGTCGGCCGCCAGGGCCGGACCTGGTGGTCGCGGCCCCGCCCGCGCTCTTCGCGCCGCTGCACGACCGGTTGGCCGCGCTGGACGCCGCCGGCGGTCCCTGACCGGCGGACCAGGTCGGCCGGCTGTGAGCGGCCGGCTCGGGCCTTTGACGCGCCGGCTCTGGTTGGCGGGCCAGGTCGGTGCCGGTCGCCGACCTGGCGCTGCGGTGGGCCGGTTACGCCGTCACTTGGCGGGTGGGGACGGGCAGGAGCCCTTGGGGGCCTCCGGCGGACCCGAGTCGCCGAGCGACTGGTTGACCTCGGTCGTGGTGGCGAGCTGCTGGAATTTGTTGCCCAGCACCACGTCCACGGTGTCGTCGGTGCGCTTCGGGTCGTAGCCCGGGGTCGCGTTGTTGAGGAAGTACGCCTGGAGCAGGTGCGCGGACCCGACACCCTTCGGGCCGTACCGCAGCACCGCGACGCTGTTGATCTTATTTTCGTTCCCGGTCTTCTTGACCTGGAACTGTCGGTTGCTGAACTCGTCGGCGACGGTGTGGGCGAGGCCGGGCTGATCCGTGGCGTTGAATACGTTGATCTTGACGTCTTTGCGCTCGCGCAGGGTCAGATCCGCCAACGGCCAGCCCTCGGGGCAACCCGCCGCGGTGCCCACGTTGCCCTGGCTGTCGCGGACCACGGCCACGACGACGAAGACCAGGGCGATGATCGCCAGCAGGCCGACGACGACGAGTGCTCGCACGCGCGCAAAACTCATCAGGGCACTCCCCGGACCTCAGTGGGTGGTGGCGGCCGGGAACGATCGCTCAGGCCGCCGGCCGTCGAATACGCCGCTGAGGTTAACGGTTGTCCGGCCGTCGCGTGGAAACAGCCCGACATGCCGGCGCGCCGACCGCGAACCGGGTACTACTACCCCTATCTTCGTGTCGCCTGAATCACATTGGGAACAACTTCGCGTGCGGGGGCGTACATCTCAGCCGCAAGGGCGGTATACATGCCTCGCCCAAGGGGGGGTAAGGTTCCGCGCTCGCAGGGGAGTCGCCCCGGCGAGCTCGACCCGTTCGGTCCTCGGGTCGGGTGCCCGACACAAGTGGTGGCCGGCCAGCGGAACCGAAACAGCGTCGTCCGGCGTTACAACCGGAAGCGACAACATCGATATGGGAGAGTGAAACCGATGGCCACCGACTACGACGCCCCGCGTCGCGACGAGGTCGACCTCGGCGAGGACAGCCTGGAAGAGCTCAAGGCACGGCGCGTCGACTCACAGTCGGGCGCGGTGGACGTCGACGAGGCCGAGGTGGCCGAGAGCTTTGAGCTGCCCGGTGCCGATCTGGCCGACGAGGAGCTCACGGTCAAGGTGCTTCCGATGCAGCAGGACGAGTTCCGGTGCGCCCGCTGCTTCCTGGTCCACCACCGTAGCCAGCTGGCGGTCGAGCGTAACGGCGAGTTGATCTGCCGCGAGTGCGTCTGACAACCACAACAACACCGGCGGCGGCCTCCTGAACGGGGTCGCCGCTGCCGGTGTAGGCATGCGGCAGCGGTGGGTACCTGCTTGACTCGTAGCGGTAGCCACAGCACCGGGAGGTCCGATGAGCGATCGAGGCGGCACCACCGATGGCGGCACGGACGGCCTCGGCGCCACCCGTGCCACGGATGACCCTGGTGCCGCCCGTGGCACGGATGACCCTGGTGCCACCCGCGCCACGGATGACCCTGGTGCCGCCCGTGGCACGGAAGACCTCGGTGCCACCGTCGCGGCGTTGACCGCGGACGACATCGCGCCGGCCCGACGCCGTCAACTGCTGACCCGGATGGTCGGGCAGGCCCGTGCGCGGGGCATCTCCGACCTGTTCAAGCCGCGCGCCGCCGTGCGGTGGATGGTCGACACCGTCACCGAGATCGCCCCACACGTGCCGGTACGGGACCTGGACACGCTGCGCCAGCACTTCCCCGGCCTGGACGACGCCGCCCTGGCCGACCGGCTCATCCGCAACGCGTCGAGGACCACCGCCGCGATCGGCGCGGCCGGTGGGGGCGTCGCCGCCGTCGAGTGGACGGTGGCCCCGACCCTGCTCTCCGCGCCGGTGCTGCTCGCCGCCGAGACCGTGGCCGTGGTGGCGGTGGAGCTGAAACTCGTCGGCGAGCTGCACGAGATCCACGGCGTGGCACTACCGGCCGCCGGCAGCCAACGGGCGGTCGCGCTCGTGCACTCCTGGGCCACCCAACGAGGCGTCAACCCGATGGTGCCCGGCGTGGGAGTGGGAGCGGTACTCGGCACCGCCGCCCGCAAGGAGTTGCGGGACATGCTGCTGCGGCGTTTCGGTCGCAACCTCACCACGCTCGGGCCGTTCCTGACCGGCGCGGCGGTGGCCAGCTTCCTCAACCGTCGGGCCACCCAGCAGATGGCCGACCAACTCCAGGTCGACCTGCGTCGGCGGGGCATCGCCCGGCCCGCGCCGCCGGCGGCCCTCCCGGGCCCACCGACCGGCACCTGAGCGGGCCGTCGGACCGGCTCCTGAGCGGGCCGTCGGACCGGCTCCTGAGCGGGCCCATGGCGTCGCGGACCGGCTCCTGAGCCAGGCCTTCGCCGTCGGGTCAGCCCGGCTCGCCCGCCGTCGGGTGGGAAGCCGCCAGGGCGTCCCGTGCGCTCAGCACCGCCTCGGCCAGCTCGACCGGGTGGCGGGTGCTCACCACCCAGAACGGGGTCGGGTCCGCGGGATCGTCGAGGATCACCTGCACGGCGCCGCCGATCCACGGTCGCTGCACCACGAAGGCGAGCGGGTCCGCGCCGACGCCGAGCACCTCACGTCGGCCGGCCACGTCCAGCGGCACCACGTCGGCCACGAAACGGACCGGCAGGCGGGCGTCGTCCACCCGCAGCTCGGCGTCGGCCACCCCGATCCGGATCCGGCCCAGCCACCACAGCCCGACTGCGGTGAGCGGCACCAGCACGGCGAACGGGAGCCAGGCGCGGACGCCGGAGGCGCCCATCCAGATCTCGACGGCCAGCAACGCGGCGGCCACCAGCCCGGCCAGCCACAGCCACCAGGGCAGATCCAGCCGCTCGGTGTACGCCGAGCGGGCGGCGACCGGCGGCTGATCGGCGGACGGGGAGGGCGACATGCTCACTCCTGCGAGGGTACGGCGCACGGCGGCTCGACGAACCGGCAGGATGGCAGGGTCACCCCGCGAACCGGACGGAAGAGGGGACCCGTGACCGACGTCGTACCCGTGCCCGTGCAGCTGCTCGACCCGGAGCTGCCGTTGCCCACGTACGCCCATCCCGGCGACGCCGGGGCCGACCTGGTGGCGGCCGCGGACGTGGAGCTGCCACCCGGCGGCCGTGCCCTGGTGCCCACCGGCGTGGCCATCGCGCTGCCGGAGGGGTACGTGGGCCTGGTCCATCCCCGCTCCGGTCTGGCGGCCAGGCTCGGCGTGACGGTGCTCAACGCGCCCGGTACGGTCGACGCCGGCTACCGGGGTGAGATCCTGGTCAACCTGATCAATCATGATCGGGATGTGCCGGCGAAGATCTCCCGCGGCGATCGGATCGCGCAGCTCGTGGTCCAACAGGTCGCGCGGGCGCGGTTCGAGCCGGTGGTCGAGCTGCCCGCGTCCCGGCGCGGGACCGGTGGGCACGGGTCCACCGGTGGGCACGCCGGGCTGGTGCCGTCGCCGACGGGCCAGGACCGGGTCGAGCAGCGGCCGAGCGAGCCGGGCCGCGGGCAGACGGAAGAGGTGGCAGGGTGAGTGTGAACAGCGGAGGGCAGGCGCAGTGATCTTCTCCCGAAAGCGGGCCGATGCGGAGCGGCAGACCCGTGACGAGCGGGCCACCCAGGTCCCGGACCAGGGCGATGCGACGCCGACGCTGGAGCGCGGCCCGTACGACATCTCCGAGAGCTACGACGACGTGCAGCGACTCGATCTGGGCAGCCTGCACATCCCGGCGATCGCCGACGTCGAGGTGCGGGTGCAGGCCGACCCGCAGGGTGTGGTCCAGCAGGTGGTGCTGGTGCACGGTGACAACGCGCTCCAACTGGGCGTCTTCGCCGCCCCCCGGTCCGAGGGGATCTGGGACGAGGTGCGCGAGGAGATCCGGCAGTCGCTGCTCCGCGACGGCGCGAGCGCGCAGGAGGTCGCCGGCGAGTACGGCCCGGAGCTGCACGCCCAGGTGAACACCCCGGACGGCCCGACGAACCTGCGGTTCGTCGGAATCGACGGGCCGCGCTGGATGGTCCGGGGCGTGTTCCAGGGTCCGGTGGCCACCGACCCGGCCATGGCCGGGCCGCTCGTCGAGTGCCTGGACGGCCTGGTGGTCGACCGTGGGCAGGAGGCGAAGCCGGTCCGCGAGCCGCTGCCGCTGCGGCTGCCCCGGGAGATCGCCGACCAGGCCGAGGCCGAGGCGGGCGACGCCGCCGCCGCGACGCGGCAGGTCTGACCCGCGCGCACCGGCCCGCCGGAACCAGCCCCGTCGGCGTACGCTGGCGGCACGGTTCCGGCGCCGCCGGGGCCAGCCGGGGACGGCGAGCGTGGAGAGGGTGACGCGGAGGTCATGATGACCGACGAGGGCCGGGTGTCGCTGCGGCGCATCCTGCAGAGGTTCACCGCCAGCGAGGCCGAGATCGACGCGCAGGAGCTGCGCCGGGAGAGCGCCGAGTGCGGCGGAATCCCCGCCCAGCAGTGCTCCCGGGGTCAGCTGGTCTCGGTCGCCGGTCGGCTGCGCACGGTGGTCTACACGCCGCGCACCAATCTGCCCACCCTTGAGGCCGACCTGTACGACGGCAGTGACGTGGTGACCCTGGTCTGGCTGGGTCGACGGCACATCGCCGGGATCGAGCCGGGCCGGCATCTGACCGCCCGTGGCCGGGTGGCCGTGCGGGACGACCGCAAGGTCATCTACAACCCCTACTACGAGCTGGACTCGCCCAAGTGACGGCACTGCGGACGGAAGGCCGGCGATGACGACGGGACAGGACCGGGCGGCACAGCCGGATACCGACCCTCAGGACGAGGAGCCGCTGCCGACGATCGCCGAGCAGATGGCCGACCAGCTCGGCGGCTGGCGCGGGCTGGTCGAGTCGAGCATCCCGGTCGTGGTGTTCGTCGTCGCCAACATCATCGGTGAGCTGCGGCCGGCGGTGATCGCGTCGATCGCGGTGGCAGTGCTGATCGCCGGGCTGCGGCTGGCCCAGCGTCGGCCGATCCGGCACGCCGTCAACGGGCTCTTCGGCGTCGGCGTCGGCGCGGCCATCGCGTGGCGCACCGGCGACGAGCGTGACTTCTACCTTCCCGGCATCCTCTACGGCATCGGCTACGGCGTCGCCCTGCTGATCTCGGCCGCGATCCGGCAGCCGCTGGTGGGCTGGATCTGGTCGGTGTTGGTGGCCAAGGGCCGTTCGGAGTGGCGGTCCGACCCGAAGCTGGTGCGCACCTTCACCCAGCTGACCGTGCTCTGGGGCGTGGTCTGGCTGGCCAAGGTGGGCGTGCAGGCCGGGCTCTACCTGGCCCACCAGGACACCGCCCTGGGCGTGGCCCGGCTGGCGCTGGGCTACCCGCCGTACGCGCTGCTGTTGCTGATCACGGTCTGGACGGTGCGCCGGGTCACCCGGGAGTCGCCGCCGGCCCCGCTGCCCAGCGCCTGAGCGAGGCCGGGCCACCCGGATCGCTCAGCGCGCCGTCGGGTCAGCGTGAGCTGCGGGTCCGTTCGACGCTGTCCGGCCCGAGGATCACCGCGCGGACCTCGTCCTCCACCTCGGCGGTGCAGACGAAGATCAGCTCGTCGCCGGCCTCGATCGGGTCGTCCGGGCTGGGCACCAGGACCCGCTTGCCGCGCAGGATCGCCACCAGGGCGGAGTCCCGGGGCAGCGGCACGGCGTGGATCGGCTGGCCGACGTAGGGCGCGGTCGGCGGCAGGGTGATCTCCACGAGGTTCGCCTCGCCCTGTCGGAAGGTCATCAGCCGGACCAGGTCGCCGACGGTGACCGCCTCCTCGACGAGCGCTGCCATCACCCGCGGCTTGCTCACCGCGACGTCCACGCCCCACTGCTCGGTGAACAACCACTCGTTCTCGGCCCGGTTGACCCGGGCGACCACCCGGGGCACCGCGAACTCGGTCTTGGCCAGCAGCGACAGCACCAGGTTGGTCTTGTCGTCGCCGGTCGCCGCGACCACCACGTCGCAGCCGGCGACGTCGGCCTCCTCCAGGCTGCTCAGCTCGCACGCGTCGGCCAGCACCCACTCGGCGGCCGGCACCCGGTCCGGGCGCAGCATCTTGGGTTGGCGCTCGATCAGCATCACCTGGTGGCCGTTGTCGATCAACTCCTGGGCGATCGAGCGGCCCACGTTGCCCGCGCCCGCGATGGCGACCCGCATGGCTCAGTGCCCTCCTTCCGGCGGCGTCGCCGCCACCGACGTGACGGTCGCCACGATGTCATCGCTGACCAGCATGAACACCTGGTCGCCCTCCTGCATGACGGTGGAGCCGGTGGGCAGCGTGCCGATGCCGAAGCGGATCAGGTAGGCCACCCGGGCCCCGGTCGCGTCCTCCAGCGTCCGCACCGGTCGGCCGATCCAGTCCTTGTGTACGGGCACCTCGACGATCGACACCGTGCTCGTCGGGTCGCGGAAGATCTCCACGTTGCCCTCCGGCACCAGGTGTCGCAGCATCCGGTCCGCCGTCCACCGCACGGTCGCCACGGTGGGGATGCCCAGCCGCTCGTAGACCTGCGCCCGGCGCTGGTCGTAGATGCGGGCGGCGACCCGGGACACGCCGAACGTCTCGCGGGCCAGCCGGGCCGAGATGATGTTGGAGTTGTCGCCGCTGGACACCGCCGCGAAGGCGTCCGCGCGCTCGATGCCGGCCTGCCGGAGCACCTCGCCGTCGAAACCGGCCCCGGTCACCGTGATCCCGGCGAAGTCGGGGCCGAGCCGGCGGAAGGCGTCGGCGTCCTGGTCGATCACCGCCACCGAGTGTCCTCGGGACTCCAGGCTGTGGGCGAGGGTCGACCCGACCCGACCACATCCCATGATCACGACGTGCACGCTGTCCCTCCCAAGGTGCGTACCACTCCCGCTGCCGGTGGCCTTCGAGTGCGAGCCTGCCACGTCCCGGTCGCGAGCGGGGACCGACCGTACCCCGCCGTCGCGAGCAGCGGTGATCGCCCACCCCCGCGCCCCCGCGGTGGTGGTCGTACTCTTGGCGTTCGTGGCCAGTCCCACCTCGCTGCTGAAGCGGCTTCTTCTCGGTCGACCGTTCCGGTCCGACCGGCTCCAGCACACCCTCCTGCCGAAGCGCATCGCGCTGCCCGTGTTCGCCTCCGACGCGCTGTCCAGCGTCGCGTACGCGCCCGACGAGATCCTGCTGACCCTCTCCATCGCCGGTGCCTCGGCGTACGTCTTCTCGCCATGGATCGCGCTGGCCGTGGTCGTGGTGATGCTCACCGTGGTGGCGAGCTACCGGCAGAACGTGCACGCCTACCCGTCCGGTGGCGGCGACTACGAGGTGGCCACTGTCAACCTGGGGCCGAAGTTCGGCGTCGGGGTGGCCAGCGCGTTGCTGGTCGACTACGTGCTCACGGTGGCGGTGTCGGTCTCCTCCGGGGTGGCCAACCTGGGCTCGGTGGTCCCGTTCGTGGCCACCCACAAGGTCCTGATCGCGGTGAGCGCGGTGATCCTGCTGAGCGCGGTCAACCTGCGTGGGCTGCGCGAATCGGGCACGGCGTTCGCCATCCCCACCTACGGCTTCGTGATCGTGATGGGCGGGATGCTGCTCACCGGGCTGTTCCGGGTCTTCGTGATGGGTGACGAGCTGCGCGCGCCGAGCGCCGACCTGGTGATCCAGGCCGAGCACAGCGTGACCGGTTTCGCGCTCATCTTCCTGCTGCTGCGGACGTTCAGCTCGGGCGCCGCCGCGCTCACCGGTGTCGAGGCGATCTCCAACGGGGTGCCGGCGTTCAAGGCGCCGAAGAGCCGCAACGCCGCCACCACCCTGCTGCTGCTCGGCGGCATCTCGGTGAGCATGCTGGTCGGGATCATCTGGCTGTCCCGGCTGACCCACCTGCAGTTCGTGGAGGATCCGGGCCTCCAGATCGTGTCCGGCCCCGAGGGGTACGTGCAGAAGACGGTCACCACCCAGCTCGGGGAGACGGTCTTCGGTTCCGGGTCGATCCTGCTCTACGTGGTGGCCGGAATGACCGCCCTGATCCTCTTCCTGGCCGCGAACACCGCGTTCAACGGCTTCCCGGTGCTCGGCTCGATCCTCGCCCAGGACCGCTACCTGCCCCGCCAGTTCCACACCCGGGGCGACCGGCTGGCGTTCTCCAACGGCATCGTCTTCCTGGCCCTCTTCGCGATCGTGCTGATCGTCGGCTTCCAGGCCGAGGTGACCCGACTCATCCAGCTCTACATCGTCGGGGTCTTCGTCTCGTTCACCGTCTCCCAGGCCGGCATGATCCGGCACTGGAACCGGCACCTGCGCACCGAGCGGGACCCAGAGGCGCGCCGCCGGATGCACCGCTCGCGGGCCATCAACACCTTCGGCGCGGGCCTGACCGGCGCGGTGCTGGTGATCGTCCTGATCACCAAGTTCCTGCTCGGCGCCTGGATCGCGATCGCCGCGATGGCGGTGATCTACGTGCTGATGCTGGCGATCCGCCGGCACTACGACCGGATCGCCGTCGAGCTGACCCCGCCGGACGAGGGTCGGGCGGTGCTGCCCGCCCGCAACCACGCGATCGTGCTGGTCAGCAAGCTGCACCAGCCGACGCTGCGGGCCATCGCCTACGCCCGCGCCACCCGGCCGGACACCCTCACCGCGGTGACCGTCAACGTGGACGAGAAGGACACCCGGGACCTGCAGGCCGACTGGGAGCGACGGGAGATGGCGATCCCGCTCACCGTGATCGACTCGCCGTACCGGGAGATCACCCGCCCGATCCTGGACTTCGTCGCCTCCACCCGCCGCAAGTCGCCCCGGGACGTGGTCACCGTGTTCATCCCGGAGTACGTGGTCGGCCGTTGGTGGGAGAACCTGCTGCACAACCAGAGCGCCCTGCGCCTCAAGGGCCGGCTGCTCTTCGAACCGGGTGTGATGGTGGTCAGCGTGCCGTGGCAGCTCGCGTCGACAGCGAGCAAGAACCTGGACCGGCTGGACGCCACGCTGTCCCGGACACCGGCGCGGGGGCCACGAAGCGCCGTGCCACCACTGGTCGCCACGCCGCCGGTGGCCGCCACGCCGCCCGGCGAGGGCGGACCTGAGAACAGCGGAACGATGGGGAACAGTCGTGACTGAGCCGGGCGGTCCGCGGACCGCGACACCGCCGCCGCCGTCGGCGTCGGCCTCATCGGCGTCCGAGCGGGTCCTGGCCGAGACGGACCGGGTCGAGCTGACCGTCGACGCCGTCGCCCCCGGCGGGCACTGTGTCGCCCGGGTGGACGGGCAGGTGGTCTTCGTCCGGCACGCGCTGCCCGGTGAACGGGTCATCGCCGAGGTCACCGAGGTGCACCGGGGGTTCGTCCGGGCCGACGCGGTGACCGTGCTGGAGCCCTCACCGGACCGGGTCGAGCCGCCCTGCCCGTACGCGAAGCCGGGTGCCTGCGGGGGCTGCGACCTCCAGCACGTCGCACCGGCCGCGCAACTGGCCTGGAAGACCGCCGTGGTCCGCGAGCAGCTGGTCCGCCTCGGTGGGCTGACCGACGTCGAGCTGGACCGGCTCGGCGTCGGTGTCGAGGCGTTGCCCGGTGGGCTGCTCGGCTGGCGCTCCCGGGTCCGTTACGCGGTCGACGCCGCCGACCGGGCCGGCCTGCTCAAGCACCGCTCGCACGAGGTGGTGCCGATCGACCGCTGCCGGATCGCCCACCCGGCCATCCAGCAGCTGCCGGTGCTCACCCCCACCGGTGCGCGCTGGCCGGCCGCCGAGGCGGTGGAGACCGTCGCCAGCACCGGCGGAGACGTGACCGTCACGGAGATCCGCGACGGGGTACCCGCCCCGGTCAGCGGCCCGACCGAGGTCCGCGAGGTCGCCGCCGGACGGGACTGGACGCTGCCCGCGTCCGCGTTCTGGCAGGTGCACCCGGCCGCCGCAGACGCCCTCTCCACGGCCGTGCTGGAGTTGCTGGACCCGCAGCCGGGCGAGGTCGCCTGGGACCTCTACGGCGGCGCTGGGCTGTTCGCCGCCGGGCTGGCCGCACGGGTCGGCGCGACCGGCCGGGTGACACTGGTCGAAGCGGCGGCGCAGGGTGTCGCCGCCGCCCGGGAGAACCTCGCCGACCTGCCCGGCGTCGAGGTGGTGTCGGCCCGGGTGGAGACCGCGCTGGCCCGCCGACGGATCACCGGCCCGGTCGACGTGGTGGTGCTCGACCCGCCGCGCTCCGGGGCCGGTGCCCAGGTGGTCCGCGCGCTGGCCGCCGCCGGCCCGCGGGCGGTCGCGTACGTGGCCTGTGATCCGGCCGCCTTCGCCCGGGACGTGCGGACCTTCGCCGACCTCGGTTGGCGGCTGGCGGCGCTACGGGGTTTCGACCTCTTCCCGATGACGCAGCACGTCGAGCAGGTCGGGCTGCTGCTTCCGCCGGACGTGCGGTAGAACGCCCCGCGTCGGCTGTGTCGGCGCCTGACCGGGTGCTCAGCGGCCCACTCCCCGCCCGGCCGGGGTGCGTGGGGCTCGGGCCGGGCTGCGGAGTACCGGGGGGCCGATAGACTCTCCGGTCATGAGTGTTGAAGAGGACACGGCCAACCACGGCCGGCTGCTGGGGACGGTTCGCGGTCCGCAGGACGTCAAGCGGATGTCCGGCGAGGAACTGGACGTCCTCGCCGCCGAGATCCGGGACTTCCTGATCACCAAGGTCTCCCGTACCGGCGGGCACGTCGGGCCCAACCTCGGTGTGGTCGAGCTGACGCTCGCCATGCATCGCGTCTTCGACTCCCCCCGGGACCGGCTCCTGTTCGACACCGGCCACCAGGCGTACGTACACAAGATCCTTACCGGGCGGCAGGCCGGCTTCGACAAGCTCCGCCAGCGCGGTGGCCTCTCCGGCTACCCCAGCCAGGCGGAGAGCGAGCACGACCTCATCGAGAACTCGCACGCTTCCACCGCGCTGTCCTACGCCGATGGCCTCGCCAAGGCGTACGCCCTGCGGGGCGAGGCGCGCAGCGTCGTGGCCGTGGTCGGTGACGGCGCGCTGACCGGCGGCATGTGCTGGGAGGCGCTGAACAACATCGCCACCGCCGGTAACTCCCTCGTGATCGTGGTCAACGACAACGGCCGGTCCTACTCGCCGACCATCGGCGGGCTGGCCGACCACCTCTCCTCGCTGCGGCTCAACCCCGGCTACGAGAAGGTCCTCGACACCGTCAAGGACGCCCTCGGCTCCACGCCGCTGGTCGGCAAGCCAATGTACGAGGTGCTGCACGCGGTCAAGAAGGGCATCAAGGACGCGGTCGCTCCGCAGGCCATGTTCGAGGACCTGGGCATCAAGTACGTGGGCCCGGTGGACGGGCACGACGTGGGCGCGGTCGAGGCGGCGCTGCGCGCGGCCAAGAACTTCGGCGGCCCGGTCATCGTGCACGCCGTCACCCGCAAGGGCTACGGCTACCGTCCCGCCGAGGAGGACGAGGCGGACTGCCTGCACGGCCCCGGCAGCGCCTTCGACGTGGAGACCGGCGCCCTGCTGGCCGCCCCGTCGGTGAAGTGGACGCACGTCTTCGCCGACGAGTTGCTGGCCATCGCCGACGAGCGGCCGGACGTGGTGGGCATCACCGCCGCCATGGCCGAGCCGACCGGCATCGCCAAGCTCGCCCGCAAGTACCCCGAGCGGGTGTACGACGTGGGCATCGCCGAGCAGCACGCGGCCACCTCCGCGGCCGGGTTGGCGCTCGGTGGTCTGCACCCGGTGGTCGCGGTCTACGCCACCTTCCTCAACCGCGCCTTCGACCAGGTCCTGCTGGACGTGGCGATGCACAAGCTGCCGGTGACCTTCGTGCTGGACCGGGCGGGCATCACCGGCCCGGACGGGCCCAGCCACTACGGCATCTGGGACATGTCGGTCTTCGGGGTGGTGCCGGGGCTGCGGATCGCCGCTCCCCGCGACGCCGCCACCCTGCGCGAGGAACTGCGCGAGGCGATGGCCGTCGACAACGGCCCGACCGTGGTGCGGTTCCCGACCGGTGCGGTCGCCGCGGACCTACCGGCGCTGTGCCGGGTCGGCCCGGTCGACGTGCTGGCCGAGTCCGCCCGTACCGACGTGTTGCTCGTCGCCGTCGGCTCCTTCGGCCAGTTGGGCATGGAGGTGGCCGCCCGGGTCGCCGAGCAGGGCTACGGGGTCACCGTCGTCGACCCCCGCTGGGTGCGTCCGGTCCCGGCGGAGCTGGTCGACCTGGCCGCCCGCCACCGGCTCGTGGTCAGCGTCGAGGACGGCGTCCGGGTCGGCGGGGTGGGCGACGCGCTCGCCCAGGCGATGCGTGACGCCGACGTCCGGGTGCCGCTCAAGGACCTGGGCGTTCCGGCCGACTGGCACCCGCACGGCACCCGCGCGCAGATCCTCGCCGACCTGGGTCTGACCGCTCAGGACGTGGCCCGCAACGTCACTGGTTGGATCTCCGGCCTGGATGCCACCCCGGACCGCCTCACCCCCAGCGACGCGGCCGCACAGAACTGACGAAAACGAACGACGGCGGGCGTCCCTCGGGACGCCCGCCGTCGTGTATCCATCCCCAATCCCGTCGCCCCGCCCCGCCTCGCCCTCGTCCCGCCTCGTCCCCGCCGATCTTGCACTTTCGGTTGCCGTGATGCGCCTTGAGTGCCGATTTGTCGGCACAGAAAGTGCAAGATCGCGGGGGCGGGGTGGGCGGGCCGCGGGTGGGGTGGGTGGGGTGGGTGGGGGGTGGGGTTAGCGGGGGGAGATGGAGCGGTAGTGGGTTTTGTCGGTGTTGGCGAGGCTGTAGGTCTGGGAGCGGGACGGGGTGGGGATGACCACCAGGCCGGGGCGCTCGACCAGCAGGGGAGTGCCCGGCGGAACGGACAGGGAACTGTCCCGGGTGGCCCGCCAACTCAGCACCACCAGCGGCTGACCGGGCACCGGCAGTTGGTACGCCTGCAACGGGGTGGCCCGGTCGGCGGGTGAGACGACGGGCGCGCTCCCGTCGGCCGGTCGATAGATCACCGCCGTCATCGCGCCGGCGTCGGTGTCCCAGCTGAGCTGCTGCAACTCGGCCGGCTCGCCGCCGCCGAGGGCCACTTCGCCGAGTGAGCGCACGGTGAGCTTCGCCATCGGCCAGGACGTCGGCACCGAGCGTGGGGCGTCCCGGTCCCCGATCCGGCGCGGGATGCTGCCGAAGGGGCCGCGATCGCCGGACAGCACGCAGGTGTCCAGTCCGGTGAGCGCCCGCCGGCCCGTGCCGGACTCGTCGCGGACCAACGGGTAGCGCGGGTCGACGGTGCCGGTGCCCAGGTCGAGCAGCCGGTCGGCGGCCCGCCCACGGGGGAGCGACTCCGTGGTTCGCAGGGTCGCGGTCACGCCGACGGCCGTGCAGGACGGCACGTCGACCGGTGCGCTGAGACCGTCAGCGATGGTCAACGTCCGGTCCTGTGGCCCGAGGAGGCGCTGTACCCGGGCCGAGACCAGGTAGCGCCGGCCACCGGCCGTCTGCACCGGCAGCACGTCGGAGTAGACGAGGTAACCCGGGTCGGTGTACTCGGTGGCGCGGGTCACCGCGTACCGGTCGCCCTCGCGGGTCAGTTGCAGCAGCCAGGACGCGCTTTCGCCGGGCACGTCGGCGGCCACCAGCGCCACCGGGGCGCCGTCGACCCGGCCGGAGAAGAGGATGCCGGACGAGGGCAGGTGCGCGCGGTCGTCGGCCGGCGACCGCCAGCCCCGGACCGCGGCAGTGACCGCCGCCGTCGCCGCGGCGTCCCCGGAGAGGTCGCCGCGGGGCGGCCACACGGCGAGGGTGCCGTCCAGGCTGTCGTACCCGACCCGGAGGTCCTGCGGCTTCCGTTCGGCTACCGGACCGCAGGCCGTGCCGGCCAGCAGCGCGCTCAGCAGGACGGGAAGCGCCCTGCCGTACCGACGGCCTGGAGTCACCTGGCCCGCCCCCGATCGCCTCGCCGTCGCTGTCGGAAAGCGCCATAGTACGAGATGTCCGATGCGGCGCCTCAGCTGGCCGGCATCCGACCCACCACAATGGACGCCACCGGGGGTTTAGGGCGTTTTGGTTGCTCCGGTAGACTCCGCCGACTGTGACGCCTGCCGAGTCCCGCGCCCTGCCCGCGCCGCACCCGGAGGCGGCAGCCGACTCCGCCGAGCTGGTGAGCTACCGCACACCGGCCGGCCTCTTCGCCGGCCCGCCCGCGTTGGCAGCCCCCACCACAGCGCCGGCCGAGCCTGAAGCGCCGGCCAAGCCCGGAGCGCCGGCCGACCCCGAGACGCCGGCCGAGACCGGAACGCCGGCCGAGACCGGAACGCCGGCCGAGACCGGAACGCCGGCCGAGAGCGCGGTGCCGACGCGGGCGCGGTGGCGTCGGTGGACTCGGCGCCGGCAGCACCTGGCGGTGGGCGGGCTGTTCCTGCTCGCCGCACTCTGGGTGACCAGCCGGATCTGGCTGGACCCGTCCGGCCGGGTGGCCTCGCTCTACACCGGTGACCCGGCCCAGGTGCAGTTCTTCCTGGCCCACTCGGTACGCGTGGTGCTGCACGGCGAGTACCCGTTCTACACCGAGCAGTTCAACTACCCCGACGGCGTCAACCTGATGGCCAACACGGCCGTGCTGGCGCTGGGCATCCCGATGGTCCCGGTGACGCTGCTCTTCGGGCCGGCGGTCTCCTTCGTGGTGCTGGTCACGCTCGGCCTCGCCGGCACCGCCATGGCCTGGTACCTGATGCTCTCCCGCCACCTGGTGCGTACCCCGCTCGCGGCGGCGGTCGGTGGCTGGTTCTGCGGGTTCTCGCCCGCGATGCTCTCGCACGCCAGTTGGCACCCGAACATCATCAGCCAGTTCCTGCTGCCGTTCATCGTGTGGCGGGTGCTGGTGCTCACCCGATCCGGAAAACCGGTTCGGGACGGGGCCCTGCTCGCCCTGCTGGTCACCGCGCAGGCGTTCATCAACGAGGAGATCCTGCTCTTCACGGCGCTGGCCTGCGGTGTCTTCCTGCTGGCGGTGCTGGCCCAGGAGCCGGCCCGGTGGCGGGCGGCGTGGCGGCCCCTGGGCGTCGGCGTGGTGACCTGCGCGCTGCTGGCCGGGGCGCTGCTGGCGTACCCGCTCTACGTGCAGTTCGCCGGGCCGATGGCCTACCACGGGCTCAGCGACGCGGTGAAGGACTACGGCAACGACATCGCCGCCTTCTTCGCCCCCGGCTCGCCCACCCTCGGCGGCAACCAGCGAGCCAACATCAACCTGGCGCCGAACTACTCCGAGGAGAACGCCTTCTTCGGTTGGAGCCTGTCGATGCTGGCCATCGGCATCGTGGTCTGGCTGCGCCGGGAGTTGATCGTTCGGGCGCTCGCGGTGACCGGCGTGTTCTTCGCCGTGCTCTCCCTCGGCGAGCGGGTCTCCTGGTGGGACCGCGAGCTGATCACCGGGCCGTGGCAGTGGTTGGTCCACCTGCCGCTGCTGGACGCGGTGGTGCCGACCCGGTTCGGGCTCATCACCAGCGTGGTGATCGGTCTGCTGCTGGCGCTCGCCGTCGAGCGGGCCTGGGCGCTACGACCGGCCGACCGCCGTACCGTCCGGGTGCTGACCGCCGCGGGCCTGGCCTTCGCGCTGCTGCCGATCGCTCCGATGCCGCTGCGGATGGTCTCCCGGCCTCCGGTGCCGGACTTCATCACGGCGGACCGGTGGCGGGCGTACGTCGGGCCGGACCAGACGCTGGTGCCGATCCCGGTGCCCAGCATGGGCAACACGCACGGCATGCGCTGGGCGGCTGCCACCAACCTCGACTTCAAGATCCCCGGCGGTTACTTCCTCGCGCCCCGCAACGGCAACACCGGTGACGCGGGCCGGTTCGGCGGTCGGCCCAGTGGGGTGGGGCAGATGCTGGAGGAGGTGGCGACCACCGGCCGTACGCCCAAGCTGGACGACCGGCAGCGTCGGCGCTTCACCGACGAGCTGCGGCACTGGCGGGCGGCGATCCTGGTGCTGCCGGTGCGGCAGCAGAACGCCGAGCCACTGCGACGTACGGTCGAGGAGTTGGTCGGCCCGGGCCGCCAGGAGTTGGATGTCTGGGTCTGGGACGTCCGGACGCTCACCGACCGTTCGGTCTGATGACCACCGGGACGACGTCCCCGAACATCTCGCCCCCGGCGACGGTCGGCGCGTCCCGCTCGGCCTGGCTGCGCGACGCGCTGGTGGTGGCCGGCTATCTGGGCCTCGCCGTGCTGGTGACCGGTGGACAGTGGGGTCACCCGTGGCGGCTGTTCCACCAGGCGGGTGACCAGATCCTCTTCGAGTGGATGCTGGCCCACGCGGCGCATGCCGTGGTCGAGGGGGAGAACCCGCTCTTCAGCACCGGGTTGAACGCGCCCGACGGGGTCAACCTGATGGCGAACACCTCGGTGCTCGGCCTGGGTGTCCCGCTCACCCCGGTCACACTGCTCTTCGGCTCGCAGGTGGCGTTCTGCGTGGCGGTCGTCTGCTGCCTCGTCGGAACCGCTGTCGCCTGGTACGTGCTGCTGCGCCGCCGGCTGGTCGGCACCCGGGCCCCGGCCGCGGTGGGTGGGCTGATCTGTGGCTTCGCCCCGGGCATGATCGCTCAGGCCGGCGCCCACCTGCACATCGCCGCGCAGTTCCTGGTGCCCGCGATCCTCGCCCTGGTGTTCCGGCCGGCCTCGGAGACGACGCGACACGGCGTGTGGCGGCCCGGCCTCGGCCTGGGGCTGCTGCTCGTCTGGCAGGTCTTCATCGGCGAGGAGGTGCTGGTCTTCCTGGTGCTCGCGGCCGGCGTCTTCGCGCTGGGTTACGCGCTCGCCGACCGGGTGGCCGCACGGCGGCTGGCGCCGGCCCTCTTCGGTCGACTCGCGGTGGCGGCCGGCGTGGCGGCGGTGCCGTTGGCGTACCCGCTGTGGTTCCAGTTCCACGGCCCGCAGCACTACTCCGGGATGGCGTTCGCCACGCAGGGCTTCCAACTGGACGTCGCCTCGTTCACCGCGTCGGCCCGGCAGACAGTGCTGGGTGACGACTGGCTGCCCGGGTTGCTCTCGCCGAATCCGACCGAGGAGAACTCGTTCTTCGGCCCGGGCCTGCTGGTGCTCGCCGTGGTGATCGTGATCTGGCAGTGGCGACGACCGCTGGTCCGGGCACTGGCCGCCTGCGGCGTGGTCTTCGCCCTGCTCTCGCTCGGCGACGAGCTGCGGGTGGACGGTGAGGCCACCGGCATTCCGGGGCCGTACCGGCTGGTCGGCGGGCTGCCGTTGCTCGATCTCGCGGTGCCGGCCCGGTTCGCGCTGGTCTGCGTACCGGTGCTGGGTGTGCTGGTGGCCCTGTCCCTGGACCGGGTCCGGGCCGCGCGCGGGCCGAACGTGGTGCCGGGCCTACCGGTGCGGCTGTTGTGGGCCGGCGCGGTCGCCGCCGCGTTGCTGCCCCTGATTCCGACGCCGCTCCGCGTGGTGCCGGTCGCGCCGGTGCCGGCGTTTCTCGCCGCCGGTGGCTGGCGTCCGCTGGTGCCGCCCGGTCGGACGGTGGTCGCGGTGCCCCCGGTCACCGGTGCCGGGCGCAGCCCGGTGATGCTCTGGTCCGCCCGTACCGGTCTGGCGTTCGCCGCGCCGGGCGGTTACTTCATCGGCCCCAGCGGCCCGGACGACCCGGCGGCCCGCTGGGGTGCGCCGGACCGGCCCACGTCGGTGCTGCTGCGGCAGGTGGCCGAGACCGGCGCGGTGCCGGTGCTCAGCGACGCCGACCGCCGCCAGGCCGTCGAGGACCTGCGGCACTGGCGTGCCGCGGTGGTCGTACTCGGGCACCTGGAGCACGGTGATCCGGTCCGCCGGACCGTCGACGATCTGCTCGGCCCGGGCCGACCGGTCGACGGCGGATGGTTGTGGGACGTCCGGGACCACGTCGGCTGAGCCGACCGGTGGCGCGGTCCTCGACTAACCCACCAGGGCGCGCACGTCCCACACCCAGACGTCGTCGACCCGCTGCGGTGGCCCCAGCAGAGCGGTGACCAGCTCACGGAGCACCGCTTCGCGGGGGTGCGCCCCGAGCACCACCACCGACGCCCGCCAGAACCGCAGGTCCTCGACGGTTTGGCGGCGGTTCTCCTCGGTCAGCTCCGGCACGGTGCCGCTGTCCATGGTGGAGTAGATGAGGGAGCTGGTCGGTCGGTTCGGCGCACCGAAGACCCCCTCACCCAGCTCGTTCGGGCCGATGAAGTAGCCGCCCGGAACGGGGAACTCCTGCCCGGTCAGCGCACTCCACCGCAGCGTCGGCAGACCGTGCACGTTGCTCGGGATCGGCACCGGCACCAGGGTCCGACCCGCCGGCACGTACGGCCGCCAGCCGCCCGCGGTGATGAAGTGCGGCGGTGGGTCGATCTGCTGGGCGGGCAGCGGGCGGGGAAAGAGCGGCAGCACGGCGAGGGCGACCGCCGCGTACCCGAGCGGGCGCAGCCACCGACGGCGCGACGCGACCGGCTCGGCGGGCTCGGGGGACACAGCCGGTGCCCCTTCGGCGGCGCGCTGGGCCGGCACCCGCGGCCGGTCGGCCACCGGGCGCCCCTGGCGGTGCGCGGCGTCCCAGGTCAACGCGAGCAGTACGCCCACCGCGGCGGCGACCACCAGCGTCAACCGCGTCGGCATCATCATCTCGACCAGCGGCAGGTCGTCCGACACGTACGACCACGGGCCGCGCACACCGGTCTCCACACCGTTGAAGCGCACCCACGGCCCGATCGCGGCCACGCTGAACACCACGATGAGCACCGCGGCGATCCGGGCGGCCAGCGAGCGGCGTACGAGCAGCACCAGAGCCACCACCGAGAGCAGCACCAGCGGCCAACCGAACCAGGTGTTCTGCTCGGTCAGACCGATCGTCTTCTCCACGGCCGGGTCGCCGGCCCAGGTGTCGCGGGCGAAGGTGACGAAGGCGACCAGGTCCTCGCCCCAGTTGTGGAACACGCCGCCCTGCAGGCCCCGGTAGGACTGCGGGCCGTTGAACTGGAACCAGATCGGGTAGGCGGTGAGCACCAGGGCCAGCCCGCCGGCGACCCCGAGCCCGGCCAGGAACGTGCCGGCGGTGGCCCGGGTGGCCCGCGGCCGCTGCACTGCGTACGCCAGCACGATGACCAGGCAGGCCAGCGCGGTGAGCAGCAGCATCTCCTCGTTGATGAAGATCTGGTACGCCACCAGCGCACCGAGCACGAGCCCGTTGCGGCGCCACCGGCCCGGCTCGCCCAGGGTCAGCACCCGCACCACGATCAGCGGGAGCAGGAAGTTGGAAACGAAGTTCGGTTGGCCGTTGGCGTGGTGGATGATTCCCGGCGCGAAGCCGAGGAACGCGCCGCCGACGAACGCCGCCGCCCGGGAGCGCACCAGGTGGCGGGAGAGCATCCAGTACCCGGTGCCGGCGGTGGCCGCCAGCGCCGCGCCCAGGTAGAGCGCGTACATCACCTGGGGGCCGAGCAGCATGGTCAGCGGGGCCAGCGGCAGGGTCACCCCGAGCAGCGAGGTGTTGGCCATCATGTTCACCCCGTCCGGGGCGTTCTGACGGGCCGTGAACAGCGGGTTCTCCAGGTGCCGCACCGAGTACTCGCCGTGCGCGAACAGCCACTCGAACCAACTGTGATCGGTGGGCAGGTGCGAGGAGACCCGGCCGTTGACGTCACCCCAGTAGTTGAGGCAGACGAAGACGCCCAGCAGCACATAGGCTCCGAGGGCCAACAGGTCGGCTCGGGCCGGACGGCGTCGAGGCCGCCGTGTCGACTCGACCTCGGCCGGGTCGGCGTCGGTCACGGGATTCAGCGAAGGGTCTACCACCGGCACAGCCACGACGCGCCATCGTACAGGCGGGGTTCCGTCGCTTTTGCCGGGCCGGTGCGCTGACTGTCCGTTTGCCGGATGGTGACCCGTCGGCCAGCCTTACCTGGTGACGGAGGAACGGTCGTTGTCGATCATCGAGCTGGGCGAGATGCGCGACGAGCCCGTGTCGGCGCCTCCGGTTCGCCGCCCGCGCGCCGTTGGTCGCCCGCTGCGCAGCGCGACTGTGCTGTTTCTCAGCCTGGTGGTGCTGGCCGGCGCCGCGCCGTCACCGCAGCGAACGGTGAGCGTGGTGCCGGCGTCGCGGACGGCCACCGCGTACCTGGCCGGGGACGGTGTCTTCGTCGTCGATCCGCCGGCACCCGACGGGGACCGGTACCTGACCGCGTACGCCCAGCCGGCACCGACCGGCGCTGGGGTGCGGCGGCGGTGGCAGGCGCCGCTGGCCCGCACCGGTAACTACCTCGACGTCCGGGTCGAACGGGGGCTGGTGTTGACCCTGGTGGCCGGTGCCCCGAACAGGCGGTTCCAGACCACCGCCTTCGACGCCGCGACGGGTCGGCAACGCTGGCAGCATCCCGGTGCTCCCCAGCCGACGCCCGGCGGTGGCCTGCTGGTGACCAATGGCCGGGAGGACGGGTCGGGCGCGATGAGCGGGGTTGAGCCCGACACCGGCCTGGTGCGTTGGTCGGTGCCGATCCCGCCGGCCGCCAGCCCCACCTACCACCTCACTCCCGAGGGGCAGGTCGACCGGTTCGTGCTCCTGCAACCGACCGGCGAGGTGCAGGTGCACGACGCCGGTACCGGCCAGCTGTTGCGCAGCATCGACACGCTGCCCGGTGACCGGTCGGCGTACCAGCGGGTGCAGATCGTCGACGATCTGCTGCTGCTCGTCCCGCCGGGCAGCACCCGGCTGGTGAGCTTCGGTCTGGCCGAGTTGGAGCCACGGTGGACGGCGGAGGTGACGCTGGTGTCGCATGTGCTCGAATGCGGTGGCCTGCTCTGCGCGGTACCGCAGACCGGCGGCCTCCAGGTGCTCGACCCGTCCACCGGCTCGGTGCGGTGGTCGGAACCGGGCCAGGACGTCCTGGCCGACGTCCGGTACGGTCGGCTACTGATGGCCAGGCCCGGCCAGGGGTACGCGGTGCGGGACGCGGCCACCGGGCAGATACGCACC
This sequence comes from Micromonospora sp. NPDC127501, assembly GCF_040302185.1. Taxonomy (NCBI): domain Bacteria; kingdom Bacillati; phylum Actinomycetota; class Actinomycetes; order Micromonosporales; family Micromonosporaceae; genus Micromonospora; species Micromonospora sp. NPDC127501. The sequence continues at coordinate 268,102 of NZ_JBEORJ010000006.1, read as the reverse complement.
GAACTGGGCGCGTGGAGTCTGATGCCGGTGCTGCGGCCGGACGATCCGCTGGTCGGTGTGCGGCGGGGTGACGACGGTCGGATGGTCGTCGCCGAACTGGACCTGGTGGCCGGCCGAACGCGCATCGTCGACGTGCTGCCGGGCATCGCCGGCAGTTGCCAGGCTTCCCTGCCGGTCCTGCTCTGCCAGCGCCTCGACGGCACGACAGCTCTGTGGAGGTTGACGCGGTGACCGACTCGGTGATCGACCTCGGCGAGCTGCGGGACGATCCGGGCCCGGAGTCGATGCCCCGCCCACCTCGCGCTCACGGTCGTCCGCTGCGCTGCGCGCTGGTCGTGGTGCTCGCGCTGGTCACGCTCGCCGCCTCCGCCGTCGTCGTACCGCCCCGGCCGGCCCCGGTGACGCTGCCGGGCCGGCCCGGGTCCGACGTCATGATCGATGGTGACCTGCTCCTGGTCATGGAGCCGGCCAGCACCGAAACGCGGCAGGCGCGGCTGGCCGCGTATCGGCTGCCCGACGCCGAGCCGGTCTGGCAGGCGCCGCTGCCGGCTGAGGCCCGGTACTGGGGGATGATTCCGCTGGCCGGGATGCTGCTGGCCACCGGGTACGAGATCGGCCCGGAGGGTCGGGACACTCTCACCGTCGCACTGGAGCGGGCCACCGGGGCGTACCGGTGGCAGCAGCCGGGCACCGTCTCCAAGCTGACCGACGGCAACGTGCTGCTGCGCAGCGGCGGCGAGACCGTACCGTCCAGTCTGCGCGCGGTGGATCCGTGCTGCGGCACCGTGCGCTGGCAGCTCTCCGGCCTGAGCCCCGACATGAGGGTGCGGGACACCGGGCTCGGGGTGGACCGGGTGGTGCTCAACCAGTTGGACGGGCCGGTCGAGGTACGCGACGCGATCACGGGCGCGGTGCTGGCCCGCGCCGACCTGCGCCCACCCGACGGCGGCCCGATCGGATTGGACCTGACCAAGGACCTGCTGCTGGCCATCGACAGAGGTTCGGGCACGGTCACCGCGTACGCGCTGGACCAGCTCGAGCCCCGCTGGACCCGCGCCAGGGTGCACGTCGACTTCGCGCTGGACTGTGGCCCCGTCCTCTGCCTGCGCACCGGCAACAACGAACTGCAGGCGCTCGACCCGGCAACCGGCGAGGTGCGCTGGCGCAGCAGCCAGTGGGGGTGGGCCTGGCCAAGCGGCGGTCGGCTGATGGCCAACCTCAGCGGCGTCGGTCCGTCGGAGCAGTACGTCGTGCTCGATGCGCTGACCGGCCGGCAGCTGGCCGACCTGGGCCGGTGGGAGCTGTACCAACTCGGTGTCGGCGGCCGGCTGGTCGGCATACGCCGGCATCCCGACGGAGGGGTGCTCGTCGGCGAGCTGGACATCGCCGCCGGAAAGGTGCACGTCGTGGACGTGCTGCCCGATGTCACCGGGGGGTGTCAGGCGATCACCGGCTACCTGGTGTGCGTCGCCACCACGACCGGCTCGTACCAGCTCTGGAAACTCAGCGACTGATCACCAGTTCGCCTGGGTGGGCGCCGGGGGCAGTGGTACCGACGCGGGTCGCAGCACGTACGCCACCCCGCCGCTGCCGCGTTGCCAGACCGCCTCGAACCCCTGTCGGGGCACGGTGCGACGGACCGCGTCGTCGTCGGGGGCGTACGGGTCGTTGAGCACGGGGTCGCCGTCGTCGGTGAAGCCGACCAGCACCATCAGGTGCCCCGCGGTGTCGTAGCCGAGCCCCGGCACCTCGTCGGCCCGGAACGCGGCGGAGACGATCAGGGGGATGCCGGCGGCGACGAACGCCTCCGCCTCGACCAGCGACCGCAGCCGGGTGACGAACGCGTCCACCCCGTGCAGACCGGCGTACGCGGTGTTGAACGGCCAGTTGCCGGCCCCGGCGTACGCGTGGTCGTAGCAGTGCCGGGCGGCGTGCACCACCACCGGACGCGGGCCGGACGGCTCCACCCAGGCGTAGCGGTCCGGCGTCGGCTCGGCGCCCCAGTAGGCGAGCACCATCGAGGTGCAGGTGGGGCTGCACCAGGAGTCTCCGCCACCACCCCACTGCGGGTACTGGCCGGCGTGCAGCCGCTGCGAGTAGCGGGGCACGTCCAGCACCCGGCCCCAGGCAGCGGACGGCACGGGTTCCCCCGCGTACCCCTGGTCAACCGTCGTGGGGCCGGTCGCGACCGCGCCGATGCTGCGCAGCACCGGGCCGGTCGGGCTGCCGGCGGGCCGGCACAAGGTCACCCGCGTCTGCCAACCGGTGACCGTCGCTCCGGTCACGATCAGGGTGTCGGTGTCGACCCGGGCGGCACTGTCGCGCTGTCCCGGCAGCGAGGTGCGCCGTACCGTGTGGTCGCCGGCGGCCCAGCGGGCCAGTCGGTACCAGTCGGTGCTGGGCGCGTCGTCGTGCCAACCGCGCAGGTCGACCTCGATCCAGCAGCCGTCCGGGGTGTCGGCCGTCCAGGACGGCACCACCTCGGCGACGGCGAAGCCGACAGGTACCGGCGGCGACGTCCAGGTGCCCCGTTCGGCGACGCCGTCGAGGACGAGCCCTCGACCGCCGGCGAGCAGGCCGTCGCCGCTGCCGCTGGTCGTGTCCGTCGGCAGGTGGAAAGCCCGGTAGGCGATGTCCCGTCGGGTGGGTGGTGCCGCAGTGGTCATGCCAGTCCGTCCGTCGTTCGGTGCCGCCGGCCAGCATCGCGTACGCCTCGGTCGCCCGCAACGCCGGCCGGCGCGGACGGCGAGGGACGATGGTTGCCGGCCGGCACTAGGTTGTCGGTGGTCAGCAGCGAGGAGGCCGGGATGCGGGTACTGGTGGTCGAGGACGAGCGCAATCTCGCCGACGCGATCGCACGCGGGTTGCGCAAGCGGGGGATGGCGGTCGACGTGGCGTACGACGGCGACGCCGGCCACGAGGCGGCGTTCGTCACCCGGTACGACGTGGTGGTGCTCGACCGCGACCTGCCGGGTGTGCACGGTGACCAGATCTGCGCCGACCTGGCGGCCTCCGGCGCGTTGACCCGGGTGCTGATGCTCACCGCCAGCGGCACTGTCGCCGACCGGGTGGAGGGCTTGCAGCTCGGCGCGGACGACTACCTGCCCAAACCGTTCGCCTTCGACGAACTGGTCGCCCGGGTGCAGGCCCTGGGCCGGCGGGCCACCCCCGCCGCACCTCCGGTGCTCGAACTGGCCGACCTGGTGCTCGACCCGGCCCGCCGGGTGGCCACCCGCGCCGGAGTGCCGGTGGACCTCACCAACAAGGAGTTCGGGGTGCTCTGCGAGCTGCTCAAGGCGCGTGGCGCGGTGGTCTCCAGTGAGGAGCTGCTGGAACGGGTCTGGGACGCGAACACCGACCCGTTCACCACCATCGTCCGGGTCACCGTGATGACGCTGCGCAAGAAGCTCGGTGACCCGCCGATGATCGAGACGGTGGTCGGGGCGGGCTACCGCACCGCCGAGGTAGGCGCATGAGCCGCCGGTTGCGACCCACTCTGCGGCTGCGGCTGACACTGCTCAACGGGGTGCTGCTGATCGGGGCCGGAGCGATCCTGGTGTTGCTGGCCTGGCTGCTGGTCCGCGACGCGTTGCGTCCCACTGACGAGTTGGTGCCCGGCACGATCGTGCTGCTCTCCGACGGCCGGCAGATGGACGCCGCCGAGTGGCAGCGGCAGTTGGTCGACGCCGCCTCCGGGGAGCTGCTGGCCAAGGGCCTGGTCGCGCTGCTGGCGATCAGCGTGGTCGGGGTGGCCGGTGCGTACGCGGTGGCCGGTCGGGCACTGCGCCCACTGCACCAGGTCACGGCGACCGCCCAGCGGCTCGGTGAGGCGACCCTGGACCAGCGGATCGGTTACTCGGGCGCCGACGACGAGGTGGCCGAGTTGGCCAAGACGTTCGACGCCATGCTGGACCGGATCGCGTCCGCCTTCGAGGCCCAGAAGCGTTTCGTGGCGAACGCCTCGCACGAGCTGCGTACCCCGCTCGCCGTGATGCGGACGGAGATCGACGTGACGCTCAGCGACGACGACGCCGACACCGCCGAGTACCGCCGGATGGCGACGGTGGTCCGCGACGCCTCCGAGCGGGCCAACGGCCTGGTTGACGCGCTGCTCGTGCTGGCGCGTAGCGAGGCGCAGGCCGGGCGGCAGCTGGGCCGGCGTACCGAGTGTGACCTCGCCGCAGGCACCGCCAACGCCCTGTCGGCGATGCGCCGCGAGGTGGAACGGATCGGCCTGCGGGTGCAGACGTCCCTGGAGTCCGCGCCGGTCGTCGGTGACCCGGGGCTGCTCGACCGGCTGGCCGGGAACCTGATCGAGAACGCGGTCCGCTACAACCACCTGCACGGTCGGCTCTGGGTGCGTACCGGCACCGACGGTGACCGGTCCTGGCTGGTGGTGGGGAACACCGGTTTCGAGGTGGACCAGGCCGACGTACCGGGGCTGTTCGAGCCGTTCCGTCGTGGTGGCCGCGAACGCACCGGAGCCCGTGGCTCCGGCCTGGGGCTGTCCATCGTCCGGGCGGTCTGCACCGCGCACGGCGGCACCGTACGGGTGGTCGCGCAGCCCGGCGGTGGCCTGGAGGTGACGGTCACCCTGCCGTCGTCGGACGCCCCGGCCGTGCCCGGAACGGTGTCCGCCGCCGGCTGATCGGGGTTGCGCGCCCCGCTCCGCCGGTGGCAAGATCGCCGGGTCAGCTCGGAGAGCGAAAGGGGGGTGCGTCGATGTCCATCAGTCAAGGCTCCGCACCCCGGGTCCTCGCAGGCTGACCCCCGGCGGCGGAGCGTCCCCATCCGAAGATGGAGGGACCATCCGTGTATCCACGGATCCGCAACATCAGTTTCGACTGCCACGACACGTACACCCTGGCCGGCTTCTGGTCGGCGGTGCTCGGCTACGCCCGGCTCCCGGAGGACGTTCCGGGTGACCCGGAAGCTGCCCTGCTGCCGCCGGACGGTGCCACGCCGAACATGTTCTTCCAAGCCGTGCCCGAGGACAAGGTGACCAAGAACCGGGTCCACACCTGCCTGGAACCGGTCGACCGGACCCGCGACGAGGAAGTCGAGCGGGTGCTCGGCCTCGGGGCCACCATGGTCACCGACCGGCGGTGCGCCGACGGGACGGGCTGGGCGGTTCTCGCCGACCCGGAGGGGAACGAGTTCTGCGTGCTCCGCAGCGCAGGGGAGCGGGTCGACACCACTGTGGAGGACCAAGCATGAGTTCGACGATCCACAACATCAGCATCGACTGTCACGACACGTACGCCCTCGCCGGCTTCTGGTCGCAGGTCTTCGACTGCCCACGGCAGCCCGACGACTTCCCTGGCGACCCGGAGGCGATGCTCCTGCCGCCGGGTGGCCCGGAGGTGCTGTTCATCGCGGTACCCGAGGGCAAGACGGTGAAGAACCGGCTGCACCTGGACCTGCAACCCGCCGACCGGACCCGGGCCGAGGAGGTCGAGCGACTGCTCGGTATCGGCGCGACGCTCGTCGCCGACCAGGTCGGCCCGACCGGTGGTGGCTGGGTGGTGCTCGCCGACCCGGAGGGCAACGAGTTCTGCGTGCTCGGCAACGCCGCCGAACGGGCGGCCGCGGCAGCGGCGCGGGCTGCGGCAGCGGTTTCCAAACCGGCCTGACCGCCGACGTACGGCGCGGGGCCCCGGCCACCCGAGGGGTGGCCGGGGCCCCGGTCTCGTACGGATCAGGACTGTTGCTCGACCTGGCCCCGGATCGCGGTGAACTCGGCCTTCGCCTGGTCGGCGGACTTGAAGTACATCACCACCATGCCCAGGCTGCCCCGGTCGGCCCAGACGCAGATGCCCAGCGGCACGGTGTCGGCCTTGCCGTCACCGCAGCGCGCCTCACCGCCCAGCGGGCCGGCGTCGACGGCCGTCATCGCGCCCACCGTCAGCTGCTTGGACAGGCCGTCCACATAGGCGTCGAGCTCCTTCTTCGGGTCCGACAGCAGCCCGGACACGCCAGTGATCATGACGAGGTCCTGCTTGGTCGGGTCACCGTAGAAGGCGGCGACCGTGCTCGTCTCGTTCCCCGCCGCCGTCTTCATCCCGCTGACCGCCTGCTCAGCGGCCGTCTGGAGCTCCGGGTTGGTGAGCTTCGGCCGGCCGGCGAGGGTTGCCGGCGCGACCACCCGGGTCTTGCTGGCGTCCACCACGGCGCCAACGTCGTCCTTGACGACGAGCCAGGTGATCGCCGCGCCGCCGACGCAGAGCACCAGCACCACGGCCAACACGATCAGCACGATCTTGCCGACGTTCGACTTCTTCGCCGGGGGAGGGCCGCCGGCCAGGTTCGGGTCGCCGTACGGCTGACCCGGCTGCGCGGGCGGGAAACCAGGCTGCGCGGGCGGGAAACCACCGGGCTGCTGTGGGTGTCCCTGCTGCTGCGGCGGCGGCCAGCCGCCAGGCTGCTGGCCCGGCTGCTGCGACGGGTCGGGGAAATTCTGCGGCGAGCCGTAGGGATTGGCCGGCGGCTGGGACATCAGTCAGCTCCAAGATGGGGGTGCAAAACGCGTGATCCTAACCCGGCGCGGCGCCCGCCGTCGTCCCGCGGAGACCCGCAGCCGGCGACCGAGTGATCACAAACGGTCGCGGTGGCCGGTCCGTCCAGCAGGGACGGTCCGACCACCGCGACGGTGGTACAGGGATCTCTCAGGCCGGCAGGCTCGCCACACCGGGCGGCAGGAACCGCTGGCCGGTGATCCGCTCGGAGGTGCCGGTGCGGTCCAGGTACGGCGTGACGCCGCCCAGGTGGAACGGCCAACCGGCGCCCAGGATCATGCACAGGTCGATGTCCTGCGCCTCGGCGACCACACCCTCGTCCAGCATCAGCCGGATTTCCTGCGCGAGCGCGTCGAGGGCGTTCTGGCGTACCTGCTCGGCGGTCAGCGGCTGGTCACCGACCACGAGCAGCTTGGCGACCTCCTCGTTGATCTGGTCGTCGACCACGAGCGGCTGGCCCGAGTCGGCGATCCGCTTGAGGTTCTCGCTGACCCCGAACCGGTCCGGGTACGCGGCGTGCAGGGTGCCGCCCACGTGGTACGCGACGGCCGGCCCGACCAACTGGAGCAGGGCGAGCGGACGCATCGGCAGGCCCAGCGGGTCCAGTGCGCTGTTCGCCACGTCCAGCGGGGTGCCCGCGTCGACCGCGGCGAAGACGGTGCCCAGGAAGCGGGTGAGCAGCCGGTTCACCACGAACGCCGGAGCGTCCTTGACCAGCACGCTGGACTTCTTGAGCTGCTTGCCCACGGCGAACGCGGTGGCCAGGGTGACGTCGTCGGTGCGCTCGCCCCGGACGATCTCCAGCAGCGGCAGCACCGCCACCGGGTTGAAGAAGTGGAAGCCGACCACCCGCTCCGGGTGCTCCAACTCGGCGGCCATCTCGGTGATCGACAGCGAGCTGGTGTTGGTGGCGAGCACCGCCTCCGGGGAGACGATCTTCTCCAACTCGGCCCAGACCTGCTTCTTGACGCCCAGGTCCTCGAAGACCGCCTCGATGACGAAGTCCGCGTCGGCGAAGGCGCTCTTGTCGACAGTGCCGCTGACCAGGCCGTACAGCTTGGCGGCGGTGCCCTTGTCCATCCGGCCCTTGGTGACGGCCTTCTCGATCTGGGTGTGCACGTAGCCGACGCCCTTGTCCACCCGGGACTGGTCGAGGTCGGTCATCACCACCGGCACCTGGAGTCGGCGGGCGAACAGCAGCGTCAGCTGGCTGGCCATCAGACCCGCGCCGACGATGCCGACCTTGGTGATCGTGCGAGCCAGGCCCTTGTCCGGTGCGCCGGCCGGGCGCTTGGCCCGCCGCTGCACCAGGTCGAACGCGTACAGGCCGCTGCGCAGCTCCTCGGAGAAGACCAGGTCCGCGAGGGCCTCGTCCTCGGCGGCGGTGCCGGCGGCGAAGTCGCCGTCCTTCGCCGTCTCCAGCAGGTCGAGCGCCTTGTACGCGGCAGGGACCGCGCCGTGCAGCCGCTGGTTCAGCGTCTCCCGGGCGAAGTAGAGCACGCCCGCCCACATGTCCTTGTCGACCTCGGGCCGGGTCACGGTGACCTGACCCCGGACCACGCCGGCAGCCCACTCCAGGGACCGCTCCAGGAAGTCCGCCGGCTCCAACAGGATGTCCGCGATGCCCAGCTCGGCCGCCTGCTTGGGCTTGAGCATCTTGTTCTGCATCAGCGGGTTCTGGATGATCACCTGGGTCGCGGCGGGGATGCCGATCAGGTTCGGCAGCAACTGGGTGCCGCCCCAGCCGGGCACCAGACCGAGGGAGACCTCGGGCAGCGCGAGGGCCGCCGCGCCGCCGGAGAGCGTCCGGTAGTGGCAGTGCAGCGCCAGCTCCAGGCCACCGCCCATCGCCGCGCCGTTGACGAACGCGAAGGTGGGGACGGTGCTGTCCTTGAGCCGGGCGAAGACCCGGTGGCCGAGCCGGCCGATCTCCAGCGCCTGCGCGCGGTCGGCGAGCTGCGGGAGGCCGACGATGTCCGCGCCCACACAGAAGATGTACGGCTTGCCGGTGACCGCGATGAACGCCGGGTCGGCGGCGAGCGCGGCGGTGATCGCCTCGTCCAGGCTGGCCAGCCCACCCGGGCCGAAGGTGTTCGGCTTGGTGTGGTCGAAGCCGTTGTCCAGCGTGATCAGGGCGGCGGGCCGGTCCAGTCCCGGCACGTTCACCTGGCGCAGCAGCGCCCGGGTGACGACCTCGTTCGGTGCCTTCACTTGTTGCCACCCTCCCAGTGCGGGTTCTCCCAGATGACAGTGCCGCCCATGCCGATGCCGATGCACATCGCCGTGAGGCCGTACCGGACCTCGGGGTGCTCGGCGAACTGGCGGGCCAGCTGCGTCATCAGCCGCACGCCGGACGAGGCCAGCGGGTGACCGATGGCGATCGCACCGCCCCACGGGTTGACCCGCGCGTCGTCGTCGGCGATGCCGAAGTGGTCGAGGAACGCGAGCACCTGCACGGCGAACGCCTCGTTCAGCTCGAACAGGCCGATGTCGTCGATGCTGAGCCCGGCCAGGCGCAGCGCCTTCTCCGTCGACGGGATCGGGCCGACGCCCATCACCTCGGGTTCGACTCCGACGAAGCCGAACGAGACCAGCCGCATGGCGACCGGCAGGCCCAGCTCGCGGGCGGTGGCCTCGTCGGCCAGCAGACTCGCGGTGGCTCCGTCGTTCAGGCCGGCCGCGTTGCCCGCGGTGACCTTGCCGTGCGGGCGGAACGGGGTCTTCAGGGTGGCCAGCTTCTCCAGCGAGGTGTCCCGCGGGGCCTCGTCCACAGTTGCCAGACCCCAACCGCCCTCCGCGTCGCGGATCGACATCGGCACCAGGTCGTCCTGGAGCTTGCCGTTGGCGTACGCCTTGGCGGTCTTCTGCTGCGAGGCGAGCGCAAACGCGTCGGTGCGGGCCTTGGTGATGTGCGGGACCAGGTCGTGCAGGTTCTCCGCGGTGGAGCCCATCACCAGAGCGGACGGGTCGACCAGCTTCTCCGCGATGATGCGCGGGTTGGGGTCGACGCCCTCACCCATCGGGTGGCGGCCCATGTGCTCGACGCCACCGGCGATGGCGATGTCGTACGCGCCCATGGCGATGCCGCTGGCCACTGTGGTGACCGCGGTCATGGCCCCCGCGCACATGCGGTCGATGGCGAAGCCGGGAACGGTCTTGGGCAGCCCGGCCAGCAGGGCGGCGGTGCGGCCGATGGTGAGGCCCTGGTCGCCGATCTGGGTGGTGGCCGCGATGGCGACCTCCTCGACCCGCTCCGGGGGCAGCTGCGGGTTGCGACGCAGCAGTTCCCGGATGCAGCGGATCACCAGGTCGTCGGCGCGGGTGTTGGCGTACATGCCACCCGCCTTGCCGAACGGGGTACGGACGCCGTCGACGAAGACGACGTCGCGAACTTCACGGGGCACTTGAGCCTCCTATTCGACCGTGATTCGGCCTTCACGCCGGGCGGCACGCCGGACCGAACAAGGGTCGCCGACACGGGCACGTTTCCCTCGAATGCTACTCGCCAGTAACCAACCCCGTCCCCACCCCCACCTGTGGCCCACCCCACACCCAAAACCCACCCCACCCCCAAACCCCCGCGACCCTCCGCCCGCCCAGCTTCCGACGATCATGAGGTTGGCGGGGCTGTGGATCTTCTAAGGGCCCGTCAACCTCATGATCACCGGGGCTCAGGGGGTGGGGTGGGGGTGTGGGTGGGTGGGTTAGGGGGTTGGGGTTGGTGGGGTCAGGGCTTCGGTCAGGTCGGGGGTGAGGAGGCCGATCTGCCACTCGCGGGCGTTGAGGCCGCGCAGGGTCTCCGCGACCGACGCCTCGGTGATCTCCTCCGGCGGGGTCCAGGCCAGCCGGCGGACCGAATCCGGAGTGATCAGATTTTCCGGCGGAAGGTTGTGCTCGCCGGCGATGCGGATCACGACCTCCCGGCAGCGGGCCAGCCGACCGGCCGCCACCGGGTCGCGCTCGGCCCATCGGTGCGGCGGGGGCGGGCCCTCCACTGCCGGCGAGACCGGCAGGGAATCCTCCGGCAGCTGCCGGGCGTCGTCGAGCGCGGCGAGCCAGGTGCGGGCCAGCCGACGGACCGACCGGCCACCGAAGCCGGGCAGGGTCAGCAGGGTCTTCTCGTCCTTCGGGTCCAGCTCGGCCGCGGCGATGATCGCCGAGTCGGGCAACACCCGACCGGGAGCGGCGTCCCGCCGGGCAGCGATCTGGTCCCGGGCGTACCACATCGAGCGGACCCGGGCCTGGGCCCGCGCCCCCCGCAGCCGGTGGATGCCCGAGGTGCGCCGCCACGGCTCCGCCCGGACCCGGGGCGGGCGTGCCCCGGTGCGGACCAGCGCGGCGAACTCCTCCGCGGCCCAGGCCGACTTGCCCTGCCGGGTCAACTCGGCGTCCAGCGCGTCGCGCAGGTCGGTGAGCAGCTCCACGTCGAGGGCGGCGTACGTCAACCACGACTCGGGCAGCGGCCGGCTCGACCAGTCGGCCGCCGAGTGGTGCTTCTCCAGGGTGAACCCGAGTAGCTGCTCGGTGAGCGCGGCAAGCCCGACGCGTTCGAAGCCGGCCAGCCGAGCCGCCAGCTCGGTGTCGAACAGTCGGCGTGGACGCAACCCCACCTCGGCCAGGCAGGGCAGATCCTGGCTGGCCGCGTGGAGGACCCACTCGGCCTCACCGATCACCGCGTCCAGCGCGCTGAGGTCGGGCAGGGGCAGCGGGTCGATGAGCGCCGTACCCGCACCGGCCCGGCGCAGTTGCACCAGGTACGCGCGCTGGCTGTAGCGGTAGCCGGAAGCCCGTTCGGCGTCCAGGGCGACCGGGCCGGTGCCCGCCGCGAAGCGGGCCACGACCTCGGCAAGCTCGGCCGGGGCGGCCACCGGATCGGGGGTGCCGTCACGCGGGGCGATCAGCGGAACGGGCCCACCGTCGGCCGGGTCGGCCCCCTCGCCCGCCGGCTGCGGCTGGGCCGACGGCGGGTGCTGGGGGGCATTTCCCGGAAGTTCTTCGGTGGGCCGACGGCGCAGGGGTGGTTCGTCGGTCACCTGCCAACCCTAGTGCGCGCGGAGATCCGGCGGGTGCAGCCGGTCCGGCGTGTGTCGATCAGGTGTCCGCAAAGTGTCCTCCCGAGGGCCGAACGTCAGGCTGCGCCGGCCGGGCGGCGATCGGAGAGAGCGGTGACGCCGGGTGGGGGGAGGCCGGCGGTGGAGGCGAGCAACGCGCACCAGCCGAGCAGGTGTGGGGTCAGGTCGTCGTCGATCGGCGTCCAGGACGCCCGGATCTCGATGTCACCGATGGTCGGCGGCCCGGCGAGGTCGCCGAACCGGGTCGACATGGTCTGCGTCACCGTTCCGCCGATCGCCCGGTGGCCGGCGTCCTGGGCGTCCAACGCGTCGGTCAGCCACGTCCAGCCGACCCCGGGCAGCAGCGGGTCGGCGGCCAGATCGACCTCCAACTCGGCGGTGACATAGGTGACCAGCCGCAGGGTGCCCTGCCACGCCTCGTGCCCGACCGGGTTGTGCAGCAGGATGAGCCGGCCGGTCGCCACCTCGTCGTCGTCGCGCAGCACGGTCGCGGCGAGCGCGAACGCGTACGGGGCCAGCCGCTGGGGCGCGCCGACCTCCTCCAGGGTGATCTCCGGCCGCGGGGCGGCCGACCGCAGCCCGGCGACCGCTCGGGCGAACGTCTCCGGGAGCGCGATCGGGGGGGCCATGTCGGCAGCCTATGCCGACGCCCGCCCCCCGCTTCGACGGCGCGCCGACGCTCACCGAGGGGCCCTCGCTTCGACTCCGAGGTAAGGAACGGTGCCCTTCCTCTCACCCCCACCCGGTTTCCGGTGGCGGGCGTGGCACGATTGCGGCGATGACCACGGACACCACGGGCACTGTCGCCCGAGACGGAGATTCCCGCCCCGGCGGACCGGCCGACTCGCCCTTCATCCGGGCCTGCCGACGTCGGCCCGTCCCGCACACCCCGGTCTGGTTCATGCGCCAGGCCGGCCGCTCCCTCCCGGAGTACCGGGAGATCCGGGCGAGCGTGCCGATGCTGGAGTCCTGCCGGCGTCCTGAGCTGGTCACCGAGATCACCCTCCAGCCGGTGCGCCGACACGGCGTGGACGCGGCGATCCTGTTCAGCGACATCGTGGTGCCCGTCGCCGCGGCCGGGATCGACCTGGACATCGTGCCGGGCACCGGCCCGGTGGTGGCCGAGCCGATCCGCACCGCCGCCGACGTGGAACGGATCCGCCGGATCACCCGCGACGACGTCTCGTACGTGGACGAGGCCGTCCGGCAGTTGGTGGTCGAGCTGGGCGACACCCCGCTGATCGGTTTCGCCGGCGCGCCGTTCACGCTGGCCAGCTACCTGGTCGAGGGCGGGCCGTCGCGCACCCACGCGAAGACCAAGGCCCTGATGTACGGCGACCCCGAGCTGTGGCACGCGCTCTGTGCCCGGCTGGCCGAGGTGACGTTGGCCTTCCTGCGGGTGCAGATCGAGGCCGGCGTCTCCGCCGTGCAGCTGTTCGACTCGTGGGCCGGCGCGCTCTCCGAGGCCGACTACCGCCGTTTCGTGTTGCCGCACTCGACCACCGTGCTGAGCGGGCTGGTCAACTCCGGCGTGCCCCGGATCCACTTCGGGGTGGGCACCGGCGAGCTGCTCGGCGCGATGGGCGAGGCCGGGGCCGACGTGGTCGGCGTCGACTGGCGTACGCCGCTGGACGTGGCCACCGGCCGGATCGGCGCGGACAAGGCGGTGCAGGGCAACCTGGACCCGTGCGTGCTGCTCGCGCCGTGGCCCGTCGTCGAGGCCGAGGTGCGCCGCATCCTGGAGCAGGGCCGGGCGGCCCCCGGGCACGTGTTCAACCTCGGCCACGGGGTGCTGCCGGAGACCGACCCGGAGGTGCTGACCCGGGTGGTCGCGCTGGTCCACGAGCTGTCCAGCCGCCGAGCCGACCAGGGCTGACCGGGAATGCGGCAGCCCTGGCGGGTGGCGGTGGTGGGCGGCGGGATCGCCGGTCTGGCCGCCGCGGTCCGCCTGCGCGACCGCGCGCCCGCCGGCACCGAGATCACGGTGTACGAGCAGTCCGGCGTGCTGGGCGGAAAGCTGCGCACCGGGAAGCTGGCTGGTCAGCCGGTGGAGTTCGGTGCGGAGTCGTTCCTGATGCGTGACCCGACCGGCGCCGAGAGCGCGGCGGTGGCGTTGGCCCGCCGGCTCGGATTGGCCGAGAAGATCGTGCACCCTACTGTGGGGCAGGCCGCGCTGGTCATCGACGGGGGGCTGCGCCCCATCCCGGGCGGCACCCTGGTGGGCGTACCCGGGGATCTGGATCGGGTGGCCACGGTCGCCCGCCCGGCCGCGGACGCCGACACCGACGGCGGTCGGCCGCTGGTCGGGCCGGACGCGGACGTCTCGGTGGGCGCGCTGGTCCGGTCCCGCCTCGGAGACGAAGTGGTCGAGCGGCTGGTCGACCCGATGCTGGGCGGGGTGTACGCCGGCCGCGCCGACGATCTTTCCCTGGTCACGACGATGCCGGCGCTGGCCCGCACGGCCCGGGTGGAGCACACCCTGGTCGGCGCGGTCCGGGCCGCGCAGGCCGCCGCGCCGCGTGCGCCCGGCGCCCCGGTCTTCGGCACCCTCGCCGGTGGGCTGAGCACCCTGATCGAGGCGGCGGTGACGGCCAGCGGCGCGACCGTGCGGCGGGACGCCGCCGTGCGCGAGTTGACAGCGACCGGCACCGGTTGGCGGCTCACCGTCGGCCCGACCCGTGACCCCGAGCTGGTGGACGTGGACGCCGTGGTGCTGGCGGTGCCGGCGCGTCCGGCGGCGCGGCTGCTCGCCGGCCCCGCGCCGGCGGTGGCGGCGGGCGTCGGCGCACTGGACTACGCGAGCGTCGCGCTGGTCACCATGGCGTTGCCGCAGCCGCGACTGCCCGAGCTGTCCGGCTTCCTGGTGCCGAGCACCGAGGGCCTGCTGATCAAGGCGGCGACCTTCTTCACCACCAAGTGGGGGCACCTGCGCCGGCCGGACGGGTTGGCAGTGGTGCGCGCCTCGGTGGGCCGGTACGGCGAGGAGGCGCACCTTCAGCGCCCTGACGCGGACCTGGCGGCCACCGTGCACCGGGAGTTGTCGGCGGTGCTCGGCACCCCGCTGCCCGCCCCGGTCGACGGGCACGTGCAGCGGTGGGGCGGTGCGCTGCCGCAGTACGCGCCGGGGCACGCCGACCGGCTCGGCGCCGCGCGGACGGCGCTGCGGGCCGCGCACCCCACAGTGGTCCTCGCCGGCGCCGGCTACGACGGCGTCGGCATCCCGGTCTGCGTCCGCTCCGGCGAGACGGCGGCCGAAGAGATCATCACAGCACTGGGAGGATCGGCGAGATGACCGAGCAGACCAACGCGGCCCGGTTGCGGGAGCTGAACGACAGCATCCGCTACACCATGTGGTCGGTGTTCCGGGCCAGCTCCCCGCTGCCGTCGCTGCGGGACAACGTCACCGGCGAGGTGGTGTCCCTCTTCGACGAGCTGGCCGGCAAGGACGTCGTGATCCGGGGCGTGTACGACGTCTCCGGGCTGCGCGCCGACGCGGACGTGATGATCTGGTGGCACTCCGCGTCCAGTGACGCGCTCCAGGACGCTTACCTGCGGTTCCGCCGCACCACGCTGGGTCGGGCGCTGACCCCGGTGTGGTCGCAGATGGCGCTGCACCGGCCGGCGGAGTTCAACAAGAGCCACATCCCGGCGTTCCTGGCCGGTGAGGAGGCTCGCCCGTACATCTGTGTGTACCCGTTCATCCGCTCCTACGAGTGGTACCTGCTGCCCGACGCGGAGCGGCGCGAGATGCTGGCCGAGCACGGCAAGATGGCCCGCGGCTACCCGGACGTGCGGGCCAACACGGTCGCCTCGTTCGCACTCGGCGACTACGAGTGGATGCTCGCCTTCGAGGCCGACGAACTGCACCGGATCGTCGACCTGATGCGGGACCTGCGCGCCTCCAGCGCCCGCCGGCACGTCCGCGAAGAGGTCCCGTTCTACACCGGCCGCCGCCGTTCGGTAGCCGAGATCGTCAACTGCCTGGTCTGACGCCCCCACCCTCGGCCCCGCGATCTTGCACTTTCTGCTCTGGCGAAAGGGGCATAAGCCGCCAAGCGGCAACCGAAAGTGCAAGATCGGCGCTCTGGCTGCCTGGAACTTGCCGATCATGGAGTTGTGGTGCCCGGTTTGGGAATACCTGGGCGTTTTGTCGACCACCACAACTCCTTGATCGACGAAGGGCTCGGCGGCGACGAGGGCGACTCCGGACGACGAGGGCGGTTCCGGGGGTGATGTGGCGTCTTGCTCAGGGTGACGGGGTGAGGTGGGGTGGTTGGAGGGGGCGGAGCATGACCTGTTCACGGCGTACGCCGTCGGGTAGCAGGTCGCCAAACTCGTCGGTCATTGCGAAGCCAGCGCGGCGGTAGAGGGCCTTCGCCGGTGCGTTGTCCGGCATGACGGTGAGCCGGAGCCGGTCGGCGCCGCTCTCGCGGGCCCAGCGCGCCACGGTCTCCACCAGGAGGGCGCCGACCTTACGGCCGCGAGCGTCGGGGTGTACCCACATCGAGATCAGGTCCATTACCAGTGGGTCCGGGGTGGGTACGCCGCTCGACATTCCGACCGGGTGCCCGTCCAGGGCGGCCACCAGGTTGTGTGAGCCGGGGATGCTCAGCCGGTCGCGCCAGCGTTGCTCGCGGTCGCCGTCGCCCTGCCAGTCGGCGAGCCGGGAGCCGAACGCCCCCGGCGCCTCGGCGAGGGCAGCCAGCCGCAGTTCACGCCAGGTGGGCCAGTCGTCGGGGGTGAGCACCCTTATCTCGATCATGCGGGGATGGTGCCCGGACGGACTGCCGGGCACCACCGCATTTCCCACCGGCCGGCGCCGCACCCCCGCCCGGGTGCGGCGCCGGACGGGATCAACTGGTCGTCGTACAGGAGACCAGCGGAACCGGGTTGCTGCCGTTCCACGAGCCGAGGAAACCGAACGTGGTGCTCGCTCCGGCGGCAAGGGTGCCGTTGTGGTTCGCGTTACGTGCGGTGACCAGCGTGCCGTTGGTGCCGACCGTCGCGTTCCACGACGAGGTGACCTGCTGGCCGTTGTTGTAGTTCCAGCTCACCGACCAGCCCCGGGTCGGTGAACCGCCGGCGGTCACCTTCACCTCGGCCTGGAAGCCACCGGACCACTGACCGGTCACCTGGTACGTCGCCGTGCAGGCACCGGCTGGCGGCGGGGTGGTCGGCGGCGGCGTGGTCGGCGGCGGGGTGGTGGGCGGCGGGGTCGTCGGCGGGGGCGTGGTGGGCGGCGGGGTGGTCGACCCGCCGCCGAAGTCGACGTCGCTGCACAGGTAGTACGACTGGTCCAGGTGGCTGGCCTGCCAGACGGTGTAGACGATGTGCCGTCCCGTGCGTCCCGGCGCGCTGACCGGGATCTGGATCGAGACACCACCGGTGTCCGGGTCCCACTGGGAGGCCGGGGTGTTGCCGATCTGGCCGGCCAACTCCAGGTTGCCCCAGCCGAGCGGTTGGGTGGCGGAGTTGAAGCCCTGCTTCGTCACGTACACCCGGATGTAGTCGGCGCCGTGGCTGGCCTGGTCGAAGAAGCGGAGCCGGAAGTTGTTCGACACCGCTGTGGTCTTCCAGGCGCCGACGGTGTCCAGCGCGTTGTAGCGAGGACTCTGGGTGCGTCCGCCGCTGCACAGCTGGCCGTCGGGGACAGCGGCCTGGTGGTTGCCCGCCACTCCCTCCCGGAACAGGCCGTTCCAGTTCCACATGGCGGCCGGGTCGGCCTGCCAGGCCTGCCAGCACATCGGGTCCTCGGTGGCCATCCGGGGGTTCTGGAAGTCGCCGCCCCAGCGTTGCCAGCAGCTGTAGTTACGCGAGGCCGGGTCGACGACCGAACCATGCGCCGAAGCGGGCTTGGGCAGCAGGGTGGTCAGTGCGGTCGTCAACAGAAGCGTGGTGGTCGCCACGATGGCGAACACCCAGAGCACGCGTCCTGATCGGGTGAAAGACATGGAGCCCCCGGGGGGATGAGGTCGGACGTCGACACCCGGATCGCCGGGAGTTGCCCACTCCCGTGCCTGATCGCTGGCTCCCGCGATGGCTCTACCCGGCACCATGCCAGCTCGATCGTCAACCGTCAATGGCATCGCGTCGCATCGGCGTGTGCGGGATGCCGTCCTCGACGTACTCGGGGCCGCTGACCGCGAAGCCGTGCCGAGTGTAGAACGCGACCAGGTGCGACTGGGCGTCCAGCACGCACTGTCGGTTGCCCACCACCTCCAGCGCCGCCGTCATCAGCCGGCCGGCGTGTCCGCCGCCGCGCGCCGCCGGGGCGACCACGACCCGACCGATCCGGGCGACACCGTCCGGGTCGGCCAGGATCCGCAGGTACGCCAGCGGCGCGCCGCCGTCGGTGAGCCAGACGTGCCGGGTGCCCGGCTCGACGTCCCGCCCGTCCAGCTCCGGGTACGGGCAGTTCTGCTCCACCACGAACACGTCGATGCGCAGTTTGAGCAGGTCGTGGAGGGTGCGGGCGTTCAGGTCGGCGAAGGAGGCCGTCCGTAGTTCGGTGGTCTGCTGGGGCATCCACCGATGGTAGGTCGGGCGGGTTCACCTGAGGTCCGCCCGGTCGGGTGCGAGGTAGGTGGCGGCCACGGCGGTGAGCAGCAGGACACCGCCGACGATCACCGGCAGGGGGAGTGGTTCGTGCAGCAGCGCCACCGCCAGCGCCGCGGCGGTGAGCGGTTCGAGCAGGGTCAGCACGGCCGCGACGCTGCCCGGGGTGGTGCGCAGGCCGGCGTAGAACAACGCGTACGCGACCGCCGTGGTGACCACGCCGAGGTGCAGCAGCAGCGCCAGGGTGTCCAGACGTACCGGCACGCTCACTCCGGAGACCAGGGCGAACGGTGCCAGGGTCAGCGCGCCGACCGTGGTGGAGATGGTGGTCAGCGTCATCGGCGCGGTGCGTTGCGACACCCGACGGCTGATCAGGGTGGTGACCGCGTACCCGAGGCCGGAGCCGGCTGCCGCGAGCAGGCCGAGCAGCGGGGCGGGCGCCGCCGCATCGGGGTGCTCGGTGGCGGCGGTGATCAGGACGAGGCCGGCCACCGCCGCGACCAGCGTGCCGAGTCGCAGCGGGCCGGGGAGCCGGCGGGCGTGCGCCGACTCCCAGGCCGCGGCGAGCACCGGTGCCAGGCCCAGGCTGACGATGGTGGCCACGCTGACTCCGGCCCAGGCCACGGCGGCGAAGTAGAGCGCCTGGTAGAGGCCGAGGCCGACGCCGGTGAGCAGCAGCGGTACGGGGGCGGCGCGCACGGTGGCCACGACCGTGCGGAGCCGGCCGGCGGTGCACGCCAGCAGCACGAGCGCGGCGATGGCGAGGCGGTGGAAGCCGATGCTCACCGGGCTGAGCCCGGTGCTCTCGCGCAGGAGTTGCACCGCCACACCGGTGGTGCCCCACAGCACCCCGGTGACGGTGATCTGGATCAGGCCGCTGCGGGCGGCGTGGCTGGCGGCCGAGGCGGCCGGCAGGGCGGTACGGGTCGTGGACACGGAAGCGCTCCGAAGGGTGAGCCGTTGACGGGGACGACGTCGACGGAGCGCGTACGACAGGGTGGCCGAGCGGGGTCAGGTCACCCGCTCGGCGAGAGGCGCGGCGCTCCGCTCAGGAGCGCGGCGGGGGCAGGACGCCCAGGAACGGCCGCATGGCGACGACCGTACCCCAGCGTGGTGTTCCGGTTGGCCCGTGGCCCGGCGGGCGTGGTCAGGCCGGGCGGGCGCCGACGGCGTCGCGGATCTCGGCGCCCACCGCGCCCTCCACGGCGCGGGCGCAGTGTGCGCAGCAGAAGAAACGGCCGTTGACCTCGACGCCATGCCCGACGATCTTGACCTGGCAGTGCTCGCAGATCGGTGCCATGCGCTGGATCGCGCACTCGAACGAGTCGAAGGTGTGCACGTCACCGCTGACCGTGTGCACCTCGAACGCCATCCAGTAGTCGTTGCCGCAGACCTCGCAGGTTGCCACCGAAAACCTCCGTTAAGTGGACAAGTGCCTACAGAATCTCCCAGGTGGTCCGGACGTGGGGGCGGAACGTCGACGCCTGGCCACGTCGGCGGCGTGTCGGCGTCGGCGTGTTGCCCGTTATGCCGGGTGAACCGCCGCAACCCCGGAGGATCACCGTGATCAAGCGCAACAAGCTCTTCGGCAACCAGACCCGGGTCACCTTCTGCCTGCCCCGCGATGTCCCGCCCGGCCCGGTGAGCGTCGTCGGCTCCTTCAACGGCTGGCAGCCGGGTCGACACGAGTTGGTGGCCCGACGCGACGGCACCAGGACGGTGACGGTGAAGCTGCCGCCGGGGGAGTACCGGTTCCGCTACCTCGGCACCGGTGGCGTCTGGTTGGACGACGAGTCGGCCGACCAGGTCGACGACCGGGGCAGCCTGCTCCGGCTCTGAGCAGAAGAAAACTGCCGTCATCGATGGATTTATCGATGAGAGTCTTTACTGTTAACAATGTTTAAATTACCTTGAGGGCACCTCACCGCACCTGGAGAAGGAGCTGCCCCCATGCGTCGAAGAATCACCGTCCCGCTGGTGGCGGCGGGCGCCGTCGCCGCCACCCTCACCGTCGCCGCCCCCGCGCAGGCGCACGGCTACGTCTCCGCCCCACCGAGCCGGCAGGCGCTCTGCGCGCAGGGCCGGGTGCCCGACTGCGGGCAGATCAAGTACGAGCCGCAGAGCGTCGAAGGACCCAAGGGCCTGCGCAGCTGCAACGCCGGAATCGCCCAGTTCGCCGTCCTCAACGACGACAGTCGGGGCTGGCCGGCCACCTCGGTGGGCAGCTCGCTGACCTTCACCTGGGTGAACACCGCCCGGCACGCCACCAGCAACTGGGAGTACTGGATCGGCAACACCCGGGTCGGCGTGGTCAACGGCAACGGCCAGCAGCCGGGCGCCACGGTGTCGCACAACGTCAATCTCGGCGGCTTCTCCGGCCGACAGAAGATCCTCGCGGTGTGGAACATCTCCGACACCGCGAACGCCTTCTACTCCTGCATCGACGTGCAGATCGGCGGCGGAGGGTCGAACCCGACGCCCACGCCCACCACCTCACCCACCCCACGGCCCACCCCGACCACCACGCCGACCACTCCGCCCGCGCCGGGCGGCAGTTGGACGACGGGTCGGGCGTACCAGGTCGGCGACCAGGTCACCTACGGCGGAGCGACGTACCGCTGCCGGCAGGCGCACACCGCGATCCCGGGCTGGGAGCCGCCGAACGTACCGGCCCTCTGGCTCCAGGTCTGACCGCACACGGGTGCGACCCCTGGTCGCACCCGTGTCGCCGCCCTCGCGTGAACGGAGCAACCGGCATGCCCCGCCGTACCCCGCTGGCGTCCCTCGTTGCCGCTCTGCTGCTCACCGGAGCCTGCGCCGGACCGCCCACGTCGCGCCCGTCGGCCCTGCCGCAGCCGGCCCCCGCGTCCCCGGTCGGCTCGGCGGCGGCCGGGGACGCGGGTGCCGGGTCCGCGATCGAGGCGGACGCGATGAGCGGGATCGACGTGGTGTTCCTGAGCACCATGGTCGGGCACAGCGAACGCACCCTGCAGATCGTCCGGCTGGCCCGGGACCGGGTGCGCGACGACGCGCTGCGCACCCTGGCCGCCGCCGTCGAGGCGACCGAGGCCGACGAACTGGCCGCCATGCGCGGCTGGTTGCCCACGACCGGGCCGGGTGCCAGCGCGGCCGCACACCACCACGACGGGCACGGGGACGACGCCGCGCTCGACCGGCTGCGGACCGCGCCGGACGCCGACGTCGACCGAGTGCTGCGCGACGTGCTCGCCGACCACCAGCGATCGGCCGCCGACCTGGCCCGATCCCACGTCGGCGTCGGCCGCAACGAGCGGGTCCGCGACCTGGCCCGGCGGATCGAGCAGTCCCGGACCGCCGAGGTCGAGCTGCTCAGGGGTACGGGTACGCCCTGAGCGCGGTCACGCGGTTACGCCCCGAGTCCCCGGGTCAGCGGGGTTCCAGCTTGATGGAGACCGAGTTGACGCAGTGCCGGGTGTCCTTCGGGGTGAAGCCCTCGCCGTGGAAGACGTGCCCGAGGTGACTGTCGCAGCGGGCGCAGCGGATCTCCGTACGGGCCATGCCGAGGCTGCGGTCCTCGATCTCCTTGACCCGGCCCGGGATGGCGTCGTCGAAGCTCGGCCAGCCGCAGTGCGAGTCGAACTTCGTGTCGCTGGAGAACAGCTCCAGCCCGCAGGCGCGACAGTGGTAGACCCCCTGGGTCTTCGTGTCCACGTACTCGCCCGTCCACGGGCGTTCGGTGCCGGCCTCCCGCAGGACGTGGAACTCCTCGGGGGTCAGTCGGACCCGCCACTCTTCGTCGGTACGGGGCAGCTCGTTGTCGTCAAGACTCACCCCTCAACGGTACGTCGAACGTCGGGGGCGTGGCATAGGGTCGCGGGATGGGTGGCACCAAGGCTGCGGCCGCCGAGGTCGAGGTGGCCGGGCACACCGTCCGGCTGAGCAGTCCGGATCGGGTGATCTTCCCGCAGCGGGGGTTCACCAAGGCGGACGTCTTCCACTACTACCTCGCGGTCGGCGACGGGATCATGCGGGCCCTGCGGGACCGACCGACCACCCTGCAACGCTTCCCCGAGGGCGTCGAAGGCGAGGCGTTCTTCCAGAAGCGGGTGCCCACCCGTGGGGTGCCGCCGTGGGTGACGACCGCGCAGATCACCTTCCCGAGCGGTCGGAACGCGGCGGAGCTCTGCCCGGCCGATCTGGCGCACGTGGCCTGGGCGGCGCAGATGGGCACGATCGTCTTCCACCCGTGGCCCGTGCGGGCCGCCGACGTCGACCGCCCCGACGAGCTGCGCATCGACCTGGACCCGCAGCCCGGCACCGACTTCGCCGACGCGGCGCGGGCCGCCGGCGAGGTCCGCGCGCTCCTCGACGAGCTGGGCGCGACCGGCTGGCCGAAGACCTCCGGCGGCCGGGGCGTGCACGTCTACCTGCGCATCCAACCCCGCTGGACGTTCACCGAGGTGCGCCGGGCCACCATCGCGCTCGCCCGGGAGGTGGAGCGCCGCAACCCCGACCTGGTCACCACCGCCTGGTGGAAGGAGGAGCGCGGCACCCGGGTCTTCGTCGACTTCAACCAGATGGCGCGCGACCGGACAATCGCCTGCGCGTACTCGCTGCGGGCCAACGCGCGGGCCACCGTCTCCACCCCGGTCAGTTGGGACGAGCTACCCGACGTCGACCCGGACGACTTCGACCTGCGCACCGTGCCGGCCCGGCTCGCCGAGCGAGGTGATCCGCACGCCGGCATCGACGACGCACCGTGGGACATCACCCCGCTGCTGGAGTGGGCCGAGCGCGACGCCGCCGCCGGCCAGGGCGACCTGCCGTACCCGCCGGACCACCCGAAGATGCCCGGCGAACCCAAGCGGGTGCAGCCGAGCCGCGCCAAGCGCAGCCCGGACGACGAGAGCGCCTGAGCGCCGTCAACTGAGCTGTGCGTGGTCGCCGAGCATCACAGGCATGAGCCCGGGTCGACCGCCGTGCCGATGATCGCGAACAGCACTCGGCGGAACGTGTCGACCTCGACCTGACGGAAGCCGGCCATCGCGTTCCGTTCCGCCTCCTCGCTGGCGTGGGCGACCCGCGCCCGCACCTTTTCGCCAGCGGTCGTAATCGCCGGAATGCGCAGCCGGCGGTCGCGCTGATCGCCTCCTACAGAGGTCACCGGCTGTCGGACCCGGCGGATAGCTTGCCAGCATGACGAGCACCGAGCTTGCTGAGTTGATCGTCGCGGACGCCGACGCGTTACGCGCCTGGCTGTCGGCGAACCACGCCTCGTCGCCTGGTGTCTGGCTCGCGCTGACCAAGAAGGGTGGCACGGTCACGACGCTGACCTGGCAGCAGGCGGTCGACGAGGCCCTCTGCGTGGGCTGGATCGACGGGCAGGCGCGTAAGCGCGACGAGGAGTCCTCCTGGATCCGGTTCACCCCGCGTCGGTCCCGCAGTTCGTGGTCCCAACGCAACGTCGCGAACGTCGCCCGGCTGGAGGAGCAGGGGCGGATGCTGCCGGCGGGCCGCGCCGCGGTGGACGCCGCGAAGGCGGACGGACGGTGGGCGGCCGCCTACGCCCCGCCGTCGGAGGCGGAGGTGCCGGCCGACCTGCTCGCCGCCATCGCCGCCGAGCCCGCCGCCCAGGCCATGCTCGACGTGCTCACCAAGGCCAACCGGTTCGCTCTCATCCATCGCCTCAATGCCGTCAAGCGGGCGGAGACCCGCGAGCGCAAGATCGGCGAATTCGTCGCCATGCTGGCCCGCCACGAGACGTTCTATCCCCAGAAGGCGAGGCCGGCGACCGGGCCGACGTCGTCGTGAGCGGGAGTCGACGTCCCGGCTACCGATTGACTTTCGATAGGTAACGAGTGAAACTCGATGCATGGTTACGGAGCATCGAGCGGTAGCCGCTCTCAGAGTCGTACTCGGGGTCCTGTTCGTGGTCCTGATCGGGTTCCAGACGTTCTCACTGCCGGGGCAGTTCGCCCACATGGCACAGGAGTCGCCGGAGCACGCCTACCTCCGGTGGCCGTTGACCGCCGTGACGGTGTTCTGGGTGCTGTGCGTCCAGGTGGTGATCGTGTCCACGTGGCAGTTGCTCAACATGGTCAAGAACGACCGCATCTTCACCGAGGCCTCCCTGAAGTGGGTCGACCTCATCGTGTGGGCCATTGGCGCGGGGTGGCTGGTCCTCGTGGGTGTCTTCCTCTACGTCGGCTTCAACGCGGACGACCCGGGCGGTCCGATCCTGCTGTTCCTGCTGACGATGGGTGTCACGGTGCTGGGGCTCCTCATGGTGGTGATGCGGGCACTGTTGCGGCAGGCCACCACCCTGCGGACCGACATGGAAGCGGTGATCTGATGCCCATCGTCGTCCGCATCGACGTGGAGTTGGCCAAGCGCAAGATGAGCGTCGGCGAGTTCGCCGAGCGCGTCGGGCTCACCCCGGCCAACGTGGCGGTGCTGAAGAACGGCCGCGCCAAGGCTGTCCGCTTCAGCACCCTCGAAGCGATGTGCCGCGTCCTCGACTGCCAACCCGGAGACCTGTTGGAGTGGGTCGAGGAGGAAACCCCATGAAGTACGTCCTGACCGTCGCCGCCGTTCTCGTGATCGCCCTCGGCGTCGCCGGAATCGTGCACGGGGAGGCCGACGACTCGCCGGGCCTCCAACTCCTGGGCGTCCTGCTGGTGCTCGGCGCATTGGTGTTCGGCATCCGCAACCTTCGAGGCGGCAGCTAGCCGCCCCGGCGTGCTGGCCGGCCCGAGCCGAGCCCTCCCGCAATAACGATCATGTAACGGGCGCGAACCTTTCCCGGTAGATGGCCTGTCTTGTTGGTCGTCGGCCCGCCAGGGCCAGGGGAGGCGTCGGATGAAGCTGGTGTGGAGGCGGGCCCGCGAGGCGCGAGGGTTGCTGGTCGCAGCGGTGATCGCTGCCCTCGTCGCCGTCGCGTTGGTCACCGGGCTGTCCGACTACAACCGTCGGGCGGTGGACGCCGGGCAGCGGGCCCTGGTCGCCGCCTCGCCCGCCGAGGAGCGCGGCCTTCTGGTCAGTGGCTCGGGTGGGCGGGACGCGGCCGAGTTCGCCACCCGGGACAAGGCGGTCCGAGCCGAGTTCGCCACCGGGCTCGGCGGCGTCCCGGTCAGTGTCACCGTCGCCCGTTACGGCACCGGCCGGGAACTGACCGGCGACCTCGGGCAGATCCCGCGTACGGCCGACGAACCGGTCTTCGCGAACCTGGCCACGCTCGCCGACCTCGCCAGCCACGCGGAGCTGACCAGCGGGGCCTGGCCCAGCCCCGGAGCGAATCCCGTCCAGGTGAGCCTGCCCGAGCGGGTCGCCGGCGCACTCGGCCTGACCGTCGGCGAACGCGTACCGGTGCGTGACCGGGCCACCGAACGCCGCGGGGAGCTGGTGCTCGCCGGCACCTGGCGGCCCAGCGACCCGTCGGACGCGTACTGGCTGCTGGCCCCCGGCGTGGGAGCGGGCAGTGCCGGCTCCGGCACCTCCTACGGGCCGTTCACGCTCGACCCGGCCGACTTCGCGGCCACCTTCCCGGGCTCGGTGTCGGCGTCCTGGCTGGCCCAACCGGACCTCGGCGCCGTCGACACCGCCGACCTGCCCGCCGTCCGGAAAGCCCTCACCGAGGCCGTCTCGGCCGTGCCCGAGGCCGCCCAACTGGGCAGCTCCGGGCAGACGGTCACCAAGATGCCGCAGTTGCTGGACCGGATCGGCCGCGCCGACCTGGTGGGTCGCTCGTCGCTGGCCACCCCGCTGCTGCTCATCCTGGTGCTCGCCGGGTACGCGCTGGTGCTGGTCGCCGCGCTGCTGCACGAGGACCGTCGCCCACAGACCGCGCTGCTGCGCGCCCGCGGCGCCGCCCGACGGCAGTTGGCCGGCCTGGCCGCCCGTGAGGCGACCCTTGTGGTCGCCCCGGCGGCCGTGCTCGGTCCGGTGATCGCCGGTGAGGCGCTGCGGTACATCCGACCCGGCGGCTCGGGTGACCTGTCCACCGCCGGCGGCAACACCACACTGGTCTGGGCGGCGGCAGCGGCCACCGCGGCCGGCTGCCTGGTCGCCATGGTCCTTCCGACGCTGCGTGGGGCCGGGACGTACGTCGCCGACATGGCGGCCCGATCCCGGCCGAACCGGGCCGCGAGCGTCCAACGCGCCAGCGTCGACCTGGTGCTCGTGGCGCTCGCCGTGCTCGCCTGGGTGCAGCTTCGCCGGTACGCCTCCCCGCTGGCCGGTTCGGGTGGCCAGCTCGGGCTCGACCCGCTGCTGGTCGCCGCCCCGACGCTCGGCGTGCTGGCCGGTGCCGTGCTGGCGTTGCGGGTGCTCCCGCCGCTCACCCGGTTCGCGGAGCGGTTCGTCGACCGACGCCCCTGGACCGCCACCATGTTCGGCATGTGGCAGGCCGGCCGGCGTCCCCACGCCGGCCCGGTGCTGCTGCTCGCCCTCGCCGTCGGCGGCAGCACCCTGGCGTGGTCGCTGATCAGCACCGGCGAGCGGTCCCAGGTCGAGCAGGCCGGCCACACGGTCGGCGCCGACCTCCGGGTGACCGAACGGACCGGTGGCGCCCCACCGACCCGGGCCGGCGAACTCGCCGCGCTGCCGAGCGTGAACCGGGTGCTGCCGGCGTGGCGGGACGAGATCCGGGTCGGGCGGGAGAACCTGCCGACGACAGTGATCGGTGTCGACCCGGCCAGCGCCCCGGGCGTCGTGCGGCTCGCCGACCGCCTCGGCGACGGATCGGCGGCGGAGCAGTACCAGCGCATGATCGATGAGCGCGGGGCCCCCGCCGGTGTCGAACTGCCCGCCGGGGCGCGGGCCATCACCGGCACGGTCCGTACCCCGGTGAGCAGCGCCGCCCGGTCGCTGAAGATCGAGGTGACGCTGCTGGTCACCAGCTCCGACGGGCTCGCCCTGCGGCTGCCGGCGGCCAGCGCCGACGGTGACGGCCGGGCCACCCGGTTCTCCGTACAACTTCCCGACGTGGGCGGGGCGCGGCTGCGGCTGGCCGGGTTCGAAGCCGACGGCGGGCTGGCGGCCGGCAACGCCTACCGACTCCAGGTGGACGGGCTGGCGGTGGTCGACGCCGACGGCACGACCCGACCCGCCGAGCTGAGCGGCGGCTGGGTGCTGACGGCCCCTGGCGTGACGTCCACGCCGGTGCGGACCACCGGGGCCGGGTTCGCCGCGGTGCACGCCGTGGAGGTGATCCCCGGCGGGCAGTTCGCGTACCAGCCGCCCACCCGGTTCGCTGTCGTGGCGGGCGGAGACAACAAACCCGTACCGGTGTTGATGACCCCCGGGGTCATCAACGCGCTGAGCCTGCGCGTCGGCGACACCGTCGACCTGACCCTGTCCGGGGCGACGCTGCCGGTGCACCTGGTCGGCGAGTTGAGCGCCGTGCCGACGACCACCACCGCTGCCGGCGTGCTGCTGGACCTGCCGGCCGCGGTCGACGCGATGATCCGCAGCAGCGGCGCGGTGCGACCCGTACCGGAATGGTGGGTCGGCGCCGCCGACGCGAACGCCGCCGCCCAAGCGGTCAGGGCGCTCCCGGGCGTCACGGTGCTCAACCGGGAGGCGGCCATCGAGACGGCCGCCGACGATCCGTACTGGCGCGGCTCGCGGACCGGCATGCTCGCCGCCGCGCTCGGCGCGGTGCTACTCGCCCTCGTCGGTCTGATGGTGGACGTGTGGGCCACCGCCCGGCGTCGGCTCGGCGAGTTCGCGGTCCTGCACACCCTCGGCGCCACGCCCCGGCTGATGGCCCGGGCGCTGCTCGCCGAACAGACGTTCCTCGCCGGCATCGGCGTGGGCGTCGGGCTGTTACTCGGTACCGCGGTCGGCGCGACGATGGCCCCACTGGTCATCCTCACCCCGGCCGCCGGCCGGCCGA
Organism: Micromonospora sp. NPDC127501; assembly: GCF_040302185.1. Taxonomy (NCBI): domain Bacteria; kingdom Bacillati; phylum Actinomycetota; class Actinomycetes; order Micromonosporales; family Micromonosporaceae; genus Micromonospora; species Micromonospora sp. NPDC127501. The sequence continues at coordinate 240,086 of NZ_JBEORJ010000006.1, read as the reverse complement.
CACCCCCGGCGGCGTTCGTGCTGCCCTGGGTGCCGATCGGCCTGACCGCTGTCGGTCTGCTGCTGGCGGCGCTCGCCTTCAGCGCGTTCATCGCCACCGGCATCCGTCAGCGGGTGGCGGCGGTGCAGCTGCGAATCGGGGGAGAACGATGAGCGTCGGGGCGGCCGTCCGGCGGGTCCGGGCGTACGGGGGGCAGTTCCTGCTGCTGGCGGTGCTGACCCTGGTGGTCACGCTGCTGATCAGCGGAGTGCCCCGGCTGGTCAACCGGCTCGCCGAACAGGGGCTGCGCGCGCAACTCAACAGCGAGCTGGCCGCGCGCCGGGATCTCTCGTACACCACGGCGCTGGAGCCCGCGACGTCACAGCGGACGGCGATGGGCAACGCCGCGGAGCGGTTCGACGCCCTGGCCGCGGAGATGCCGCCGCCGGTGCGCTCGGCGGTGACCGAGCGGTGGTACAGCGTCGAGACCGCGGCGACCCGCGTGGTCGGGCCGGACCTGGCGGCCCGCAACCTGCTGGTCGACCTGGGGCTACGGGCCATGCCCGACATCCAGGGCGCGAGCACCCTCGTCGAGGGCGCGTGGCCGAGCGAGACGTACGTGCCCGACCGGCCGATCGAGGTGGCGCTCGACGTCGACGTGGCCCGCAAGCTCAACCTGCGTGCCGGCAGCCAACTGCGCATCGGCAACACCGACGACAAGGGCAATCTTCACGACGCTGCCCCGGTGGTGGTGGCCGGGCTGTTCCGCCCCGTCGACCGCGCGAATGGCATCTGGGACGGGCTGCCACAGCTACTGCGGATCATCGAACCGCCCGGGGACGGCATGCCGTTCACCATGTTCGGCGTCGTCGCACAGTCGGTCTTCAACAAGCGGGCCGTGGCGGGCTGGCCGATCCAGTCCAAGTGGCGGTACCGACTGGGCGTCGACCGGATCGACGCACAGAAGCTGGACGAGCTGATCGACGGCCTCCAGGTGATGCAGCGCAACCAGCCAACGGGGCTCACGTTGACCCAGGGCGTCGACGTTCCGTTGCGCGCGTTCGCTGCCCAGATCGATGCCGTACGGACCCTGCTCGCGGTGATCGCGGCCGGTGTGCTGGCCACCCTGGCGGGGCTCATCGTGCTCGCGGCCAGTCTCGCCACCAGACGGCGTCGCTCGGAGTTCGCGCTGCTGCGCGCCCGCGGCGGCGGGGCCACCGCCGGCGCCCGGCGTAGCCTCGCCGAGTCGGTGCTGGTGGTGCCGGTCGCCGCCGTGCTGGGCTGGTGGCTGGGCACCCTGTTCCCCGGTGCCCCGGACCCGACCACGCCGTACCTCATCGCGGTGACCGTGCTGGTCACGCTGGCGCTGCCGTTGGCGACTCTGGCCGTACCGGCCGGCGGAGCGGGGCGCCGGGATCTGATCCGGGTGCGCCCGTCGGCCCGTCGGCTCACCGTCGAGGTCTCCCTGCTGCTCCTGGCCGGGCTCGCGGCGGTGCTGTTGCGACGGCGCGGCCTGACCCTCGGCGAGGTGGACCCGCTGCTGGTGTCGGTGCCGGTGCTCCTCGCGGTCGCGGCGGCGGTGCTGGCGCTGCGCGCGTACCCCTGGCCGTTGTTGCTGGTCAGCCGGCTGGCCGCGCGGACCCGGGGCAGCGTGGCGTTCCTCGGCACGGCCCGCGCCGGCCGCGCGGCGGTCGCCGCGCCGCTGGTCGTGGTGGTGCTGGCGATCGGCACCGCGGCGTTCTGCGCGGTCGTGGCCGCCGGTGTCGACGCGAGCCGGGAACGGGCCGCCGCGCAGATCGTGCCCGCCGACGCGGTGATCCGTGGAGAGCGCTTCGCACCCGACACCATCGACGAGCTGGGCCGCCTGCCGGGGGTCCGGGCCGTCACCCGGGTGCTGTACGAGGACGATGAGCGGTTGGCGTCCGACGAGGTCGGCACCGACGCCTTCATCGGGCAGACGGACGTACTGCTCATCGACGGCTCGGGGTTGGACAGGGTGGCCCGCGACTCCCAGGTGGACCTGTCGGTTCCGACCGCGCTGCGTACCGCCGCGCCCGGCCCGGGTCCGCTGCCGGCGATCGTCTCACCGTCGGTCGCCGCCGACCTGGCCAAGGCCGGGTTGGACGACTCCGCCTTCATCTCGGTGCAGGGCCAGCGGTACGAGTTCCGGGTGGCCGGCACCCAGGACGGGTTCCCGATGCTGGCGGCGAACGCCAGCCGGTTCGTGATCCTGCCCTGGCAGGCCCTGCCGACGCGTACCACCATCCCGGTGCCGACCAGCCTGCTGATCGCCGGCGACTCGCTGGACGCCGAGGCGCTGCGCGTCGCCGGCGACGAGGGGCAGGAGCGCTACCAGCGGGACGGCGCGGTCACCGGTCGGGAACGGATGATCGGGGTCACCGTCGACACCCGGGCGGACGTCCGCCGGGGCCTTGGCGAGGGCGGGGCGAACGGGGTGCTGGCCTTCGGGTTCGTGGCCGGCGCCGCCGGCGGCACAGTGCTCGGGCTGTTGGCCATCGCGTTCACCGTGCTGGCCGGCGCGCGCGCCCGGGGCCAGGTGCTGTCCCGGCTGCGCACCCTCGGCCTGTCCCGCCGGCAGTGGCGAGGGCTGCTGCTGGTCGAGCTGACCCCGCTGGTGGCGGTCTCGGTGCTGACCGGTGCGTTGGTCGGCGCGGTGCTGCCCCTGTTGCTCAACCCGGTGCTCGGCCTGTCCGCGTTCACCAGTGGTGTGCCGGTCCGGGTGGCTTTCGAGCCCAGCCTGGTCGCCGCGGTGCTCGCGCTCGGGGCGGTCGCCCTCGGCTTCGCGGTCGCCGTCGAGGCCCTGAACAACCGCCGGTTGCGCCTCGGAGAGGTGCTTCGGCTCGGAGAGGAGAGCTGAGATGACCGCTACCGCCCAGACTCCACTGGTGCCGGACCTGGCCGCCCTGCAACAGCGGGCAGCGCAACGCGCGGCCGAGCGGGCCGGCGGGCAGGACCGCCTCCGCGGGCACATCGTCTGCGACGGCCTGGTGCGCATCTTCAAGACCGAGGGGGTGGAGGTGGTCGCCCTGCAGGGGCTCGACCTGGTCATCGACCGGGGCGAGCTGGTGGCGATCGTCGGTGCCTCCGGTTCGGGCAAGTCGACCCTGCTCAACATCCTCTCCGGCCTGGACACTCCGACCGCCGGTATCGCCCGGGTGGCCGACTACGACCTGCTCTCGCTCTCCGCGAAGCGACGGCTGAGCTACCGCCGGCAGCTGGTCGGGTTCGTCTGGCAGCAGACCGGCCGCAACCTGTTGCCGTACCTCAACGCGCTGGAGAACGTCGAGCTGCCGATGCAGCTGGCCGGCAAACGAAGCGGCAAGGCCCGCCGGGAGCGGGCCCGGGAACTGCTCGACCTGGTCGGTGTGGGCTACTGCGCCGATCGGCGCCCCGGGCAGCTCAGCGGTGGCGAACAGCAGCGGGTCGCGGTGGCGGTGGCGGTGGCCAACGACCCGGAGGTGCTCTTCGCCGACGAGCCGACCGGTGAGCTGGACGAGGCGACCGGCGCGGAGGTCTTCGCGGCGTTGCGCACCATCAACGCGGAACTGGGCGTGACCATCGTGGTCGTCACCCACGACCACGCCGTGGCCACGCAGGTCCGCCGGACCGTCGCGATCCGCGACGGCCGGACCGCCTCCGAGGTACGCCGGACCGCGCGGACCGACGCGGACGGCAACACCGAGCTCGTCAGCGAGGAGTACGCGGTGCTGGACCGCAACGGTCGGATGCAGCTGCCGGCCGCGTTCGTCGACGCGCTCTCGCTGAAGGAGCGGGTCCGGCTCGACCTGGAGCCGGACCATGTGCAGGTACGGCCCGGCGACCGGGCCTCGGACGAGCGGGGGGCGCGGGCATGAGCCGGCAGAACGTAGTGGTGACCGGGGCGGCCGGTTTCGGCGGTGCGTCCCCGGCGGGCCCCGACGAGGTGGTCCGGGTCAGCGGGGTCAGCCGGACCTTCGGCCGGGGTGAGCACGCCGTGCACGCGGTGCGGGACGTGTCGTTCACCGCCGACCGGGGCGAGTTGGTCGCCATCCGAGGTCGGTCCGGGGCCGGCAAGACCACGCTGCTGAACCTGATCGGCGGGCTGGACCGGCCGGACAGCGGTCAGGTGGTGGTGGCCGGGCACGAGGTCACCTCGGCCGGGGAGGCGGAGCTGCTGCGGCTGCGCCGGGGCACCGTCGGGTTCGTGTTCCAGACCTTCGGGCTGGTGCCGATCCTCTCCGCCGCCGAGAACGTGGGCGTGCCGTTGCGGCTGGCGCAGGTGCCGGCCGCGCAGCGGGAGGAGCGCGTCGCTGTGCTGCTGGAACTGGTCGGCCTGGGCGGGCACGCCGCGCAGCGCCCGTACGAACTCTCCGGTGGCCAGCAGCAGCGGGTCGCGGTGGCCCGGGCGTTGGCCAACGAGCCGGACCTGCTCATCGCCGACGAGCCGACCGGTCAGCTCGACTCGGAGACCGGCCGGTCCATCATGGACCTGCTGCGTGCGGTGGTGCACGCCCGCGGCATGACGGCCCTGGTGGCCACGCACGACCCGGCCCTGATCGACCTCGCCGACCGGGTGCTCGTCCTGCGCGACGGCCGCCTGGTCGACGGCTGACCGCCATCGACCTGCCGCCCGACGCTGTCCCACGCCTCCCGCGTGCGGCGGGTGGGCGGCGGGTGGGCTGGGCAGCGGATGGTGGTCCGCGCTCGCTGTGGAGCTGATGTCGTCAACGAATCGCCGGACGGTGACTCGTCTACGACATCAGCTCCACAGCCCTCGTACGGCGGTGGGGCGAGGAAGTTCCCTACCGCGTCTGGTCGGGCCGGTCGTGCGTGGGCCGGTCGTTTCGGGGCCGGTCGGTGCGCTTCTGGCCGTCAGGAAGGGCCCCGGCGAGCGGGATCAGCAGGTAGCCCAGCAGGGCGAGGAGAAGACCGGCGCCCGGCCCGGTCGAGATCAACTCGTGGTCGGCGTAGGGGTCCTCGGCCTCGAAATACCAGTACGCCCCGGTGAGACTGCCGCAGGCGAGCACGTTGGAGATGAGCATTCCCAGGCTGGCCTGCCGCCAGACCCAGCGGGCCGGGCCGGTGTTGGCGAGCGACAGCACCGCGAACACGGCGGCGGTCACCGCGAACGGTAGCGCCCAGCCGAGCACTCTCGAACCCGCTGTGGTTTCCGTCCGGTCCAGGTAGACGCTGCGCCAGGCGGGCAGCCAGAACGCGACGACGACCAGGAGGACGCCGACCGCCAACAGCGCCGAGCCGGTCCGGCGCCATGACGGGCGCGACGGTGCGGCGCCGGGCATCGTCGGCCTGCTCATGGCAGCGAACGTAACCCGGTCGGTGCGACTCCCACTGCCCCGCCGGGTGAACGCGACGCCGGGTCAGAGCGCGAGTTTCATGCCCTCGTGGCTGGCCACGAAGCCGAGGCCCAGGTAGAAGCGGTGCGCGTCCTCGCGGGTCTTGTCGGTGGTGAGCTGCACCAGCGCGCAGCCACGCTGCCGGGCCTGGTCGACCGCCCAGGTCATCAGGTCCCGGCCCAGCCCCTGGCCACGCCGGTCGGAGCGGACCCGGACCGACTCGATCAGCGAGCGCTCGCTGCCGTGCCGGCCCAGGCCGGGGATGTAGGTGATCTGCAGGCAGCCGACCAGTTCGCCGGCCTGCTCGGCCACGATGAGCTGGTTGCGCGGGTCCGCGTCGATGGCCGCGAACGCCCTCTCGTACGCCTCGTCGACCTCGGTGAAGTCGCGGGCCTTGCCCAGGACGTCATCGGCGAGCAGGGCGATGACGGCGGGCAGGTCAGCCCGGACCGCCTCCCGGTAGGTCACGTCGCTCATGGCGGTGATCCTGGCACAGCGAAACCGGCGAATGGGTCTGTGCCGGTTGCGGGCAACGGGCAGCATGGGGCGACATGGAGCTAGTGCTGCTGCCGTTCCGCTGGATATACCGGGCGTTGGTGTGGTTCGCGAACTCGCCCCGCACGCTGATCACCTCGTACCTGCTGATGATCGTGGTGGCCGGGGTCATCTACGGGGAGGTCGAGCAGCGCAGCCCGGCCGACGCCGTCTGGTGGGCGGTGGTGACCGCCTCCACCGTCGGATACGGCGACATCTCGCCGACCACCTGGGCGGGCCGCACACTGGCCGCGCTGCTCATCTCGACCATGGTGCTGCTGGTCATCCCGCTGATCACCGCGCACTTCGCGAGCCGGCTGATCGTCGACGACGACGCCTTCGAGCATGAGGAGCAGGAGCAGCTCAAAGCCGACGTGCGCCGGATGCGGGCGCTGCTGGAGGAGTTGGCCACCCGGCAGGGGATCGATCTGCCCCCGCTGCCGCCGACCCGACCCGTCACCGGGCCGGGCAGCGAAGCCCCTCCCTGGGAACGGTCAGGTCGATCAGGTAGGCGTCGACCGCGTCGGTGATGCAGGACGTCTGCGGATAGGCGGTGTGCCCCTCGCCCTCCCAGGTCAGCACCCGACCGACGCCCAGCATCGATGCGAGCCGTGGGGTCTGCTCGTACGGCGTCGCCGGGTCGCCGGTGGTGCCGACCACCACGATCGGCGGTGCGCCGTTCGCCTTCCCGGTCGGGTACGGGTCACGCCCGCCCGGCCACTCGACGCAGCTCAGCATGCCGACCGCCAACGCCGGCCCGAACAGCGGATATTTCCCGCGCCACTCGGACTGCAACTGCCGGATCTGCGCCCGGCTCGGCTTCTCCGTCTCGTCGGCGCAGTTGATGGCCAGGTTGGCGTCGAACAGGTTCGAGTAGTGCCCGTCGTCCTCCCGGCCGGCGTACGCGTCGGCGAGCCGGAACACGTCCTTCGGGTCGCCCTCGGCGAGTTTGTCGATCGCCTGGGCCAGCTCCTGCCAGCCGGATTCGGTGTAGAGCGAGGAGATGACGGCGTAGAACACCCAGCCGGCGGTGGCCTCCCGCCCGTCGGCGCCGCGTACCGGGGAGACCTTGGCCTTGTCGATGGCCGAGGTGACCGCGGCGCGGGCGTCCGGAGCGATCGGGCAGCGGCCGGCGTTCGCCGCGCACCAGCGGGTGAAGTTGGTGAAGGCCCGCTCGAAGCCACGGGCCTGGCTCTCCGAGCCCTCGACCAGCCGCTGCTGCGGGTCGACCGCGCCGTCGAGCACCAGCGCCCGTACCCGCTGCGGGTAGAGCTGGGCGTACGTGGCACCGAGCAGGGTGCCGTACGAGTAGCCCAGGTAGGTGAGCTTGTCGTCGCCCACTGCGGCGCGTACCGCGTCCATGTCGCGGGCGGCCTGCTCGGTGCCGTACAGCGGCAACTGGTCGCCGTAGCGGTCGCCGCAACCGCGCCCGATCCGCTGGCTCAGCCCGACGAAGCCGTCGAATGCCGACTGGCTCGCCGGATCCGGGTCGAAACCGAAGCTGGCGTCCAGGTCGGCGTCGGAGATGCACTTCACCGGGCTGGACCGGGAGACCCCGCGCGGGTCGAAGCCGACGATGTCGAAGCGCTCGGTGATGGAGGCGGGCAGACCGCCGAACTGGGGGCCGAACGAGAGGTAGACGGCGGTGTCGACACCGGAACCCCCCGGGCCGCCCGGGTTGATCACCAAGGAGCCCACCCGGTCGCGCTGCTTGGTGGACCGGGCGCGCAGCAGGGCGATCTCGAAGGTCTGCCCGGCGCCCGGGCCGGCGCTCGCCCCGCCGCCGGTGCCCCAGTCACGGGGCACCGCGATCCGGGTGCACTCGTAGCGCATGTTCGGTGCGCTCCGCCCGACCAACTCGTCGGGCACCTCCGGGCAGGGCCGCCAGTTCGGTGCGCTGCCGGTCGGGGCGGCCGCGCCCTCCACCTCGGTGCGCGGCGCGAACGCCGGCAGCGTGCAACCGGCGGTGAGCAGCGCGGCGACGCCGAAGGCGGCCAGAGTGCGACGGACCCGGCGGCTGGTCGCCATCCGAGGCTGGTCGGCGGTGCGGGTCACGTGGTCCTCCGGAATCGGGTCGACGGCCAGGCTACGCCGAGCCGGTGGCGGCTCGGTCCACGGTGGCCGTCGGGTCGCCGCGCAGCACCTGGTCCACGTCGAAGCGGATCGGCCGGTCCAGCTGGTCGTAGCGGCAGGACCGGGGGTCGCGGTCCGGGCGCCACCGGACGAACTGCGCGGTGTGCCGGAACCGTTCGCCCTCCATGGCGTCGTAGCCCACCTCGACCACCAGCTCCGGGCGCACCGGCTCCCACTCCAGGTTCTTCGTGCCGGTCCACCGGCTGACCCCACCCGGGATGCGTTGGCCACGCTCGTGGTCGCCGTGCACCCACGGGTGCTCGCCGCCGGTGTCCCGATAGGGCGCCAGCTCGTCGAGCAACTCGGCGCGGCGGGCCATGCTGAACGACGCGCTCACACCCACGTGGTGCAGGACGCCGGCGTCGTCGTACAGACCGAGCAGCAGCGAGCCCACCACCGGGCCGGACTTGTGCCAGCGGAAGCCGGCCACCACCGCGTCCGCGGTGCGGGCATGCTTGACCTTGAACATCAGTCGCTTGCCCGGCTCGTACGGCAGGTCGGCCGGCTTGACGATCAAACCATCCAGCCCGGCGCCCTCGAAGACGTCGAACCAGCGCCGCGCGGTGTCCGGATCGGTGGTGACCTGGGTGACGTGCACCGGTGGGCGCACCCCGGCCAGCGCTTCGACCAGCCGCTCCCGGCGGCGCGGGTAGGGCTGGTCGAGCAGGGCCTCGTCACCGATCGCCAGCAGGTCGAACGCGACGAAGTCGGCCGGGGTGGTCTCGGCCAGCATCTTCACCCGGGACGCGGCCGGGTGGACCCGCTGAGCCAGCAGCTCGAAATCCAGCCGGGGCTGGCCGCTCGGCCCGTCGCGCCGAATCACGATCAACTCCCCGTCGACCGCGCACCGCTCCGGCAGCTGTCGGCGGGCCTGCTCGACCACCTCGGGGAAGTAGCGGGTCATCGACTTGCCGCCCCGGCTGGCCAACTCGACCTCGTCGCCGTCGCGGAACACGATGCACCGGAACCCGTCCCACTTGGGCTCGTAGGTCACCCCTGGCGTGGTGGGCAGCTTGGGAACGCTCTTGGCCAGCATCGGCTCGACCGGCGGGTTGATCGGCAGGTCCACGCGGACCAGTCAATCAGACGGTGCCGACAGTCGTGAGGCAGATCACCGTGGATGGCGGGGTGGCGTGTCCGCCTACGCGCCGCTCGTCCCCACCGGGCGAATCGAATAACCCCAGTTCAGAGCTACTTTCGCGAGGTGTCCGAGTGGGTCTGTGACTGCTGCGGGCGGTGGCGGGTGAGCGTCGAGCTGATCCGGGGCCGCTACCGCTTCCGGCTGACCCGCCGCTACCCGGAGCGGTTCGGCGGCGGCCGGAACGTGCTCGGCGAGGTCGGCTCGGTGCCCGAGCTGGAGGAGCTGTTGCGTCGGCGTACTCCTCTCACCCTGGCCGACCTGCACGAGGCCGCCTGACCCGCGCGCGGCGGCGTGCGGTGTGTGCGGCCGGGAACCACCGGGTGCCAGGCCCGGTCTGCCTCCACTGCGGAGGGACGGACGGGATCGAGCCTCGGTGTCACAATGCTCCCGGTGGCCTCGTCTGGATCCGTGGCGGTGCCGAACGGCGCCGCCGGGGAGGGGACACCATGCGGTTCGAGGCCGACACCGAGATCGCCGCGGATGCCGAGCAGGTCTGGGCGGTGCTGGTCGACGTGCCCCGCTGGCCCGAGTGGACGGACTCGGTGACCCGGGCCGAGCGGGGGGAGCCGGGGCCGCTGACCGTCGGCGCGACCGCACGACTGACCCAACCGAAGCTGCGGCCGGCGGTCTGGCGGGTCACCGAACTGACCGAGCGGCGGGAGTTCGTCTGGGTCTCCGACGCGCCGGGTGTGCGGACCACGGGCGAGCACCGGCTGCTGCCGCTGCCCGACGGGCGTACCCGCGTCGAACTGGTCATCAACCAGTCCGGGCCGCTGGCCGGCCTGATCGGCTGGCTGTACGGCGGGCTGCTGCGCCGCTACGTGCGGATGGAGGCCGACGGGCTCAGGCGTCGCTGCGAGCGGGGCTGACGGCCGGCTTCTCCAGCACTGCCAACGAGATGCCGTTCGGGTCCGGGCGGTGCGCCACGATCCGGTAGCCGTGCCGCTGGTACAGCCGCAGGTTGCGCGCGCTGTCCGCGCCGGTGAACAGGGTGAACCGGGCCGCCCGGCCGGCGCAGGCCCGCTCGATGGCGGTGAGCAGTTGCGCGCCGACACCCCGCCCCTGCTGGTCCGGGGCGACCGAGAGGCGGCCGACGTGCGCGGTGTCCCCGTCCAGGTGGGCCCGCACCGAACCGACCAGCCGGTGGCCCAACCGGGCGGCGAGCACGATGCTCGGGCCGGCCAGCACCGCCGCGACCTCGTCCACCGTCTCGGTCAGCGGAGGCAGGAACGGATCGGAGTAGTGCTGCGCCTCGCTCAGGTACGCGGCCCGCTGCACGGTGAGGATCTCGCCGGCGTCCACGACACCGGCCGGGACGATGCTCGCCTCGGCGTTCACCGGGGCAGCACACCACAGCCGCCGTCGCCATCGACGGGCGGCCCGACCGCACCGGTCGTACCCTGACCCGTGTCCGGTCGAGGTCGAGGGAGCAACGGTGGCCGAGCTGACGTACCCGGAGGTGGGGTCGACGCGGCACGGGCCGCTGCCCGGCGGGTACCACCACCTGCGCCACCGGTATGCGTTGCCCGGCGGCTGCTTCGAGACCGCCGCCGACGCGGTGCTGAGCTGGCGGCTGCACCGCGCCGCCGGCGTCCGGATGCGCACCAACGCGCCGCGGGCCACCGACGGTGTGCTGGTGACCGCCGGCCTCGGCGTCGGCCCGGCCCGCCTCTGGGGGCCGTGCCAGGTGGTCTGGAGCGTGGACTCGCCCACGCTCGCCGGTTTCGGCTACGGAACCCTGCCCGGGCACCCGGAGCGGGGTGAGGAGGCGTTCGAAGTCGTCCGCGACGACACCGGCGCGGTCTGGTTCGAGGTTCGCGCGTTCAGCCTTCCGGACCGCTGGTTCACCCGGCTCGCAGGCCCGGCGGCACGGGCCGTGCAGCACGCGTACGCCTGGTGGCTCGGCCACACCCTGCGTCGGCTCTGCGTCGGTCGCTGACCGCCGTGACGCCGGGGAGACTCAGAACCGGGCGAACGAGCGGATCGGCGCGCGCGGGCCGTACTTCGGTGCCCGGATGCCGGCCGCCTCCAGCAGCAGACACACCCGGCCCCGGTGACCTCTGAACGGCTCCAGCAGGGCCATCATCCGTGCGTCGTCGCCCCTCGGTTCGCCCGCGAGCGCCCAGGCCACCGTGTTCGGGATGTGGTAGTCGCCGACGCTGACCGCGTCCGGGTCGCCGTACGCGATCCGGACCACCTCGGCGGCCGTCCACGGCCCGATGCCGGGGATCGCGGTCAGCCGGCGGGTGGCGTCGGTGGCGTCGGTGCTGCGCTCCAGGCGGTCGGCGAGCGCGGCGGCGCGACGGAGCGTGTCGGCTCGGCGCTGCTCCACCCCGAAGGGGTGGAACACCCAGTACGGGGCCGCGGCCACGGTGGCTGCCCCGGGCGGCAGGAGCAGCGGCTGCAACGGGCCGGGAGCCGGCTCCCGGAAGTGCCGCACCATCGCCGCGTACGCCCGGTAGGCCTCCTTGCCGGTGACCTTCTGCTCGAAGACCGCGCGCAGCAGTCGGGGGAAGACCTCCCCGGTGGCGGGCATCCGAAGCCCCCGGTGCTCCCGGGCCAGCCGGGCGACCAGCGGGTGTGCCGCGGCCAGTTCGGTGAAGCCGGTCAGGTCGTCGCGCAGCCCGGCGATCGCGTCGGCGCGGGCGAGGACGTGCTCGGCGCCGGGCCCGTACCCCTCGGCGAGCAACTCGCCGCCAGCCGGTCGCAGCGCGAGCGTCGCCGGACCGTCCGGGGTGCGGGTGGCCCACCAGAAGGTGCCAGCGGCCACCCGGGCGCACGGATCGTACGGGCTGAAGGTGAGCGCGCGGACCGAGGCGGTCAGCCGGTAGCCGACCGGTGGGTGCAGCACCCTGGTCGCGGCGGGTCCGGTCTCGGTCACCCCGCTACTCTGCCAGGTCATGGTGGGGGTTGACGACCGCCGTACCGGTCCGGCCGGGGAACCCACCCCGGACACGACGGTGGCCGGCCGCGCCCTCCCCGGCGACGACCGACCACCGTGCCCTCGTGGGCGACCAGGCTCAGTACGAGTAGCCCGAGCCGCCGGCGTCGTTCGAGCCGCTGTCCGCCGGCGGTGCGACCGCCTTCGGCGTGCCCTTGGGCAGGCAGCTCAGGTTCTTCTTGCCGTCCGGCTGGACCACGAACCAGGTGCCACCGACAGCCTGGCCCTTCCACTGGCCGGGCTTCTTGTCACCGATGTAGCGGTAGACCGGCCAGCCGCCGACGGTGAGCTGACGGGTGCCGTCCTGCCGGGTCACGCTGCCGACCTTGTCGTCCGAGACGCCGGTGAGCTCCGGGTTGCCGTCGGTCAGTGCCGGGGGCCACACCTCAGCGCACTTGTCGACGCAGTTCGACGACGGCGGGTCGGCGGTGTCCTTGTCGAAGCGGTACAGGATCCAGCCGTCCTGGTCGGTGACCACCTTGCCCATCCGGGCGACACTCTTACCGACCAACTTCTCGGTCAGGTCGACGTCCGCGGGCGGGGCGTCGGCGGCGGGCGCCTCCGGGGAAGCCGAGGCCTCAGGTTCAACCGTCGCGGTGGGCTCGGCCGCGGCGACGGCGACCGGCTCGGCCGCGCTCGAGTTCGCCCCGTCGTAACCCGCGGGAGCGCAGGCCGTTAGTGCGACCATCGCGCTCGCGACGATGACGGTCCGCTTCATCTGTGCCACGTGCCCTCCTCATTCTTGACAGTTCACCCATAGGTACGGCGGGCGGGCTGTCAAGGTTGAAGTAGTAACAGTGGTCAATTTCACGTAAACCGATTGAACCGTTTCCGCCCGCCATGCGTACGCCCCCGCGAGGGACCCTTCGCGTAACGACAGATCGGCGCCGGTCATTGTGACAATGACCGGCGCCGAGGCGGTAGGCGCGCCTACATGGGTACGGTGACCAGCGGACTCGCCACTCCGTTGGCATCCACCGACTGCACCTGGAGCTGCTTGATGTCCTTCGGCAGAGCCGACGTGGACGCGCTCAGTTCGAGACCCTGCGGTCGGGTGTTCGTGCCATAGCCGCCATCCGGCACCGACCAGGTCGAGATGACCTCGGTGGTGGCGTTCTTGCGCACCACCACCAGTCGGCAGATGCGTGGGCCGGGCAGCTTGCGCAGGCTGAAATTGATCCGGGTGCCGTAATCCTTGGTCACCAGGAACATGGTGGTCTGCACACCGGTGGTCGGGTCGGTCGCCTCGACCTGGTCGCCCTCCACCTCGGTGCCGCCCACACCCGGGCCGGTCGGTGGGCCCGTCGGCGCGCTCGTCGGCGGGTCGTTGGGCGCGCTCGGCGTCGACTCGGCGAGCACCCCCGGCGGCTGCTCGTTGCCGGTCACGCTGACGAAGCCATACCCGGTCAGACCGCCGAAGACCACCACCGCGGCGGCCGTCGCGAGCATCTGACGAAACCGGGTACGCCGCCGGTCGGCCCGGACCGCGCTGAGCGTCCGGTCCAGCAGGGCCGGGTCGGTCGCCGTCTGCTCCAGCGCCATCATCGTCTCGCCGTCGATGTCGGAGAGCAGCCCGACCACCGGCACCATCGTCTCCAACTCGGCCGCGCACGCCCAGCAGGTGGCGAGATGCTCCTCGAACCGCTCAGTGTCCTGCTCGTCGAGCACACCGAGCGCGTACGCCGCGACGTCCATGTGGTCCGGCCGGCTCATTCTGTCACCCCCCGCTCCTGCAGAGCCGTGCGCAGCGCGCGCAGCGCGTAGTAGACCCTCGACTTGGCGGTGCCGAGGGGCAGGCCCAACTCCTCGGCGGCCTCCGGCACCGTCCGCCCCCGGAAGTACGTCGAGATCAGGATCTCCCGGTGCGACTGACTGAGCGTACGCAGCGCGTCCGCCACCGTCATCGTGCGCAGCACCCGGTCGGTGCTGTCCGCCTCGGCGAACGCGGTGAGGTCCCGGTCGTACGTCTCCGGCGGCCGGGCCTCCTGGCTGCGGTGTTCGTCGATGGCGATGCGGCGGGCCACCGTCACCAACCACGGCCGCAGCGAACCCTGCCCCTGGGTGCCCAGGCGGTGCGCGTTGCGCCAGGCCCGCAGCAGCGTCTCCTGGACGATGTCCTCCGCGCGCTGCCGGTCCCCCCCGGTGAGACGCATGACGAACATCAGCAACGGGCCGGCGTGCTCGGCATAGAGCTGACGGATCAACTGGTCGGAGTGGCTGGCCTCGGTTGTCGTCGCCTGATGGCGCCCGGGCGCCGGTCGCGGCGTCACCGGACCATTCTGGCGAGGCGTCGCCCGCGCGTCGACCCCTCGGGCAGACGAGGTCGACCGTGACGAGGGTCGCGCCGACAACCAGTCAGCGCGTACCGCGTCGCCATGCCAACCGGCCGCCACCGCGTGCATGCAGACCTCCGGGATGTCCGTGACCAACGCCGGCCCACGAGGTGGGCCGCCCGGTGGTACGCAGCGCCAGCCCCAGCGGATCAACAAACGACGAAAAAACTTCCCCACCGCTGTCGAGTGGACGGTCAGCGCCGTACCGAGAACAGCCCCGGCGGTGGCGGATCGGAGCCGGTGGCGTCGGCGTCCCGCACCACCTGTGCACCACCGACGAAGCGGTCCAGCTCGTCGCCGGCCACCACCCGGCCGGGGAACCAGTCGCCGGCGGCGCGTCTGGTCAGCTCCGGCACCGGCGGCGTGGACCGTCCGGCGACCAGCACCAGATTTCCGTACCGGCGCCCACGCAGCACCGCCGCGTCCCCGACCAGACAGGCCTGCGGCAACACCGATCGGACCGTGGCGACCTGCCCACGGGCGTGCCGCAGCGGCGGGCCGTCGGCCAGGTTCGCCAGGTACCAACCAGCGGGGCGGAGCACCCGGGCCACCTCGGCGGCGTACTCCACCGACGTGAGGTGGGCCGGCGTACGCGCACCGGCGAACACGTCGGCGACCACCACGTCGTAGCTGGCCTCCCGGGTGGACGCCAGCACCGCCCGGGCGTCCTCCACCCGGACCCGCAACCGGGCGTCGGACGGCCACGGCAACGCCCGACGGACCAGCTCCACCAGCGCACCGTCCACCTCGGACACCCGCTGGGTCGACAGGGGTCGAGTGGCGGAGACGTACCGGGGCAGGGTCAGCGCGCCGCCACCCAGATGCAGCACCCGCAGCGGCTCACCGGCCGGTGCGATCAGATCCACGGCGGCGGCCAACCGCCGCACGTACTCGAACTCGAGGTGGGTGGGGTCGGTCAGGTCGACGTGCGACTGCGGCGCGCCGTCCAGCAGCAGCGTCCACGAGCCGGCCCGGTCCGGAGCCGGCACCAGCTCCGCCAGCCCGGTGTCCACCTGCTCGACCACCCGGTCACCCGCCCGTTTACGCCCCACCGGAACCAGTATCCGCGCTCATCGGGCGGCGCGGGCCGCGGCGGTCAACGCACGGTGCAGCAGCCGGGAATCGCCGAGCAGGGCCCGCAGCCGGCGCTCCAGGCCGGCGATCGGGATCAGGTTCTGCGGAGCCCGCGGATCCTTGTACGGGGTGGACGCGAAGCGCGGCAGGGTCACCAGCGACAGGTCGGCCAGCTCGATCGCCGCCTCGACGGGCAGGTCGGCTGAGCACTCCACCCGGACGATGCCCGCCCACGGCGCGCCGATCGCCACCGGCAGCCGCAAATACCACGACCAACCACCCCAGGCGGTGCCGAGCCGGAACACCGGGGAGCGCTCACCCGAGGCCATACCCGTCACCACCGCGGTCAGCCGGGCATCCAGGTACTGACTGTGCTGCGTCTTGATGTAGCCCAGGGTGCGCGGCAACTGCCGACGACTGCGCAGCGGGCCGTCCACCACCAACAGGTCACCGTCGACCCGGGCGGCGTCGGACACCGCCACCTCCAACGCGGTCAGCGGACCCTGCACGGCGGCCGGCAACTTCGCCAGCTCACCGGTGCCACCGACCCGGTGCACCGGGTAACGGATCGCACCCGCCACCACATCCTGCGCCGACGGGCTCGCGGTGAACAGGCCCCGACCAACCCGGGTGCCCGCCAACTGCGCCGCACCCCGCCCCAGGTCACACCGGACCACCCCGGCCGCGTACGAGGCGGCCAACCCGGGGAACGACAGGCCGTCGGTCTCCGCCGTCCAGATGCTCGCGTCGATGCGGCGAACCCCGTCGACCAGCAACACCACGTCGGGTGCCCGCACCCCGGGGCGTACCCCGATCGCCCGCCAGTCCACGGCGGGCAACTCCACGTCCGCGTCGACCTGGGCGCTGCTCGGCGCGGCCGGCCCGGCGGCGGACGCCTCGAACGACGCCCCGTACGCCGGATCCCACGAATCCACGAAGAACGCGGCGTCACTCACCGGCCGGCCCGTCCCATCCGCGCCGCACTCCTCGCGCTCACCGGCCCGTCCGCTCCACGCGCGCGGACCGGGCATCCTTGCGCACCTCGAAGCGGACCGGGATGCGCTCGGCCAACGCCGGCACGTGGGTGACCACGCCGACCATCCGATCGCCCCGGGCCGCCAGGTTCTCCAGGGTCGCCGCCACCGTGTCCAGGGTGGCGGCGTCGAGCGTGCCGAAACCCTCGTCCAGGACTATCGACTCCAGGCTCGCCGCCGTGGTGGACATCCCCGCCAACTGCTCGGACAGCGCCAACGCCAGCGCCAGCGACGCCTGGAACGTCTCACCGCCGGAGAGGGTGCGCACGCCGCGACGCAGCCCCGCGTCGTGGTGGTCGACCACCACGAACTCGCCCTTGTCGTGCACCAGCTCGTACTGCCCGGAGGACAACTCGCGCAGGATCCCCGACGCGCCGTCGACCAGCAGGTCCAACGCCTCGGCCAGCAACCACCGCTCGAAGTTGTTGGCCCGCAGGTGCCCGGCGAGCGCGCGCGCCACCTGCGCCTCCCGCTCGTGCCCCGCCCGCTGCTCGCGCAACGTCCCGGCCTGCTCGCGACGCTCGTGCAGCCGCCGCCGGTCGGCGTCGGCCCGCTCCACCGCCACCGTCGCCGCGTGCACCGGGTCGTCCCCGACCGGCACGTCGGCGGCGGCGAAGATGCCCGCGATGGCCCGCTGCACCCCGTCGGCCACCGACTCGGCCTCCGCCACGGCGGCGGCCCGACCGGCCCGCTCGGCGCGGCGGCGGTCCGCCTCGGTGGTCGCCCACCCGGTCAGCGCCGCCCACGCGGCAGCCACGTCGTCCCGGTCGGTCGCCGGTGGGCCGAACCGGGCCAACCCGTCACGGGCGGTGTCGAAGGCCCGCCACGCCGCCCGCAGCCGCTCCTCGGCGGCGTCCACAGCGGCCCGGGCCTGCCGAGCGGTCTCGCGGCCGGCCCGGACCGCGGTCGCCGCCTCCTCCAGCGCCCGCCGCAGCCGGGCGTGCTCGGCCAACTCGCGCCGCAGCACGGCCGGCTCGGCCGCGCCGGAGAGCTGCCCGTCCAGCTCGGCCAGCCGGGCCTCCATCTGCTCCTGCCGGGCTCGCGCCTGCACCAGCAGCCGCTCCAGCTCCCGCGCCGCCGTGTCCCGCTCCTGAACGGTCGCCTGCGCGGCCTTTGTCGCGGCCCGCGCGGCCTTGCCCGCCGCCGTCGCGGCGGCCACCGCCGAATCGGCCGGCACCGCCGGCACCTCGGCCACCGGCTGCTCGCACACCGGGCACGCCGCACCGGCATGCAGGTGCACCCGCAGGCTCACCGCCAGGTCGGTGGCCTTCGCCTCCTCGTGCGCCCGGAAGGCCGCCTCCAGCTCGGCGTCGGCCCGCTCGGCGACCACCCGCGCGGCGGCCAGCGCCGCCACCGCGGCGGCGTGCTCGTCATTCGCCGCGCGCACCGTCGCCCGGACCGTGTCGGCCTCGCCGGACAGCCGATCCCGATCGTCGTACGCCCGCAGTTGCAGGCGCAGCGCGCTCTCGTCACCGGCGGCGGCCAGCTCGCCGCGCAGCTTGTCCTCCCGCTCCTCGGCCAGCGACACCCCGGTCGCCGCCGCCTCGGCGTCGGCCCGCGCCGCGGCGACCGCGCGAGCGACAGCGGTCACCCCGGCCGGCGCGCGTACCCCGGTCAGAACGGTCAGCTCGTCGTCCAGCGCCCTCAGCGCCGCCGCGGCCTCCCGTGCGGTGACCCGGGCCGCCGCCAGCTCCGGCACCGCCTCGGCCACCGCGGCCGCCAGCTCGGCCATCCGCTCCACCCGGGCGTCGGCCTCGGCCAACGCCTCGTCGTCCACGCCGGTCAACCCGGCGAGCACCTGGTCGACCGCCTCCAGCCGGGCCTCCGCCTGCGCGGCGCGCGCCGTCGCCTTCTTCTGCACGTCCTCGTAGACGCCGAGGCCCAGCAGGTTGACCAGGATCTGTTGCCGAGTCGCCGGCTTGGCGTGCAGGAAGTCGGCGAACTGCCCCTGTGGCAGCACCACACAGCTGGTGAACTGCTCGTACGGCAGCCCCACCGCCTCCAGCACCGCCTGCTCCATCTCGGCGGGGGTGCCGGCCACCACCTCGCCGAGGTCGTCCGGGCTCAGACCGGTGTCCAGTTTGGTCACGTCGAAGCCGGCCGGCATCAACTGCAACCCGGCGTTCGCGGTCTTCACGTTGCCCCGGCCGTCCCGGCGGACCACCCGGGTCGCCACGTACCGGGCGCCGCCGGACTCGAAGACCAACCGCACCCGCGCCTCGGTCGCCGACGGCGCGAGCGCGTTCGCCAACCCTCGGGCGCCACCCCAGCGGGGCACCATGCCGTAGAGGGCGAAGCAGATCGCGTCCAGCACTGTCGACTTGCCCGAACCGGTCGGGCCGATCAGCGCGAAGAAGTCGGCGTCGGTGAAGTCGACCGTGGTCTCGTCCCGGAAGACCGTGAACCCGGCCATGTCCAACCGCATCGGACGCATCAGTGCTCGACCTCCTCGAAAAGCTCGTCGAAGAGCTCCCGGACACCCTCGTCGGCGTGGCCCCGGCTGTCCAGGTAGTCGGCGAACAACTCCCGGGGCGAACGCCCCGACCGTTGGGCGATGCGCGCGCCACTGCCCGGCGCGGCCAACAGTTCCGGGTCGATCCGGATCTCCAGGGCACGGGGGAGCAGCTCCTGGACCTCCTCGCGCAGGCCGGCGCGGGGTTGCTCCCGCACGTACACCCGCAGCCACGCGTCCGGTGCCTCGATCTCGGCGAGCTGGGCCAGGGTGCCCCGCACCGTGCGCAGCGCGCTCGCCGCCGTCACCGGCACCTCCCGCACCCGGGCCGCGGTGCTGGCCGTCACCTCGACGATCGTCACCGAGGGGATGTTCTCCTGCTCACCGAAGTCCACAGCGAGCGGACTGCCGCTGTACCGCACCGGGCAGGGGCCGGCGACCCGCTGCGCCCGGTGCAGGTGACCCAGCGCCACGTAGTGCGCGGTGGCCGGGAAGACGGTGGCCGGAACGGCGTAGCCCAGCACGGTGTGCGCGTCGCGCTCGCCACCACCGGTGGCCGCGCCGGTCACCGTCAGATGCGCGGTGACCAGGTGCACCCGGTCCGGTTCGGTGAAACCCTCGGTCAGTCGCCCCAGCACCCGGCCCAGGTGGTCGGCGTACGTCTGGTTGGTCTCCGCGGCGGTCAGCTCGTACATCTCCAACGCGCGCACCGCGTACCGCTGGGACAGGAACGGCAACGCGGCCAGCCGCCACCGCTCGCCGCCGGCGGTGGTGCCGTCGATGACGTGCTCGTCCGGGTTTTCCCGCACCCCGCCGCGCAGCGTGATGCCGGCGGCATCGGCCCACGGGCGCAATGCGTCCAGCGCCGGGCCGTTGTCGTGGTTGCCGCCGATCGCCACCACGTCCGCGCCGGTCCGCCGTAGCGCCGTCAACGCCCTGGTGACCAGGCGGGTCGCCTCCGAACTGGGCGCCGCGGTGTCGTAGAGGTCACCGGCGACGATCACCAGATCCGGCTGTTCGGCACGGGCGATCTCGATCACCCCGGCCAGCACGGCCTTGTGCTCGTCGGCCCGGGACTGCCCCTTGAGCACCTTTCCCACGTGCCAGTCGGAGGTGTGCAGGATCTTCATGGCTGTGCCGGCCCCTAGCTAGAACGGGATGTCGTCGTCGGTGCCGCCGCCGGAGCCCACCACGGCGAACGGGTCGGCGGACTGGGTGATCGAGCGCAGCGTCTCCGATGGTGCCCGGCCCGCCTCGGAGACCCGGGTGGCCCAGGCCGGGAACGGGAACTCCAGGCAGAGCGGCACCGGGATGTCCGGCTGGTTGACGAACATGGTGCCCGGCTTGGCCAGCAACGCCCGCTGGCGCTGCGCGGGCGGCAGGAAGCCGTACTCCGGGCGGGACGCCTCGGCGGGGTCGAGCCGGCCGACCACCCGGATCGCCGAGTTGGTGACGATCCGCCGCTCCACCTCGCTCGCCGTCTGCTGCGCGCCGATCAGGATCACCCCGAGTGAGCGGCCCCGCTCGGCGATGTCCAGCAGGACCTCCTTGATCGGCGAGGAGCCCTCCCGGGGGGCGTACTTGTTGAGCTCGTCGAGGACGACGAAGAGCAGCGGCTTGGCGGTGCCGGACTTCTCCTTGCGCTCGAACTCGCTCTTGAGCGTCACACCGACCACGAACCGCTGCGCGCGGTCGGGAAGATTGTGCAGGTCGACCACGGTGACCTGGGCCGACTCGCTCGTGTTGATCGAGTGGGGGCGGCGGGTGGCGAGGTCGCCACGGATCAGCCGGGCCAGGTCCTTCTTGCTGCCGATCAACCGCCGGGCGAACGCGTTGACGGTGCCCAGCCCCACCGCGCTGCCCGCCCAGTCGGAGCGGGTCTCGTCGTCGTTGAGCTGATCGACGATGTGGTCGACCAGGTCGCCGTAGGAGCCGAGGCGGACCCCGTCGATGCTCACCCCGCCGTCGGCCGGCTGGGCGTAGCGGGCCAGGTGCGCGGCCACCGAGTGGACCACCATCGTGTACTGCTGGCGCTCGTCGTCGGCGTCGGCGAAGACGTACGGCAGCAGGCGGTCGGTGCAGAACTCGCTCAGCGTCCAGTAGAACGCATCCACCCCGGTGAGCCGGCTGCTCACATCCGGCGTGCCGGCCGAGTCGCCGACCCGGGGTGGGGCGTACACCCGCACGTCGGGGAAGGCGCCGGCGCTCAACCCGAGCTTCGCGTACGCCGCGCGGGTGGGCTCGTCGAGGCGGGTGTTGGGGTGGTCCAGGAAGAGCAGGTCCTCACCCTTGACGTTGAAGATCAGCGCCTTGGCGTTGACCGCGTCGCCGCCCAGCACGCCGGAGCGGAACACCGAGTAGAGCAGGAAGGTGGCGAAGCTGGTCTTGGTGGCCACCCCGGAGATGCCGGAGATGGAGACGTGCGCGCCCCGACTGCCGTCGAGGAAGTCGGCGTTGAGGTAGACCGGGACACCGTCCCGACCCATCCCCATCGGGATGCGTCGCTCCATCCGGTCGAAGTGCAGCGCGCGGGCCCGGGCGTCACCCTCGGCCCGGTGCACCACCGCACCCGGGGTCGGCGGCACGTACAGCTCGGGATCGACCCGGGTGGTGGTGACCTCGGCCGCCTCCTGCACCTGCGCGGGCAGCGTGCCGTCGGCGATGGCGAACACGTCGGAGTCGAACTGGGCGCCCTCGTGCCGAGCACGGACCTGGGTCACCACCCCGGCGATCGTCACCGGCTCCCGGTCCGGCAGCTCCCGTCGCGTGACCACCACGTCGTCGAGCTGGAGGTAACTGCCGGGCGCCACGGCCGTCCAGAACTGCAACGGGGTGGCGTCGGCGGTGCCCAGCACCCGCCCGACCGCCTCGCCAGGGCTGTCGAGGTCGGCGTCGGTCATCGGGCGACTCGGGTCGCTCGGGCATCACGGTCGGCGCGCATGCCCTGCATCCTGCCCGAGGAGTACGACAGGTCGCCACGCGACGCGTCGGACGACACCATGCGCCGTCACACTCACGACGGTGGGTGTGCGACCGGGCGACGGCGGGTTACGGACGGGCGTGGCGGAGCAGGAGGACGCCGTCCTCGGCGGCGAGCACGTGGCGCAGTGGCAGGTGCCGGGGTGGTGCGGTGTCGCCGGCGGTGATCCGGCCGGGGCCGGGCCCGGCCAGCAGCGGCGAGACGGTGAGGCACAGCTCGTCCACCAGGTCGGCGCCGGTGAGCGCGCCGAACAGGTGTGGGCCGCCCTCGCAGAGCAGTTGGGTGAGCCCGCGGCGGTGCAGCTCGGCGAGACCGGCCGCCAGGTCGACCCGCTCGGCGCCGCAGCGCAGCACGTCGGCGACGTCGGTCAGCCCGGGCGGCGGATCGGCGTCGGCGTGGGTGAGCACGATCGGGCGGGTCGGCGCGTCGGCGAAGGCGGCCTGCGCCGGATCCAGGTCGAGCGAACCGGAGACGACCACCAGCGTCGGGTACTCGGCCAGCCCGTTGGCACGGCGCCAGGCGCGGCGGCGCTCGTTGAGCCGGACCGCCCGGTACTCCTCGTGGCGGAGTGTGCCGGCGGCCACGACCAGGGCGTCGCAGACCATCCGCAGCAGGCCGAACACCCGCTTGTCCGGCTCGCCGGAGAGCCCGGCGGAGTAGCCGTCCACGGTGACCGCGCCGTCCAGGCTGGCCACGAAGTTCATCCGCAGGCGGGGCTTGTCGGCGCGGCCGTAGAGGGCGGTCAGCGCGGCGTCGTCGAGCGGCTGCGTCGACGGCTCGGGCCAGAGCCGTCGGATCGGAATTCCGACGGTCATTCGCCGGCCGGACCGGTGACCGGAGGGGTGGGTTCGGCGGTACGGTGCTGGCAGTCGCACCAGTTCCGGCCCGGGCAGTCGTCGTGTCGCCGGGCCCGGCACGCTCGGCAGATCATGCTCGCAGCCTAAGCCGCGGGAGGACAGGACAGCATGTCGCGTCAGATCTTCCAGCTGAAGATGTCCCTCGCCGGGACCCGCCCGTCGGTGTGGCGTCGGGTGCTCGTGCCGGCCGGCTACACGCTGGACCGGCTGCACCGGGTGGTGCAGCACGCGATGGGTTGGCGGGACTGCCACCTGCACTCCTTCGAGATCGACGCGACGCAGTACGGCGAGCCGGACCCGGACGGGGAGCTGGCGTTGCACGACGAGCTGGACGTGCGGCTCGACGCGGTGCTCGGCAAGGGCAGCCGGTTCTCCTACACGTACGACTTCGGCGACTGGTGGGAGCACGACCTGGTCGTGGAGGACGCGTTGACCGCCGACCCCGACGAGCGGTACCCGGTCTGCCTGGCCGGCGAGCGGGCCTGCCCGCCGGAGGGTGTCGGCGGGCCGTTGGGCTACCAGGCGCTCCTGGAGGCCCTGGACGACCAGAGCGCCACGGCCGATCCCCTCGGTTCCCGCCACGCGATGCTGCGCGACTGGGCGGGTCCGACCTTCGACCCGTCCCGGTTCGACCCCACCCGCGCAACCACCCTCCTCCGCCACTTCTGCTGACTCGCCCCCCCGGGCCTCCTGCGTTGTTGATCAAGAAGTTCGCGTCAGCAGGGCTCCGTTCCCTGACCGAAACCTCTTGATCGCCAGCGGTGGGGCGGGGGGTGTGGTTGGGGCGGGCGGGGTGGGAGTGGTCAGCGGTAACGATCTGGGAACGCTCCCAACGCCCTATTGACACTCCCGTTACCCGCCGGCAATCTCATGGGAGCGCTCCCGGAGGTGGCATGGGTCACTCACGCATCCCCGGCCTGGCGCGATGAGACACCCCCCACCACAACCACCAGCCTCACCACCGGAAAGAGGGGTCAGCGCATGAGTGTCACCACGCGGCGTACCCGCCTGGCGGCCGCTGCCCTGGCCGCGATCACCGCAATCGGCGGTCTCGCGGCCTGCGGCAACGACGACGACAAGCCGGCGGCCGGCGAGAAGCCGGCCAAGCTGGTCGTCGACACCTTCGGCGAGATGGGCTACGACGAGCTCGTCAAGCAGTACGAGAAGGACACCGGCATCAAGGTCGAGCTGCGCAAGACCGCGCAGCTCGGTGAGTACCGGCCGAAGCTGGTCCGCTACCTGGCCACCGGCAAGGGCGCGGCGGACGTCACCGCCCTGGAAGAGGGCATCCTCAACGAGTTCAAGCCCAACGCGCGCAACTGGGCCGACCTCAGCCCGCTGGTTGCCGACCACTCCAAGGAATACCTGCCCTGGAAGTGGGAGCTGGGCAAGGCGCCGGACGGCCGGCTGATCGGCCTGCCGACCGACGTCGGCAGCCTCGCCGTCTGCTACCGCAAGGACCTGTTCCAGGCGGCCGGCCTGCCCACCGAGCGCGACCAGGTGTCGGCGCTCTGGCCGGACTGGAAGGGCTTCCACGACGCCGGTCTGAAGTACAAGCAGGGCAGCGGCGGCAAGGCGTTCATCGACTCGATCACCGCCGTCTCCAACGGTGTGCTCTTCCAGGGCAACGGTGACCTGTTCTACGACAAGGAAGACAACATCATCGCGGACACCAGCCCCGCGGTGAAGAACGCCTGGGACACCGCCACCTCGATGGCGGACATCTCCGCCAAGGCGTCCACCTGGTCGCCGGAGTGGTCCGGTGGCTTCAAGCAGGGCACCTTCGCGGCCACCTTCTGCCCGTCCTGGATGCTCGGCATCGTGTCGGACAACTCCGGCCCGGCCAACAAGGGCAAGTGGGATGTCGCGTCCGTGCCGGGTGGCGGCGGTAACTGGGGCGGCTCGTGGCTCGCGGTTCCGGCCCAGAGCAAGTACCCGAAGGAGGCGGCGAAGCTCGCCGAGTACCTGACCAACGCCAAGAGCCAGGTGGAGGCCTTCAAGCTCAAGGGCCCGCTGCCCACCAACCTGGAGGCGCTGAAGAACGAGGCCTTCCTCGGCTACACCAACGAGTACTTCAGCAACGCGCCGACCGGCAAGATCTTCGGGGAGAGCGTCGCCAAGATCCAGCCGATCCACCTGGGTCCGAAGCACCAGGCGGTGAAGGAGAACGCGCTCGAGCCGGCCCTGCGGGCGTTCGAGAACGGGCAGGCCGACAAGGCCAAGGCCTGGGAGCAGTTCACGAAGGACGCAAAGACTCAGGGTGCCTTCTGAGTGATTCCCTGCCGGTGGCGTTCGGGGCTTCCCGGACGCCACCGGCCGGTCCCCTCCGCGTAGCGCCCTGCGCGAGGGCCCCCGGGCCTCGCCGGAAAAGGAAATTCGCATGAGCCTGTCGGCCACGACGGCACGGCCGTCGCCAGCAGCACCGCCTTCTCCCGACGTCAATCGCCGACGCCGACGGGGGAGGTTACTCAACCGCCTCGATGTCAAGTACTCGCCGTACCTCTACATCGCCCCGTTCTTCCTGATCTTCGGCGTATTCGGGCTGTACCCGATGCTGCGCACCGCCTGGATGTCGCTGCACGACTGGGACATGATCGGCGAGCACACGTTCATCGGCTTCGACAACTACACCCGGCTGGTGTCCGACGAGTACTTCTGGAACGCGCTGGTCAACACGTTCGGCATCTTCGCCCTGTCGACCATCCCGCAGTTGTTGCTCGCCCTCTTCCTGGCGAACCTGCTCAACCGGAGCCTCCTGCGCGCCAAGACCTTCTTCCGGATGGCCATCTTCATGCCGAACGTGGTGTCGGTGGCCGCAGTCGCGATCGTCTTCGGGATGTTGTTCCAGCGGGAGTTCGGCCTGTTCAACTGGCTGCTCAGCTTCGTCGGTGTCGACCCGGTCGACTGGGACGGGCACCGGTGGAGTTCCTGGACGGCCATCTCCTCCATGGTCAACTGGCGGTGGACCGGGTACAACACCCTGATCCTGCTCGCCGGCATGCAGGCGATCCCGAAGGACCTCTACGAGGCCGCGGAGATCGACGGTGCCAGTCCGTGGCGACAGTTCTGGCAGATCACCCTGCCCATGCTCAAGCCCACCTTCATCTTCGTGGTCATCCTGTCCACGATCGGCGGCATGCAGCTCTTCACCGAGCCCCTGCTCTTCGGCAACGGCAACATCATCGGCGGCAACCAGCGGGAGTTCCAGACGCTGGCCATGTACATGTACGAGATGGGCATCGTGAACCTGAACACCGCCGGCTACGGAGCCGCGGTCGCCTGGGCGATCTTCATGATCATCATCGTGGTGTCGCTGTTCAACTTCCTACTCGTCCGCCGCTCGGCGAAGTGAGGAGAGATCGATGATCTCGGCTTCCCAGCGCCTGTGGCGCACCAGCCCGCTGACCTACCTGGCGCTTGTCCTGGCGGCGCTGCTGTCGATCTACCCGTTCTACTACATGCTGGTGATCGGCACTCGCAGCCTGGACAACATCAACGACGTACCGCCGCCGTTGACCCCCGGTGGCGCGTTCGGTGACAACTTCGGGCGGGTGCTCGACAACGACGCCGCCAACTTCCTCACCGGCATGATGAACTCGATCATCGTCTCCTCGGTGGTCACCGTCTCGGTGGTCCTCACCGGTTCGCTGGCCGGGTTCGCCTTCGCCAAGCTGAAGTTCCGCGGCAGCAACGCCCTCCTGCTGGCGATCATCGTCACCATGATGATCCCGACCCAGATGGGGCTCATCCCGCTCTGGGGCATGATGCAGGACCTGGGGTGGTACGACACCCTCTACGCGGTCACCGTGCCGTTCCTGGTCACCGCCTTCGGCGTGTTCATGATGCGGCAGTACGCCAGCCAGGCGATCTCCGACGAGCTGATCGAGGCCGGCCGCGTCGACGGAGCGAGCACGTTCCGGATCTACTGGAGCATCGTGCTGCCGGCGCTGCGTCCTGCCGCCGGCGTCCTCGGTCTGCTGACCTTCATGGAGACCTGGAACTCGTTCCTCTGGCCGTACGCCATCCTCACCCCGGAGAACCCGACCCTGCAGGTCTCGCTCTCCTTCCTCTCGTACGCCTACTACACCGACTATTCCCAGGTGTTCGCCGCCACGGCGATCGGCACCATCCCCCTGGTAATCGTCTTTCTCGTGTTCGGCCGCCAGATCATCGGCGGGATCATGGAAGGTGCCGTCAAGTCGTGAGCAACCCCGCCAGCCCACCCGCCGTCGACGTCCTCGACGAGCGCCCCGGGCTGACCTTTCCACCCGGATTCCTCTGGGGGGCCGCGACGGCGGCATACCAGATCGAGGGAGCGGCGGCCGTGGACGGCCGTGCCCCGTCGATCTGGGACACCTTCAGCCACACCGAGGGGCGGGTCGTCGCCGGGCACACCGGGGACGTGGCGTGCGACCACTACCACCGCCTCGGCGACGACGTCGCGTTGATGGCCGAGATGGGCCTGAAGTCGTACCGTTTCTCGGTCTCCTGGTCCCGCGTGCAACCCACCGGCACCGGCGCGGCCAACCCGGCTGGCCTGGACTTCTACCGGCGACTGGTGGACGAGCTGCTGGCCAACGGCATCGAGCCGTGGCTCACGCTCTACCACTGGGACCTGCCGCAACCGTTGGAAGACGCCGGCGGCTGGCCGGCGCGGGACACCGCGGCCCGCTTCGCCGACTACACCACCCTTGTGGCGGACGCGCTCGGCGACCGCGTGCGCTACTGGACCACGCTGAACGAGCCGTGGTGCTCCGCGTTCCTCGGCTACGGCTCCGGTGTGCACGCCCCCGGCCGCACCAACGGGGCGGACGCGGTGCGCGCCGGGCACCACCTGATGCTCGGTCACGGCCTGGCCGTGCAGGCACTGCGGGCCGCCCGGCCGGCCGCCGAGGTGGGCGTGACCGTCAACCTCTACCCGGTCGACCCGGCCAGTGACAGTCCCGCCGACCGGGACGCCGCCCGGCGGATCGACGGGTTGGCCAACCGGTTCTTCCTGGACCCGCTGCTGCGCGGGTCGTACCCGGAGGACCTGGTGGCCGACCTCAGCACGGTGACCGACTTCGAGCACGTGCGCGACGGCGACCTGGCGACCATCTCCACGCCGCTGGACCTGGTCGGGGTCAACTACTACAGCCGGCACGTGGTCGCCGCGCCGGTCGAGGGCGTGGAGGCCGACCCGGCCCCCTCGTGCTGGCCGGGCAGCGAGGACGTCCGGTTCGTCACCCGCGGCGTCCCGGTCACCGACATGGGCTGGGAGATCGACGCCCCGGGCCTGACGGAGACGCTGCGCCGGGTGAACGGCTACACCGACCTGCCCCTGTACGTCACCGAAAACGGCTCCGCGTTCGTCGACTCGGTGGTCGACGGGCAGGTCGACGACGTCGATCGGCTGGCCTACTTCGACGCCCACCTGCGCGCCGCCCACGAGGCGATCGACGCCGGAGTGCCTCTGCGGGGATACTTTGCCTGGTCGCTGATGGATAATTTCGAATGGGCCTGGGGTTACACCAAGCGGTTCGGCATGATCCACGTCGACTACGACAGCCAGGTCCGCACCCCCAAGTCCAGCGCCAAGTGGTACGCCTCGGTGATCCGGCGCAACGGTCTGGCCGCACAATAGGCTCGGGCCAGCCATCAGGACGGCCCCGGCGTCCACCTCTCGCAGGTGGCGCCGGGTCCGCCCGCCGTCGGAGGAGCAGACGATGACAACGCAGCGCACCCGCTCGCTCGGGCGCCCGACCCTCGACGCGGTCGCGGCGCGTGCCGGCGTCGGTCGGGGCACGGTCTCCCGCGTCGTCAACGGCTCGCCCCAGGTCAGCCCGGAGGCCCGGGCCGCCGTCCAACAGGCCATCGCAGAACTGGGGTACGTGCCGAACCGGGCCGCCCGTGCGCTCGTCACCCAGCGGACCGACTCCGTCGCGCTGGTGGTCTCCGAATCCGGCGAGCGGGTCTTCACCGAGCCGTTCTTCGCCAGCATCGTGCGGGGGATCAGCTCCGGGCTGCTGGAGACGCCGATGCAGCTCTGGCTGGCCATGGCGCAGTCGCCGGTGGAACGGGAGCGGGTCGAGCACCACCTCACCAACCAGCACGTCGACGGCGTACTGCTGCTGTCGTTGCACGACTCCGACCCGCTGCCGACACTGTTGGAGGAACGCGGCCTGCCCGCCGTGCTCGGCGGTCGGCCCGCCCGGATGCTGCAACCCGGCGCCCAACCGGCCTGGTTCGTCGACGTGGACAACGTTGGCGGGGCCCGGCAGGCCGTGGAGTACCTGGCGCGGCAGGGGCGGCGACGTGTCGCCACCATCGCCGGTCCGCAGGACATGGGTGCCGGCCTGGCCCGGTTGGCCGGCTACACCGACGCGGTCAAGGCCACCGGCGCCAGCGTCAACCCCGACCTGATCGCGTACGGCGACTTCAGCGAGGGCAGCGGCGCGGCGGGAATGCGCCGGCTGCTGGAGGTCTGCCCGGACCTGGACGCGGTCTTCGTCGCGTCCGACCTGATGGCGTTCGGTGCGCTGCGTACCCTGCGCGAGGCCGGCCGCCGCGTACCCGAGGACGTCGCGGTGATCGGCTTCGACGACGCGACCATCGCCCGACAGGCCGAACCGCCGTTGACCACGGTCTTCCAGCCGGTGGAGGAGATGGGTCGGCAGATGGCCCGCCTGCTGGTGGCCCGGATCCGTGGCGAGGAGCTACCCGCCTCCCACATCCTCCTGGACACCCAACTGGTCCACCGAGCCTCCGCCTAACCCACCCCCCAGAAACCCACACCGCGCGCCCGTACACGGCGCGCCCGTACACGGCGCGCCCGCGCACGGCGCGCCCGCGCACGGCGCGCCCGCGCACGGCGCGCCCGCGCACGGCGCGCCCGCGCACGGCGCGCCCGCGCACGGCGCGCCCGCGCACGCCCCGGTCGATCATGGATTTGGCCTGGACATTTCCGGCATCCTGGCTCGTCAACCTCATGATCAGAAGGCTGACCGGGCAAGATCGTGCTCGATCCTGGATCTAGTGGCCTCCCGGCGGCCGCACACCACTACATCCAGGATCGAGCGCGATCTTGGCGGGCGGGCGGGCGGGCGTGCGGGGCCCGGGCGTGCGGGGGCGCAGGGCAGGTGGGTGGGTGGGGCAGGTTTGTTGCCCGGTGGTCAGGCGGGGGTGGGGGCCCAGCGGCGAAGTTCGCGCTTGGCCAGGGAGTTGCGGTGCACCTCGTCGGGGCCGTCGGCGAGGCGCAGGGTGCGGGTTTGCGCCCAGAGGGCGGCCAGTGGCGTGTCCTGGCTGACACCGGCGCCGCCGTAGCCCTGGATGGCCTTGTCGATCACCCATTCCGCCATCGCCGGCGTGCCGATCTTGATGGCCTGGATCTCGGTGTGCGCGCCCTTGTTACCCACGGTGTCCATCAGCCAGGCCGTCTTGAGCACCAGCAGCCGGGCCTGCTCGATGCGGACGCGGGACTCGGCGATCCACTCCCGGACCACGCCCTGCTCGGCCAGCGGTCGGCCGAACGCGATCCGTTCGTTCGCCCGCTTGCAGAGCAGCTCCAATGCCCGCTCAGCCATTCCGATTAATCGCATGCAGTGGTGGATCCGGCCGGGCCCCAGCCGGGCCTGGGCGATGGCGAAGCCGGTGCCCTCGGCGCCGATCAGATTCTCCGCGGGCACCCGGACGTCGGTGAAGTCGATCTCGGCGTGCCCACCGTGGGAGCCGTCGGTGTAGCCGAAGACGGTCATGCCCCGGCGCACTGTCACCCCGGGGGTGTCCCGGGGAACCAGCACCATGCTCTGCTGGCGGTGCCGGTCGGCGGTGGGGTCGGTCTTGCCCATCACGATGAAGATCTCGCAGCGCGGGTCCATGGCCCCGGACGACCACCACTTCCGTCCGTTGATCACGTACTCGTCGCCGTCACGGGTGATCCGGGTGGCGATGTTGGTGGCGTCGGAGGACGCGACGTCCGGCTCGGTCATGCAGAACGCCGAGCGGATCTCACCCTCCAGCAGCGGCATCAGCCACCGCTTCTGCTGCGCCTCCGAGCCGAACTCGGCGAGCAGCTCCATGTTGCCGGTGTCCGGTGCCGCGCAGTTGACCGCCTCCGGCGCGAGGTGCGGGCTGCGCCCGGTCAGCTCGGCCAGGGGGGCGTACTGGAGGTTGGTCAGGCCGGCGCCGTAGCGCGGGTCGGGCAGGAAGAGGTTCCACAGGCCGCGCTTGCGGGCCTCCGCCTTCAGTTCGCCCAACACCGGGGTACGCGACCACGGGTCCCCGGCGGCCACCTGCTCGGCGTGCACGGCCTCGGCCGGGTAGACGTGCTCGGTCAGGAACCGGGTCAGCTCGTCGCGCAGCTCCTCGGTCCGGCTGTCGTATGAGAAGTCCATCACCGCTCCCTGGCGGCGGTCAGCCCGTGCGCGACCAGCGGTGCCACCATCTCGCCGATCCGGTCGAAGCCCTCGCCGAGCGTCTGCCCGAGCGTGTGGCGGTAGTGGATGCCCTCGCAGATCACCGCGAGCTTGAAGCAGCCCAGCGCCACGTGCCAGTGCAGCGGACCGACGTCGACATCGCTGCGTCCGGCGTACCTGTCGATCAGCTCGCTGCCGGTGGGGAAGCCGGCGCGCGGGCCGAGCCCGTCGGCGACGGGGTTGCCAGCGGCGGTGTCGCTGCCGCCCAGCACGTCCCAGTACGTCAGCAGCAGCCCCAGGTCGGCGAGGGGGTCGCCGAGGGTGGCCATCTCCCAGTCGAGAACCGCGTGCACGGTGACCGGGTCGGCCGAGGCGAGGAGGTTGTCCAGCCGGTAGTCGCCGTGCACGATCCGGCCGGCGTTCGCGCCCTCCGGGGCGGTCGCCGCGAGCAGGTCACGCAGCTCGTCGATGCCGGGCAGCGGCCGGCTGCGGGAGCGGTCGAGCTGCCCGGCCCAGCGGCGGACCTGCCGGGCGAGGTAGCCCTCTGGGCGGCCGAAGTCAGCCAAACCGACGCTGGACGGCTCGACGCTGTGCAGCGCGGCGAGCGTGTCCATCATCGCCATGGCGAGGGCCCGGCGGCGTTCGTCGCCCAGCGGGTCGGTCTGCGCGCGGGTGCGGAACACCTCGCCGGGCATCCGCTCCATGAGGTAGAACGGTGCGCCGATCAACTCCGGGTCGGTGCAGAGCAGCAGCGCGCCCGGGACCGGCACGTCGGTCGGTGCCAGCGCCGAGATGACCCGGAACTCGCGCGCCATGTCGTGCGCGGTCGCCAGCACGTGCCCCAGCGGTGGGCGGCGCAGCACCACTTCGCGGTCGCCGATACGCAGCAGGTAGGTGAGGTTGGACTTGCCGCCCGCGATCAGCTGGGCCCGTAGCGGCCCGGTGGCCAGCTCGGGTCGGTGCTGCGCCAGATGGTCGGCGAGTCGGTCCAGGTCCAGCCCTGCCGGGGAGGCCGGGACGGCCGCCGGCCGTGACGCGTCGACGGCCGGATCGCTCATCCGACTAGTTGATGGCAGCCCGCTCACGTTGTCAAGGTCAGAATTTCCGCTCGGGACATGCCCCTGCAACAGGGACGAAATGGTCAACTAGCAGGCTGGGGATCAGCCTGCCGGCCGCTCTTTTCGCCGGCCCGCCGAGCGGAGGGACAGACATGTTGCTGCGAGTTCGGGTCACCCTGCCGGACCGTCCGGGCACCCTCGGTCAGGTCGCCCGCACCTTGGGCGTCTCCGGGGCGGACATCGTCCAGGTGGTGGTCCTCGAACGGCTCGGCGGGCGCGCGGTGGACGACTTCACTGTCGTCTGGCCGGGCGCAGCGCGGGTGGAACGGCTGCTGGCTGGCCTCGCGGCGATACCGGGCGTGCGGGTGGACGGTGTGTGGCGGGCGATCGGCGCGCCCACCACCACCGGCCAGGACGCGGAGCTGTTGGCCCAGGTCGCGGCCAACCCCGCCGACGGGCTTGCCACCCTGGTCGACGCGGTGCCGGGGCTGCTGGCCGCCGACTGGGCCGTGGCCGCCGTGGTGCCTGTCGACTGGGCCTCGCGGAGCGGGGGCGGCGGGGCGACCGTGGGGTACGCGAGCTGGCGTGCCCCCGTACCCCCGCGGTTGCCGGAGGTGACCCCGCTGCGCGGCCGGTCGACGACCACGCCCGACGGCACTCATCACGCGATCACGCCGTTCGGCCGGGCGGGCCTGGTGCTGGTGGTGGCCCGTGAGCGCAGCGAGACCCTCAGCGCCGCGGCGTTCCACAGCACCGAGGTGGATCGGCTCAACCAGCTCGTCCGCGCCTGCGCGGTGATCCTCGGTGACCGGCTGGACCTGGTCGGCGTACCGCCGGTCACCGTCAATCCCTGAGCCGCCACCCGCCGGGTTCGGTGGTCCGTGAGGTCCGAACCTGTTGATCTAGTCTCTCCGGAATGGACTCGGTTTTCGGTGGATATCGATGGGAGGCAGCCCGCGGTGGCTCGATCCCGGCGGGCGCGGTACCGCACGGGTACGAGGCGGACGGTGAGCCCCTGTGGGTGTGCCGCGTCCGGATGCGCGGCGGCGTGCACCCGGGCGAGGTCCGCCCGGCCTTCGGCGCCGCCAAGACCACCTGGGCCGGCGCGGAGGTCCGCGTCGACGAGTACGAGGTGCTGATGGACCACGGCGTCTGGGGCATCGCGTCCGGTGGCGCGGTGCCCGCTGACGCGCTGCCGGCGGGCCGCGAGGGTGACGGCGAACCGCTCTACGTCGCCCGCGCGGCGGTCGCGGCGGGCGCCCTGCACATCGGCAAGGTGCGGCCGGCCTTCGGCGCCGCCAACATCGGATACGGCAACGCCGAGCGTGCCGCCCGGGCCTACGAGGTGCTGCTGCGGCCGCCGGCTGCCGCGCCGGCGAGCGGGCGGCGGCCCGGGATCCAGATGGACCCCACCTACGCCGACTTCGGCACCGAGCCGCCCCGCGTCGGGAACGTCACGATCACCGGCGTCGACCGTTCCTCGGCCGCCGGCGACCACCTGGCCATCGGCGCCGGCGGGTCGGTCGAGCTGGAGTTCGACGTGCCCGACCCGGCCGTCGTCAGCGAGGCCTGCGTCGCCATCCGCGCGCTCGCGTCGATGCTCTCCCGGGCGCCCGGGTACGCCCCGCTCACCGTTCGCCTCAACGGCAGGCCGCTGGCCAACCGCCTGCGGATCCCCAACGGCGGTGGGCTCCCGCAACGGCTGGTCTTCGCGGTGCCGGCCGAGGAGTTGACGGCCGGCCGCAACACGCTGCGCATCGAGAGCGGTGTCGACGCCCGCAGCACGCTGTGGCTGTACCGGGTGACGATCGACCCGATGCACGCACACGACCAGGCGGGCCTGGCCCTCGAACGGCGGGCGATCGCCGAGCCGGTGCTGCGGTACGCCAGCGACGCCGGCGACATCACCATCTTCATCGACC
Source organism: Micromonospora sp. NPDC127501 (assembly GCF_040302185.1). Lineage (NCBI taxonomy): Bacteria > Bacillati > Actinomycetota > Actinomycetes > Micromonosporales > Micromonosporaceae > Micromonospora > Micromonospora sp. NPDC127501. Next base: position 205,901 of record NZ_JBEORJ010000006.1, on the reverse strand, counting down.
GCGGCGAGCAGGCCGTCCTCGATCAGGTGGCTTGGGCCGACGAGTCCGGCGCCGAGTACGCGATCACGTTCGAGAAGCAGCAGGCCGCCTTCTACGGCTGGCGGCGGCGGCCGGGCGGGAAGCCGACGGAGTTCCGTGGCCGGCTGACCCAGCGCGACACCGACGCCAAGGAGGCCTGGCGCTTCTCCACGCAGGAGGGCTGGTCCGGCGGGTGGCACCGCTCGGGTGACCTGCTCCTCTCGGTGGCCGTGGCCGGCCGCCCGGTCACCAGGCTGGCCTGGCGGGACCTGCGCGGTAACAACGGCACTGTCGCCTTCGGCGACGGTGGGTTCCTGGGCACCTACCAGCGGGTCGGGGAGGGCCCCATCGGCTACCGCGGCCGCCCCGAGTAGCGGCGGACCCGGGCGGGGACATCGGCCCGAGCGCAACCCGTCACCGCCGGGCAATCGGGCGGCAACAGCGGGGGACGAGGGTGGTACCCGGGGAAGGGAGCCAACCATGACGTTGTGGCGGATCCGAGCGACGGTGGACGACCGACCGGGTTACCTGTCGGTGCTCACGGCGAGCCTCGCGCTGCGTGGGGTCAACATCCTCACCGTGCAGGTGCAGCCCACCGAGCAGGGCGCGGTGGACGATTTCCTGGTCGACGCGCCGGACGCGCTCGACGAGGCGGAGCTGATCGCCGCCGTCGAGCGTGGTCGGGGCCGGGACTGCTGGGTGGCGCGCAGCGAGGCGCGGGGTCTGGCCGACCAGCCCACCCGGGTGCTCGGGCTGGCCAACCGGCTGGTGCGTGACCCGGACGCGACGGGCGAGGCGTTGCGGACCCTGCTCGCTGCCGACGTCGTGAGCTGGCGACCAGCGTCGGTCGGCGGCGAACGGGGGATCACCGGGGCCGACATGCTGTTGGCCGACCCGGCGGGCGGTTCGTTCGCGCTGCGCCGGGCCGCGCCCGACTTCACCCCGGCGGAGTACGCGCGGGCGCAGGCCCTGGTCGAGCTGGCCGCCACCGTGGCGCGCCGGGCCGCCGAACAGGTCACAGTGGTGCTGCCCGACGGCGCGGAGGTGGCCGTCCGGCCGGCCAGCGCCCACGATCTGCCCGGTGTGGTGGAGTTGCACGAGGCGTGCTCACCGCGTAGTCGGCAGCGGCGCTACCTGGGCGGTGCGGCGCTGCCGCAGCCGGCCCGCCTGCGTCGACTGCTGGAGCCGAGCCGAGGGCTGACGCTGATCGCCAGCACCACCGGCTCCGACGGTATGGCCGAGTCGGTGGTCGCCATGGCGAACCTGCTCGGCGAGGGCGACGAGGCCGAGGTGGCGCTGCTGGTGCGGGACGACTGGCAGCGGCGCGGGCTCGGCTCGGCGTTGCTGCGCCGGGTGGCCCAGCACGCCGACCGGTCCGGCTACGCGGCGCTGGTGCTGCACGTGCAGGCCACCAACGACCCGATGCTGCGTACGCTGCACCGGCTGGGCCGGCCCGCCGCGACGGAGCGCGACGGGGGGCTGCTCACCCTCACCGTCCCGCTCGCTGCCGCCGCGAGGGCGGACCGGAGGAGCGCGTTCGTCTAGGGCCCTGCTCAGGCCCTGGGCGGCTCGCGGCGGCCCGAGACGCAGAACCGGTTGCCCTCCGGATCGGCGAGCACCACGTACGGCGGTTCGGTCGGGTGTGGATCGGTGGGATAGTGCCGCCAGTCGACGATCCGCGCGCCGAGGGCGAGCAGTCGGTCGAGTTCCTCGTCGAGGGGTCGGTCGCCGGCGTCCAGATCCAGGTGGAGCCGGGGGAACTCCGGCACGGGGCTCTCGCTGAGGTCCATCGCGAGGGCCGCGCCCGACACCCCCGGCGGCGGCTCCAAAACGATCCACTCGTCGCCGGTGAATCGGGGCTCGCGGCGACGGTAGCCGAGGGCCGCGGCCCAGAACCTTCCTGCCCGCTCGGCGTCGGACACGCCCAGGGAAAGCTGCGCGATCAATGCCATCTCCCGACGGTACGCGCCGACGAGGGCCCCTTGTGCGCCGCGAGCGTCCACAAGGGGGCCTCTCCGGTTCCGGTGCTCAGGTGGCGGGGTAGCTGTTGTAGTCGGGGAAGTTGCCGTAGAGCCGGCTGTCTCCGCCGACGGTGACGGCCTGCACCAGCAGGTCGCCGCCGACGAACGCGCCCTTCCAGGAGGCGCCCCGGCCGCCGAACGGTTCGTCCCGGTCACCGCGTGAACGCGGTTTGTTGATGCCCACCTTGAACGCCTGCAGGTCCACGGCGAGCTTGCCGGCCTCGTCGGTGTCGTCGCAGGCCAGCGAGGCCACCAGCGCGCCGTTGGAGGCGTTCATCGCGGCCAGCAGTTCATCGGTGGTGTCCACCACGACGATCGTGTCGACCGGCCCGAACGGCTCGGCGTGCATCAGCCGGGATCGTCCGGGCGGGGCGAGCAGCACCGACGGCGCCACGTACGCCGAGGTGTCCTGCCCGGGAAGGAACGGCGCGCCGGTGAGCTTGCCCCGGTGCAGTGGGATCGCGCCGCCGCGGACCGCCTCGTCGACGGTGCGCCGTAGCTCGTCGGCCTTGGCGGCGCTGATCAGCGGCCCGAAGTCCAGCTCGGGCAGCAAGTCACCGGCGGCCCAGTCGTCGCCGACGGCGAGCGGGTGACCGAAGCGGACCGAGCGGACGACCGGCAGGTACATGTCGAGGAACTCGTCGACCAGGTCGCGCTGCACCACGAACCGGGGGTACGCGGTGCAGCGCTGCTTGCCGTACTCGAAGCCCTTCCTGAGGTGCGTGGCGAGCAGGTTCCACTGGGAGAAGTTCCAGATGCCCCAGGCGTTGAGACCCTCCTGCTCGATGAAGTGCCGCTTGTCGCTGTCGAGCAGCGCGGCGGCCACCTTGCCGCCGTTGGAGCGGCCGCCGACGAACGCCACCGCGCCGATCTCGGGTGCCCGGACCAGCACCTCGGACAGTTCCCCGCCGCTGCCGGAGACGAGCGTGGCGGGCAGCCCGGCCCGGCGCATCAGCGCGTGCGCGACGGTCAGGCACACCGCGCCGCCCTGGGACGGGGTCTTGGCGATGACCGCGTTGCCGGCCAGGAGCTGCACCAACTCGGCGTGCACCAGCACGCTCATCGGGTAGTTCCACGACGCGATGTTGCTGACCGGGCCGGGCAGCGGCTGGCGGCCGTCGGCGAGCATCCGGTCGATCTCGCCCGCGTACCAGCGGACGCCGTCGAGCGCCCGGTCCACGTCGGCGCAGGCCAGCCGCCAGGGCTTGCCGATCTCCCACACCAGCAGCAGGGCGAGCAGGTCGCGGTGGTCGGTGAGCGAGTCCAGGGCCTCGGCGACCCGGGCCTTGCGGTCGGTCAGCGGGGTCTGGGCCCAGGTCCGGTGCGCGTCGGCGGCGTGGGCGACCGCGGCGCGCGCGGTGGTCGCGTCGACCCGGGGCAGGTTGATGAGGACGGTGTTGTCCACCGGCGTGCGGACCGGGGCGGGCTGGCCGACCGCCCGCCATTCGCCCTCGACCAGGTTGTGCAGTGTGGTGACGCCGTCGACCTCGGCGCCGAACGCCTCCGGGGTGGCGGCCACCGCGCGGGCCAGGGTGTCGGTCCAGGCGGTGCCGTCTGCGAGTCGTAGTGCCATCGCTTCTCCTCAGGGTTGACCAGGGAGCGGCGGCGTCTACGGCACCGCTGGTGAGCGGTACTGTCTCGCGCTTGGTAGTGGGTCAGCAACAGTACGTTTGTCTGGCTGGCCGCCGAAGCGCTCGAACGGTGCGGTGGTGTCTTCGGACGCTTTCCGCTTGAGCTGCGTAAACGTCGAGCAAGAATCGACACGCATCGATGGTGTGAAATGCTCCGCAATGGTTACTCGCGAGTACGGGAGCGGCGCCGCGCGCATCGGCCCCCATCGGCAGGCTTCCCAACCAGCGACCCGCCCATTACATTGTCGGTTATCCATGGGAGCGCTTCCATGACCCATGGCCACCGCCACCCCGCTGTCGCCGGTGGCCGTGCCGCCCGTACGCCGTCCCGCGTCGGTGCGACCGCTGGCGGCGCCTCCGACAGGAGTCCGCCATGCGCCACCTGACCCGGCCGTTCAGCGGCCAGCCCGGCCGGTCGCCGGCCGCCGACCAGCCCTGGCCGCGGCGGCTGCTGGCCCTCGGCGTCGCGCTGCTCACCGGCGCGTCCCTCGCGGTGACCGCGCCACCGTCCGGTCCCGCCGCCGCCGCCCCGGCGGCGACCTACAACTACGCCGAGGCGTTGCAGAAGTCGCTGCTCTTCTACGAGGCGCAGCAGTCCGGTCGACTGCCCGACTGGAACCGGGTCTCCTGGCGCGGAGACAGCGCGCTCACCGACGGCGCCAGCGCCGGCGTGGACCTCACCGGCGGCTGGTACGACGCCGGCGACCACGTCAAGTTCGGTTTCCCGATGGCGTTCAGCGCCACAATGCTCGCCTGGGGCGCTGTCGAGTACCGCAGCGGCTACACCGCCTCCGGGCAACTGCCGCACCTGCTCAACAACCTGCGCTTCGTCAACGACTACTTCATCAAGGCGCACCCGTCGGCCAACGTCCTCTACGGACAGGTCGGCAAGGGCGACGACGACCACAAGTGGTGGGGTCCGGCCGAGGTGATGCCGATGGCGCGGCCCGCGTACAAGATCGATGCGAGCTGTGGTGGCGCGGACCTGGCAGGGGAGACGGCGGCCGCGATGGCCGCGTCCTCGATGGTGTTCCGGCCCACCGACGCCGCCTACGCGGACAAACTGCTCGGCCACGCCCGGCAGCTCTACACCTTCGCCGACACGGTGCGGAAGGCCTACCACGAGTGCATCACCGACGCCACGAGCTTCTACCGCTCGTGGAGCGGCTGGCAGGACGAGCTGGTCTGGGCCGCGATCTGGTTGCACCGGGCCACCGGCGAGGCCAGCTACCTGGCCAAGGCCGAGAGTGAGTACGACAAGCTCGGCACCGAGAACCAGTCCACCACCCGCTCCTACAAGTGGACCATCGCCTGGGACAACAAGCAGTTCGGCGCGTACGTGCTGCTGGCCAACCTGACCGGTAAGCAGAAGTACGTCGACGACGCCAACCGGTGGCTGGACTACTGGACCGTCGGGGTGAACGGGCAGCGGGTGCCGTACTCGCCGGGCGGGATGGCGGTGCTCGACTCCTGGGGTGCGCTGCGCTACGCCGCGAACACCTCCTTCGCCGCGCTGGTCTACAGCGACAAGACCACCGACACCACCCGCAAGGCGCGCTACCACGACTTCGCCGTCCGGCAGATCAACTACGCGCTCGGCGACAACCCCCGTAACTCCAGCTACGTCATCGGGTTCGGCGCCAACTCGCCGAAGAACCCGCACCACCGCACCGCACACGGCTCCTGGTGGGACAGCCAGACCGTGCCTGTCGAGACCCGGCACACCCTCTACGGCGCGCTGGTCGGCGGCCCGTCCTCGGCCAACGACGCGTACAGCGACAGCCGCTCGGACTACGTGATGAACGAGGTGGCCACCGACTACAACGCCGGCTTCACGTCCGCGCTGGTCCGGCTGACCTCCGAGTACGGCGGCACGCCGCTGGCGAACTTCCCGGTCGCCGAGACGCCGGACATCGACGAGCTGACCGTGGAGACCACCGTGACGCAGGCCGAACCTCGGGCCACCGGGCTCAAGGTGATGGTCTACAACAAGTCCGCGTTCCCGGCCCGCGCGCTGACCGACGGCCGGTTCCGCTACTACTTCCGGCCCGACGGCACCGGCCCGGTGCAGGTCACCGCCGGCTACACCCAGGGCTGCCCGTCCCCGACCACCGCCAAGCAGTTCAGCGGCGACATCTGGTACGTCGAGGTGGACTGCACCGGGCACACCATCGCCCCGGCGGGTCAGTCGCAGCACCGGATGGAGGTCCAGTTCAAGATCGGCGTGCCGGAGGGCGGCACCTGGGACCCGACCAACGACCCGTCGTACCAGGCCACCGCCGGGCCCAACCGGAAGGTGCCGCTGTACTCCGGCGCCACCCGGATCTGGGGCGAGGAGCCGGGCCCGGTCGTACCGGACACCACCAAGCCGACCGTCCCGGGTACTCCCGTGGCGTCCAACCTCGGCCCCCGCACGGTCACCCTGACCTGGGCGCCGTCCACGGACAGCGGCGGCAGCGGCCTCGCCGGGTACGACGTCCGCGAGTTCATGGTCGGTAACGACGTGGTGGCGACCCGACGGGTCACCGAGAACTCGATCACCATCACCACGCTGTTGCCGGAGCGGACGTTCGAGTACACCATCGTGGCGCGCGACGGCGCGGGCAACGAGTCGGCCGCCTCGCCGAAGCTCAGCGTGACCACGCCACCGGCCGGCACCGCCGACACCACAGCGCCGAGCACCCCCGGCACGCCGGTCGCCTCGGCCGTCACCGCCACCGGGCTCACCCTGGCCTGGACCCCGTCGACCGACAACGTGGGCGTCACCGGTTACCGGGTCTACCGCGAGGCCGGCGCCACCGACGCGCTGGTCGGCTCGCCGACCGGCACCACCCAGGCGGTGACCGGGCTGACCGCCTCGACGGCGTACCAGTTCTACGTGGTGGCAGTGGACGCGGCCGGCAACACCTCCGCGGCGTCCACACCGGTCGCGGTGACCACCGCGGCCCCGCCGGTCGGCGGCACCTGCACGGTGGGGTACGCCACCACCGACTGGGGCGGCGGCTTCACCGCCAACGTGTCGATCACCAACACCGGCACCACCGCGATCAACGGTTGGACCCTGCGGTTCAGCTTCCCCGGTGGGCAGAGCGTCAGCCAGGGCTGGTCGGCGGCGATCAGCCAGAGTGGCGCGGCGGTCACCGCCACGAACCTGTCCTACAACGGCACGATCGCGGCGGGCGCGTCGGTGAGCTTCGGCTTCAACGGCACGTACAGCGGCGCCAACCCGAAACCGACCGCCATCACCGTCAACAACACCCCCTGCACCATCGCCTGACCGGCCGCGACGAGATCTTGGACAGTTACCGTTCCGCCGGGACGGTAACTGTCCAAGATCTGCGACGCCCGGCACTCGCCAGCGGACCCGGGTGGGATAGGTCGGCGGGATTCCGGGCATGTCACGGTCGTGCGGGAGTTGCTGACCGTGGGACACGGCGCGGCCGATCGAGGCCGGCTGGGAGAGTTGCTGACCGGAGCCGGGATAGCCCAGGTGGTGGACGTGCGGCGATACCCAGCCAGCCGCACCAATCCGGACGTCCGCCGCGAGGAACTCGAACGGTGGCTGCCCGAGTGCGGCGTCGACTACCGGTGGGAGCCACGGCTCGGCGGACGACGGCACGTGCCGGCCGGGGAGCCGGAGCCGGACACCTGGTGGACGGTCGCGGCGTTCCGGGCGTACGCCGCCCACACCCGGACGGCCGAGTTCGACGACGCGCTCGCCGAGGTGCTCGCCGAGGCGGATCGTCGGACCACCGCGATCATGTGCAGCGAGAGCGTGTGGTGGCGCTGCCACCGGCGGTTGATCGCCGACGTCGCGACGCTGGGCAACGGAGTCCCCGTGGCGCACCTGATGCCGGACGGCCGCCTCAGCCCGCACCGGCCGGCCGAGGGCGCCCGCCGACTGCCCGACGGTCACCTGCTGTGGGACGACGCCTGAGTCACTCCACGAGGTCGTCGGCGAGCAGGTCCATCAACAGGCCGTCGTGCCAGCGGCCGTCCGCGCCGCGCTCGTAGCGGCGCAGCACCCCCACCGGGCGAAAACCAACCTTCGCGTACGCCCGGATGGCGGCGCTGTTCGCCGCGGCCGGGTCGATGGTGAAGCGGTGGTGGCCGTACTCGTCGATCAGGTGTCGGGCCAGGGTGCGGATGGCGTCACCGCCGAGGCCGGCGCCGCGCTCCGCCGGGTCGAGGAAGACGTCCAGGCTGGCGTGCCGGTAGTCCGGGTCCGCCTCGGCGTACCACTGGATCGCGCCGACGACCCGACCGTCGTGCTCGATCGCGTACACGTGCAGGTCGCCGTCGGCGAGGTCGGCGCGCACGGAGTCGGCCAGGTCGTCGCCGCCCCGCCACCACCGGCGCACCTCCGGGTCGGCCCGGATCGCGGCGAGGGCCGGCACGTCCGCGACCGTCGCCGGTCGTAGTGTCACCGCCCGCCCTCGCAGCACCGGCTCAGCCCCGGATCTCGCCGTGCTCGACGCAGACCGCCGACCAGCCCACCGGCAGCACCTGCACCTTCATCCGGCGACGGCAGCGGGGGCAGAACCGGGGCGGCTCCAACTGGCGGGCCGACGCGCAGCCCGGGTGGGCGGTGGCCGTCGCCGACTCACCGCACCGGTCGCACCACAGCTCCGTCGTCGTCATGGTCGTCACAGCGTGGCGGAGAGCGCCTTGACCGGCATCTTCAACTCGTCCAGCAACTCCAGGTCGGCCGTCGCCGGTCGACCCAGCGTGGTCAGGTAGTTGCCGACGATCACCGCGTTGATGCCACCGAGCAGACCATCGCGGGTGCCGAGGTCGCCGAGGGTGATCTCGCGACCACCGGCGTAGCGCAGGATGGTGCGCGGCATGGCCAGCCGGAACGCGGCGATGGCCCGCAGCGCGTCCTTGCCCTCCACCACCGGACGGTCACCCAGCGGGGTGCCGGGACGCGGGTTGAGGAAGTTGAGCGGCACCTCGTGCGGGTTCAGCTCGGCGAGCTGCGCGGCGAACTCGGCCCGCTGCTCGACGGTCTCACCGAGGCCGAGGATGCCACCACAGCACACCTCCATGCCGGAGTCGCGCACCATCCGCAGCGTCTCCCAGCGCTCCTCCCACGAGTGCGTGGTGACCACGTTGGGGAAGTACGACCGGCAGGTCTCCAGATTGTGGTTGTAACGGTGCACGCCCATGTCGACCAGGTCGTCGACCTGCTCCTTGCTGAGCATGCCCAGCGACGCGGCGACCTGGATGTCGACCTCCGCCTTGATGGCGGCGACGCCCTCACGCATCTGCTTCATCAGCCGGGCGTCCGGACCGCGGACCGCCGCGACGATGCAGAACTCGGTGGCCCCGGTCGCGGCGGTCTGCTTCGCAGCCTCGACCAACGACGGGATGTCCAGCCAGACCGAGCGCACCGGCGAGGTGAACAGGCCCGACTGCGAGCAGAAGTGGCAGTCTTCCGGGCAACCGCCGGTCTTGAGCGAGACGATGCCCTCGACCTCGACCTCCGGGCCGCACCAGCGCATCCGCACGTCGTGAGCGAGCTGGAGGGCGGCGGGCAGGTGCTCGTCGGGCAGGTTCAGCACGGCGAGGACGCCGGCCTGATCGAGGCCGACACCGTCACCCAGGACCTGGGTCCGGGCCTGGTCGAGGATCTCTGGCATGGCTCGTACCCTACTAGGCCTGTGCGAGAGCCCCCGGTCGAGCCGAGACGGAGTCCGGGTGGCGGTCCGGCGAGGCGGATGTTCGTCCGGATACCGGCGTTGTATCCCGACGAACATCCAACGCGGCCGGTCGTTGTCTGGGCCCGTCGCGGGCCGGCCGGGGGCTCTCGCACAGGCCTTGGGCCTCCCGATCAGCCGGAATGCCCTGGCAGCTCGTGGACAGCTCGCACCGAGTGGAATCGTCGGGCCGGTGGCGGCGGGTGGTAATTTCGCCCGGCGGGTGTCGGGCTGACCGGCACGCACAGCGGGGGAGGGTGACGGTGGCGGACTGGCTGGCGGCGCTCGACCGCCGCGCGGAGCTGCGGGCGAAGGCCGGGCTCACCAGGCGACTGCATCCGCGTCCGGCCGACGATCAGATGACCGATCTGGCCGGCAACGACTACCTCGGCCTGGCCACCCATCCGGACGTCGTCGCCGCGGCCACGGCGGCCCTGTCGGCGTACGGGCTGGGGGCGACCGGGTCGCGACTGGTCCGGGGCTCCACCGCCGCGCACCGGGTGCTGGAAGAGGACCTGGCCCGCTGGCTGGGCACCGACGGCGCCCTGGTCTTCTCCTCCGGCTACCTGGCCAACCTCGGCGCGCTGCGGGCGCTCGTCCAACCTCGGACGCTGCTCGTCTCCGACGCGCACAACCACGCGTCGCTGATCGACGGCTGCCGCATCTCCGGCGCGGAGACGGTGGTCACCCCGCACGCCGACGTCGACGCGGTAGCCGCCGCGCTGGCGGCCGCTCCCGGCCGCCCGGCGGTGGTGGTGACGGAGTCGGTCTTCTCGGTGGACGGTGATCTCGCCCCGCTGGCTCGGCTGCACGCCGTGGCCCGCCGTCACGGCGCGCTGCTGCTGGTCGACGACGCGCACGCGCTGGGCCTGACCGGCCCGGCCGGCGCGGGCGCGGTGGCGGCCACCGGGCTGGCCGGCGAGCCGGACGTGGTGGTGACCGCCACCCTGTCCAAGGCGCTCGGTGGCGCGGGTGGCGTTGTCGCCGGCCCGGCCGAGTTCGTCCGGCATCTGGTCGAGACCGGGCGCACGTTCATCTTCGACACGGCACTGCCGCCGGCGGTCGCCGCCGGTGTGCACGCCGCATTACGGCTCGCCCAGGCCGGCGACGACCGGCGCTCCGAGCTCTCCGACCGGGTGGGACTGGCGGTCGGTCGACTGCGGGCGGCCGGGCTGACCGTCTCCGCCCCGGACGCGGCGGTGATCTCGGTGACCGCCCCGGGGCCGGAGGCGGCGACCGCGTGGGCCGCGGACTGCCGGGACCGGGGCGTCGCGGTGGGCTGTTTCCGGCCGCCATCCACCCCGGACAGCCGCTCCCGCCTGCGCCTCACGGTCAGCGCGGGGGTGCCCCGGGCGGCGTTCGAGCGGGCGTTGGACGTCATCGTGGACTGTGCCCCATGACCGGGTGGGCGGGGTCGGTGCTGGTTACCGGGACGGACACCGAGGTCGGCAAGACGGTGGTGACCGCGGCGATCGCGGCGGCCGCGCAGGCCGCCGGGCTGCGGGTGGCGGTGGTCAAACCCGGTCAGACCGGTACGGCCGGCGGTGAGCCCGGCGATGTGGACGCGGTGAACCGGCTGGCCGCGCCGCTGACCGGTCGAACCCTGGCCAGCTACCCGGATCCGCTCGCCCCGTTGGCCGCCGCGCGGGTAGCGGACCTGCCGCCGCTGGAGTTGTACACGGCGGTGGACGCCGTCCGTGCGGAGGCCGACAAGCACGACCTCGTGCTGATCGAGGGCGCGGGTGGTTTGCTGGTTCCGATGGGGCTGCGGCCGTCGGGGGAGCCGTGGACGATGGCCGACCTGGCGGTGTCGCTCGGCGCGCCCGCGGTGGTGGTCGCGCGCGCCGGGTTGGGCACGCTCAACCACACCGCGTTGACCCTGGAGGCGCTGGACCGTAGGGCGGTGCCGGCCGGCGTGGTGATCGGTGCCTGGCCGGCCCGGCCGGAGCTGGTGCACTGGACGAACCTCACCGACCTGGTGCCGAACCTGCTCGGCGCGCTGCCCGACGGCGCTGGCGCGATGGACCCGGGCGTGTTCCGGCGGTCCGCGCCGGGTTGGCTCACCCCGGCCCTGCACGGCGTGCTCGACGACTGGCGGGTCTGGGCCGAGGAGAGCGGCTGAACACCTGACTTTCGTCGGTGTCCGCGCAGGTCGGGCGTGGGTAGCCTGACCGCCGTGCGGATCCTCGACTTCGCGCCGCCGGGTTGGCTGCACCGGCGGCGTCGCCTGCTGCTGGACGTGCTGCTCTGGGCGGTGGTGGTCGCCCCGGTCGGCTACGCCGAGGTCAGCCCGCCCTATACGCGGTACACGCTGCCGCTGCTGGTCGGCAAGCTGCTGGTGCTCAGTGTGGCGGTGGTGGCGAGTCGACGTCAGCCGTTGGTCGCCCTGGTGCTGGCCGTGCTCGGGTCGTTGGTCGACGGCAACTTCGTGTTCGCGATTCCGGTCTTCAGTTATCTCGCCGGGCGGCGCAGCGCCACAGTGGGTCCAGCGATCATGGTCTTCGTGCTGATCACGGCCGGTGGCACGGCGCTCAACCTGGGGCTGCTCGGCGCCGGCGCGGCCACCTGGTTCCTGCTCGCCTCGGTGCTGCTCTTCGCCGCCGTGTTTCCCTGGTTGGTCGGCCGGTACCGCCGCCAGCAGCAGGAGTTGACCGACGCCGGCCGCCGGCACGTCGACGCGCTGACCCGCGAGCAGCGGGGTGCCGCCGAGCGGATCCGGCTGCGTGAGCGGGCCCGGATCGCCGGGGAGATGCACGACTCGCTCGGTCACGACCTCAGCCTGATCGCGTTGCGCGCCGCCGCCCTGGAGGTCGCCGCCGACCTGGACGACCGGCACCGGGCCGCGGCGGGGGAGTTGCGGGCCAGCGTCTCCGCCGCCACCGAGCGACTGCACGAGATCATCGGGGTGCTCCGCGAGGAGGCTGGCGCGTCGCTGCGTCCGAGCGGGGAGACCGTGGCCGACCTGGTCGACGGTGCCCGGGAGGCCGGGATGGCGGTACGGCTGGACACCGCCCCGGTGGTCGCGGACCTACCGGCGATGACCGGGCACGCGGCGCACCGGATCGTGCGCGAGGCGCTGACCAACGCGGCCCGGTACGCGCCGGGTGCCGCGGTCGACGTGCGCCTCACCCGCGACGGTGACCGGGTCGAGGTGACAGTCGTCAACGACGCACCGCCGGCCGGGCCGCTGCCCGCCCCGCCGTCGCAGGGCAGTGGGCTGCTCGCCCTCGCCGAGCGGGTCCGCCTCGCCGGCGGGACGCTCGACGCCGGCCACCGGGCCGACGGCGGGTTCGCGGTACGGGCGGTGTTGCCGGCCACTGCGGCGACGCCGGAGGCGATCGGGTCGGCGGCCGAGGCCGGGGCGACGTCCTGGTCCGACGAGCGGCCCGGTCCGGCGGAGCGGCCGGTGGACGCCGAGCGGCGGCTGCACGACGCCCGGCGGCGGGTTCGACGCAGCCTGCTGGTGGCGCTCGTCGCCCCGATTGGTTTCGCCCTGGTGCTCTCGTTCGTCTACTACCCGGTGGCGACCGCCGGGACGGTGCTGGACCGGGCCACCTTCGACCAGATGCGCGTCGGCGCGGCCCGGTCCGAGCTGGTCGGGCTGCCCCGGCGGCAGTTGGAACGCCCGACACCGGTCGACCAGGCCGGCTGCGAGTACTACACCGACGGCAACTTCCCCCTCGCCGCGCCGACCTGGCGACTCTGCTTCACCGACGGCCGGCTGGTCAGCAAGGAGTGGATCGCGTAGTGGACACCGACACGACGGGGGCACCGCCGATCCGGGTGGTACTGGCCGACGACGAGGCGATGATCCGGGCCGGTGTCCGGGCCATCCTCGCCAGCGATCCCGGCATCGAGGTGGTCGCCGAGGCCGGCGACGGGCACGCGGCGGTGGAGCTGGTCCGGGCCCACCGACCCCGGGTCGCGCTGCTGGACATCCGGATGCCGCGGCTGGACGGGTTGGCCGCCGCGGCCGAGATCCGCCGGATCGTGCCGGACACCGCGACCATCATGCTGACCACCTTCGGCGAGGACGACCACGTGGCACGGGCGCTCGGGCACGGTGCCAGCGGGTTCCTCCTCAAGGCCGGCGACCCGCGTGAGCTGATCGCCGGTGTGCACGCCGTCGCCGACGGTGGGGCGTACCTGTCGCCGAGGGTGGCCCGCCGGGTGATCGAGCTGGGGGCAGACCGGCTGGCCCGTCGACCCGCCGCCCGCGAGCGTGCGGCGGAGCTGACCGAGCGGGAACGGGAGGTGCTGGCCCTGGTCGGGGCGGGCCTCTCCAACGCCGAGATCGCCCGCCGGCTGCACCTCGTGGAGGGCACCGTGAAGAGTTACCTGACCAGCATCTTCACCCGGCTGGACGTACGCAACCGGGTACAGGCGGCGATCCTGGCGTACGAGGCGGGGTTGGTCGACGGCTGAGCGGGGGCCGGGGAGCCCCCACTCAGCCGACATCCCTTACGCGTCGCGGCGGCGCAGCGCGGCCCGGCCCAGCAGCAGCGCGGCGGCGGCCCACCCGGCGAGCAGGAGCAGTCCGACCAGGGGCGGGTACGGCTCGGTGTCGCCGGCCAGGAAGTGCCCGCCGGCCACGCCCGGGAACACGTCGGCGATCCGGTTCAGCACGTCGATGTCCGGCTCCTGGAGCGACAGCGGCACGATCATCAGGGTGGCGAGGAGGACGGTGAGCGTGAGCACCGCACTGCGCAACGCGGCCCCGAGTCCCAGGGCGAGCACACCGATCAGCGCCAGGTAGGTCGCCACCGCCACGATGTCGCCGATCGTGTCGGCGGCCGGGGCGCTGCCCCACTCGCCGAGCACCGGCCGGGCGACCAGGGCACCCATGCCGCCGAGCAGCAGCCCGAGCGCGAAGGTGACCGCCCCGGCGACCGCGGCCTTGGCCAGCAGTACGCGACCACGGGACGGGGTGCACTGCAACGTCGTGCGGATGGTGCCACTGGTGAACTCGGCGGTGATCGCGAGCAGGCCCAGCGCCAGCACCACGTACTGGGTCAACTCGACCGAATCGATCAGCACGCTGCCGACGGTGACCATCCCCCGGTCGTCGGTCGGGTCGTCGTTGGTGTTGTCGTTCGCCGCGTAGATGGCCAGCTGGCCGGCGCTCGCGGCCATCACCAGCAGCCCGGCCAGCGCCGTCCACCAGGTGCTCCGTACCGAGGAGAGCTTGGTCCACTCGGCGGCCACGGCGCCGTGACGGGTGCTGGTGCTGGTGCTCATCGCGCCCCACCTCCGGTCGGACCACCCGCGTACTCGACGCTGTCGGCGGTCAGCTCCATGAACGCCTGCTCCAGCGACGCGGCGTGCGCGCTCAGCTCGTGCAGTCGTACCCCCAGTTCGTGGGCCAGGTCGCCGACCTGGTCGGCGGTGGCGCCGGTGACGGTCAGCTCGTTCCGGTCGGCCGCCTCGACGCTCGCCCCGGCGGCGGTGAGGCGCGCGGCCAGCGCGGCCAGCCCGTCCGGGTGCGGGCTGCGGACCCGGACCGCGACGGTGCTGCGGGCGATCACCTCGCCGATCGGCTCGTCGGCGAGCAGTCGCCCCCGGCCGATCACCACGAGCTGGTCGGCGGTGAGCTGCATCTCGCTCATGAGGTGGCTGGAAACGAAGATCGTGCGCCCCTCGTCGGCCAGTGAGCGCATCAGCTGCCGCACCCAGCGCACCCCGTCCGGGTCGAGCCCGTTCACCGGCTCGTCGAACATCAGCACCGGCGGGTCGCCGAGCAGCGCGCCGGCGATGCCGAGCCGTTGGCCCATGCCGAGCGAGAGCGTCCGCCCCGGCTTGGCGGCGGCCCGTCCGTCCAGCCCGACGGTGTCCAACACCTCGTCGACCCGGCGGGTCGGGATGCCGTTGCTGTGCGCCATGGCCCGCAGGTGCGCCCGGCCGGACCGGGCCGGGTGGATGGCCCGGGCGTCGAGCAGCGCGCCCACCTCGTGCAGCGGCCGGCGCAATTCCCGGTACGCGCGCCCGCCCACCAGGGCCTGCCCGGCGGTGGGACGGTCCAGCCCGAGGATCATCCGCATGGTGGTGGACTTGCCGGCGCCGTTCGGCCCGAGGAAACCGGTGACCCGGCCGGGCGCGATGTCGACGGTCAGCGCGTCGACCGCGACGGTCGACCCGAACCGTTTCGTCAACCCACGTAATGTGATCATGCGCTGACGCTAGGCGAGCGGCCTGCCGCTCCGCCGCGCCCGAACGGCACCACCCACCCCTGACTTTCGTCAGGACGGTGGCGGGCTGATCACCGTACGTACTGCTCCAGCAGCGCCGGCGTGAGCCCGGCCCGGTGGATCGCCTTCAACGCCGCGAGCAGGTCGTCCATCAGCGCCGGTCGGAAGTGCATCAGCAGCACGTCGCCGGGTTGGACCACCTTCTCCGGGGTCTGGTAGCGCACCTTTCCCTCGTGGACGGTCTCGGTCCAGTGGAAGACCGCCTTCGCGCCGCAGTCGTGCGCGGCCTTCAGTGTGGTGCTGTCATGCTCACCGAACGGTGGCCGGAACAGTGTGGGCCGCTTGCCGAACAGCCCCTCCAACTTGTCGGCGGCACCGCAGATCTCCTGCTTCTGGTAGTCGTACGACCGGCCGGCCAGCGAGTTGTGTGTGATGGTGTGGTTCTCCACGACGCCGCCCACCGCCTCGATCTGCCGGAAGTAGTCGGTGTGCTCCTCCGCCGCTGGCGAGTTGAGGAACATCGTCACCGGGATGCGCGCCTCCCAGATGAAGTCGATCACTCCCGGCGGGCGGGCCAACCCACCGTCGTCGATGGTGATGAAGGCGACCTTCTGGTCGGTCGGCAGGCGGTGCCAGAACGCCGCCGAACCGGTCGCGGGCAACGCCACCGGTTGCGGCAGCGGCGCCTCGGGAAACGTCGGCACCTGGGACACGTACCAGGCCAGGCTCTTGAACGCGGGCTTCGCGGTCACCGACGGCGAGGCCGAGACGGTCGGCGCCGGTGCGGACGGAGTCGGCTGGGCCGCGGTGATCTGCCGAGCGTGCGCCGGGTGGCCGGGACCGACTGTGCAGGCAGTCAACGCCAGCAGGGCCAGAAGCGTTACGACGGCAGGGATCCGGCGGGTGGGGATGGCTGACACGCCCGGAAACATACCGAGCGGATGTCAGGTTTCGGTGACCCCGGGGGAGCGGCGGACCACGAACGCGTCCGGCATCCGGAAGGTGAGATTGTCCGGGCACCAGGGCGGGCGGAGCACTGTCACCCCGTCCAGCAGAGGCGCGGCCTCGGCCACCACGACGGCCGCCTCCATCCGGGCCAGCACGTCCCCGACACAGCGGTGCGCGCCCGCCCCGAACGCCAGGTGTCGGCGGGATCCACGCTGGCCCGGACGGAACTCGTCGGGCGACTCCACGATTGCCGGGTCCCGACCGGCGCGGCCCAGCCACAGCACGAGGCTGCTGCCCGCCGGGACCTGCGTGCCGCCCAGCGTGCTCTCCGTGGTCGCCACCCGCCGCCAGGTGACGATCGGTGGTTCCAGCCGCAATCCCTCCTCCACCACGTCGGCCACCGCGACCTCGCCGGTGCGCAGGCCGGCCCGGACCGAGGGCTCGTTGGCCAGCCGGTGCAGTAGCAGGGTGAGGAACTGCGAGGTGGTCTCCTGCCCGGCGACCAACAGGAAGAAGAGCGCGCCGACCACCACGTCCGGCGGGTGCCCGGCCGCGCGCAGCTCGGCGGCCAGACCGCCACCGACGGCCGCGAAGTCACGCAGGACCCGGTGGAACCGGCCCACCTCGGCGGCGAGCGCCACCTGCCGGTCGGCGTCCAGTGGTGCCCAGAACAGCTCCAACGCGGCGCGGGCGAACTCCTTGACCGCGCCGACCGGCGCGTCCGGCAACTCGACCAGCCGGGCCAGCACCAGCAGCGGCAGGTCGGCGGCGAGGTCCGCGTACAGGTCGACCGGCGCACCGGCGTCGAGCGCGGCGTCGATCCGGGCGACCCGGTCCCGGACCAGCGCGGTGAGCCACTGCCGCTGCGCGGCCACCCGGGCGGGGTGCAACGCCTCCGCGACGATCGCCCGGATCTGCGGATGGCTGACGCCCGAGTTGTTCGCCAGGGTCGGCGGCAGCCGGAACCGGTGCCCGGCGAGCACCCGCAGCGCGGTCACCGGCATCGGTGTCACCGCGTCCAGCGCGTTGTCCGGCCGGTAGGTGACCGGGTCGGCGAGGACCTGGCGGACCAGCGCGTGCCGGGTCACGACCAGGTGGGTGCCGCCGACGTGGTCCGGCACCCGGGCCACGTCCGGCCATGCGGGGTCGGCCACCTGCGCCCAGCTGCGGAACAGCACCCGGACACGCTAGCTGGAGGCTCCCGGCAGCCCGGCCCGCAGCCGCCAGACGGTGGTGCGCTTCACCCGCACGCTCTCCAGCGCCTCCGGCACCGGCACGTCGTACCCGGCCACCTCGTCGAAGCGGTCCCGGGGCAGGAACGCCCGGCCAGGGTCACCGACCAGCGCCGGCGCGCCGGCCCGGGCGGCGCGCAGCAGGAACCGCAGCACCCGGCGGGCCATCGCCTCGCTGTAGAAGACGTCTCCGGCGAGCACCACCTCGGCGTCCCCGGCGTCACCGTCGAGGATGTCGCCGAACTCGGCGTCGACGCGTACCCCGTTGGCCTCGGCGTTGAGGGCGACCGCCGCCACCGCCAGCTCGTCCACCTCGACGGCCCGCACGGACGCCGCGCCGGCGCGGGCGGCGGCGATGGCCACCAGACCGGAGCCGGAGGCGAGGTCGAGCACCCGCCGGCCGGCGACCAGCTCCGGGTGGTCGGTGACGTGGCGGGCGAGGGCCTGCCCGCCGGCCCAGGCGAACGCCCAGAACGGCGGCGGCCGGTCGCTGGAGAACTCGCCCTCGGTCAGCTCCCACAGGCCGATCGGCTCGTCCGCCTGGTGCAGCCGCACCTCGGGAACGAAGGGGACCGGGGCCAGCCGGGCGTGCAGCCGGACGAACGTGCTGGAGAGCTCGGACACGGCGTGATTCTCCCAGCGGCCCGGCTCCCGGCGTGTCGCGGGGGAGCGGTGACCGGTTCACCACGGTCGGTGAAAAGCCACCCCGTCCTTGCCGTCCGGTGCGAACACACCCGTCTGGTCGGCGCGGTGCCCCGCTTCTAGCGTTGCGGGGTGGAGGCAACCGAACGGAGGACGGCGGTGGTGACGGTGTGGCGGTATGCGCTGAGGGCAGGGGTGGTGCTGGCCTGTCTGAGCGGGGTGGAGCTGGCGGTGGCCGCCCCGGCACAGGCGGCCTTCACCACCGAGATGAGCGGCCTGCCGGGACGGTTCACGGCCGGCGAGCAGGTGCGGACGATCTCCGCGGTGGTCTCCCAGACGGATCGGCGCGCCAGGTGCGCGAAGGTGCGCTGGTCGATGGTGCTCAGCGTGCAGGGGGGCCTCCGGCTCGACCAGGTGAAGATGGACCGGGTGGAGGAGACCGGCGACTTTCCGCTGGAGATCCGTACCGAAGGTGACGTGGCCCGGTTGACCGACCGGCAGCTCGACCCGGGCACGCTCTGCCCGGGCCGCACGGTCACGGCGCGCTACCGGGTGGCCTTCGCCGAGGACGTCACCCAGGGGCGGGTCACCCTCGCAGCCGAGGCGTACGACGCCAACCTGCGCCTGCTGGCCCGGCAGACCGCCACCCGCTCGGTGGTGGGGGTGGGCGGCGCTCCGACCAGTACACCGAAGCCGACGGCGACCCCGCCGGAGCCCACCGAATCCGCGAGCGCGCCGGCCGAGGGCGAGAGTACGGCGACGGAGGAGCCGGGCGCGGAGTACCCGGCCGAGGCCGTGCCACCGGCGGCCAACCGCCCGGTCTCGCAGTCCGGCGCGTTCGGCGTGGTGCAGGTCGCCTTCCTGCTCGGCGGGCTGCTGCTCTTCCTCGGGGTGGGGCTGCTGCTGAGGCTGCGGCACCTGACCCGGGCCGCGGCCGGGGACGTCGACGGGGGCGAGGGTCCCCCGGTGGACCGGCGCTGGGAGCGCCCGGCGGTCGCCGACCCCTGGCGCCGAGCGCACCGCTGATCGAGGCCCGCGCTGGGAACGGTCCGGCGTCGCCGATCCCTGGTGCAGAGTGCTGATCGAGGACAGTGGGGCCGGCGGACATCCGCCGGCCCCACTGTGTCACTTCGAGAACGCCTGGAACTCGGCGATCCTGACCTGGCTGCGGGCCGGGCTGGCGGTCGCGCAGTCCGTCGTGGTGGCCGGGTCGTCGTCCTGCTCGCCCGCGTAGTGCGGGCCACCGGTGCACTGGCTCGCCAGCACCTCGAGGCGCAGGTGGGTGGCGAGGGTGGTGGGTACCGCGAACGTCCGGAGGTTGATGTCGCGGCTGTACGCCCGGTACGCCCCGCCGGGGAACGCGTCCCCCGCACTGGTGTAGATGCGCTGCCAACGCGTCGGATCCGCGCAGTCGGTGGTCGTCGCGTCGCAGGCGGACACCGCGAACGAGCGCAGGGCGGTGAGCGCGTTCTGGGCGCCGGTGTCGGCGTCGCCGGTGATCGCCGGGCGCAGCATCGCGCTGACGTTCACCCGCTTGACCGTCTGCGGGGCGTCGCCCGGCAGCGCCACGGTGAGCTGCCGGCCGGCGACCCCGTCCAGGGAGGCCCAGTTCGTCGCCTCGGTGTCGTCGACGACCCGGTCCAGGTTGACCCCGTCGCCGGTGACGGTGGCGCCGGACGCCGTGGAGGCGAGGTTGCGGCTCATCCGCAGATCGATGTACCCGTCCTGACCGGCCTTGGCGACCACGCTGAGCCGCTGGTGCCCGAACCCGGGGGCCACGGCGAGCAGGTCGTACGTGCCGGCCACCATCTCCACGGTGTCCGGGATCGGCGTC
The DNA here is from genome assembly GCF_040302185.1 of Micromonospora sp. NPDC127501. Taxonomy (NCBI): domain Bacteria; kingdom Bacillati; phylum Actinomycetota; class Actinomycetes; order Micromonosporales; family Micromonosporaceae; genus Micromonospora; species Micromonospora sp. NPDC127501. The sequence continues at coordinate 185,691 of NZ_JBEORJ010000006.1, read as the reverse complement.
GCCGGGTCGGTGTCGGCCACCGGCACGGCCCGCGCCTCGTACGCCCCCACGTACACCCGGATCGGCGCTTCGGCGCTGTCCCCGCGCGGACGCAGGGTGAGCGTCGCGTTGCCACCGCGCGGTGAGGCGAAACTCGGCGTCGGGTCGGTGTCGCCGGCACCGTTGGTGGCGGCGTCCCGGCCCATCCCGGAGCGCGCGAACTCGGCCCAGATCAGGTCCTGGTTCGCGCCGCCGAAGCGGAGCAGGTCGGCGGTGAGCATGTTGTCGCGCATGTCGAGCATGCTGACCTGGCTGGCGGCCTGGAGCAGGAACGAGTCGAAGACCAGCTGTGACCAGCGCCGGTTGCCCGGGCACTGATCTGCCGCGACCTTGCCCAGCGCGCAGTCGAGCTGCCGTTGCGGGGTGCCGAGGCCGTACCGCTTCACCAGGGCGGAGCGGACTCGGAAGTTGGTGGCACCCCAGATCTCCCCGTCGGCGTGCACGGCCGGGCCGGCGGTGTTGTAGCCGATGTCGGAGTAGTTGAGCGGGCTGCGGCTCAGGTCGTAGTTGCGGATGCCACTGACCAGGTTGCCCGTGACGTAGCCGCCGGTGATGAACGGCGTCTCGCCGGGCGCGCGCAGCCCGTGCTGGAAGAGGTACTCGGCGGCGAGCAGGTCGCCCCAGGACTCACCCATCGACCCGCCCTGGTGGCCGCTGATCCCGCTGTCCGGGCCGGCGATCATCCGGTTGGTGATCGCGTGGGTGTACTCGTGACCGATCACCGTCATGTCGTAGTCGCCGTCCACGCACGGCGGGTAGGGCCCGCCGGCCTGTGGCTGCCAGAGGTACATGTTGGTGGTCGGCGGCAGCCCGTCGCGCGGGGTGCCCTGGTTGGCGTTGTTCCGGTTGCCGCTCAGCGCGCCCTGCTGGGCGCGGCCCTGCTCGGCGTCACCGCCCAGCCCGGACGGGGTGAGGTTGACCGCCTGGAGGTTCCACGCCGACTCGGTGAAGCCCAGCTGGTACGACCAGTCGTGCATCCGGTTGTGCATGGCGAAGAGGTTGGCGATCGACGCGTCCGCGTCGTTGCGCTGTGCGGAGGTGAACACCGCCGGGTTGCACCGAGCCTGGTGCCACTGGTCGGTGAAGGGGTACTCGTAGCGGCGTTCCGGGCTGGTGGGGGCCGGCACGACCGGCGTGTTCGCACCCCAGGACAACACCGTGTTGGCCGAGTTGCCGCGCGAGGTGAAGGTCGGCGTGCCGGTGGCCGCGTCGACGTCCCAGGGTTGACCGGTGGCCGGGTCCCGGAAGGCGGCCTGGCAGCCGGGGGCCGGGTCGCCGCACCAGCGCACCCGGGGGTCCTGCCCGGGGCCGAGGTCGCGGGGCGGGGTGGCCGGGAAGACCGCCCAGCTCGGGTTGTCGGAGTCGAAGTCGACGAGGTCCTCGCGGACCAGCACCTGCCCGGTGCCGCCGTCCACGTAGCTGGTGAACGCGGCCGGGTGCTCGGTGTCCGCGCCGATCATGGTCACCTCGTAGGCGGCCCGTGGCCCGTCCAGCGGGGTGGGAACGGCCACCGACCGGATGGTGTGGCTGGCCACCGCGTCGGCGGTCAGCTTGGCGTCGGCGAGCGCGGCGGCGTACGCCTGCTCGGCCGTGCGGGTGGCCGGCGCCGGCGTGCCGGTGTTGCGGGCCAGCGAGGAGCTGACCGAGAGCACCGCGCCGTCGGCGACCGCGAGGGTGACGAGGCCGTCCGGCCCGGCGGGCAGGTCGCCGAAGCGTTGCCGGAGGGTGACCACGGTGCCGCTGCCGATTGGTCGGACCAGCACCCGTTCCATGCTGGCCACCGTGGCGGCGTCCATGCCGAACAGGTCGTGGTTGGCGGCCAGGTAGGCGCGGGCGGCGGCCTCCGGGTCGGTGGGCAGCCCGCTGGCCAGCGGGGTGCGGCCGGGGCCGAGCGCCTGCGGGGTGCCGAGTCGGTTCCACCGGACATCGGGGTCGACGGCGCGGGCCAGCCCGCGTTGGCGGGCGTCGGGTGCCGCCGTACCGGTGCGGTTGTCGGCGTCGGCGGGCGTGTGTCCCTCGGCGAACGGCCCGGACCGGCGCTCGGCGGACGCCGCGCCGCCGGTGGGGGCCGCGGTGCTCACGCCGGTGGGGAGCAGCGCGGCGACCGTCGCCGTCGTCGCCAGGATGGCGATGAGCCGGCGTCGACGCCGGCTCATCGGGGGTGACCACTCCGGTTGTGGCACGGGACCTCCTCGTGGGAGCGAGATGGTCGGCCAGTCGCCGACCACAGATGCGCGGTAACGCATGCGCATCTGTGGATATCAGTCTCCCGAGGTCACGGCAAGGTCCCGAGCCGCTGTCGCACGAACAGATCGAGATTTGCTCAGTCGCTCGGCGCCCAGTCGGGGTCGCGGCCGAACGCGGCCAGCAGGTGGTCCTGCTCGTCGGCGTCGTTGGGCACCTGGACGCCGGTGTGGACCAGGTTGTTGCGCCGGTAGGTGTCGATCTGGCCGGCGAACCACTGGGCGGCGGCGTGCACCGCGTCCGGGTCGAGCCGTGGCTGCGCGCCGATCGCCACGGCCACGTCCCAGCCGTGCACGAGGTGCTCGGCGAGGAGTTGCCGGAGGTACTCCCTGGCCGGGGTGTCGCCGCCGGAGAGGTGCACTGTGCGATCGATGGTGCCGGGGTGGGTGGCGGCGACCTCGGCCTGCGCGGCGGCCTCCCGAGCCGCCGCGATCGGGTCGGCGCCGAGTTGGTCACCGTCGAGCCGGTCGCCGACCTCGTCGATGGTCCGGCCGGCGAGCAGCGGAACGCTCCACCGGTCCTCGGTCACCACGTGGTTGACGAGCGTGCGGACGTCCCAGTCCGAGCAGGGCGTCGGGTCGGACCACTGGCCGGGCTCGATCTGATCCACCCGGTCGATGAATTCGGCCAGGCTCCGGCGGTACGCCTCCAGGAGGTCCATGCTGCCGATTGTTCCGGTCGACGGGGCGGACCGAGCGCGTTTTGCCCGGCCCGGTGCGGGGGATCGGTGCTGGCTTCCCAGCTCAGTCCAGGTCGGCCGGGTCCAGGCCGAGCTCTCGGGAGGTGACCAGTCGGACCCACTCGCCGAACTGGCGGCGGGAGATCACCCGGTCGTGCACGGCGAGTTGGACGGCGAGGCCGTCCATCACCGCGCTGATCCGCCAGGCGGCCCCGTCGGGGTCGGCGCACTGGAAGGTGCCGTCGGCCACCCCGGCGGTGATCACCGCGGCCAGGTCCTGCCGCCAGCGCAGGTCGAGCCGCCGGGAGACCTTCTCCAACTCGGGGGTACGCAGCGACTCGGACCAGCCGTCGATCCACATCGACCAGGAGGTCGCCCGCCCGGCCGGCGTGTAGAGCTTGAGGATCCGGCGGAGCTTGGTCAGCGGTGCGGCCGACGAGCGGGTCACCGCGTCGAGCCGGGCCAGATCCTGCTCGACCGCGTACGCGAAGGCCTGCGCGAGCAGCCGTTCCTTGGTGGCAAAGTGGTAGAAGACCAACGCCTGACTCACGCCCGCGGCATTCGCCACGTCCGCCGTCCGGGTGTTGGCCAGACCGCGCTCCACGATCACGTCGCAGGCGGTGCGCAGCAGGGCATCCAGGCGGATCTCGGCCGCACGTCTCGTCACGACCGTTACCGTAGCCCATCCGACTGAACACGAACAGTTACCACCGCGCGCCGATCGACGCGGTGACAGTCGGAAGCCGGACACTTCTTTCGGGTGTCGTCGGTCGTTCCAAGGGGGAGTGTTCACCGAGGTCCGCCGCCCCGTGTCGAGTCCCGGAGACGTCGATGATCGGGCATACGACGCGATGATGACGATCATTGCCGAGGAATGTCGGAGTGTGACGGTCCGTGCTGGATTCGGGCACCAGGCCAGCCCCCTAGGAAGCCCGCCGACGGTGACTCCGCTCCAGCCCCGGCCACCCGGGACGCGCCGAGGCGACCCCGAGTTGGCAGTCAAACACCCACTCGGCTAAAGTTCTCATCCGTCACCCGGGAACGTCCGGGGGCGTGCGGACGTAGCGCAGCTGGTAGCGCATCACCTTGCCAAGGTGAGGGTCGCGGGTTCGAATCCCGTCGTCCGCTCGGAGCTGCCGCCACGCATGACGGGGGCAACCTCGGTGGGGTGGCCGAGAGGCGAGGCAACGGCCTGCAAAGCCGTGTACGCGGGTTCAAATCCCGTCCCCACCTCGGCAACAAGCACGGGCGATTGGCGCAGTGGGAGCGCGCTTCCTTGACACGGAAGAGGTCACTGGTTCAAACCCAGTATCGCCCACCAGAGGAGAACGGCTCGTTACCGGAAGACCCGGTGACGAGCCGTTTCGCTTGTGGCGCCACGTCGTCAGTCGACGCTGAGCCGGTAGCCGATACCCCGCACGGTGTGCACGCGCAGGGCATCGTCGACGGCGTGCAGTTTGCGACGTAACCGCTTCACGGCCGAGTGCAGGATCGACGTGTCGCCGAGGAACGCGCAGCCCCAGACCGATTCGAAGAGCCTCTGGTACGTCCAGACTCCGACCGGTGCGGTGGCGAGTTGGGTGAGCAGGTTGCGCTCGAGCCGGGTCAGGGCCAGCGGTTCTCCGCGCCACGTCACCCGATGGTCGAGCGGGTCGATGGTGAGGTCACCGAACTTGATCTGCCCGGCCACGCCGGCGGCTGGAGCGTGGGCGGACGCCGTGGGGGTGGGGAGCCGCTCCGGCCCGCTGATGACCGGCCCGCCGATCATCGCCTGCAACTCCGCGAGGTCGGTGCAGATCACCAGGGTGCCCAGTCCGTCCAGGCGCCGCACCATCCGCTCGCGCACCGACACGTCGGCGGTCACGCAGAACACGAGGGACACATCGTCGATCACTGTCGTACCTCCCCAGGCGCCAGTAAAAGACAACGCTGTCTGAACCCCGTAGTCAATGGTTTCCGGTGGGCGGCCAGCCCGTGATCCACTCGGGCTCGCCAGCTCGGGCGCTCGCCTTCAGAAGGTCAACAGGCGGAACTCGCCCACCGGCCGGAAGCCGAGGCCGCGGTAGACCGACTCGCCGACTGCCGACGAGGTGAGGGCGGCGGTGCGGGCACCCCGCTCGCCAGCCAGCTCGATGGCGGCCCTGGTCATGGCCGCGCCGATGCCCCTGCGGCGCTGCTCCGGCTGGGTGCCGACGAAGTAGAGGGTGACCAGACCGTGGCTGATCCAGGCGACGGCAGTCGCGACGATCCGGCCGTCATCGAGGCGGCCGGCCAACCGGAGCACGGTGCCGTCGCCGGTGAACGCCTTCTCCCTTTCGATCGTCGCCGCCACACCGTCCGCCGGTATCCCGGACACCCGGGCATAGGCCGGGACAAACATGGCGAGGTCGGTGGTCTCGGCGATCTGCACGCCGGCCGGAGTCGGCACCTCGGCAACCGCCCCGATCCCCACCGTCATGATCGGCATGCGGGCGACCTGCGCCGCGCCGAGGGAGGCCAGGCCGTCCGCCGTGCCGGCGTCGCTGTCCGGGCCGACCCACCAGATGCGGGGTACGCCGTGCAGGCGCTTCCGGGCCTCGGTGAGCGCGTCCTGCGGTGTGCGCCCGAGCACTCGCAGCACGCCGTTGAGGGGTGCGTGCGGCACGTCACTGCGGTAGGTCGGGAGGTCCGGCCCTCCGGCGACACCGATGTTCCAACCGAGCAGGTACGCCCGGTGCGCGGCCAGCACCGTGTCGAGAGACTCCATGATCTGGATCGTAACGCGGGGTCTGCACACCTCTCGGCCAGCGGAAACGGCTCGGATCGGCGGCTGTGACCGGCGGTACTTTGTCGATCGTTCCAGATAGCGGGTAGCGTTCAGCCATGGCCCGCACCCGTGAGTTCGACCTCGACGCCGCGGTCGACGCTGCCATGGACGTGTTCCGGAGCAAGGGCTACGAGGGCACCTCCATGCGGGACCTCTCCGAGGCGACAGGCCTGGGCAGCGGCTCGATCTACGCGGCGTTCGGCAGCAAGGACGGCCTCTACCTGGCGGTGCTCGACCTGTACCGGCAGCGCTACGCCACACCGATGGTCGATCTGCTGCGCTCGGGCAACGACGCGCGGGCGGTCATCCGTGAGGTGTTCATCGGCGCGGTGGACGACATCACCGGCGACGGCCGCCACCTCTCCTGCCTCATCGTCGGGGCGTCGATGGAACGGGCGCACCAGGATGTGCGGGTCGCCGAGCGGCTTCGCTCGACCACCCAGTCCCTGGAGTTGGCGCTCTACGACCTGCTCGCCGAGGCGCAGTTGCGCGGTCAGATCACCACCGACCGCAGCGCCACCGACCTGGCCGGCTTTCTGGTCACCAGCCTTCAGGGCCTGCGGGTGATGGGTGCCATCAACCCGGACCGGGCGGCGCTGACGCGTTACGCCGAGGTCGCGCTCGCCTGCCTGGGCTAGCGTGTCCCGCGTTCTTGAACGCTGGCAGTTCCGTCACTCGACACGCCGCGCGTGTCCCTCCTGCGCTGCCACCGATCGTGTTTGCGGACTGGCCGGCCGCCTTCGATGAGGCGGCCGGCCGGTCCGGAACCACGGTGAGCTGGCGGCTGCGCCAGCGATGGAGCTGGTCGGTCACAGCGGCGGCGCGATGTCCCGCCGCTCCTCGACCTGGCGGTACTCCACCGGCTGCTCGGTGGTGGTGACGACCTGGCGGCGGCGACCCCAGATCAGCGTGGTCATGATCAGGCCGAGCACGCCGGCGCCCATCAGGATCCAGCCGACCACGTCGAGGTTGATGCCGCCGACGCTCGCGTCCAGTGCGAAGGTGAGGATCGCGCCGAGCGCGATCAGGAAGATGCTGGTGCCGATACCCACGACAGCCTCCTTAAGGGGGTGTGGTGCGCTGTCGAGAGCTTCAGTACCCCGGCCGGGACCAGCGCAACCGCGACGGGCCAGGGTGCCGTGCCAAGCGATCTTGGCATCGGGTAGAGTTCACCTGTCGCCGGCGCTTGCCGGGGACGTGCGGACGTAGCGCAGCTGGTAGCGCATCACCTTGCCAAGGTGAGGGTCGCGGGTTCGAATCCCGTCGTCCGCTCGCGATGCGCCCCACGGGGCCGCCACGGGCGATTGGCGCAGTGGGAGCGCGCTTCCTTGACACGGAAGAGGTCACTGGTTCAAACCCAGTATCGCCCACCATCTATACCAGCGGGATCAGCTGACCCGTTACCGGATATCCGGTAACGGGTCTCGTCGTTTCTGCCTCCGGCACGGGGAGACCATCGGTCACTCGCCCGCGCGGAGTACCTCGCTCAGCCGGTCACGTCTCCGCAGCGCCGACTCGACAGGTACGACAGTGGCGGCCGTCGCCAGCAGCGCCACGCTCACCAGGCCCAGCAGCCACCAGGGCACGACCGCCACCGGGTCGGCGGCCTGGCCGGTGAGCAGCCGCAGGTCGAGCGGGCCGAGCGTCAGGCGCGCCAGCAGGGCCCCGAGTAGCGGGCCGCACACCGCCGTGACCACGACCGGCGGCAGCAGCTCTCCGGCGGCCACCCAGCGGGCGTCGCGTGGCCGCAGGCCGAGGGTCCGCAGCCGGGTCAGGGTCTGCCACCGCTCCGACGCACCGGCGGCGGCGGCGAGCGTGAGGCCGAGCAGTCCCAGCGCCAGCAGCACCGCGGCGGCCGTCCACGCCAGCCGTACCAGCCCTGCCGTCAGGGGCGCCACCCGCTGCGCCCGCAGGACGTCCGCACGCAGCACGACGTCGGAGGCGACTCCGGTGTTCGACACGGCCCGCCCCGCACCTGGGCCGGTCACCCAGACGGTATTCGGGACGGCGGGCAGCCCGGCGTGGGCGAGGGCCGCGGCGTCCACGATGACGACGTCGTCGGTGCCGCCGATGGGGGGAGCGGTACCGACAGCGGCGAGACGGATCGCCGGGGCGTCGTCCCGGGGTAGCTGCAGCCGCGTGCCGGTCCGCAGATCGCCGTCACTCGAGCGGACCAGCGCCGGGACCTCCCCGGGGCCGGGACCGGGTGCGGTGAGTCGGGTCAGCGCCGGCGCGTCGGGCAGCGGGGTGGTGGCCAGCAGGCGCTGGAACGCGGCGGTGTCCACGATGACCAGGCGTGGGGTGAGCAGTGTCGAGTCGGTGAAGACGCGTGCCGAGTCGGTCACCTGCGCGACGACCACCTGCTCCACCCCGGGTGCGGCGGCGATGCGCTCGGCGAGTGCGGGCGTGGCGGCCTCGGCGTCGCCGCCGACGTCGAGACGCGCGTCGGCACCGACGGTGCTCCACGCGCCGTCGGTCAGACCCCGGGTGACGGTGGCGCCGAGGATGAGCGCGAACGACGCGAGCGCCGTGGTGCTGACCAGAACCAGCAGCGGCAGCGCGCGCCCGGCCGTTGTGGCCGCCTGGGCTGCACCGAACACGGCCAGCGGGCGGCGCGAGCGCAGGGCCTGTCGGAGCGCGAACCGCGCCCCGAGGGGCAGGAGCCGGAGCAGGACGAGCGCGCCGACGAGCGCGCCCAGAGCGAGGGCGCTGACCGGCAGGATGAGATCGCCGGTCAGCTCACCGGTGTCGCCGTCGGAGGCGACGGGCAGGAGCCCGCGCTGGTGCAGTGTGACGAAGGCGGCGACCGCGGCGATCAGGACAGCGGCCTCCACGGCGGCGCGGCGCAACTGGCCGGTGGCCCGGATCCAGCGCCGAGCGGCCGGGTTGGCGGGTTGGCGCCGGTCACGGCTGGCGCGGGCGGCGGCGAGGGTGCCGAACGCCGGCCCGGCGACGGCACCGGCCAGGACCACGGGAACGGCCCAGGTCCAGGAGACGCCCGGAGCGGCCGCGCGCGCGAGCGCGAGCCCGACGGCGGCGGCCGACAGGGACACCACCGTGGACTCGATGATCAGTTCCGCACCGAGGTCGGGTAGCGCCGCCCCGCGTCGCCGGGCGGCGCTCAGCACCGGGGTACGGCGGCGGACCAGCAGGTCGGCGGCGAGCAGCAGGACCAGCACCGTGGCGGTCAGTACCCCGGCGAGCAGGACGGCGGCCTGTGTGGAAGCGGCGCTGTTCCGGGCACGGGCGTCACGCAGGGCGGTGTCGAGCTGCGATTCCCACTTCAAAGATTGCTCACGGTCGCTCGATGAGCCGGAGGTCGCCTTGAGCTTGACCACCCGGCTGGCGAGCGCCGCTGTGGCATCCCAGGTGAGCGCGTCGGGAACGGGTGCGAAGTGGACGGTGCGCCGCAGTTGGTCCTCGTCGACGGCGAGCCGGGCGTCCGGTAACGACTCACGCGACAGGATCCCGGCGAACCGGGTGGTCCCCACGCCGTCGGCGCCGGGCACGGGGCGCAGTAGCGCCGGGGCGAGTCGCCAGGCTGGGTCGGCGCTGTCCGCGGGGCGGTAGATCCCGCTGATCCGGACGTCCTTGTCGCGACCGTCGCCGTCCCGCACCGGGATTCGATCGCCGGGGCCGAGGTTGAGTGCGGCGGCGTCCGCCTCGGAGAGACCGACCTGCACCGGCCAGGGTGGTCCGTCGTAGGGGGTCTCGACGTACTGGTCGGAGACGGCGGAGCCCGGCGGGCTGCCGGCGACCCAGGTCACGTCCGGGCCGCCGAGGTCATCGGCCAGGTAGGTGAACTGGAAGGTACGCGGCACGTTGCCGCCGGTGATGCTGAGGATCGGGCCGTTGACGGCGGCGACGGGCGGGAGCAGCGCGGCGTCCAGGTCGGGCCCGAGCGCCGATGTCGCCCGGGCGCGGAAGTTGTCGAGGTCCTCGGCGAGGCTGGGCATCCGGACCCGCCCGCCGGTCGGCCCGTCGTCGCGTTCCCAGTTGGCGTGTACGAGAACGTTCGCGTCGTTGCCGGCGCGGCGGACCGTGTCCTGGACGGCGTTGTCGGCGGCGGCGCGGAGCAGCGCCGGTGCGGCCCCGGCGAGCAGCGCGACGGCCGCGATGACGGCGGCGGTGAGCAGCAGCGCTCCGGCGTCGGTACGGCCACGGCCGCGGATGCTGGGCCAGTGCAGCGCCGGCCACCGGCGGGTCAGCCACCGGTTCACGGGGCCACCCGCAGGTGCGCGGCGTCGGCCCGGCGGACCTGGACGGTGACCACAGCGGCGACCGCCAGCATGCATCCGGCCAGTAGTACGGCGAGCAGTGCGGCCTCGGCCGGCCACGGCCAGTGTGGCTGGGTGGCCGGGACGGGCGCGGCGCCGGTCTCGGAGCGCACGAGCAGCGGAGCGACGACGCGGGTGGCGAGCGCGCCGACGGCCGCGCCCGCCGCGAGCAGGGGCAGCAGAACGCCGGCGTGCTGGCCGAGCAGCACGGCCCGGATGTCGCGCCGGGACATCCCGAGGCCGCGCAGCCGCGTCACCTCGACGGCGCGGACGTGGAGATCACAGGTGACGTGCAGGACGACGCCGGCGAGCAGCAGCAGGGCCGCGGCCGGGACGAGGAGGCGGAGCGCGGCCGGCAGCCCGGCGTGCAGCGGGCCGCCGGTGAGGCGGGCGGTCTCCGCCTCGCGGGTCGCGACGGTGCCCAGGTGCAGGGCGGTGGTCCGCTCGACGGCACCGGGGCCGGCTGGGTGGCCGACCCACCAGGCGTCGACCGGGAACGTCAGGTCGCCGGTGACGGCACGTGCGCGGGACAGCGTGTCCAGGTCGGCCAGGACGGCGACGGCGCCGGGGGCGGACGGTACGGTCGGCAGGACCTCGGTGACGACGACCGGGACAGGCGTGATGCCGACCGTGACGCTGAGCTGACTGCCGCTCTCGGCACCGACCTCGCCGGCAAAGCGGGCGGAGACGGCCACGGGCACCGGGCCGGGGTCCGGGAACGCGGTGGCGACGAGGGTCCGGGCGGCGTCCTCGGCGCCGCCGAGGTCGACGGTCGCGGCCATCCGCAGCGCGGTTCCCGTCGGGGTGGTGGACACCCTGACGGTCGGATCGCTCAACCTGCTCGGGACCGGCGGCGCGGACGTGGCGGTCCAATCCGATCCGCCAGTGGGCTTCTCCGCCGCCCCGGCTGGCGGCACGGTGAGTGTGACGGCTACGGCGACGCGTCCGCCGACGGAGTCGGCGGTGACCGGCAGGACGACCGCGACGAGGCGCAGCCCGTCGGCCGTCGCGCAGGCGGGCAGCCGAAACTCCCTGCCGTCGAGCGGTACGGCCGGACCGGTGCACGACGTGCGGAGGCCGGTGGCGTCCTGCAGCATCAACCGGGGCGTCACGGCGAGCGGGGTGTCGCCGGCGGCGGTCCCGCTCAGGACGAGCGGGGCTCCGGTCGGAATGGCGAGGCCGGTGACCCGGGTGCGTGGTGCCAGCGTGGCGCCCACGTCCGCCCATCCGCGGTCGTCGTCCAGCCGTCCGCGCAGCAGCGCGTCGGCGCGGGTGGTGTCGACGGCGACCAGGCGCGGCGCGTCGCCGGCGCTGCCGAGCCACTGACCGACGGCGGTACCTCGGTCGAGGGCCGGACTCACGGCCCCCGAGGTGGCCGCGCTGACGACCGCGCCGTCTCCGGCCACCGGCGCCGTGCTGAGGGTGAGTGCCAGGTCGGTGCCGACGGCGAGCGCGGCCTGGTCGCGCTGCGACTGGTGCCACGTGTCGTCGAAGGCGAGACCGAAGGTTCCGGCCGCGCAGGCCAGTCCGACGAGCAGCCCGGCGGCGACCGCTCGTGGCCGGCGGGCGGCCTCGGAGACCGCCAGCGGGAGCGCCAGCCCGCGGGCGCGGTGCGCCAGCCGGTCGGCGCCGCGAAGGGCGGGCAGGACCACCCGGAGCGCCAGGGCGACGCCTGCGGTGAGCAGCAGCGCCGGCGCGAGCACTCGGACCGCGTCGGCGCGGGGGCTGGCGGCGGCGGGCTGCGCGTACAGCTGCCACCATCCGGCGGCGGCGAATACCGCGAGCATCAGGTCGGCGCCGGAGCGGGCCAGCAGTTCGCGGCGGGTGCGCTGGTCGCCGGCTGCCGGGACGGGTCGGATCGCCAGGACGATGAGTACGGCGGCGAGCACCAGCGCGCCGCCGGCGACCGCGAGGACCTGGGCACCGGCGATGGCCGGCCGGACGGTCAGGCCGGCGCCGTCCAGCGGTGGCAGATGGGTCAGGCCGGCGTGCAGGGCCGACGAGGCCGGTATCGCGAGCGCGGCGGCGACGGCGGCGACGAGCCCGGCCTCGAGTGTGGCGGTGGCGGCGAGTTGTCGACGGCTGGTGCCCAGGGCGGATCGCAGGGCGGTCTCGTCGGCGCGTATGCCCGTGGTCAGTCGGCCGGCGAGGACGAGTGCCGTCGCGGCCAGGACACCGCCGAGGACGGCGATGGCGAGCACGACGGCGGCGGTGACGTGTCGTTGGTCGTCGGCGGCCCGCAGGGTCAGCGGCAGTTCGGAGGCGACACGTGCGAGCCGGACGCGATCGCCGAGGCGGCCCGCCAGCCGGCCGTCGGCACTGTCGACGGCCGCGGCCGCGGTCTCCAGGTCGTGGCGGTTGCTGCGGGACAGGTCCGGATGGGCGGTGACCTCCAGCCGGTCGATGGTGGCCCCGGTGGTGACCAGGTCGGCGAGGTCGACGAGGAACGGACCGTAGGCGTTGACCGGCTGCTGGAAGCGGCCGTCCCGGTAGCCGGTGGCGGAGCCGGCCGCGGCCAGCGGGTCGCGGTCCCAGCCGCGTCCCGGCAGCGGGCGTACCACACCGACGACGACCACGTCGATGGCCGGGACGGGCGCGTGGGCCAGCTCGGCGCCGAGGCGTACCCGGTGACCGGGGGTGAGACCGAGCAGTTGTGCGGTGGACTCCAGCAGCACCGCGTCGCCGGGGTGCTGTGGCCAGCGCCCGGTGACCAGCTCGCCTCGGGTCGGCAGGTCGTCCAGCCCCGACAGGTACGCCTGGGCGCCGACGGTGGTGCCCTTGGCGAGTGTGGGCGGCAGGGCCCGCAGCACCGTCGACGCCCGCGCGGTCGTCGTCACCGGGAACGGTGCGAGCGTGGAGGCCACCACGGCGCGGGTGTCGGCGGCGACGGACGGGGTGTCCCGGCCCTCGACGGTGCCGGTGTAGACGGTCACGTCGACGGCGGCGGGGGCGGCACGGGCCATGGCGACCTCCAGCGCCCGCTCGGCGGTGCGGGTGGTCAGCAGGGTGCAGGTACCCAGCACTGTCGCGCCGATCGTGACGACCCCGAGCAGGGCTGCCAGCAACGGCCACTGCGCGCGGGCGCGCCGGCTGACCAGCCTCATCGTCGCGTCACCCGGCGTCCGGCACCGGCGCGTACGGCTGCTCGGCCGCCTGTTCGTCGAGGTGTCCGTCGTGGATGCGGATCACCCGGTCGGCCAGGGCCATCATCACCGCGTCGTGCGTCGAGACCAGTACGGTGACGCCTTCGGATTCCACTATCCCGCGCAGCAGGGCCATCACCGACAGGCCGGTCTCGGCGTCCAGTTGCCCGGTGGGCTCGTCGGCGAGCAGAAGCTGGGGCGAGGCGGCCAGCGCGCGGGCGATCGCCACCCGTTGCTGCTGGCCGCCGGACAGCTCGGCCGGCCGCTGCCGGGCGTGGTCGGCCAGGCCGATCAGCTCCAGCAGCAACTCGACCCGCCGCTCGCGCTCGGTCGGGGCGACGCGGGCCATCCGCAGTGGGGCCGCGACGTTCTCCGCGGCCGAGAGCACCGGGATCAACCCGAAGCTCTGGAAGACGTACGACACCTTCTCGCGCCGCAGCCGGGACAGGCCGTCCTCGTCGAGCGCGGTGACGTCGGTGCCGTCGACGTGCACGGTGCCGGCGTCCGGGCGGTCCAGACCGCCGATGACGTTGAGCAGGGTGGTCTTGCCCGAGCCGGACCGGCCGACGAGCGCCACCATCGAGCCGGCGGCCACGTCGAACGACACCCCGTTCAGGGCGTGTACGACTGTCGGCCCGGTGCGGAAGCGCCGGTGTACACCGCGCACGCTCAGCAGCGGCTCGCTGCTCATTCGCCGCTCCCCGAGTCGGGGCGGATCGTGATGTGGTCGGGTTCCAGGGCCAGCCGGACCCGTCGGGTCAGCGCCAGCGCCTGGCGGAACTCGCGGGGTACCTGGACCCGCCCGGCCCGGTCCATCACGGCGTACTCCTCGGCGATCATGTGCGTGTCGCCCTCGGCGTCGGTGGTGGTGCGGCGCAGCACCTCGCTGCTGGTGCGGCCATCCCGGATCGCGACGGTCCGTTCGACCTGGCCGCTGACCTCCGGATCGTGGGTCACCACGACCACTGTGACGCCGTAGCGCCGGTTGACGTCCCGCAGCACGCCGAAGACCTCCGCGGACGTGGCGGCGTCCAGCTCGCCGGTCGGCTCGTCGGCGAGTAGCACCCGCGGCTGGTTGGCCAGCGCCACCGCGATCGCGACCCGCATCTGCTGCCCTCCGGAGAGTTGCCCGGGGCGGCGATCGGCGCAGTCGGCGACACCGAGGCTGTCCAGCAGCTCGGCCGTGCGCTCCCGGCGCTCCTTCTTCGCGGTGCGGGCCGCCGTCATCGGCAGGTCCACCATCTCCCGTGCGGTCAGGTAGGGGATCAGGTTGCTCGCCGTCTGCTGCCGTACGAACCCGACGGTGTGCCGCCGGTAGTCCACCCGGTCCGCTCGGGACATCGTCAGCAGGTTCCACCGGTCGACCCGGACCCGCCCGGCGGTGGGGGCGTCGATGCCGGCCAGGATGGAGAGCAGTGTCGACTTGCCCGATCCGGAGGCACCGACGACGGCGACCAGCTCACCGCTTCCCACGGCCAGGTCCAGGCCCTGCAGTGCCTGCACCTCGATCGAGCCGGTCTGGTAGATCCGCACCAGGTTCTCGCAGACGATGAGCGCGTCCCGGCCGAACTCGGGTGCCCGCGCGGATGGCTGCGGCAGGGACAGCGGTGTGCTGGACACGCCCTTCTCCGTCCGGGTTGTGCGCCTCGATTGCCCGTGCTGACGCAGATTGAAGCAGTTTCGCAACCGGTGGCTTCGTTGACCATGCCCTGGCCGGCTTTCCTGCATGGCGGACGAGGGGCCGATGTGAACGACCCGACCGGTGTCTCCCGAGCACCGGACCGGGTTCTGCCACGGGCAGATCCGCTGCCGGTGAACAGGGGTGCCCTTCGCCGGCCGGGGCCGGCAGGGTGGAGCGCATGAGACTGCTGGTGCTGGGCGGTACTGGCTTCGTGGGCGGGGCCACTGTCACCGAGGCCGTGCGCCGCGGCTGGTCGGTGACCGTGTTCAACCGAGGGCTGCACGGCACGGTGCCGTCCGGCGTACACCGGTTGCGGGGTGACCGCACCGCGCCGGACGGCCTGGCCGCGCTGGCCGGCGGCGAGTGGGACGTCGCCGTGGACACCTGGGACGGTGCGCCGCGGGCCGCCGGCGACGCCGCCCGCGCCCTGCTCGACGCGGTCGGCCACTACGTGTACGTGTCCAGCGGCTCGGTCTACACCGACCATGCGGCGGCGGGGTTGCATGAGGACTCCCCTGTGGTGGACGCCGACCCGGGCTCCGTCGACGGCGACTACCCGCAGCTCAAGGCCGGTGCCGAGCGCGCGGTGCGGGAGGTGTTCGGTCAGCGCGCGCTGGTCGCGCGGGCCGGCCTGATCCTGGGCCCGGGCGAGGACATCGGTCGGCTGCCCTGGTGGCTACGGCGGGTCGAGCGGGGCGGGGACGTGCTCGCCCCCGCGCCGGCCGACCTGCCGGTGCAGTACATCGACGTCCGCGACCTGGCGGGGTGGATGCTCGACGCGGGCGCCCGGCGGGTGGGCGGCACGTTCAACGCGATCGGTCGTCCGGCGCAGACCACGATGGGTGAGCTGCTCGACGCGTGCGTGGCCGCCACCGGTGCGGACGCCCGGCTGCGGTGGACCGATCCGGCGCCGATCCTCGCCGCCGGGGTGCAGCCGTGGAGCGACCTGCCGATCTGGCTGCCGCGCGGGCACCCGTACCGGGGGTTGCTGGAGCAGGACGTGACCCGGGCGCAAGCCGCCGGGTTGGCCTGCCGGCCGGTGGCCGAGACCGTCGGCGACACCTGGCGCTGGCTGCGCGAGGTCGGTGCGGTTCCGCCGCGCGCCGGGCGACCGCAGCGCAGCTCCGTCGGGCTGGACCCGACCGTGGAGGCCGCCGTGCTCGCCGCCTGACGTGGCCCGGCGGGTCAGGCGGACACCACCGGCAGGTCCAGCACCTCGTCGACGCCACGTCGGGGGGTCGGCCGACCCGGCTGGCCGTACCCGATCCGCAGTGCCATCTGCGGTGTGCCGAACCGGCCCAGGGACAGCCGCAGTTGTTCCCGCGCCGTGGGCACCTCGATGGGCTGGGAGAGCAGCGACACGCTGAGTCCGGCGTCGGTGGCGGTGAGCAGCAGGCGTTGCAGGGCCTGCCCGGCGATCACCTGGTCCACGGCGGTGTTGCCCATCGAGCCCAGCACCCCCACCAGGGGTTCCGGTTCGAAGTCCCGCCCGGGGGCGCGGTCGCGGCCACCGTAGCCGCGCGTCGGGAGGACGTCCTGCGGCTCGCCCCGCGGACCTCCGGCCGAGCCGGGCACACCGTCCGGGGCGGACTCGCGGCGCAGCCACCGTTCCCGTTCGGCCCGGTACGCGGGGTCGCGCTCCAGCACCCGGTGCGCGCTGCGCGCGATCTCCCCGAACGCGGAGACCGCGCTCACCCCGATCAGCAGCTCCAACCAGCACTGCTCGGTACGGGCCGCCTCGCCGAGGTGCCACCGGGCATCGGCCGGCACCGGGTCGGGCCAGAACGGCAGGCGGTTGCTGAACCGGCGCGGGATGGCCGCGTACAGGCTCTGCTCGGCGGGGGTGGGTCGGCGCGGAAGGTCCGGTACCAGCCGAGCCAGCAGGTCCGGCTCGGCCGGGTCGGGGCGCAGCCGCACGCGGGCCGGGACGCCGGCCACGGCCAGGGCGATCCGCAGATTGAACAACGCGGCGCCGCAGGCGATCCGGACACCCCACCCGGACGGGTCGGTCGCAGGCAACCGGCGGGTGGGGTCGGCCAGCACCTCGATGCCGCCGTCGCGCAGCCGTAGCCGCCACGGTTGGGTGTTGTGCAACGACGGTGCCCGAACCGCGTCCACGGCGGCGGTCCGTAGCTGGGCTGCGGTGTAGCCGATGTCCATGGCGGTGCTCCTCTCCGCTGGGCCGGTGGCGGGTGGTGCCGCGGTGCCGGCGTACCTTCACGGTCCATCGTCCGGTGGTCGCCGAGCAGGGCCGGACGTCCCGACCAGTCGGGTCCGAGCGCCCGCCCGCCGCGTGCCGATCGGGACTTTCGGCCCGTGCGGTGGGCGGTGGGATGCGGGTAGAAACGAGGGATGATCCGTGTGTTCCTCCTCGACGACCATGAGGTCGTCCGCCGTGGCCTGGCCGACCTGTTGCAGAGCAGCGGCGACATCGAGGTGGTCGGTGAGTCCGGCTCGGCGCAGGAGGCGGCTCGCCGCATCCCGGCGTTGCGGCCCGACGTGGCGATCCTCGACGCGCGGCTGCCCGACGGCAACGGCATCGACGTGTGCCGTGACGTCCGCGCCGTCGACTCGTCCATCAAGGGCCTGATCCTCACCTCGTACGAGGACGACGAGGCGCTGTTCGCGGCGATCATGGCGGGTGCCGCCGGGTACGTGCTCAAGCAGATCCGTGGCACCGACCTGGTCGACGCGGTGCGCCGCGTCGCGGCCGGGCAGTCGCTGCTCGACCCGGCGATCACCACCCGGGTGCTGGAGCGCATCCGCAACGGCGTCGAGCAGCCGCGCGAGCTGAGGTCGCTCACCGAGCAGGAGCGGCGGATCCTGGAGTACGTGGCCGAGGGGCTGACCAACCGGGAGATCGCCGGGCGGATGTTCCTGGCGGAGAAGACGGTGAAGAACTACGTCTCCAGCGTGCTGGCCAAGCTGGGCCTGGAGCGTCGTACGCAGGCCGCCGTTCTGGCCACGCGTCTGCTCGGCAAAACGCCCTGACCCGGGTCGCGGGAGTCAGTCGCGCAGCGGCACGGCCCAACGCACCTCGGTGCCGTGCGGCTCGGCCGGGGTGATCGTGAAGGTGCCGTCGAGGCGGCTGGCGCGTTCGCGCAGGTTGACCAGGCCACCGCGGGCGTCGGCCGGGTCGCAGCCCACCCCGTTGTCGGTGACCACCACGATGACCTGGCCGGCGTCGACGCGTACGACGACGTCGACGCGGGTGCACCGCGCGTGGCGGACCACGTTCGACAGCGCCTCGCGCAGCACTGCGGTGAGGTCCGGGCGGATGGCGTCCGGCACGGCGCTGTCCACCGGCCCGGTCAGCTCCAGGTGCGGCTTGAAGCCCAGCGCTTCGGCGGCCGCCTCGATCTCCGCACGGATCTCGGTGCGCAGCTCCGAGGTCATCGGCGTACGCAGCTCGAAGATCGTCCGGCGGATGTCCCGGATGGTGGCGTCCAGATCGTCGACGGCCGCGTTGATCCGCTTGGCCAACTCGGGGCGGGCCATCGGTGCGGCGCTCTGGAGTTGCAGGCCGGTGGCGAAGAGCCGTTGGATCACCACGTCGTGCAGGTCGCGGGCGATCCGCTCGCGGTCCTCGAGGACCACCAGCAGTTCCCGTTCCTCCTGGCCGCGCGCCCGTTCCATCGCCAGCGCGGCCTGCCCGGCGAAGCTGCCCAGCAGCGTCAGATCCTCCTCGCTGGCGCCACCGCCGCGCTCCGGCCGGTGCGCCACGATCAGCACCCCGTGCAGCGTCTCGGCGGTGGCGAGTGGTGAGATCATCGCCGGGCCGGTGTGCAACAGCGCAGGCCACGGCGCGGCGTGCGCCAGGTCGTCCACCTGGTCGTGCCGGCCCTGGGCGACAGCCGCGCCGAAGCTGGTGTCGACGGCGGGAAGGACCGCGCCGACGAGCGCGAGGGCCTGCTCGTCGACGCCGTCGACCACCTCCACGGAGAACTGCTCGGTGTCGTTGTCGTAGAGCAGCACCAGCGCCAGCTCGGCCTCGGAGACCTCGCGGGCTCGGCGGGCGACCAACGCCAACGCGTCGGTACGACGTACCTCGCCCAGCAGCACCGTGGTGATCTCGGCGGTGGCGGCGAGCCAGCGTTCCCGCCGGTGCGCCAGGGCGTACAGGCGGGCGTTCTCGATGGCCACGCCGGCGGCGGCGGCGAGCGCGACGACGATCTCCTCGTCGTCCTCGGTGAACTCCGCGCCGCCCTGCTTCTCCGCCAGGTAGAGGTTGCCGAAGATCTGGTCGCGGATGAGGACCGGCACGCCCAGGAAGCTGTGCATGGGCGGGTGGTTGGCCGGGAACCCGTAGGAGCGGGGGTGCTGGGTGATGTCGGGCATCCGCAGCGGCCGGGGATCGTCGATGAGCAGGCCGAGCACGCCCCGCCCGTGCGGCAGGTCGCCGATCCGCTCGTGCTGCTCGGGCGTGACGCCGTGGACGATGAAGTCGTGCAGCAGCCGGTCCGGGCCGACCACGCCGAGCGCGCCGTACCGGGCGCCGACCAACTCGCAGGCCGCCTGCACGATGCGTTGCAGGGTGGTGCGCAGATCCAGGTTGGTGCCGATGCCGACCACCGCGTCGAGCAGGGCCCGCAGGCGCTCCCGGCTGGTCACCACCTCACCGACCCGGACCAGCATCTCCTGCAACAACTCGTCGAGACGGACCCGCGACAGCGGGCTCAGCCCGAGCGACGGTGCCGGGGACGGTTCCTGACGGGGCAACGGCGCGCTGGTCACCGGGGGATGGTAGCGCCGGTGCCGTTCGTCGCCGGACCCGTCAACGGACGGCGGAGGTGTCGACGACCTGCGCGGTGGTCAACCGTGGGGTGTGCGGCGGGCCGGAGTGTGCCGGGTCCGCGATGCCCAACCGCAGCACGAGGTACGGAAAGCCGATCCCGGAGAGCAGCTGCCGCAGGGTCTGCCGGGTGCCCGGCACCTCCACCACCGCACTGAGCGGCACCACTGACACGCCGAGGCGGGTGGCGGTCAGCCAACCGGCGGAGAGCGCCTCGCCGGCACGCAACCAGCTGTCCCGTTCGTCCTCGTCGCCGTGCAGCATCGCGTACACCGCCATCCGGTCGTGGCCCGGGCCCATCGGCAGGCTGCCGGGACGGCCGAAGTCCCGGACCGGCACGGTGGTCTGCGCGGGCTGCTCGGGCAGCACCTCCGCCGGCAGACCGGTGCCCGAGCCGGCCCGGCTGGTCCAGTACGCCAGCTCGGTGCGCAGCTCCGGGTCCTCGGCCTCGACGGTGTCGGCGTGCGCGGCGGTGGCGGCCAGCTCCAACAACTGGTCACGGTCGAGGATCTGCAACCGGCAGCCCTCCGCGTTGACCGCCCGGGTGATCTCCTCGATCGCCGAGGGCGGAACCGGCTCGTCGCTGACCGGCCGCCGGTCGGTGTGTCGCACCCGCATGCACTGCACCATGCGCATGGCGTCCGGGTCGGCCCCGGTCTGGCTGAGGTCGGTCAGCCGGGCCAGCAGCTCGCTGTCGCCCGGGTCGGGCAACCGTTCCACCACGACGCGCCACCCCTCGGCGGCCAGCGCCAGTCGGGCGTGGTGCAGGGCGGTGCCGCAGCTGACCGCCAGCAGTCGCCCCTCGGGGTCGCTGGCGGCGAGCTGTCGGTCGGCGACCGAGCGCAGCTCCAACGCGTCGGGCAGCACCCGCCAGCGCCACGGCTGGGTGTTGTGCACCGAGGGGGCGTGGCCTGCGGTGGCGGCGGCCTCCGCCAGCGCGGTGGTCAGCTGACTTTCCTGACTCATGGTCACGACCTTTCCGTCTCTGCTCATCGTGCCGTACGGCGCGTCGCCGCGCCCGGGGGTTGCCGCCTCATCCTGTGGCCTTCGGCGCTGTGCCCGCAGGGCCACAGGTCCTGATCCCGTCGGGTCGTTGGGCCCGCCCGCTGCGCCTGGCCGCCGCGACGATGACGCTGTGGTCAGCGTTCGCGGACCACGGCGACCGGGCAGGCGGCGTGTTGGATGAGCTGTTGACTGACCGAGCCGAGCAGCATGCCGGCCAGCCCGCCCCGGCCCCGGCTGCCGACCACGACCAGCCGCGCGTCCCGACTCGCCTCGATCAGCATCGCCGACGGGCTTGTCGACTCCAGGTCGACGGTCACCGCCAGCTCGGGGAATGTTCGCCGCCACGGCTCCAGTGCCTGCTCCACTGCGGCCCGCTCGTCGGGCACCCCGGCCGCCCCGCCGGGGCCCGGTGTCCAGGCGTGCAGGACGCGCAGCGGCAGCCGCCGCTGTGCCGCCCGTTCGGCCGCGAAGCCGAGCGCCACCAGCGACGGTTCCGAGCCGTCCACCCCGACCGCCACCGGGCGCCCCGACGTGTCGGTCGCGGCGCTGCCGGCCCCGTCCCGGACCACCACGACCGGGCAGTGGGCGTGCGCGGCGACCGAGACCGCCGTCGACCCGGCCAGCAGGCCCCCGAAGCCGCCGTGACCCCGGCTGCCCAGCACCAGCATCCCCGCCTCCGCCGAGCGTTCCTGCAACACCAGCGCGGGCGGCCCGTCGTACACCTCGCCGGTGATCCGCAGCCCGGGGTTCGCCGCGGTGGCGTCCGCCGCGGCCCTGCCGACCAGGTCCTCGACCTGCCGGCGGGCGGTGTCGTCCGGCCACACGCCGGGGGCCACGCCCGGGCCGACCCAACTGGCCACGGTCAGCCATTCGAAGACGTACGCCAGCCGCACCGGCTGGCCGCTGTGCCGCGCCTCCTCCACGGCCCAGTTCAGGGCCACCGAGGCGTCTGTGGAGCCGTCGTAGCCGACCAGGATCTCCGCGTCGCGCACGTCGTCCTCCTTCAGGGGGTGGTCGGGTCGGTTTCGCGGACCCAGCGCCATTCGGCGACCTGGGGGTCGTCCTCGCCGTACTGGCGGGTGTAGTCGCGGGCTGCCTGTCGGGCGTCGACCATCCGTTGGCGCAGGTGCGCGGCGCTGGCGGCCAGCCCGGGCACCCGGTCGATGACGTCGATGACCAGGTGGAAGCGGTCCAGGTCGTTGAGCATCACCATGTCGAACGGAGTGGTGGTGGTGCCCTCCTCCTTGTAACCGCGCACGTGCAGGTTCTCGTGGTTGGTGCGGCGGTAGGTGAGACGGTGGATCAGCCACGGATATCCGTGGTACGCGAAGATGATCGGCCGGTCCTCGGTGAAGATGGTGTCGAACTCGTTGTCGGTCAGGCCGTGTGGGTGCTCGGTGTCCGGCTGGAGTCGCATCAGGTCGACCACGTTGACCAGGCGCACCTTCAACGTCGGCAGGTTCTGGCGCAGCAGCTCGACGGCGGCCAACGTCTCCAGGGTCGGCACGTCTCCGCAGCAGGCGAGCACCACGTCCGGTTCGGTGCCGCCGTCGTTGCTGGCCCATTCCCAGATGCCCAGGCCACGCCGGGTGTGCTGGATCGCCTCGGTCATCGTCAACCAGTTCGGGGCGGCCTGCTTACCGGCCACCACCACGTTGATGTAGTGCCGGCTGCGCAGGCAGTGGTCCATCGTGGCGAGCAGCGTGTTGGCGTCCGGCGGCAGATAGACCCGCACCACCTCGGCCTTCTTGTTGACGACGTGGTCGATGAAGCCCGGGTCCTGGTGGGAGAAGCCGTTGTGGTCCTGCCGCCAGACGTGGCTGGAGAGCAGGTAGTTCAGCGAAGCGATCGGCTGCCGCCAGGGGATGGCCCGGGTCACCTTCAGCCACTTGGCGTGCTGGTTGAGCATCGAGTCGACGATGTGGATGAACGCCTCGTAGCTGGTGAACACGCCGTGCCGGCCGGTCAGCAGGTAGCCCTCCAGCCAGCCCTGGCACAGGTGCTCGGAGAGCACCTCCATGACCCGCCCGTCGGGGGAGAGGTGGTCGTCGCCGGGCACTGTGGCGGCCACCCAGGCCCGGCCGGTCACCTCGAACGCCGCACCCAGCCGGTTGGACGCGACCTCGTCCGGGCCGAACAGCCGGAACGTCTCCGGGTTGGCGCTGATGACGTCGCGGATCCACGGGCCGAGCACCCCGGTCGCGCCGGCGATCGGCGTACCCGGCTCGGGAACCTCAACGCCGTAGTCACGAAAGTCCGGCAGGGTCAGGTCGCGCAGCACCACGCCGCCGTTGGTGACCGGGTTGGCGCTCATCCGCCGGTCACCTCGCGGCGGCAGCGTCAGCAGCTCCTCCACCGGCGCGCCGGTCGCGTCGAACAGCTCCTCCGGCCGGTAGCTGCGCAGCCAGTGCTCCAGTTCGGCCCGGTGCGCCGGGTTGTCGCGTACGCCCGACAGCGGCACCTGGTGGGCGCGGTAGGTGCCCTCGACCTGGGTGCCGTCGACCTCGCGCGGGCCGGTCCAGCCCTTCGGCGTCCGCAGAATGATCATCGGCCAGCGGGGGCGTTCGACGACGCTTCCGGAGCGGGCCCGCCGCTGGATCTCGGCGATCTCGCCCAGCACACGGTCCAGCGTCGCGGCGAGGGCCCGGTGCACCCGGGCGGGCTCGTCACCGGCCACCACGTACGGCTGGTAGCCGGACCCGCGCATGAGGTCGAGCAGGTCGGCCTCGGGGATCCGGGACAGCACGGTCGGGTTGGCGATCTTGTAGCCGTTGAGGTGCAGGATGGGCAGCACCGCGCCGTCGCGCGCCGGGTTGAGGAACACGTCGGAGAGCCAACTGCCGGCCAGCGGCCCGGTCTCCGCCTCGCCGTCGCCGATCACGCAGGCCACCAGCAGGTCCGGGTGGTCGAACGCGGCGCCGTAGGCGTGGCTCAACGCGTACCCGAGTTCGCCGCCCTCGTGGATCGAACCTGGCACGTCCGCCGCGACATGGCTGGGGATGCCGCCCGGGAAGGAGAACTGGCGGAAGAGCCGGGACATCCCGGCCTCGTCGCGGGCCACGTCGTGGTAGCGCTCCGACCAGGTGCCCTCCAGCCAGGTGTTGGCCACGATGGCCGGCCCGCCGTGACCGGGGCCGGTGACCAGCATGGCGTTGAGGTCGCGCGCCACGATCAGCCGGTTGAGGTGGGCGTAGATCAGGTTGAGGCCGGGGCTGGTGCCCCAGTGCCCGAGCAGCCGGGGCTTGATGTCGTCGGGGGTCAGCGGCTCGCGCAGCAGCGGATTGTCCAGCAGGTAGATCTGCCCGACGGTGAGGTAGTTCGCGGCGCGCCAGTAGGCGTCCAGCCGGCGCAGCTCGTCGTCGGTGAGGGCGCGGTGCACGTCGAGAGCGGTCTCCATCATGCTGCCTCTCGCGGGTAGGAGTGGGGCGTCCGGTGTCCAGCCTGGTCACCGCGGACGCCCCGGGTCAGGGCCGTTGGTCCCTCGTCGGGTGGGCACCAGGCCCGGTCAGCGGCGCCTCGGCCAGGCCGCGGACGACGACCACCGGGGCGGGGGAGTGGTAGAGCAGGGACTGGGCGACAGCGCCCAGCATGGCCCGGCCCGGTTCGTCGCCGCGGGCGGCGACCAGCGCCACCTGCGCGTTGCGGGAGGTGTCGATCAGCACCTCGGCGGGGTCGCCGCGTACCACGCGACACTCGGTCGGCACGGTGTTGTCGCGGCCGGTGTGCCGGGCCAGCGCCTCGGTGAGCTGCTCTGCGACCGCGTCGGTGTCCTCGTCGTACTCCACCACCCGCAGGGCCAGCAGTCGGGCGTCGCGGCGGGCCGCGCACTCCACGGCCCACTGCAGGGCGAGGTGTGAGCTGGGCGAGCCGTCCACCCCCACCAGCACCGGGCCCTGCGGTGGCGGCTCACGCCGGACCACCAACAGGGGGCAACCGGCCCGGGCGGCCAACTGCACGGCGGTCGTCTCGGCCGGAACGCCCTGACCGCTGCCCGCCATGCCGCTGTCGCCGACGGCCAGCAGGAAGGTGCTCTCCGAGCGGCGGATGAGGGTGGGCAGCATCGAGCTCTCGACGATCTCCCCGCGTACGGTCAGCCCCGGCTCGGTCTGGTGGGCGAGCTGGGCGGCGCGGGTGATCAGGTTTTCGGCCTGGTCGCGGGGTGCGGCGACGGTGTCCGCGGCGAAGGCCGCGTGCCAGTCGAAGGTGTGCAGCAGGTGCAGTGGCCGGCTGTGGTCGGCGGCCTCCTGCGCGGCCTGTTCGACCACCGGGAGGTCGCGTTCCGACCCGAGGCCGACCAGCACCGCTGCGTCGGCGGGTGCGGCCATCCGATATCACCTCCCGGGCGTCGCGCCCGGCACGACCAAGCTGTCCTGACCGAGGGTAGTCGGATGAGCACGGTGGCGTTGCGTCGTTGGGTTATCGCCCGCTCGCCCGGGTGGAGAGGACCCGGTCCCAGTCGACAGTGCGCGCCCAGTCGGCGTAGCGGTGCCAGGCGACGTCGGGGTACGCGGCGTGCAGCGCGTCGACGTCGACGAAGTCGGTGTTGTCCTCGAAGCGTTGGAACATGTCGGCGATCTCGTTGCCGGCCCACTGCTGGACCTGATCCAACGGCAGCTGTCGGTACGGGATCTCACGGCCGAGCACGTCGCTGAGGACGCGGGCCGCCTCCTCGCCGGTCACCCGGTCGGAGACGACGTCGATCCGCTCGCCGACGAACCGATCGGGGTGCTCGACGGCGTGCACGGCGAGGCCGGCGATGTCCCGGACGGTGACCTGGTCCAGCGGCTTGCCCCCGGAGAGCGGGTTGGCCAGGACGCCGTCGGTGAGGCGGCTGAACCCGGTGTTCAGGACGTTCTCCATGAAGTACACCGGTCCGAGGACGGTCGCGCGTACCTGCTGCTTTCGCAGGTACGCCTCGACGTGCTGTTTGCTGTCGGCGTGGTCGATGTCGGACTCGACCATCCGGTCGGCGCCGCGTACCGAGGAGTAGACGAGGTGCGCCTCGGCCCGCGCCGCCGCGTCGACCAGGAGGCGACCCTGGGCGATCTCCTCGTTCTTCCCACCGGATCCGAACGGCACGGACAGTCCGAAGATCGCGTCGACGGCGTGGGCGGCGTCGGCGAGCGCCACCGGGTCGCCCAGGTCACCGGTGACGAGCCGTGCTCCCGCTGCGGACAGCGCCCGGGCGGGCGGCGACTCGGGTGAGCGGACATAGGCGGTCACCTCGTGGCCGTGCTGGAGCAGCAGATCGGCGACGGCGCCGCCCTGCTGCCCGGTGGCGCCGATGACGAGAACTGTGGTCACAGAGGGGCTCCTTGTTCGCGGTTCGGGGACGCCGCTGATCCTCTGGCCTCAACCACGGTTGAGGTCAAGCGGTACGGTCGATCAATGCCGAGGCCCCGCACCACGTTTCACGAACTCACCGTCGGGCAGGTCGCCGACCGCAGCGGTGTCGCCATCTCGGCGCTGCATTTCTACGAGCGCAAGGGCCTCATCCGCAGCACGCGGACGGCGAGCAACCAGCGCCGGTACGGCCGCGACACCCTGCGGCGGGTCGCGTTCATCCGGGCCTCCCAGAACGTGGGCATCTCGCTGACGGCGATCCGCGAAGCCCTGGATCAGCTGCCCAGCGAACGCACCCCGACCCCCGACGACTGGGCCCGGCTGTCGGCGGCCTGGCGTACCGAACTCGACGCGCGGATCGCGCAGTTGCAGGCGCTCCGCGACGACCTCAGCGATTGCATCGGCTGTGGCTGCCTGTCGTTGCGGGCCTGCCATCTGACCAACCCCCGCGACGTGCTCGGCCGTGAGGGCGCCGGAGCGCGCCGGTTGCTGTCGCCGCGAACCGATCGCGTCAACCAGGGTTGACACGGGGGGGCTTGTCAACGTATGTTGACGGCATGAGTCAGGCGACAGAACTCGCGGCGGCAGCCGGCAGCACCGACCCCCGGGTCGGGCTGCGCGCCGTCCGCGCGCTACGCCGGCTGCTCGAGCGGCTCGAGGTGGTCCAGGTCGACAACGCCCGACGACAGGGCTGGTCCTGGCAGGAGATCGCCGACACGCTCGAGGTCAGCCGGCAGGCAGTGCACAAGAAGCACGCCGGGCGACCGGCGGTCAACTCATCCTGGGAGGCGTGATGTTCGAACGATTCACCGACCGGGCGCGCGACGTGGTGCGACGGGCGCTGGAGGAGGCGCGGGTCGAGGGCCAGCGCCCGGTCGGCACCGAGCACCTGCTGCTCGCCCTGCTCGCCGACGAGGCCGGGCTGGCCAGCCGGGTGCTCGCCGACGCCGGGGTACGCGCCGACGACCTGCGCGAACGCGTCCGCCGGCACACCGCCAACGGCGGCGCGGGTCTCGGTGACGCGGACGCGGCGGCGCTGCGGGAGATCGGCATCGACCTGGCCGCGATCGTTGCCCGCATCGAGCAGTCCTTCGGCCCGGACGCGCTACGGGAGGCGGTGCCGGCGCCGCGCCGCCGCTGGGGTCGTAAGCGGTACCTCGGCGGCCCGTTCTCGCCGCGCTCGAAGAAGGTGCTGGAGCTGTCGCTGCGGGAGGCCCTGCGCCTGCGCCACCGCCACATCGGCACCGAGCACATCCTGCTCGGGGTGCTCCGGGAGGGCAACGGGCTGGGGGCTCTGGTGCTCACCGAGTCCGGGGTCGACCTCGATGATCTGCGCCGGCGGGTGGAGCTTGCGCTGCGCGCGGCGGCCTGACGGGTGGGGGCCGGGTTGAAACCTGTCTGTGGCACTTCCGACGCGCGCCGGTCGCCGGGTCGCTGAAGCCGTCCGGGTGCTGCACACTGGCGCCGTGGATGCTGGACAGGACAGGCGGCCCTCGGGCGGCGACGGCGGGTTGCGCTCCGCTGTGGTGGTCAACCCGGTCAAGGTCGACGATCTCGACGAGTTGCGCCGTACCGTCGACGACGCCCTGACCGCGGCCGGCTGGCCCGCGCCGCAGTGGTACGAGACGACCGTCGACGACCCGGGTCGCGGCCAGACCGAGCAGGCCGTCAAGGCCGGCGTCGACCTGGTCTTCGCCTGCGGGGGCGACGGCACCGTGATGTCCTGCGTCAGCGGGTTGGTCGGCACCGATGTGGCCCTCGCCGTGCTGCCGCAGGGCACCGGCAACCTGCTCGCCGCCAACCTGGGGCTCTCCACCGACCTGGCCGCCGGGTTGCAGGTCGCCGTCGAACGCGGCCGACGGCTGCTCGATGTCGGCGCTGTCGAGGACAAGTACTTCACCGTGATGGCCGGCATGGGCTTCGACGCCCAGATGCTCGAAGCCACCAACGAGACCACCAAGGCCCGCATCGGCTGGCCGGCGTACGTGATGGGTGCCGCCCGCCACCTACGGGACCGGCCGATGCGGGTGCAGATCCGCATCGACGACCGGCCGCCGGTGCGCCGCCGGGCCCGTTCGGTCCTGATCGCCAATGTCGGCCGCCTCCAGGGCGGCGTGACCCTGCTGACCGAGGCCGAGCCGGACGACGGCTGGCTCGACGTCGCCGTGCTCACCCCGCGCAGCCTGCGGCACTGGCTCGCGCTCGGCTGGGCGGTGATCCGCCGCAGCGGCCAGGTGCCGCGGATGGAGGTGTACCGGGGGCGGCGCGTCGTGGTCACCAGCAACCGGGCGCAGCCCCGGGAGCTGGACGGCGACCTCATCTCCCCGGGTCGGCAGCTGCACGCCGAGGTTCGGCCCGAGGCGCTCTGGCTCTGCGTCCCCCAGCCCGAGGACGCCCCCGACCTGGCCGTCGACGCGCAAGGTGCCGGGGAGCGGGGCGAGCAGCTGATCGAGGAAGCCCGCAGTGAGTAGTACCCGGATCGTGCCGGAGACCCGGCTGATGGCCGACGAGGAGTTGTCCGCCGACGACGCCTGGCACACACTGCGCGGGCAGGGTGGCTGGCACCTGCTGCGGGACGCGTTCATCCGGTTCCGGTACGGCGACGGGTTCAGCCACTCCCGGGCCTTCGCGCTGCAACTCTGCCTCGCCGTGGTGCCCTTCCTGATCGCCCTCACCGGCCTGATCAGCGAGCTGGGCGTCGAGGAGGGCGGCCAGGTGGTCGCCGACACCGTCCTGGCGCTCACCCCAGGCCAGAGCGCACAGATGGTCTCCGAGCTGCTCGGCGAGGGCGAACGCGTCGAGGACGCCGGGGAGCTGGCGCTCACCCTCGGTCTGCTCACCGGCCTGTTCGCGCTCACCACCACGATGGCCCAGATCGAGCGGGGTGCCAACCGCATCTACGGCGTCGAGCGGGACCGCCCGGCGCTGCGCAAGTACCTGCGGGCCGCCGTGCTGGCCGTCACCGCCGGCCTGCCCGCGCTCGCCGGCTTCCTGATCCTGGTCGGCGGCGGCGCGATGGGCGACTCGGTCCGCGAACACTACGAGTGGGGCGAACTCGCCAACGGGATCTGGGACGTCATCCGGTTCCCGCTGAGCCTCGCGTTGACCGTCATAGCCGTGGCCGTGCTGTTCCGACACGCGCCGCGCCGCAACCAGCCCGGCCTGTCCTGGCTGTTGTTCGGCGCCGGCATCGCCACGGCGCTGTGGTGGCTGGCCAGCCTGCTGCTCGCCGCGTACGTGCGGTTCAGTGACGGTTTCGGGCAGACCTACGGCGCTCTGACCGGCATGATGGCGCTGCTGCTCTGGGCCAACCTGACCGGGATGGCGCTCTTCGGCGGGCTGTCCTTCGCCGCCCAGTTGGAGGCGCTGCGCATCGGTGTGCAGGAGCCCGCCCAACCGGACCTGTGGGAGCCCGACCCGGACCGCGCCGAGCTGTACGACACCGGGGACATGTCGGCGCTCTAGCGGCACCGGCGTGTACGACGGACGCGGATCGGGTAATGCGCCTCGCCAGACAGATAAGGGAGGTGCGGGGTGACCGCGGTCAAAGAGGTGGCGCGCCGTCCGATCGGTCATTTCGCCGAACGGAGCATTGCCGGTCTGGTGGCCGTCACCGGTGCCGGGGTGGCCTTCGGGCTGCTGTTGTTGCTCGTCCGGGTGCAGTGGAGCCCGTTGCAGGATGTCGACCACGGGCTCGCCGAGTGGTTCAACGGGCTCGTCGCCCCGCACCACGCGCTGGTCACCGTGCTCCAGGCGGTGACGGACCTGGGCGGCCGACCGATCCTCATCTGGCTGGTCACCATCGCCGTGGTCGGGCTGCTGATCCGACGGCAGCCCCGACTCGCCGTCTACCTGATCATCACGGGGGTCGGTGGCCTGATCCTCGACCCGTCACTGAAGACGCTTGTCGGCCGGCTCCGCCCGGTCGTGGACGTGCCCATCGCCAGCGCGCCCGGCAACAGTTTCCCGAGCGGGCACGCGCTCGGCTCGTTCGTCGCGTACGGAGCGCTGCTGCTGGTGTTCCTGCCGGCGATGGCGCCCCGCTGGCGCAAGCCGGCCATCGTCGGCGTCGGTGTGCTGGTGGCACTGGTCGGGCTGACCCGGATCGCGCTGGGCGTGCACTTCGTCTCCGACGTGCTGGCCGCCTGGCTGCTCGGGGCCGCCTGGCTGGGCGTCACCGCGTACGCCTTCCGACTGTGGCGGCGGGAGCGGGGGCGGCCGGTGCCGCCGCTGACCGAGGGCCTGGAGCCGGAGGCGGGGCACGACATCGCCCCCGCCCCGGCCGAGGAGCACGTGTTGGCCCACCCCCGCTCGGCGGTGGCCGAGCTGCTGGTCGGCTGGGTGATCGTGTTCGGGGCGCTGTACGGCTTCGGCATGTACGTCAGCTACCACGCCAAGGGCACCTTCTTCGACACCCTCGACACCAAGGTGCCGCAGTGGTTCGCCGAGCGGCACACCGAGGTGCTGACCGACGTCAGCTGGTGGTGGAGCAAGTTCGGTGACACCCATGCCATCCTGCTGATCTCGCTGGTGTTCTGCCCGCTGGTGCTGGCGGTGTGGCGGCGCTGGCGCCCGGTGCTCTTCGTGGCGTTGGCGATGGTGGGTGAGCTGACCCTCTTCCTCGCGTCGGCCCGCGCGGTCGACCGGCCGCGTCCGCCGGTGGAGAACCTGGACGGGCAGATGCCCACCTCGTCGTTCCCGTCCGGGCACATCGCGGCCACGATCTGCGTCTGGCTGGCGATCACTCTCGTCGTGTTCCCGCGTACCGACCGGTGGTGGCGTTGGATCTTCGTGGCGCTGGCCGTGCTCATGCCGGTCGGGGTGGCCACCTCCCGGATGTACCGGGGCATGCACCACCCGACCGACTTCATGGGCGCGATCCTGCTCTCCGCGCTCTGGATCGGCTTGCTCTACCTGGTGATCCGACCGAACGAGGACCTGAAGGAAGGCAACCGACCGGCCATCGAGTCGGAGGACGTGGGCAGCCTGGACGACGAGCTGGCGCGGGCCGGCCGAGCCGACTAGGCGCCGCCGACGTGCTGCGGGTGATGACCTGGAACATCCGTACCGGCGGGCGGGACCGCGGCGGCCTCGACCGGCTGGATCAGGTGGTCCAGGTCGTCGACGAGCAGGCACCGCACGTGCTGGCCCTGCAGGAGTTGCGCGGCTTCGACCGGGACGGGCTGATGGCCAGCGTGGCGGGCCGGGTGGGGATGACGCCCCACCTGGCCCGGTCCTGCTTCGGGCAACCGGTGGCCGTGCTGGTCCGGCCGCCGTACCGGGTCGTCGACGCGGGGTCGGTGCGTCGTCCGTTCCACCACGCAGCCGCCCGGGTCGTGGTGGCCACGTCCGCCGGCCCGTTCACCGTGCTGGGCACCCACCTCTACCCGTACTCCGGGGGCCGGCGGCGGATGGAAGTCGACTGGTTGGTCGCCGCGATGCGCCGCGACCGGGGGCAGCTGACGCTGGTCACCGGTGATCTCAACTCGCTCGACCCGACCGTCGACCACACGGCCCGGCTGGCCGGCATGCCCATCCTCTACCGGCGGCGGCACCTGCGTCGCTCCGGCGGCGCCGTGGACACCCGCGCGATCGCCCGGCTGCTCGCGGCCGGCCTGGTCGACCTCTGGCCGTCGGGCAACATCGACGCGCCGGAGGCCGCCGGCCACACCGTGCCCACCCGGCTAGGCGGGGCCGAGTTCGCCGGGATGCGGTTGGACTACCTGCTCGGCAGCCCGGCGGTGGCGCAACGCGTGCACGACTGTCGGGTGATCCGCGACGGCGCGGCGGCCACCGCCTCCGACCACTATCCGCTGCTCGCCACGCTG
This sequence comes from Micromonospora sp. NPDC127501, assembly GCF_040302185.1. Taxonomy (NCBI): domain Bacteria; kingdom Bacillati; phylum Actinomycetota; class Actinomycetes; order Micromonosporales; family Micromonosporaceae; genus Micromonospora; species Micromonospora sp. NPDC127501. The sequence goes on along the minus strand of NZ_JBEORJ010000006.1, from coordinate 153,854 downwards.
GAGCTGTCTCCCGGCTGACGCCGCCGGTCCTCAGAGCACCAGATTCAGCAGGACGGTCAGCACCACCGACGCCACGATCGAGAAGAGGATCATCAGGAGGCAGCCGAGGCCCCCGCCGAGCGGGCGGATCTCCGTGTTGCCGAAGCGCATGACGTTCACCTGTCCGTGAGTGCGGGATGAGGGGCGAGCAGGTGCCGGATCGCGTCCGCGACGGCAGTCGGGGCGGTCGTGACCACGTTGTGCGCGGCGCCGGGAACGACCACCAGTGCCGCCTCCGGCACCAGCCGCGTCGCCTCGTCCCGCCACCGTTGCGGCACGACCGGGTCGCGGTCGCCGGTCACGACGGCGGTCGGCGCGCTGACCCGGACGAGGTCCGCCTCGATGGTGTTGCGCACCGAGTGCGACAGCGTGGCGAGGACCCGCCAGGGCCGGGCGTTCCAGACGTCCCGCACCAGGATCGGGGCCTGTAGCGGCGCCTCGCGCAGAGTGTCCACCAGCCAACGACCGAACTGGCCCCGTCGGGACCGGGCCGCCGGGTCACTTGTCGGTCCGGCCAGCACCAGCGCGCGTACCGCGTCGGGGTGGGTCGCTGCGACCGCGGCGGCAACCTCCGCGCCGAACGAGTGCCCCAGCAGGCAGACCGGCGGCAGTTGGTACGCGGCCAGCCAGGCGGCCAGGTGGTCGGCGTGCCGGCGGACGTCGTACGCGCCCCGGGGGTGTTCGGTGAGCCCGAAGCCGGGCAGGTCCGGCACGTACACCTGATGGGTGGTGGCGAGCGCGACGGCCAGCGGGGTGAGATACCGGTGCGAGACCGCCAGTCCGTGCACGAGCACCACGGGTGGCGCCCCGGTCCCCGGATCGGCGCTGCGGCGGGTGTGGGTGCGCAGTCCGTCGACGACCCGCCAGTCGCTGGTCAGCCCGCCGGCTGGCCGGGGCGCGGCCATGGCGAGCCGCAGCTCGGCCGGCCCGAACCGGCCGACGGCGCTGCGGCGGGTCGACCCGGGCGGCCGGGGTGCCGCGCCTTGGTTCACAGCTCGCGCAACCGGGGCAGCAGCTGCTCCTGCGCCCAGTCCAGGAACATCGGCTGCGTCTCCCCACCCACCTGAATGATCGCCACGTGGGTGAAGCCGGCGTCGACGAACTTGCGGAACGCCTCGACGTGCGCGTCCACGTCCGGGCCGCAGGAGATGCCCTCGGCGACGTCCTCCTCCCGGACGAACTGGGTGGCGGCGGCGAAGGACTCCGGGCCGGGCAGGTCGGCGTTGACCTTCCACCCCATGCCGAACCAGCGGAACTGGTCGTGCACGATCTTGCGGCACTCCGCCTCGTCGGGGCCGTAGCAGATGGCGACCTGGCCGTAGCGGGGTTGACCGGCGCCCCCGGCGTCGTCGTACATCTCGATGATGTGCCGGTCGGGTTCGGTGGAGATGAGGCCGTTGCCGTACTCGGCGGCCAGCGTCGCGGACTGTCGACCGGACGCGGCGATGGCCATCGGCACCGGCTGGTCCGGGCGGTCCCAGACGTAGGCGTCGGGCACGTCGAAGTGGTTGCCGGAGAAGGTCAGCGTCTCCCCGTTGAGCAACGGCCGGATGATCTGCAACGCCTCCTCGAACATCTCGTGCCGTTGCTGGACGTGCGGCCAGCCGCCGACCACGTGTTCGTTCAGGTTCTCGCCGGCGCCCAGGCCGAGGGTGAAACGACCGTCCGAGAGCGCCCCGATGGTGCTGGCCTTCTGCGCGACCACGGCCGGGTGGTAGCGGCGGATCGGGCAGGTCACGAAGGACATCAGCTCCGCGCGGGAGGTGGCGTGGGCGACCGCGCCGAGCACCGACCAGGCGTACGGGGAGTGGCCCTGGGAGTCCAGCCAGGGGTAGTAGTGGTCGGACATCACCAGTTGGTCGAAACCAGCCGCTTCGGCCCGTACCGCATGGTCCACCAGCTGCTTGGGCCCGGCCTGCTCGCCCATCAGTGTGTAGCCGACGCTGACCATCCTGGTATCCCCTCTCGCTGACGGATCGTTCCCGGGATACCCCGGTGCACGGCGGTCAACCCTCCCGTCCGGTTCGGCTGCGCAATGCTTGACGGATCCCGGCCGTCTGCCTACCGTCGCTCTTAACCGGTTAAGAGCCGGGTGTGGCGCACATCCTGTGGTGGGGATGACCGCCCCGTGACGGCCCGCGTCCGCGTGGGCCGTTGCGGCTGTCCGGGCTGCGGGCCCGTCAACTGAACCGGTTGCGAGGAGCAATCCATCGTCCTACGCTGATGCCTGCGCCGGGAGCCGGGCGCGGCTGCCGGGCTGCAGCCGCCTTCCCCTGTCTAGTCCCCACCCCTGTCGGGCACCGGGGGTCCTCCCTGAGGAAGGCCATGAAGACTCGACTCTCCGCCGCCGGCGCGACAGTGCTCGCGTTGCTCGTCACCGTGCTGGCGTTCGGCCAGCCGGCGCACGCCGCGGCTGGTTTCTCCGTCGCTGGCGGCAAGTTGTACGACGCCAACGGCGCCGAATTCATCATGCGCGGCGTCAACCACGCGCACACCTGGTACCCGCAGCAGACCAGCTCGTTCGCCGACGTCAAGGCGCTCGGCGCGAACACCGTGCGGGTGGTGCTCTCCAGCGGCGACCGGTGGACCCGCAACACCAACGCCGACGTCGCCAACGTCATCTCGCTCTGCAAGGCCAACCGACTGATCTGCGTGCTGGAGGTGCACGACACCACCGGGTACGGCGAGCAGAGCGGCGCGATCACCCTCGACCGCGCCGTCGACTACTGGCTCAGCCTCGCCGACGTCCTCGTCGGCCAGGAGAGGTACGTCATCGTCAACATCGGCAACGAGCCGTACGGCAACCAGAACTACGCCTCGTGGGCCACCGACAACGCCAATGCGATCAAGCGCCTGCGGGCCGGCGGGTTGACCCACACGATCATGGTGGACGCGCCGAACTGGGGGCAGGACTGGTCGTTCACCATGCGCGACAACGCCGCGTCGGTCTTCGCCGCCGACCCGGCCCGCAACACCGTGTTCTCCATCCACATGTACGGGGTGTTCGACACCGCCGCGGAGATCAGCGACTACCTGGGTCGGTTCCGCACCGCCGGGCTGCCCATCGTGGTCGGTGAGTTCGGCTTCAACCACTCCGACGGGAACCCTGACGAGGACACCATCCTCGCGTACAGCCAGGCCAACGGGATCGGCTGGCTGGGCTGGTCGTGGAGCGGCAACGGCGGCGGCGTCGAGTATCTCGACCTGGCCACCAATTTCAATCCGGCGAGCCTGACCGACTGGGGTCAGCGCCTCTTCAACGGCGTCAACGGCATCCGGCAGACCGCCCGGGAGGCCAGCGTCTTCGGCGGCACCCCTCCGCCGACCACCCCGCCCCCCACCACGCCGCCGCCCACCACGCCGCCGCCCACCACGCCCCCGCCGGCCGGTGGCTGCACGGCGACGTACACGGTGACCAACCAGTGGCAGGGCGGCTTCCAGGGTGAGGTACGGGTGACCGCTGGCGCGAGGGCGATCACCGGCTGGTCCGCCGGGTGGACCTTCGCCAACGGCCAGCGCGTCACCCAGTCCTGGAATGTGGCACTCACCAGCAGCGGAACCACGGTGACCGCCCGCAACACGGACTACAACGGACGGCTGGCCGCCGGGGCCAGCGCCAGCTTCGGCTTCCTCGGCAGTTGGACCGGCACCAACAGCCTGCCGGTGGTGAGCTGCACGGCGAGCTGACCGTCGGACCGGTGGTCGGGTCCGCGCCGGACCCGACCACCGGGAACCGTCCTGGTCAGTGCTCCCCGGCCAGGTTCACGATGACCACCCCGGCGATGATCAGCGCGATGCCGGTGAGTTTGGCGAGCCCCACCGACTCACCCAGGAACACCGCCCCGATCGCCACGATGGCCGCGGTGCCCAGACCCGACCAGAGGGCGTACGCCACGCCCACGGGGATCTCCTTGACGGCCTGGGCCAGCAGGAGGAACGCCAGCGCGTAGCCGCCGAGGCACGCCACCGTCGGCCAGAGCCGACTGAACCCGGCGGTGCTCTTGATCAGGCTGGTCGCCACCACCTCGGCGAGGATGGCGATCCCCAGCAGCACGTACGCCATTCGTCCCCTTGGTCCTTCGTGGTCGATGAACCCGTCGCCATCCAGGCTAGTGCCAGCGATGTCCCCGCCCGGCCGGCCTGTCGACGTCGGGCCGATCCGTGGGCATCCAGCCGACCCGTGGGCATGCGGCCGATGCGTGGGCATCCGGCCGGCCCGTCGTGTGGCGTCCGTGCGGCCCGTGGTTGGCGTCCGCGCGGCCTCGGCATCTGTCACAGACCGCCTTTGGAGCTGATGTCACAAACGAATCGGTTGTGGCGACGCAGCAGACCCCGCCAACGAACCAGATCCCGTTGACGAATCAGACTTCGCCATCGCCCTGCGCCCTGCGCCCTGCGCCCGACGCCCTGCGCCCGACGCCCTGCGCCCGACGCCCTGCGCCCGGCCCAGTGGATGAATCGTTTACGGCATCAGCTCCAAAGCGGGCCCGGCACACCCCACCCACCCACCCACCCACCCACCCACCCACCCACCCGCGCCGCTGTTGCTGGCGGCGCGGCCGTCGCTGGCGGCGCTGCCGTTGTGGGCCGTGCCGCCGTTGTGGCCGGCCGCCGTTGTGGCGGCGCTGGCGTTGTGGGCCGCGCTGCCGTTGTGGCCGGCCGCCGTTGTGGCGGCGCTGGCGTTGTGGGCCGCGCTGCCGTTGTGGGCCGCGCCGCCGTCCCCGGGTAGTGGAGTGGGAGCGGCTCGCAGGGTAGATCTTGGACACTTTCCGTTCCGCGCTGACGGAAACTGTCCAAGATTGCCAGCTGTGGCGGGTGAAGCTGGTGGGTCGCGCCGCGGGAACCAGTTGATCTCTGTCTTCACGGGAGATCAACGAACTCCGCTGCCAGTCGGGCTGCCCGCATGGTCAGGTAGAGCTGTTCGGGGCGGCTGCTCGTGCGGGCGGCGGCGATCCGGTAGTCGGTGATCGCCTGGGCCTGGTCACCGGCCATCTCGTGCAGGTGGGCGCGGGCGGCGGCCAGCCGGTGGTGTCCGGCCAACTGGGGGTCGTCGGTCAACGCGTCGAGGGCGGCCAGGCCGGCGGTGGGTCCGTGCACCATGGCCGTCGCCACGGCCCGGTTGAGGGCCACCACCGGGCTGCCGGCGATGCGTTCCAGCACCCCGTAGAGCGCCAGGATCTGCGGCCAGTCGGTCTGCTCGGTGCTCGATGCCTCGTCGTGCAGGGCGGCGATGGCGGCCTGCACCTGGTACGGACCGACCGGTCCGCGCGGCAGGGCCCGGGTCACCAGTGCGATGCCCTCGGCGATCGCCGTCGCGTCCCAGAGGCTGCGGTCCTGATCGGCCAGTGAGATCAGCTCGCCGGAGGGCCCGGTCCGCGCCGGGCCGCGTGCCTCGGTGAGCAGCATCAACGCCAGCAACCCGGCCGATTCGCTGTCGTTGGGCAGCAGCGTGTGCAGCGCGCGGGTCAGCCGGATCGCCTCCGCCGCGAGGTCGACGCGGCGCAGGTCCGGCCCGGTGGTGCTGGTGTGCCCCTCGGTGAAGACCAGGTACAGCACCTGTCGTACGGCGACCAGCCGGTCCGCCCGCTCCGCCGGCTCGGGCATCCGGAACGGCAGCCCGGACGCCCGGATGCGCTGCTTGGCCCGGCTGATCCGCTGCGCCATCGTCGCCTCGGGCACCAGGAACGCGCGGGCGATCTCGGCGGTGCTCAACCCGCCGACGGCGCGCAGTGTCAGCGCCACCGCCGACGTCGGCGCGAGCGCCGGGTGGCAGCAGAGGAAGAGCAGGACCAGCGTGTCGTCCCGCTCGGCGGTCAACTCCTCGTCCGGCGCTGGCGCGTACCGCTGGTCGTCCGGATCCCGGCGGGCGACCAGGTCCTCCCGGCGTCGTCGGGCCTGCTCACCGCGGACCAGCTCGATCATCCGCCGGTAGCCGACCTGGATCAGCCAGCCACGGGGGTTCGCCGGTAGCCCCTCTGTCGGCCACTGGGTGGCGGCGACCAGCAGCGCCTCCTGCACCGCGTCCTCCGCCGTCGCGAAGTCACCGAAGCGGCGGCTGAGCACGCCGAGGACCTGCGGCGCCAACTCGCGCAGCAGGTCCTCGATGCGGGGATCGGTGTTCAGCCCTCACAACTCCTGTGCTGGGGCGGACATCACCGGGTGCACCTCGATCGGCATGTTCAGCGGCTGGCCGCCGGGGCCGGGCGCCGTGGAGATGTGCGCGGCCAACTCCACGGCCCGCTGCGGGCTCTCGCAGTCGATGATCCAGAAGCCGGCCAGGAACTCCTTCGTCTCGGCGAACGGCCCCTCGGTGACCACCGGTGCCCCGCCCTCACCGGCCCGGACGATCCGGGCCTGCTGCGGGCCACTGAGGCCCTGCGCGTCGACCCACTCACCGGCGGCGGTCAGTTTGGCGTTGACCTCGCCCATGAAGGCGATGTGCGCCCGGACCTCGTCCTGGGTCCAGGTGTCGATGCTCGGGAAGTCGCTCCCGGCGGCGCTGAACTGCATCAGCAGCATGTACTTCATGGTTGGCTCCTCACGCCTGCGCACCGTCGTCGGTGCTCTCACCCTGAGGTAGAAGCCGGCCCCGCCGTTCTCGACACCCCGGCCGAAGATTCTCCAGAATCTTTTCAGTCGACGGTGTCGACCTCCAGCACCAGGCTCTGCTCCGGGTGCAGGGCGGGCAGTTGCACACCCACCCGGGCCAGCGCCGCCCCGCTGAGGGTGAGACCGTCCGCCAGCCAGGTGGGCGGGGACAGGTCGATGCTCGCCGGGGCGGGTACGCCCGACACCGGTCGCACCCGGTACCGCCGGCCCGGGTCGAGGCCGGGCAGCCGCACCGCGCCGGGCACCTGCGTCACCGAGGTGGCCAGCCGGGCCACCGCGTACACCGCTCGGGTTTTGTCGTGGTCGACCACGCCGTGCGCCCAGACGGCCGGGTCCGGGTGATCGACCCGCACCACCCGACCGGCGTGCAGCAGCGGGCGCAGCCGCTTGTGCAGCGCCACCCAGGCGGCCAGCTCGGTCTGCTCGGCGGCGCTGATCGACGCGATGTCCCACTCGATGCCGTGGTGGCCGAAGAGCGCGGTCGCCGCCCGGAAACCCAGGTCGTGTACGCGGTTGGTGGTGTGCGAGCGTTCCGGGCCGACATGGGTGCCGATCAGCTCCGGTGGCAGCAGCAGCCCCGTCCAGCGTTGGATGCTGAGCCGCTCCAGGGCGTCGTTGCAGTCGCTGGCCCAGACCCGGTCGGTACGCGCCAGGATGGCCAGGTCCACCCGGGCCCCGCCGGACGAGCAGCTCTCGATCTCCACACCCGGGTGCCGATTGCGCAACTCGTCGAACAGCCGGTAGACCGCCAGGGTCTGCCCGTGCACCCCGGGGCGGCCATGGTGCCCGGCCTCGGTGAGGTCCCGGTTCTGGTCCCACTTGAGGTACCGGATGCCGGGGTGGTCGGTGAGCAGCGTGTCGAGTCGTTCCAGCACATAGTCGTACGCCTCGGGGCGGCCCAGGTCGAGCACCTGCTGATGACGCCAGGCCGGCGGCAGCCGCCCCGGCACGGCGAGCACCCAGTCGGGATGCGCGCGGAACACGTCCGAGTCGGGGTTGATCATCTCTGGCTCGACCCAGAGGCCGAACTGGAGGCCCTGGCCGGTGACGTGCTCGATCAGCGGTTGCAGGCCGTTCGGCCAGACGCCCTCGTCGACGTACCAGTCGCCGAGCCCGGCGGTGTCGTCGCGCCGGCCGCGGAACCAGCCGTCGTCGAGCACGAACCGCTCCACGCCGATCTGCGCGGCCCGGTCGGCGAGCGTCCGCAGCCGGTCCAGGTCGTGGTCGAAGTAGACCGCCTCCCAGACGTTGAGGGTCACCGGGCGGGGGGAGTGCGGGTGCTCGGGGCGGGCCCGGAGGTGGGTGTGCAGCACGTCGCTGAGCCCGTCCAGTCCGACGTCGGACCAGACCGCGTAGAGCAGGGGAGTCTCGTACGACTCGCCGGGGCCGAGCCGGACCTCCCCGGGGGCCAGCAGCTCGCCGCCACCGAGGGTGGACTCGCCGGTGGGCCGACGTTCGGCGAACGTGACGTGGTCGCCGCTCCAGGCGGTGTGCACCGCCCAGACCTCGCCGTGGCCGAAGCCGAACCCGGTGGTGCCGGCCACCAGCAGCAGTGTGGCGTCGTGCCCGGTGCGGCCGTGCCGGCCCTCGCGGACCCAGGTGCCGTGCTGCCACGGGTGCCGCTGCGGGGACCGTTCCCGACACCACCGGCCGGTCAGGTCGAGCAGCTCGGTGGCGACCGCCGGCACCGGCAGCACCGGCGTCAGTTCCCGCAGCTCGTACGCGCTGTCGCCGTCGTTGCGCAGCCGGTGTCGAACGGTCAGCAGGCCGTACGTGTCGAGCGTGATCTCGATGGTCACTGTCAGCCCGGCGGCCGGGTCCGACGCTCGCACGGTCACCCGCCCCGGTCCGTCGGCGGGCTGGTCGACGTCGAGACCGTCCAGCCGGAACGCGGTGGACCAGCCGGCGCCGTCGCGGTGCCCGGCCAGGCCGGGCCGCCCGCTCCAGCCGGCGCTCGCCTCCGGCAGCACTGACAGCACGGTCGGCTCGTCGAAGCTGCTCGGCACCACCGGCGGTACGGTCGCGTCGGTGAGCTGGCGCAGGCCGTCGTCGTCGAGGTCGCCGACGTCGCCGCCCCAGTGCACGACCCGGGGCAGCCCCGGGCCGCGCGCGTCGAGCACCAGGCTGGTCCGCGCGCGGCGCAGGTGCAGGATCGTCATCCTTTGGAGGCTCCCAAGGTCAGGCCCCGAACGAAGTGTCGCTGGAGCATAAAGAAGATCACCAGGGTGGGGATCGCGACGAGCACGCTGCCCGCCGAGACCAGGTTGTTGTCGGTGAAGAACTCACCGCGCAGGTTGTTGAGCGAGCTGGTCACCGGGAACTTGTCGCCGGTGCGCATGAGGACGGTGGCCCAGAAGAACTCGTTGTAGATCCAGGTCACCTCCAGCGTCGCCAGTGCGGCCAGGGCCGGCCGGCACAGCGGCATGGTGACCTGCCAGTACTGTCGCCAGATGCTCGCCCCGTCGACCATCGCCGCCTCGTACAGGTCACGGGGCAGCGCCTTCATGTAGTTGCTGAGCACGAAGACACAGAAACCACACTGGAAGGCCACGTTGATCAGGATCAGGCCCCAGTAGCTGTCGTAGAGCAGTTCCGAGTCACTCATGAACTCCGGCAGCGGCACCTCGGTGAACAGCCGGAACAGCGGGATGAGCAGCGCCTGCTGGGGCAGCAGGTTGGCCGCGGTGAAGATCCCCAGCAGGACGAGGTTGAGCTTCCAACTGAACCGGGCGATGACGAACGCCACGCAGGAGGCGAGGAAGAGGGTCAGCAGCACCGCCGGCACGGTGATGTACACCGAGTTGAGGAAGTGCTGCCCGAACTCCGCCGTCCGCCAGGCGGTGACGTAGTTGTCGAAGGTCCAGCCGCCGAAGGAGACGTAGCCGTTCGCGGCGGTGTAGTCGTACGAGCGCAGCGAGGTCAGCACCGCCCAGGCGATCGGGAAGAGCCAGGCCAGCGAGACGACGATGAGGAAGCCGTGCAGCAGTATCCGTAACGGGGTCATCTTGCGGCGCCGCGGCGGCACGTCGGCCCCGCCCTCGGTACGCCGGGTGACGGTCGCGGTGCTCATTCCCGGTTCTCCCTCATCACGGTCGCCAGGTAGATGGTGATGAAGACCAGCGAGACGACCAGCATGATCGTTGCCAGCGCCGAGCCGAAGCCGATCCGGCTCGCCTCACCCACCACGTTCTGGGTGACCAGCGCGGAGATCAGCTCCAGCCCGTTGCGGCCCTTGTTGACCACCCAGACCAGGTCGAACGCGCGCAGTGACTCGATCACGGTCACCACCAGCACGATGATGTTGATGGGTCGCATGACCGGGAACACGACCCGGAAGAACGCCCGGCTCTCCGAGGCGCCGTCGACCGCTGCGGCCTCGCGCAGCGACGGATCGACGCCCTTCAGGCCGGCCAGGTAGAGCAGCATGATGTACCCGACGTGCCGCCACCCGGAGGCGACCATCACCGCCCAGATGTTGACGTTCGAGTCGCCGTACCAGTCGATGCTGCTGCCGAAGACGGCGTTGATCAGCCCCTGGTCCCGGGAGTAGAGCAGTTGCCAGACGAAGCCGATCAGCGCCAGTGAGAGCACCACCGGCAGGTAGAGCGCGGTCTGGTAGAAGCGGCTGCCGCGCAGCTCCTTGTCCAACAGCACGGCCAGGAACATGCCGAACGGGGTGGCGACCACGAACAGCGCTGCCAGCCAGAGCAGGTTGTGCTGGATCGCCGGTACGAACGGCGGGTAGATGGTCACCACGTCGCTGTAGTTGCGGGCGCCGACGAACTCGATCTCGTTGAAGGGGCCGATGCCGTCCCAGTTGGTGCCGGAGAGCAGCACGGTGGCCGCCGCCGGCAACCAGACGAACCCGGTGACGAGCAGCAGCGGGACGAGCACCATCAGCGTGATGACCACGCGGTCGGTGCGGGACAGGAGCCGTAGCCGTCGGCGACGGCCACCCGTGGAGGTGGTCGTCGCCGGCGGCGGCACGGCGCGATCCGCTTGGATCAGGGGCAGGTCGGACACGATGTCCTCCCCCTTCCGCCGTCAGTCAGTGAAGATCGACTTTTTCTGGTTCTCGATGGACGAGGTGAGCCCGCCGATGTCCTTGGGGTTCTTGATGAACTGCTGGAGCGCCGGGATGATCACCGTCGAGGCGAAGTCCGGCCGGGTGTCCCGGTCGAGGAACTGGGCGATCTCGGTGGCCGACCCGACCAGCTCGGCGGCCTTCTTCTGCAGGGCGGTGTAGCCGCTGACGTCCGCGCTGGTGTTGGCCACCAGGGTGGCCGGGTCGTTCTTGACCGTGATGTCCGCAGCGTCCTTGCCACCGAAGTACTCCAGCAGCTTGCGCGCGTTGTCCTCGTTCTTGGGCTTGCGGGCCATCATGTAGCCGTCGATCGGCGCGTCCAGCGCCTTGGCGCCGATGGCCGGGTCGATCTCGGGGAAGGTGAAGAAGTCGAGGTCGCTCTGCTCCTCGTTGCTGAACTGCTGACCGACGAAGAGGCCGAGCAGGTACATGCCGCTCTTCTTCTGCTGCAACGACTGCGCGGCCTCCTGCCAGGTGCGGCCGAGGCTGTCCGGCTGGTGCGCGGGGAGCAGGCCGGCCCAGGTGTCGAAGACCTTCTTGACCTTGTCGGAGGTCCAGGCCTCCTTGCCGGCCATCAGGTCGATGTGGAACTGGTAGCCGTTGATGCGCAGGTTGAGGATGTCGAAGGTGCCCATGGCCGGCCAACCGTCCTTGTCGGCGAAGGCGATGGGGATGAGGCCGTCCCTCTTCATCTGCGTGGTGAGCGCGGTGAGCTGGTCCAGGGTGGTGGGCACCTGGTAGCCGTACTGCTGCCACACGGACTTGCGGTAGAAGACCGCCCACGGGTAGTACGTCGCCGGTACGAAGTACTGTTTGCCGTCGTCGCCGGTGGATGCCTTCTTGAAGGCGTCGGAGTAGCCGGAGAGCTTGCCCCACACGTCACTGATGTCGCTGGCCAGGCCCTTCTGCGCGAAGAAGCGCATCCGGTAGCCGGCGAACCAGGTGAATACGTCGTCCGGCTTGCCCTGTAGGTAATTGTTGATGTTCTCCTGGAACGTGTTGTGGTCGACCGTATTGACCGCGACCTGCACGCCGGAGGAGGTCTTGAAGCCGTCGGTGACCTTGACCAGGACGTCCTTCGGCTTCGGGTCGGACTGGTTCGAGCCGAGCGAGACGTCCTTGCTGGACCCGCCGGAGCCGGAGTCGTCGCCGCAGCCGGTGAGCAGGCCGGTGCCGAGCAGCGCGCCTGTGCCGGCCGCGCCGGCCAGCAACGATCGTCGGTTGATGCCGGCGACTGAGGGCGGTACGAGCCGAGCCAGGTACTCGGCTTGGGATTGGGGACGGGACATCTGTGCCTCCTGCGGATGAGAAGGAGCTACGCCCAAGGGCCTCAGGGTGGTGAAGGCAGGTCCAGCGTTGTGATCACACATTGAGATCCACCGAGAATCCACATTGGCGAACACGAACGGCCATTGGGGCCTCAAGCTACCCTGCGGTCGGGCGCTGTCAAGAGGGCAGTTCGCCTCTGATAACCCAGTCGTGACACGGCCGTTACCTGGTAAACGTTGGAAAGAAGCTCGATGTTGGAACCTGTTGACTTCGGTGGTCTGGCGGGTGCAGCCTCAGCTGTCATGCGGCGATGGCAGGGTGACAGCATCTATTTCGGCGGCGACTACAACCCCGAGCAGTGGCCCGAGGAAACCTGGTCCGAGGACGTCGACCTGATGCGCCAGGCCGGGGTCAACCTGGTCTCCGTCGGCATCTTCTCCTGGGCGTTGCTGGAGCCCGCCCCGGGGCGGTTCGAGTTCGGCTGGCTGGACCGGGTGCTGGACCTGCTGCACGACGGCGGCATCCAGGTCGACTTGGCCACCGCCACGGCCAGCCCACCGCCGTGGTTGGCCCACGAGCACCCGGAGACGCTGCCCCGCCGGGCCGACGGCGCGATCCTCTGGCCGGGGGGACGACAGGCGTACTGCCCCAGCTCACCGGTGTTTCGCGAGCGGTCGCTGGAGCTGGTGCGCGCGGTCGCCGGGCGGTACGCCGAGCATCCCGCCGTCGTCATGTGGCACATCTCCAACGAGCTGGGCTGCCACAACGTGCACTGTTACTGCGACGTCAGCGCCGAGGCGTTCCGCGGCTGGCTGCGCGAGCGCTATGGCGACCTGGACCGGCTCAACGACGCCTGGGGCACCGCGTTCTGGAGCCAGCGCTACGGCGACTGGGCCGAGATCAACCCGCCGCGCGCCGCGCTGACCTTCGCCAACCCGACGCAGCAGCTGGACTTCCTGCGGTTCTCCTCCGACGAGCAGCGCGCACAACTGCGCGCCGAGCGCGAGGTGTTGCAGACGCTGGTCCGGCAGCCGATCACCACCAACTTCATGATCGGCTTGGGCATCAAGCACATGGACTACCACTCCTGGGCGTCCGACGTGGACCTCGTCTCCAACGACCACTACCTGACCGCCGCCGACCCGCAGGCGCACCTCGGGCTGGCACTCGCCGCCGACCACACCCGGGGCGTCGCCGGCGGCGACCCGTGGTTGCTGATGGAGCACTCCACCAGCGCGGTCAACTGGCAGCCGCGCAACGTGGCCAAGCTGCCCGGGCAACTGCGCCGCAACAGCCTCGCGCACGTCGCCCGCGGCGCCGACGGGGTGCTCTTCTTCCAGTGGCGTGCCTCCCGGGCCGGCGCGGAGAAGTTCCACTCCGCGCTGGTGCCGCACGCCGGGCCGGACACCAAGGTGTTCCGCGAGGTCTGCCAGCTCGGCGCGGACCTCAAGGCCCTCGCGGAGGTACGCGGCAGTCGGGTGGACGCCGACGTGGCGATCCTGTTCGACTGGGAGGCATGGTGGGGTGTCGAGTTGGATTCGCACCCCAGCGTCGACGTCACCTACACCGACCGGCTGAAGGCCCTGTATGACTCGCTCTGGCGGGCCGGTGTGACCGCCGACATCGTCCACCCGTCGACCGACCTCAGCGGCTACCGGCTGGTCCTGGTGCCGACCCTCTACCTGGTCCGGGACGCCGACGTCGACGCGCTGCACCGGTACGTCGAGGCCGGTGGCACGGCGGCGGTCACCTACTTCAGCGGCATCGTCGACGCCAACGACCACATCCGGCTGGGTGGCTACCCGGGCGCGTTCCGGGAGTTGCTCGGCGTCCGGACCGAGGAGTTCTTCCCGCTGCGCGAGGGCGAGCAGGTCCGATTGGACGACGGCAGCACCGCCGACGTGTGGACCGAGTGGGTGCACCCCGACGGCGCCGAGGTGCTCGCCTCGTACACCGATGGGCCCTTGCCGGGCGTGCCGGCGCTGACCCGGCACCGGGTGGGCGACGGCGCCGCCTGGTATGTCGGCACCCGGCTGGACGAGCAGGCGACCGATCGACTGGTGGCTCGGCTGCTCGCCGAGGCCGGCGTCCACCCGACGGTGTCGGCACCGTCCGGGGTGGAGGTGGTCCGCCGCCGTGACGGCGACCGGACCTGGCTGTTCGCGATCAACCACACCGACACCGAGGTACGCCTGCCGGTGCACGGCGTCGAGCTGTTGACCGGAGGACACTGCGCCGGTGAGCTGGCACTGCCGGCCGGTGAGGTGGCGGTGGTCCGTGAGGATCGGACCTGATTCTGACGACAGTCACGGCGCGAAGGAGGTTCCCCACATGCTCGCCCAGCAGCGGCAGACCGCCATCCTCGATCTGATCCGCCAACGTGGCGGGGTGCGGGTGAGTCACCTGGTCAGTCGGTTCGGCGTGTCCGACATGACGATCCGGCGCGACCTGGAGGTGCTGGCCGAGCGCGGCCTGGTCGACAAGGTGCACGGCGGCGCGACCCTCGCCGGGCCCGGTTCGGCCGAGGAACCCGGATTCGCCGCGAAGTCGATCCGCCAGCAGGCGGAGAAGCGGGCCATCGCCGAGCGGGCGGCGACGATGGTGGAGCCGGGGATGGCCATCGCGCTCTCCGCCGGCACCACCACCGCCGCGCTGGCCACGCTGCTCTCCGACGTACGCGGGCTGACCGTGGTGACCAACTCGATCCCGGTGGCCGACGCGCTCTACCAGAACCCGCGCGCCGACCAGACCGTCGTGTTGACCGGGGGCATCCGCACCCCGTCGGACGCGTTGACCGGGCCGGTGGCCGAGGCGGCGATCAGTGCGCTCAACGTCGATCTGCTGTTCCTCGGTGTGCACGGCCTCAGCCCACGGACCGGCTTCACCACGCCCAACCTGCTGGAGGCCGGCGTCAACCGCTGCCTCATCGGCGCGGCCCGCCGGCTCGTGGTGCTCGCCGACCACACCAAGTGGGAGACGATCGGCATCGCCACCATCGCCCCGCTGGAGGCCGCCGACGTGCTGATCACCGACCGGGGGCTGCCGGCCGAGGCACGAACCACGATCGGCGAACAGGTCGGCGAACTGGTGATCGTGGAACCTGAATAGTGGCGAGGGCCCATCCTGCTCAGCGGGGGCCATGACACCGTCCCCGCCTCGGCTGGGGCGGTGGCGAGGGTTTGTCCGTCTCGCCGATGACAGCAAGAACCGGCCCTGCGCCATCAAGCGGCATAGATGCCTGCCACTGACCGGCCCGGATGCCACCCACCGTGACCGACGGTGCGGCCACTCGTCACGCCGCCCGTTGCGGCCGGAACACCACGGCTGATCACCGCATTCACGGTGCAGAGATCACCTCGGCCGTCATCGTGAACGCCCGTTCAGGCCGCGCACCCATGTCGTTTGAGTGACTTCGCTCCTACCGTGGCGCTCCAACGGTCGCCTTCGGGGCAGCGCGACTCAACGCACCCGTCAATACTCATTTTTGCCAATGATCATTGGCACGAGAAGTGGTGGGCGCCGCGCTCGGAACGCGGCGCCCGTGGCCCCACCTCAACCCACTGGAGGATGCGTGCAGGTCCACGGAAAAGCCTACCCTCTACCCGATCCACCGACTCATCATCGTCGACGCCCCGGCGTACGTCGGCTCGCGGTGGCGATGGCGGTCTGCCTCGCACCGGGAGCTGCGGTCTTCGTGCCGACGGTCTCGTTCGCGGCGGTGCCGTCCTTCCACACCTCGCTCGACCCGAGCAAGGTGAAGGAGTCGATGCAGTACCTGGTCAAGACCTTCGGCGTGTCGGAGGCCGAGGCGCTGCGGCGGCTTGAGCTCCAGAACGACGCCCAGGCACTGCATGCCATGCTCAGCGAGCAGAGCGCCGCGTCCTACGGTGGCATGTCCCTGGACCACGACAACGGTGGTGTGCTCGTCGTCTCGACGACCAGGCCTGCTGACGTGGAGGCCTACGTCGCGTCCATGCCGGACCGGGCGCACGTGCGGACCAGGACCGTCAAGCGCTCCCTCCAGGCGTTGGAGCAGACCCGCGAGACGCTCGCCAAGCAGGTCGGCGAAGGAGCCGACTCGGTCTACGTGACCTCGGTTGACACCGAGAACAACTCGGTTGTCATGTGGGAGCGGGGCTGGGTCGCCGAGAGCAAGAGCAACGGCACCTGGGCCGAGAAGTCGGGTAGGAACCGGCCGACGGCAGCCGTGCCCGGCGACCAGCGCCTGGCCGTGTCGGCGGAGAAATCCAAGGCTGACGCGGCCGTCAAGATGGTGCCGACCGCCGTCGAGCGGCGTGTCCTGCCGGAGCCGAAGCAGTCCTACACGCCCTACATCGACTGGGGGACCTGCCATCCGCTCTACTGCAAGTCGGTCTACGGCGGCATGCGGGGTGGTCTTCGTCTGAACATCAGGCGCGACAACGGCACGACGGGCGGCTGCACGGCAGGGTTCAACGTCCGGTCGGGCGGCGGCGACGTGAACGGCTGGGGATGGGTGTTGACAGCCGGTCACTGCGTCGTCGGCAAGACCAACACCGTCAAGGTGCACCACAACGGGTACAACATCTTGAACCCGCACGGTGTCGCCGGCGGTTACTACATGGAGGTCAACTCCTACCCGTACGACTTCGCGTTCCTCAACTACATCAGTGGCACCGAGTCGGGTGCCTGGCTGGAGAACTGGGGCGGTACGGGTTACCGGAACAGCGTGCTGAAGTACTGCCGCAACGGCGGTCAGGACAGCAACGCCGACACACCGTGCGGCAACCAGGCGACCGAGGCACGGGTGACCATCAACGGTTACCACGCGCTGAGCGCGATCGGTTCCGGGTGGATCGTCTGCGCGTCCGGAAGTGGATCCGACACTGCCAACTACCCTGAGTCGTACGATTCGGGCGCCGGCGACGGCTACCTGGTCGGCACACGATGCGGCCGGGTCCTGTCGAAGGACGTCGGGATCAACACCGACGTGTGCGCCCGGGCGGGCGACAGCGGGGGGCCGTTGTTCAGCCAGCTCGACAACAAGGCCTACGGCATTCTCGAAGGCGACCAGCAGAGCCGTAGCGGTCCATGCGCCTCGGGCGAGAAGAACAACTACACGGCCATCAGCAAGATCTACGAACTGATGGAGACCTGGAGGACGAGCGGCTACACCGGCGGCGCGGTCTTCCGGCTCATCACGGGCACCAACGGCTGACGCCTGGTGCGGGCCGTCCTCGTCGGACGGCCCGCACGCCCACCTGTCCGGCAGACCAGGACTCGAACAAGGGAGCACGGCCATGATTGCGGTCAAGGTGCGAATCACGGCGGTCGTCGTCGTGGGCCTGGCCCTCCTCGGGATGCTGAGTTGGGTGGCCGGCTCGTGGCCCGCCGACCAGAGCCGGGCGACCGTCGATCACTGCTATGTGACCCACGATCGGCTGGAGGCCATGCACAGCCGGTGCGTCGGCAACTGGACCCGCGGCGGCCGCGGGCAGCAGGGGCCGATCCACGGCGTCGACGTCCAGGAGTCCTGGAAGATCATCGACGACGAGCCCAGCAGCGCGTACGAGTGGGAGGTGGCCGTCCCGGCCTCGGCTCGGCAGCCACGCGTACTCGCCGACACCCGGCAGGCATGGACGTTGTCGCCGCGTGCCCTCCCCTGGGGTCTGGTCCCTGCCGGCCTCGTGGCGCTGCTGGCCGCGCTCGCCTGGTTGATCACCGCTACGGTCAAGGCACCGAGGCCGGCGCCGAACGCCCCGGCCGAGTCGGCCGCCACGCCCGCCTACAGCACCGATGCCGCACCGGCTGCCGGATCTGAGCCCCCTAGTGGTCGTTGAGCATGAACAGGAGCGTTCGATGCTCCAGGTCCAGGAAGGCCACCCGCCTACGTGTCGACGGCAGTGTCTCGTTGTAGATCTCGCTGTGCAGCCAGCGCGGCTTGGCCGGGAGGAACGGTACGAGGTCCAGTCGCACGTCCGTAGGCGTGTGCGAGTGCCGCAGCTCAGCCGGGTCGATGGATGCGAACGGCACGAAGGCGAACTGCTCGGCCAACCTGTGCGCGTCCTGCGGACCCAGCACGATGACGCCCTGGTACTCCCAGTCCGTCGGACCCGGCATCCGTGAGCACGGATCGCTCAACGCGCGCGCCTGCCAGTGAATCTCCGAGTACTCACCGACATGCGGCAGGTCCTCCGGCGGATCCCAGCGGCTGACCCGGACCTTCGCCTCGTCGGCCTGTCGTTGCTCCTGGCATCCACGCGTCTCGTCCACGGCTGCCGCGTCGCATCCCGCCACCAGCAGCAGCCCCACCGCCGCGGCGAGCATCGCTGGACGTGCCCGTCTCCCCGTCTTCATCGGCCAGACTCTAGATCTGTCCGCGGACCGTCGTCGGGCAGGCTGACACCGGCGTGGTCGGCCTCCCGCGCATCGGCGCTCGGCGGATCGCGCCGCCGTCGACGCTCTGGCCAGTCGCCGGTCCGGTGGTCTTCGCAGCGGAGGGGCGAACGCCTGATTCGTTTGCGACATCAGCTCCAAAGGCTCATCGACCGACATCCGCGCCTGGCTGACGCTGAGCGGGAAGGCGCTGATCGACTCGACGCCGGCGCTTCACAGCCACCTCACAGGGGTGCTGGATAGGGTGCCGTTTGAGTCAACGTCCGACTCCAGCCTGGAGCGGTCGGCGTCGCACAGGAGTTCCGATGGTCTTCAAGAAGATGTTGAGCGCGTTCGGTGTGGGCGGTCCCAGCGTGGACACCGTGCTGACCAACCCCAACACCCGGCCCGGCCTGACCCTCGACGGGCAGGTCAACCTCGTCGGTGGCGACGCTGAGGCAGCCATCGAGCAGGTGGTGATCGGCCTGGTCACCCGGGTCGAGGTCGAGGGACACGACACCGAGTACGCGGGCACGATGGAGTTCCACCGCATGGCGGTCAGCGGGTCACTCGTCCTCGCACCGAAGCAGCAGCTCTCGATCCCGTTCCAGCTGCCGGTGCCGTGGGAGACCCCGATCACCGACGTGTACGGCCAGCGTCTGCACGGTATGACGATGGGTCTGCGTACCGAGTTGGCGATCGCCCGCGCGGTCGACAAGAGCGACCTGGACCAGGTGGCGGTGCACCCGCTGCCGGTGCACGAGCGGATCCTCGAGGCTTTCCAGCGGCTCGGCTTCCGGTTCAAGCACGCCGACCTGGAGCGTGGTCACATCCGGGGCGTGCAGCAGACGCTGCCGTTCTACCAGGAGATCGAGTTCTTCGCCTCCCCGCAGTACGCGAACACCATCCGGGAGGTCGAGCTGACCTTCGTGACCAGCCAGCGCGGTGTGGAGGTCATCCTGGAGTGCGACAAGCGCGGCGGGTTCCTCAGCGCCGGGCACGACGCGTTCGGCCGCTACCAGGTGTCGCACGCCGACGTTGACCGGGTGGACTGGGCGCAGGTCGTCGACGGTTGGCTGCGCGAGACCACATCCCGCTACGGCAGCCTGCGCTCCCAGTACGGCCCGAGCCACGGTCACGGTCACAGCCGCGGGCACGGTATGGGCGGCATGGTGGCCGGCGCCGCTCTGGGTGTCGCCGGCGGCATGATCGCCGGCGAGATGATCGAGGAATCGTTCGAGGGCGACTTCGGCGACTTCGGCGGCGACGAGTAGCCGGACCGAACACGACGGTGGCCTCCGGGAGGATCTCCCGGAGGCCACCGTGCACTGTGAACCGGTCAGTGCCGGGCCTTGCGCTCCTCGCCGCTGCGCCAGTTGCTGCCGGCCTTCGCGAGGCCGCGGCTACCGAGGTAGCCAAGCGTCAGCAGGGTGATCAGGAACCAGGCGTTGTCGGCCCGGAAAATGTCCACCCCAGCGGAGTTCTGACCAACGACCTGCGACGCGCCCAGTACGGCGGCCACCGCGATCAGGTAGATCCAGAACTCGGTGGTCTTGAACGCCTGCTTGGTCTCCGTACCGGGTGCCTGCATGTCGTTACGGCGCCCGTCATGCATGACCGGCATCTGCTGGGTCTGCATGTCCCGCATCTGAGCGGGATTCTGCGGGTCGTTCATGGGCCGGTTCATCGGCCGGGTGGAAGCAGCCTGCGTGCTCATCTGGTCCTCCTCAGGATGCGATGAGTCGTACCTGCATTCCCTCGCCCCGCTACCGCGTTTCGGCCACGGCACGGTTCGCTTTCGTGGCGGGGACAACCCCCGACTACCCGAGGCCCCGGAGCAGGTAACACCGATCGCCGGCCGGAAAAGTCCGGCCGGCGATCAGTTGGTCGACGGTCAGCGCAGGCCGTTGCGGATGGCCACGCTCACCAACAGGTCCGGGTCGTCGGTGATGATGCCGTCGACACCGAGGTCGATGACCCGCTGCATGACCGTCGCGTCATCGACGGTGTACGGGATCACCTTCAGGTTGTCCCGCGTCTGCAGGGTCCGGACGTCCGGTCCGTGGAAGTATGCCGGGTTCTCCCGCAGGTACCAGTCGGTCGAGGCGACGGTGCCCTGCTTCGGGTCGTGCACCTGCCAGTTGGCGGAGACCGTGCCAGCGCCCGCGGCCCGGGTCAGCTTGCCCAGGTCCTGGTACTTCCACCAGTCCAGTCCACCGGTCCAGGGGCTCTTCAGCGACGGGTTGCCGTAGACCGCCTCCAGCGAGCACTCGTCGGCGAGGGTCGCGCACTCGTCCGGGCCGTACTGCCAGACCAGGCCTACCGTGCCGATCCGCCGGTCGAGCTGCCGCGCGTACGTGATGGTGCGCCAGTCGAACGACTGGATGGTGGCCCGGCTGGTGAAGCCGGCCCGCTGGATCGCGTCGACGAGCTTGCGGGTGAAGCTGCGGTACGGCTCGGTGTCGTTCACCACCGGGCTGATCTTCGTTTCGATGTTCATGCCGATGTCGGTGCGGCCACTCGCCTTCACCAGGGCGAAGACCTCGTCCAGGGTCGGGATCCGGGCACCGGGCGCGGGCACCTGGGCGGGTAGCTCGGGCAGCGTCTTCGTGCCGCAGTCCACGGTCTTGAGCTGCGCCAGGGTCAACTCGTGCACCGGCTTGCCCACGTACGGGAACTTTCGGTCTCCCGGGCGCACCGGGGCGGTGTCGACGCAGTGCGACCCGTTGACGGTGCGATCGTGCAGCACCACGAGCTTGCCGTCGGCCGTCACGTTGGTGTCCAGCTCAAGGGTGGAGATGGCCCGGTTGGACAGCGCGTTCGCGAACGCCGGCAGGGTGTTCTCCGGCCGGGTGGCCCGACCACCCCGGTGCGCCTGGATGTCGAACGGCGCGGCGTACGCCTTCGGCAGCCGGTAACCACGCTGCGCCAGCACGCCGCGCAACCGGTCCGGGTAGTCGGTGATCATGCCGTCCACGCCGTCGTCGATCAGCTTGGTCATGGTCGGCACGTCGTCGACCGTCCACGGGATCACCTTGATCCCGTAGCGGTGGGCCTGGGCGACCATCTCCTTCGTGACGTACGGCTTGTAGCCCGGGTCGGTGACCGTGCCGTTCTGCGGGGTGCCGTGCACCGGCGAGAAGGCGCTGGCGCCGAAGGTGCGGATCGCCTTGATCGGGTCGCCGCCGAAGTCGTCGATGTCCAGCCCGCCCAGCCACGGTGACGCACCCGGCTGACCGGTCTGGAGGAAGTCGTAGTTGGTCAGGGCGACCAGCGGCAGCTTCGGCTCGACCTGACGCATGCGCATCAGCGCGCCCCAGTCGAAGCTCTGGATGGTGACCTGCTTGAGCAGCCCGGCGGCGCGGATCTCGGCCGCGGTGACCCGGACGAACTGCTCACGGGGGGCGGTCTCGGTCGGCGCGCCAGCCTCGACCTTGGTCTCGACGTTGAGCTTCACGTCCTTCGCCCGGTAGCGGTTGACCAGCGCGAAGACCTCGCGCAGCAGCGGCATCCGGGCACCCGGGACGGCGAGCTGGCCGGGCTTGTCGGACAGTGTCCTGGAGCCGCAGTCGAGCGAGCGCACCTGGGCCAGGCTGAGCGTGTTGATGTACTTCCCGACGTACGGGAACTCCGGGTCGCCGGGCGTCACCGGGGTGGTGTCGACGCACTTGGTGCCGGTGACCTTGCGGTCGTGGGTGACGACGGCCTGGCCGTCCTCGGTGATCTGCACGTCCAGTTCGAGGGTGCTCACCCCGAGCTGGAGGGCGTTCCCGAAGGAGGCGAGGGTGTTCTCCACCCGCAACCCGAGGCCACCTCGGTGGGCCTGCACGTCGAATGTCCGGTCCGGTCGTGGCTTCGCCTGGGCGGGCACCGCGAGCCCGGTCGTCACCGTCGCGGCCACCAGGGCCGCGACGGCGGTACGGCGTACTGCGCGCACGCTGTCATCCCCTCCTGCCGGCGGGCATCTCCCACCGGTCGCGGGACAGCATGGACATCTCGGGCTGCGGGCAGGCGGCCAGCGGGCGGCGTGACGGTGAACCGCCGTGGACGACCTCCCGGTCACGCCGGGTTTGGTCGGCCGGTGGCCGGGCACGCTGTCAGTTCCACAGCTTCTGCGAGGTGATGGACGTGCGTGAGGACGACATGCGGCAGGACGCCGCCCGCGAGGCCGAGGATCGGATCGCCGGCGGCGTGTACGGCAAGGGCGCCCTCGACGAGGTGACGGTGCCCCGCACCGATGTGGAGAGTCAGATCCAGCGCGATGACCCGTTCGATCCGGCGAAGGAACGGATCGACCCGCAGGTGCTGCGTGACGGTGGCCCCGTCGGCGGGCAGGGCGCGGTGACCACCACCGGTGGCACCGCCGGGCCGGCGAGCGTACGCCGGGTGGCCCGACAGCCGGAGCGTCACCCGGGCAAGGTAGCGCCGACCACCACCGGAGATGCCACCACCGGCGGCCTGAGCACCCCGACGGGCGGTGGCACCAGCGACCAGTCCACGTCCGCAACGGGCCCGGCAAAGTCCGTCAGGGACAAATCCAACGACTAACCCCACCCACCCGCCCCCTGGCGGCGTGATCATGAGGTTGACGTGGCTGACGGAGATCACAGTCCACGTCAACCTCATGATCGACTCAGCGGGTGGGGGTGGGGGTGGGGGTGGGACGGAGGACTCCTAGGCGTTGGGTGGCGCGGGTCAGGGCTACGTACAGGTCGCTGCGTCCGCGGGGGGACTCGGCCACCATCCGGTCCGGGTCGACCACCAGCACCGAGTCGAACTCCAACCCCTTGGCCTGCGCGACTGTCAACACCACCACCCGGCTCTCCAGCTCCGGATGCTCGCCGACGGCGGCCTCCGGCAGTGCGGCGGTCACCGCCGCGCCCAACTCGCCCACCCGGCCGGCCGGCACGAGCACCCCGAGCCGCCCCTCGGTCAGCCCAGCCGCCTCCCGGGTGGCCTCGGCGACCAACTCCGCCGCCAGCCGACCGTCGGGCACCGTGCGGTCCCACGGCGGTACGCCGCTCTCCCGCACCGAGCGCGGCGGCCGCAGTGCCGGGTCGATCTCAGCCAGTACGTCGGCGGCGACCGCCATGATCTCGGCGGGAGTGCGGTAGCTGACCGTCAGCTCGGTGAGCCGCCACCGCTGCTCGACGTACGGGGCGAGGGCGTCCGCCCAGGACGGCGTACCGCTCAGCGCGCCGGTCTGTGCCACATCCCCGACGATCGTCATCGACCGGCTCGGGCAGCGGCGCATCAGCAGTCGCCAGGCCATCGGCGAGAGCTCCTGCGCCTCGTCCACGATCACGTGGCCGAACGCCCAGGTCCGGTCGGCGGCGGCCCGCTGCGCGGTGGTCAGCCGGTCGGCCTCCTCCTGCCGCTCCAACAGCCGATCCGCGTCGATCAGGTCGGTCACGCCGAGGATCTCGCCGCCCTCGGCCTCGTCCTCGACGTCGATCGAGCGGGAACCCCGGGCGATCTCCAGCACGCCCTCGGCGTACTCCCGTTCCATCATCCGGATGCGGTCCCGTCGGGCGGCGGCCGCGCGTTCGTCCTCACCGAGCAGTTCGGCGGCCTCGTCCAGCAGCGGGACGTCGGCCGGCGTCCAGCCACCGCGCTCGCGCCGCAGCAGCGCCCGCTCGTCCTCGCTGAGCATCGGCGCCGCGGCGGCGATCCGGTCCGGGTCGGCGTACAGGTCGGCGAGCAGCCGCTGTGGGGTGAGCACCGGCCACAGCCGGTCCAGGGCGGCCTGGATCTCCGTCTCCTCGCGCAGCTCGCGGCGGATCTCAGCCCGGTCCGCCTCGTCGAGGAGGTTGTCCCCGCCGAGCGGGTCGGCGCCGATCCGTTCGGCCACCTGGTCGGCGAGCGCGTGCACGATCTCCACGTCGAACAGCGCGCGGGCCAGGTTGTGCGGTCGGTCGGCGCGGCGGACCCGGTCCCGGGCCGCGCGCACGATCTCCGGGTCGAGGGTCAGCGTCTCCCGCTCGACCTCGATCTCCAGCGGCTCGTGCGGCACCCACTGCCGGTCCCGTACGGCCCGCGCCAACACCTCGGCCAGCACCGCCCGGCCCTTGAGCGCCGCGGTCTCGGCCGGCTCGGTCCGTTGGGCGCTCACCCCGGGAAAGAGATCACCCTGGGTACGCAGCAGCACGCCGGTCTCGGCCAGCGTCGGCAGCACCTGGGAGATGTAGCGCAAAAAGGTCGCGTTCGGGCCGACCAGCAGCACACCACGGCTGGAGAGTTCCCGGCGGTGCGTGTAGAGCAGGTACGCCGCCCGGTGCAGCGCGACAGCGGTCTTGCCGGTGCCGGGGCCGCCCTGGACCACCATCACGCCCGGGAGTTCCGCGCGGATGACCTCGTCCTGCTCGGCCTGGATGGTCTCGACGATGTCGCGCATCCGGCCGGTACGGCCCGCGTTGAGCGCGGCGAGCAGCGACGCCTCACCGGTCAGCTCCTCGTGGGCGCCGGGGGAGGCGGTGTCGATGTCGAGCACCTCGTCGTTGAGCCCGGTCACCTTGCGCTGCCGGGTGCGCAGGTGCCGGCGACGGCGTACGCCCTGTGGGTTCGCGGCGGTGGCGAGGTAGAACGGGCGGGCGGCGGGTGCCCGCCAGTCCATCAGCAGCGGGTCGTAGTCACCACTGGTGTCGAAGATGCCGATCCGGCCGATGTAGCGGCGGGAGTCGTCGTCGCCGTCGAGACGGCCGAAGCAGAGCCCGTTCTCCACGGCGGAGAACTGTTCGACCTGATCGGCGTACATCGCTACCGAGCTGTCGCGCTGCGAGCGGTCCTGGAGGGTGCCGCCGGTGTTGTGCAGCTCGGCGGTGAGCCGCTGGGTGGCCTGCTCACGCAGTTGGTCCAGCCGGTTGTAGAGCATCGAGACGTACTCCTGCTCGCGACCGATCTCGTCGTCGAGCGGCAATTCGCCGGAACCGCCGGAGTGCCTTGACAAGCCGTCTCCCTAAAGATTAGAATCCTTTGCAGGAACGGCTTTTAGCCGTTCTTTTTTGTGCCTTCGAACTGTTGAAGATAGCGCGTTCCGCCGGTTCTCACCAAGCCGGGCGGTCCGGCGCGCCGGTGATCGCGAGGTGGCGACGGATGATCCTGCGGACCGGGCAACGAATGGTCTTCATCGGGGACAGCATCACCGATTGTGGTCGACGCGACGTCGCCGCGCCCTACGGCAGCGGATATGTGAGTCTCGTGCGCGCCCTGGTCGACGCGCGGCACCCGGAGTTGAAGCTGGAGTGGGTCAACCGGGGTGTGGGCGGCGACACCGTGCGCGACCTGGCCGCCCGCTGGGACGACGACGCCATCGCCGAGCGCCCCGACTGGCTCGCGGTGCTGATCGGCATCAACGACATCTGGCGGCACTACGGTGACCGGCCGGATGAGGCCGTCGGTATCGAAGAGTACGAGCGCACCCTGCGTGATCTGCTCCGGCGG
Organism: Micromonospora sp. NPDC127501; assembly: GCF_040302185.1. Lineage (NCBI taxonomy): Bacteria > Bacillati > Actinomycetota > Actinomycetes > Micromonosporales > Micromonosporaceae > Micromonospora > Micromonospora sp. NPDC127501. Next base: position 128,059 of record NZ_JBEORJ010000006.1, on the reverse strand, counting down.
GCGGTCGACGCCACCGGCTGCCGACTGATCCTCGGCGACCCGTTCTTCATCGAGGCTGACCGGAGCGTCCCGCAACGCGCCGACACCGACCGGTACGCGGCGGTCGTGGCGAGGCTGGCCACCGAGTTCGACGCGGTGCACGTGCCCAACCAGGCGGCGTTCGACCGAGTGCTGGCGGTGAGTCCGGCGACGCGTTGGGCCGACGACCGCGTCCACCCGTACCTGCCCGGCCACGCGGTCCTCGCCGACGCGTACCTCAGCGCCCTCGGCGTCTCCTGACCTCGGCCCGACCCACAGCGAAGCGCCGGGCCGACCGTCAGGTCGACCCGGCGCGAACACCGCGGAGATCAGCCGCGCGCGGCCTGGTAGAGCCGCTCCGGCGTCACCGCTCCGGCCAGCACCCGGCCGTCGTCGGTGAGTAGGACGCTGAACAGTTTGCTGGTGAGGAGCCGACCGCTGCCCCAGTCACCACTGACCGCCGGCAGCCCACCGAGCAGCTTCGACATGTCCAGGTCGGGCCCGGCGCCGGCCGGGGGAGCGGCCGGCTTCGTGGCGGGCTTCCGGCCGACATCGGCCCCGTCGAGGCGGCCAACCAGCACTGTCGTCCAGCCGTCGCCCACCGCGCGGACCTGCGGGTCACCCGTCGGCTTGACGTGACCGGGCTTGCCGGTCGGGCGCTCGGCCTTCTCCTCGTCGACCGTCACGCCGGGCGGCGGGTTGAAGCGGAACTGGTCAGCGTCGGGGCGGCGGTAGTCGACCTGGGTGAAGGCCACCTCGAACGCCGGCCGGTCGCTGCCCTTCGCGAGCACCTCGAAGCGCAGCGGCACATGCTGCGTGGCGTCGATGGCGATCCGCAGCTGGTGCACCAGGGAGTCCTGGTCGCGCGGCTGGAGCACCAACTCGTACGCGTCCCGGCCGGCCACGGTGGCCGACCGGCCCACGCTGACCTCGGTGCTCGGGTCGATCGCGTCCAACGCCAGGTCGGCGGCCTGCTGCGGGGTGGCCGGCAGGCTCGCCGCCGGCTCGGGGGCGGGCTTCCAGGCTCCGGCGTCGCCGCCCAGCGTGCGGTGGGTGGCGGTGTTGCTGCGGCTCTGCCACGTCCACAGGTCCCGGCCGTTGCGGATGATGTCCTGCTCGCCCAGCGTGTCCATCAGCGCGACCCGCTGCTGGTCCGGCCCGGAATACCAGACCCGCAGGGTGTGGGTGCCGGTCAGCAGGGTGGTCAGCTCGTTGCCGGGAACCAGCCCGACGAGGGGCGGCAGGCCGAGGTCGGCGCGTTGCACGACGGTCCCGGACAACCCCTCCAGTCGGGATGTCTGCAGGTCGACCAGGAGCTGAGCGGCGGTTCGGGGCGGCAGGCTCGGCTCGGCCTCGGCGGCGAACGTGCCGATCGCCGCGCCACCGCCGATGACGGCGACGGCAGCGGTGGCCGGAACCAGCCAGCGAAGGACGGGACGGCTTCTCAGGACGGACATGGTGGCACCTCCTGCGGCCATCCTGCCTCGTCCGTGCTGTGAACGCGCTGAGGACACCGAACCGCGCCGATTGACCCGGGTGGCACCCTTGAGCTGTGCGGGTGCTGGTGGTGGAGGACGAGGCCCGGTTGGCGGCTGCCCTACAACGCGGTCTCCAGGCGGAGGGGTTCGCGGTGGACGTGGCCGCAACCGGCCCGGCGGGCCTGGACGCGGCCCGGCACGGCGGGTACGACGCCATGATCCTCGACGTGATGCTGCCCGGCCTTTCCGGGTACGAGTTGGTCCGACGGCTGCGCGCGGAGCAGCACTGGTTGCCGGTGCTGATGCTCTCCGCCAAGGACGGCGAGTACGACCAGGCCGACGGCCTCGACTGCGGCGCCGACGACTACCTGACCAAACCCTTCTCGTACGTGGTGCTGCTGGCCCGGCTACGGGCGCTGCTGCGTCGGGGCGCACCGGAGCGCCCGACCGTGCTGGCGGTGGGGGACCTGCGGCTGGACCCGGCACGCCGGCGGGTGACCCGGGCGGACGCCGAGGTGGCGCTGACCGCGCGGGAGTTCGCGCTGCTGGACTACCTGATGCGCCGGCCAGGCCAGGTGATCTCCAAGGTCGAGTTGTTGGACCACGTCTGGGACGCGAGCCTGGAGACCGCGCCGAACGCCGTCGAGGTGTACGTCGGCTACCTGCGCCGCAAGCTCGGCCGGGACCGCCTGGAGACGGTTCGGGGCGCCGGCTACCGGCTGGCGACGTGACCGCCGACGGCCCGGTACCCACCCGTCGGGCCAGGCTCGGCTGGATGCCGGTCCTGGGGCTGCGCGGGCGGCTCATGGCGATCGGTGTGGTCGGTCTCACCATCGGGCTGGCGCTGGGCGGGGTGGTGCTGCTCGGCGCACTCAGCTTCGTACTCCAGCGCACTGTCGACACCGAGGCGTTCCGCACCGCCGACGCGGTCGCCCTGCTCGCCGCCGAGGACGCTCTGCCCGACCCGCTGCCGGTGGCCGGGGGGCAGGTCCGGGTACAGGTCATCGACGGGCAGGGACGAATCCGGGCTGCCTCGATCGACGCCGACCGCCTGGTGCCGATGGTCCGCCCGGAGCGACTGAACCGCGACGGTCGGCAGCGGCTGGAGGTGCCGGCCGAGCGGGTCGGGCTCGTCGGCCCGGTCCGGGTGGTCGCCGTACCCGCCGGGACCGCGGCCGACCCGCTCACCGTGCTGGTCGCCCGCTCGATGGCCGACGTGCGGCACAGCACCCATGTGGTCCGGACCATCCTGCTGGTGGCGTTCCCGCTGCTGGTGGCCGTGCTGGCCGGGGTGGCGTGGCGGGTGGTGGGGGCGACCCTCCGGCCGGTCGAGGCGTTACGTCGAGGCGCCGAGGAGATCACCGGGAGGGCCGGTGCCGGCCGGTTGCCGGTGCCGGCGTCGGCCGACGAGATCCACCGTCTGGCGGTCACCCTCAACGGCATGCTGGGCCGGCTGGAGTCCGCCCGCGTCCGGCAGCGGGCCTTCGTATCCGACGCCGCACACGAGCTGCGCAGCCCGTTGACCAACATCCGGACCGAGCTGGAGGTGGCCCAGCGCCTCGCCGACCGGACGGACTGGACGGCGGTGACCGCCAACCTGCTCGCCGACACCGACCGGTTGAGCCGCCTGGTCGACGATCTCCTGCTGCTGGCCCGCCTGGACGAGGCTCCGCCGGCCCGGGGGACCGGCCCGGTGGAGCTGGGCGCGTTGCTGACCGAGGTCGCCGCCCGGTATCCGTCACCGCCGGTGCGGGTGACGCCGCCGGCGGGCCCGCTCTGGACGATCGGCACCGTCGAGGAGTTGCGTCGCGTGCTGGCCAATCTGGTCGACAACGCGGTACGGCACGCGCAGGGTGATGTCGTGCTCGCGGCCGAAGCGACGTCGACGACGACCGGGCCTGGTGTCGGGGCGTACCACCTGGTGACGGTGACCGACGACGGCCCGGGAATCGCGATGGCCGACCGGGAGCGGGTCTTCGACCGGTTCACCCGGCTGGATGACGGACGGGCCCGCGACGACGGAGGCGCCGGTCTGGGGCTGGCCATCGTCCGGGAGTTGGTCCGACGCGCGGGCGGCAGCATCACCCTGACCGACGCGCCGGAGCAGCGAGGACTACGGGTGTGCCTGCTGCTGCCCGCGTTGCCGGCCGAGGACGGCCAACGGTAGACGGTCCGTGACAACGACCTCTGCGGGTCAGCGGCGGCGGGTGCAGACCTGCTTGGAACGGGCCACGGTGTCGGTGGACCAGGCGACGGCGACGGTGAAGCAGAAGTCGTTGGTGCGGTTGAGCGCGTAGATGACGAAGCTGGTGGTGCCGGCGGGCAGCGTCGCGAAGATGTTGTGGGTCTGGCCGGTGCGGCCGCCAGCGATGACCACCGGGCCCTCGCCGCCGGCCGGGTAGGTCCAGTTCAGCGCGATGCTGTCCCGGTTGTCGCGCAGGGTCACCGCGCTGGGTGGGGTGCCGGGCGGCGCCGCGGCGGCAGCCGACGTGGGTGCCGTGCCGCCCGGGGCGGGCGCGGTGCTGGCCGGCGCGCCGGCGGTGGGGGAGGCGCTGGCCGGCGGCGGGTTCGGTTCGTCGTCGCCGTCGACCCGGGCCACCCCGGCGATCACCGCTGCCGCGCCGAGGAGCACCACGACCACGCCGGCCACCAGCACCGGTACCAGCCGGTTGCGCTGCTCCGGCGGCGCGCGGTGCACGGGCACCGGCAGCAGCCGCGACGGCGTGTACGGCTCGACCTGCGCGTACGGATCGGGCTGCGCGTACGGGTCGGGCCGCGCGTACGGGTCGGACGGTTGGTACTGGTCGGACGGCGGGTTCGGGTCGGGCGACCCGTACGGGTCGGCGGGTCGGTGCAGCCGGTACACCCCGGGCTGCTCCTCGGTGCCGCCGGCCAGCCCGACCACCGACGGGGGCACCGGAGGGTCGGTGGGGTGGGGTGACGGCTCGTCCGCCCCTTCGGTCGACCATCTGCTGCCCGTCGACCCGACCGCCTCGTCGGAGGGCAGCCGGGGGTTCGGCACCGCCCCGGCGTGTTGGGTTGCGGCTGCCTGCGGGTGGTAGCCGGATTCGGCCGGCCCGTCGCCGTGCGGTGGGACGCGGGCGGCCGGCACGACCGGCGTGTCCCGAGCGGTGGGCGGGTTGTCGGCGCAGGCGTGGTCGGGACTGGCCGCCGCCCGGGCCAGGGCCGCCACCTGGGTGGTCAGCGGATCGTCGGCGGGCAGGTGCTGGCGGCACAGCTCACGGGCGAGCGCCAGGTTGTCGTGTGCCTCGGCGAACTGCCCGCAGTCGCGCTGCATCGCCCCGAGCCGCGCCAGCATCTTGATGCCGCTGGGGTGCCCGTCGCCGTACACCTCGCGGTGCAGTTCCCAGGCGTCCTGGAGGCGGTCGCGGGCCACCGTGCACTGGCCGCGCGCGTACTCGACGGTGGCCAGGTCGGCGTGCGCGGCGAGCACCCGCAGTGACTCCGGGCCGTCCTGCGCGGTCAGCTCGATGATGACTTCCTGGTAGAGCCGCGCCGCCCGGGAGTGGCTGCCGACCCGGTGCAGCACCGCGGCCAGAGTCGCCGCCGCGGCCACCGTGCGCGGGTCGGCGCGGCCGTGCAGGCGGGTGGTGGCCGCGTACGCGAAGGCGGCCCACCCGCGGGCCGAGTGCGGCTCGCCGAGGGCGATCAGCACCCGCGCCTGGAGGCTGGCCGCCTCGGCCAGCTCGGGAGTGGCGTTGGCCGGGCGGGGGTCGGCGTCGGTGAGCGCGTCGGACAGCAGTTGCTGTGCGCCGGCCAGATCGCCGGAGGACACGAGGTGGTGCGCCTGATCAGTCAGTTCACCGAAGCCGGAAGACACGCCCCATCGTGCTCATCCGACGACGGTAAGTACAAGACCCGCGCCGGTGTCGATTGGTCAGGATCCGGTCAGGTGCTCGGCCAGGGTCTCGCTGATCCGGCGTAGCTGGTCGACCTGGGCGGGGCTCAACGCGTCGAACAGGTGTCGGCGTACCCCCTCGACGTGGCCGGGTGCGGCGGCCGCGAGGGTGGCGAAACCCTCGTCGGTGAGCAGCGCGATCTGCCCGCGCCGGTCGGTGGGGCAGTCCTCGCGGCGCACCCAGCCGGCGGCCTCCAGCCGGGCCACTGCGTGCGAGAGCCGGCTGCGCGACGACCCCGCTGCCTGCGCCAACTGGCTCATGCGCAGTTGACGACCGGGGGCCTCGGAGAGCTGGACCAGGATCTCGTAGTACGCGTGCGGCATGCCCGCGTCGCGTTGCAGCTCACGGTCGAGAGTGTCCATCAGCACTCGGGAGGCGGTGAGGTACGCGCGCCACGTGCGCTGCTCGTCGGGGTCCAACCAGCGGGTCATGACCGCCATCATACTCCCGATGGTTGAAGGTTCAACTAAACCGCGCTAGTCTCGGGTCATGGGTATCCACCGGCTCAACCACGCGGTCCTCTACGTCAGTGACCTCGCCCGCAGCGTCGCGTTCTACCGCGACGTGCTGGGCTTTCGCCCGGTGGCGATGACCCCGGACGGCTTCCGGGGCGCCACCTTCCTCCAGGCCCCCGACTCCACCAACGACCACGACCTCGGCCTCTTCGAGATCGGCGCGGGCGCCGGTCGGTCGACCGCAGGTCGGTCCACCGTCGGCCTCTACCACCTCGCCTGGGAGGTGGACACGCTCGACGAGCTGGCCGCCACCGCCGAGCGGCTCGCCGCGGTCGGCGCACTGGCCGGCACGTCCGACCACGGCACGACCAAGAGCCTCTACGGCAAGGACCCGGACGGTCTGGAGTTCGAGGTGGTCTGGCTGATCCCCGCCGACCTGCTCGACGACACCGCGCTGGCCGCCCGCAAGCAGATCGGCCGGCTCGACCTGGACGCCGAGCGGCAGCGTTACGGCGGCCAGACCCGGGGCGGGGTGGGGATCTCCGTCCCGGCCTGACCGCCCGTACGGTAGAACGGACCGATGCCGACCGACCGGACCACTGATTTCCTCCGCGAGCTGCTGGTCCGCCAGTTGACGACCTGGCTGCCCGCGGCCCTGCACCGCTCCCGGCGGGCCACCATAGCCCTCGCGGGCGCCGACGCGGACAGCGCGGAGGCCGCGCTGCGCCTGGTCGCCACGCACGGCGACCAGGTGCGTGGCCGGCAGGTGACGGTGCTGGTGCTGGCCGACGCCGCCGCCGACCTGCCGGCGCGACTCGGCCCGATCGAGGCGGAGCTGCCCGCTGAGGTCACCGTGCACCTGCTGCCCGGCGACGCCTACCGGCTACCGGTCGCGGTGAAGGCCGCCGGGGCGGCCGGCGCGCCGCTGTTCTCCTTCGTGGACCTGCCCGGCGCGATGACGCCGAAGCTGCTCACCGCCGCGACCAACGGCCGGACCGGAGAGCTGCTGCTGCACACCGGCGACAGCGCCCGGGACGTGCTCGTCTCCGCAGGCTTCCCCCTGGTCGCCGAGGTGGCACCGGTGCTGTCCGGCGGCGAGGCGGCCGGGGTGATCGCGTTCGGCAGCCGCTCCGACCGGAGCCTGGAGGCCGTCCGTGACGCGCTCTGGGAGCTCGGCGCGGAGCTCGGCGTGCGCTACCGCGACCCGCTCGACCCGACCGGCACGACTGTCGACGTGGTCGGCGAACCCGACCTCGAACCGCTGGCCCACGAGTTGCTGGCCGAGCTGCGGGCGGGTGGGCCACGGCCGGTCACCGAGCTGCGACGGCACACCCTCACCGCGACCGTCTATCGGGCCGCCGACGCCAATCAGGCGCTCGTCGACCTTGTCGACGCCGGTGCCCTGCGACGGGAGCGCGAGTCCGGCCGTCTGGCCGGCGACGAAATCATCACCCCAACGCGCTGAGCGCCCCACCCCGCACTCCCACCCCACGCGATCTTGCACTTTCTGCTCCGGCATAAGGGTTATTCCACGCAAAACAGCGACAGGAACTGCAAGATCGCCGGGCCGGGCCGGGGTAGACGCCGAGCGGGGTGCCGGTGGATCACCGGCACCCCGCTCGACTCCCGGGATGTCTACGACCGGGACTTGTCCTGCTTCCAGGAGAGCGGACCCGGCAGGTCGACCCGGTGCGCGCGAGCCTTGGAGTTCCAGGACCAGCGACCGATCTTGATGCTCCACGAGGAGAAGCCGTTCTCGGTGAAGTTCAGGATGATCGGACCGTACTTCTTGCGCTTGCGAAACATGAGGCCCATCGGAGGTCTCCCCTCGTCACCGTTCCCTGCCGTGTCGAGATCGAACATGCCCGAACCGACAACTTTTGAAACCCTCTCGCTGTCCGCCCTGGACGGTCGCTCGCCGCGCGTCCAATCTCTATTCACCAGATAGGTGTTGCGGCACGGTAAACGCTGCTCGCGGTGCTTCGTAACATCGGCAGCGATTGAAGTCTCATCTTCTGGAAGGCCGTTGACCGCTCGTTCCGATCCCGGGCAGCATGGGGTCATGTCGCAGCGGGATGAGCTTCTCCTCACCGCTCGTGTGCACGTCGACCTGGTCCGGCACGCGAGCGCGCTCTGTTGAGCTGACCGGTCCATCCGGCTCGGCTCCAGCGCCGCACTCCCATCGCCCGCCCGCTCAACGCGGAGCAGCGTGCCCGCACGCCCTCATCCGGGCGTCCCCGCTCCCATCGTGGACAGATCAGGAGACTCCTCATGTCCCCACCCCGTCGTGTCGTTCTGCGTACTGTCGCCGCCGTTGCGGCGCTGGTCGTGCTCACCGCCACCGCCGGCTGCGGCGGTGATGCGGCAGCCGACGGTGCCCAGGCCAACGAGCTGCGCTACCAGGGCTCGGTCGGTCAGGTCACCCTCCCCGAACTCGCCGCCGACCTCGGCTACCTCGGCGACGTCAAGCTCAAGTGGATCGGCAACGTCACCGGCGGTCCGCAGGACATCCAGGCCACGGCCACCGGGCAGAGCGACTTCGGCGGCGCGTTCAACGGCGCCATCGTCAAGCTCGCCACCGCGAACGCCCCGATCACCGCCGTGGTCAGCTACTACGGCTCGGACGCGCAGACCTTCCAGGGCTACTACGTGCTCGACGACAGCCCGGTCCGCAGCCCCCGTGACCTGATCGGCAGGAAGGTCGGCATGAACACCCTCGGCGCGCACGCCGAGGCCGTGCTCAAGACCTGGCTCGCCCGCGGCGGTCTCACCCCCGCCGAGATCAAGCAGGTCGAGCTGGTCGCCCTGCCACCGGTCAACACCGAGCAGTCGCTGCGGCAGCGGCAGATCGACGTCGCGGTGCTCGGCGGGGTGATCCGGGACAAGGCGGTCGCCAGTGGCGGCATCCGCACCATCTTCACCGACTACGAGCTGCTGGGCGCCTTCAGCGGCGGCACCTACGTCTTCCGCGACGACTTCATCAAGCGCAACCCGGAGACCGTCAAGGCGTTCGTCACCGGGGTCGGCAAGGCCATCGAGTGGGCCCGCACCCAACCCCGGGAGACAGTGGTCGCCCGGATGCGGGACATCATCGGCAAGCGCGGCCGCAACGAGGACCCGTCGCTGGTCGCGTACTGGAAGAGCAGTGGCGTCGCCGGCCGTGGCGGCGTGATCGGCGAGCAGGAGTTCGGCACCTGGATCGACTGGCTCGCCGCCGAGGGCGAGCTCAAGGGCGACCGTCCGAAGCCCGGCGACATCTACACCAACCGGTTCAACCCCTTCGTGGACGGGGGGAGCGCGTGAGCACCGACAAGATCCTCTTTGATCGGGTGAGCAAGACCTTCCCGGTCCGCGCCAGCCGGCGTGGCGGCGCCGGCGCGGTGACCGCGCTGGACGAGGTCACCCTCGGGGTACGCCCCGGCGAGTTCCTGGTCGTCGTCGGCCCCAGCGGCTGCGGTAAGTCCACGCTGCTCGACCTGCTCGGCGGGCTCACCGAGCCGACCGCGGGGCGGGTACTCGTCGACGGTCGGCCGGTCACCGGCCCCGGGCTGGACCGGGGCATCGTCTTCCAGCAGTACGCGCTGCTGCCCTGGCGCACCGCCGCCGGCAACGTCGCGTTCGGCCTGGAGGCCAAGGGGGTGCCCCGTGCCGAACGCGCCGCCCTGATCGAGCACCACCTCGACCTGGTGGGCCTGCGCGGGTTCGCCGACCGCTACCCGCACGAACTGTCCGGCGGGATGAAGCAGCGGGTGGCCATCGCCCGCAGCCTCGCGTACGACCCGGACGTGCTGCTGATGGACGAGCCGTTCGCCGCCCTGGACGCGCAGACCCGCGACTCGTTGCAGGACGAGCTGGTGCGGATCTGGGCCCGCACCGGCAAGACCATCGTGTTCATCACCCACGGCATCGACGAGGCCGTCTACCTGGGTCAGCGGGTGGCGGTGCTGACGTCCCGGCCCGGGCGGCTCAAACAGGTCATCGACATCGACCTCGGCGACCGGGACGCGGTCGAGGACGTCCGCTCCACCGACGCGTTCCGCCACCACCGCCACCAGATCTGGACCCTGCTGCGTGACGAGGTGCGGGCCGCCCAGGCGGCCGAGGGCACCGGCGTCCGCCACACCGAGGAGGCCCGCGTTGGTTGACATCGCCGAACGTCCCACCCGACTCGTCGGCCCACCCACCGTGCCCCGCGCTGCGGCCGACGACCGTGCCGTTCCCGGTCGCGCCGGTCGGCTGTTCGGCATCGGCGCGAAGGTGCTGCACCGTACCGTCGCCATCGCCGCGCTGGCCGCGATCTGGGAGGGCGCACCCCGGCTCGGGCTGGTGGACCGGGTCTTCCTGCCGCCGCTGTCGGAGGTGCTGGTGGCCTGGTGGGAGCTGCTGCGCAGCGGGCAGCTCGCCGAGCACGTGGGCGCGAGCCTCACCCGGTCGTTGGCCGGGCTCGGCCTGGCGGTGCTCACCGCCATCCCACTCGGGTTGCTGATCGGCTGGTACCGGCCGCTCGCCGAGCTGCTCAGCCCGCTGCTGGAGGTGTTCCGCAACACCGCCGCGCTGGCCCTGCTGCCGGTGTTCGTGCTCATCCTCGGCCTGGGGGAGACTTCCAAGATCGCCCTGGTGCTGTACGCCTGCTCCTGGCCGATCCTGCTGAACACCATCGCCGGGGTGAAGGGCGTCGACCCGCTGCTGATCCGGTCGGCCCGCTCGATGGGGCTCAACCACCTGCGGCTGTTCCAGAAGGTGATCCTGCCGGCCGCTGTGCCGACCATCTTCACCGGCGTCCGGCTGGCCGGGGCGTACTCGATCCTGGTGCTGGTCGCGGCCGAGATGGTCGGCGCGAAGGCCGGGCTCGGCTACCTCATCAACTACGCGCAGTACAACTTCGCGATCGCCGACATGTACTCCGGGATCATCACGATCTCCGCCATCGGCCTGGTCGTCAACCAGCTCCTCGTCGCCCTCGAACGTCGCTTCTCCACGTGGCGCGTCGACGTCTCTGCCGGATAGGACGGACACCAATGACCCGTACCCTGCACCTCAACGCGTTCCTGATGGGCGTCGGCCACCACGAGGCCGCGTGGCGGCACCCCCGCACCGACCCGCGTCGGGTCACCGACGTACGGCACTTCCAGGAGCTGGCCCGGATCGCCGAACGCGGCACCCTCGACTCACTCTTCCTCGCCGACGGTCTGTCGGTCGGACCCAACCCCCGGCACAACATCCAGGCCGTCTTCGAGCCGCTGACCCTGCTCGCGTCGCTCGCCGCGGTGACCGAGCACATCGGTCTCATCGCGACGGTCTCCACCACCTACAACGAGCCGTTCCACGTCGCCCGCAAGTTCGCCTCACTGGACCACCTCAGCGGCGGTCGGGCCGGCTGGAACATCGTCACCTCGGCGCAGGAACGGGAGGCGGTCAACTTCAACCGGGACAGCCACCCCGAACACGCCGACCGGTACCGGCGGGCCGCCGAGTTCGTCGACGTGGCGATCAAGCTCTGGGACAGCTGGGAGGACGACGCGCTGGTCTTCGACACGACGGCCGGGGTGTTCGCCGACACCGACCGGGTGCACGAGGTGGCGCACCGCGGGCCGGAGTTCCAGGTCCGTGGCCCGCTGAACATCCCCCGGGGGCCGCAGGGTCGACCGCTGCTGGTGCAGGCCGGCTCGTCGCCGGACGGGACAGCCTTCGCCGCCCGCTACGCCGAGGCGGTCTTCACCGCACAGCAGACCCTCGCCGACGGGCAGAGCTTCTACGCCGAGCTGCGCCGGCAGGTCACCGCCGCCGGCCGGGACCCGGACCTGGTGAAGGTCCTGCCCGGCATCGCGCCGGTGCTCGGTGGCACCGAGGCCGAGGCGCGGGCGCTCGCCGCGGAGCTGGAGGAGCTGATCGTCCCCGACTACGCCCTGGCCCAGCTCTCCGGGATGCTCGGCATCGACCTGACCGGCCTGCCGCTGGACGGGCCGCTGCCGGAGCTGCCGGCCGCCGGCACCGTGCAGGCCCACCAGAGCCGCTACCAGCTCGTCACCGAGCTGGCCCGCCGGGAACAGCTCACCATCCGCCAGCTGATCGGTCGCCTCGGTGGCGGGCGGGGTCACCGTGTGGTCGCCGGTACGCCGGAGCAGGTCGCCGACCAGATCGAGCTGTGGTTCACCCAGGGCGCCGCCGACGGGTTCAACATCATGCCGCCGCACCTGCCCGGCGGGCTCGCCGACTTCGTCGACCACGTGGTGCCGGTGCTGCGCTCCCGTGGGCTGTTCCGCACCGAGTACTCCGGTCGGACACTGCGCGAGCACTACGGCCTGCCCCGACCGGCCAGCGCGTACGCCGCGTCGGCCCTGGTGCCGGCATGACCACGGTGGAGCGCCCCTCGGCGGACATCACCGAGCTGCGACCGGTGAACCCGGACCTGTTCCGCGCCCTGCTGCGGCGGCAGGCCAGCACCGTCACCGTGGTCACCGCTGTCGCCCGCGCCACCGACCCCGCCTGCCTCGGTGGGATCGGCGCGCCCATGCGGGCGGGCTTCACCGCGACCTCGTTCACGTCGGTGTCGCTGGACCCACCGCTGGTCTCGTTCTGCCTCGGGGTGGCGTCGTCGAGTTGGCCGGTGCTCGCCCGCGCCGAGCACGTGGCCGTCCACCTGCTCAGCGCCGGGCAGCGGGAGGCCGCCACGGTCTTCGCGACCAGCGGCATCGACCGGTTCGCCGCGTACCCGGACTGGACGTCGGGACCGTTCGGGGTGCCGCTGCTCGACGGGGTGCTGGCTTGGCTGCTGTGCCGGGTGGTGCACCGGGTTCCGGCCGGCGACCACACGTTGGTGATCGCCGAGCCCCTGGCGCTCGGTGACGGCGGCGACGGCGCGCCGCTGGTGCACCACCGGGGCGGCTACACCACCGCCGGTTCGCCGACGTGACGGCACCGGCCGCGCCGGATCTGCTCGCGTTGGACCGGGCCGCCCAGGACCTGCTGTTCCGGGCGGCCCGCACGGCCGACACGTTCACCGACGAGCCGGTCACCGACGCCCAGGTCGCGGCGATCCACGACCTGATCCGGTACGGGCCGACCGCGTACAACGGCCAGCCGTTGCGGTTGCTGCTGCTGCGGTCGCCGGAGTCCCGGGCCCGGCTGCTGCCGTACGTCTCGTCGAGCAACCGGGCGAAGACGTCCAGCGCCCCGCTGACCGCGATCCTCGCCGCCGACGTGGACTTCCACCAGCGGCTGCCCGAGTTGTATCCGCACCGCCCGCAGGCCCGGGACTGGCTGGCGGACCGGGCGGCACGCGTCGACCAGGCCCGGTTCAACGCGACCCTGCAGATCGGCTACCTGATCGTCGGCGTCCGCGCGGCTGGTCTCGCGGCCGGACCGATGGCGGGCTTCGACGTCGCGGGCGTCCAACGGGAGTTCTTCCCCGACGGTCGCCACGAGGTGCTGCTCCTGCTCAACCTCGGCCACCCGGGACCGCACACCGGGCCGACCCGTCTGCCCCGGCTGGCCGCCGAGGAGGTGATCCGCACCCTCGACGGTTGAGCGACGAACGGGACCGCCCCCGGTGCCGGCGTAGCGCCGGCACCGGGGGCGGAAGGTTGCGGGTCAGGCCCCCTTGACCCAGTCGAGGGTGAAGCGGGCGAAGAAGATGCCTCCGGTGCCGCCGACCTCGTACAGGTTGCCGATCGTGCCGTCGTTCAGCACGGCCATCGTGGAGTAGCCCGCGGCGCCCGGCTTGACGAGTGCCCGGGCCGGCCAGGTGGCGCCGTCGTCGGTGGACAGCCGGACGGTGAGGTCGTTACGCGCGGACGGTGCCGCGTTGTTGCTGAACAGGGCGGTACGGGTGCGCACCGGAGCACCGTTCGTGCCCACCTCCGACGGGCGCAGGTAGGACACCTCGTCGGCGTTGCAGAGCGGGTCGGTCAGCACGGCGCTGGCCGTGGCCGGGCCGAACGTCACGCCGCCGTCGGTGGACGTGGAGTAGAACCGGCTACGGGTGCTGTTGTGCCGCATGTTCTGCACGATCGCTCCGGTGCCGCGCTCGATGGCCTTGCTCTCGTTGATGTTTCCGCCGGCCGGCCCGCCACGCTTCCAGGTCGCGCCGTGGTCGTCGCTGTAGATGTTGCCGGTCTGGGTCAGGCCCGCCGAGTCGCGGTAGACGAACGGCTGGATCAGGCGTCCGGTGCTGCTCTGGATGCCGTGCCCGGAGGAGAAGAACGCCTGCTGCCAGGTCGGGACCTTGATCGTCGGGTTCAGTTCGACCGGGGCGCTCCAGGTGGCGCCGTTGTCCCGGCTGCTGATGTATTGCAGGTGCAGGCTGTTCGGGTCGTTGGCGGTGTTCAGGCCGGAGGACCCGGACCAGAAGCTGATACCGGGCTTGGGGGAGTACGTGTAGAAGCAGTAGACGACGCCGGTGTTGCGGTCCACCAGCAGGCTGGGGTCGCCCGCTCCCTCGCTGGTGGTGGCGGGCGAGTGGATGATGCGCGGCTGGTCGAAGGTGCGACCCCCGTCGGTGCTGCGGGTCATCGCGATCTGGATGTTGTTGGTGCCGCCACCCAGGTCGTACTGGCCGTTGACCCGGGCGTCGGCGACGGCGATGACGGTGCCGTTGTTGGTGACGGCCATGCCCGGGATGCGGACCGAGGCGGCGGTGCCGTCGTAGCGGCCGTTGGCGCCGTTGAGGTTGCGGATGACGCTCTGCGTGGTCAGCACCGCCGTGGAGTTCATCTGCGGGGTGCCCGCGGTCAGACCGCACCCGGCGGTTCCCCGCACTGTGGTGTCGAAGCCGGGGGCGGTGACCCGCAGGGTGTACGCGGTGCCCGCGCCGACGGTCCAGTAGTGCAGGTAGTTGCCGCCAGCGGCGATGGTGCGGACCCACGGGGATCCGGTGCGTCCGGCCCAGGCGACGCTGAAGTCCCGGGCGGTCGTGGTGCGGTTCTCCACCGCGAGCTGGAGCCGCCCGGCGGTGCAGTCGTAGCTGGCTACCGCTGACATGCCGGTACCACAGTGGAAGATGCCGGCCGAGGTGTCGTCCAACCCGGTCGGGGTCGTCGTGCGCAGGGTGTACGCGGTGCCCGCCGGGAGGGTCCAGTACAGCTCGCTGCTGCTGCTGCCGGCGGCGACCGTTCGGGTCCAGGGGGAGTTGGTGCGGCCCGGCCAGGTGACGGTGAAGGTCTGCGCGGTGGCGCTGCCGTTGGTGAGCCGCAGGTTGAGGCGGCCGGTCGTGCAGTCGGAGCTGGCGGTCGCGCTCACACCGGCGGGGGCGGCGTGAGCTGGCGTGGCGGGCAGGATCGCGGCCACGCCGAGGACGGCGGCCATGACCGCTGTCACTCGACGAGGTAGTGCTCGGGCAGGGGACACGGGGGATGTCCTTCCGGGACGGGGGTGGGGCAGGGAAAACCGAGGGGCATAAGACGTCGGATATCTGATGTCGAGACGGTAAAGGGCTGCGCGCGGGTCGTCAATAGATCGACGAGCGAGCGCCGGCCGATGGCCCCAGGTCCGCAGTGGACGCTCCGGACTCCCGGCGGCATTGATTGAACATGCAAATTTGGCGCAGATATTTACATCATGTTGCGTGGTCTGGCAGGCTCGAAGCACATCGACCATTGTCATCGCGTTGGCGTCCCGGCCCGCCCCGGCCGTGATCGCCGCCGGCGTGCCGACGATGCCTGTCCGAAGGAGACACCATGCAACGGCGTCAACTCCTTACCCTGGGCGTGCTCAGTCCGTTCGCGGCGATGCTGGCATCGGGCGGCCCGGCCCGTGCCGCGGCCGCGGCGCAGACCTTCGGGTTCTCCGCCGACGGCAGCAACTTCCTGCTCGACGGCCAGCCGTTCCAGATCCGCAGCGGCGAGATGCATCCGGCCCGCATCCCGGTGCAGTACTGGCGGCACCGGATCCAGATGGCCAAGGCCATGGGCATGAACACGATCGCCATCTACGTGATGTGGAACCACGTCGAGGAACGGCCCGGTGTCTTCGACTTCACCACTGACCGGCGTGACATCGCGGGCTTCATCAGGCTGTGCCAGGCCGAGGGCATGTACGTGCTGCTACGCCCCGGCCCCTACGTCTGCGGCGAATGGGACCTCGGCGGTCTACCGCCGTACCTGTTGCGCAACCCAAACATCAGGCTGCGGGTCCGCACCGCCGCCGACCCCAACTACATGGCGGCCGTCACGCGCTACATCAACGCGCTCGCCGCGCTGGTCAAGCCCCTCATGGTGGGCAACGGAGGACCAATCCTGATGGTCCAGATCGAGAACGAGTACGGGTCGTACGGCAACGACGTCGTCTATCTCGAGGAGCTGCGGCAACTGTGGCTGCGGGCCGGGATCACCGGACCGTTCTACACCGAGGACGGGCTCGGCCAGGTGCAGGGCAACCGCACCGTCGTCACCGGTGGGGCGATCGCACTCAGCGGTGGTGACGCGACCGCCATCGCCGCGGCACGCCAGTCGTTCCCGACCGTTCCGGCCATGTCCGGCGAGCTGTACACGGGCTGGTTGACCCACTGGGGCGACGGAGGCTTCGCCGGGTCGAACACCGACATCTCCAACCAGCTGCGGGGCCTGATGGCCGGCAGGCTGTCGTTCAACCTCTACATGATCCACGGCGGCACGAACTTCGGATACTCCGCAGGCGCCAACGCCGCCGACAACGGGTCGGGTTACCAGGCGGACATCACCACCTACGACTACGGCGCGCCGATCAACGAGCAGGGCGGCCCGTCGCGGCTCTACCCCGCCTACCGGGAGATCATCGGCACCGCCCTCGGGGTGACGCTGCCGGCCGTACCCGCGCCGATCCCCACCATCGTGCGCACCGGCGGCCAGGCCGTCCTGCCGGCGGCGTACGCCTCGCTGTGGGACAACCTGCCGGCCGCGCTGTCGACCCAGACGAACCCACAACCGATGGAGATGTACGGCCAGAACTCCGGCTTCATGCTCTACCGCCGCGTCCTGCCCGGCTACACCCGGGCGACACTGGACATCAGGTCGGTGCGCGACTACGCCACGGTGTTCCTCGACGGCGTCTACCAGGGCGGCCTGTCCCGGAGCAGCCTCCCGGCGGCCTACACGACTCCGCTCGGCGTGACGGTGCAGGACGCGCCACTGGCGTTGAAGACCTCGGCGAGTGGCAGCCCCACGCTCGACATCCTGGTCGAGGGCATGGGTCGGAACAACTTCGGCCAGGCCCTGGTCGACCGCAAGGGCATCACCGAGCGGGTGTCACTGGTCGACGCGGGCACCCTGACCGGCACGTTGACCAACTGGCAGACCCACCTGCTGCCCGTCGACGAGGCGTTCGTGGCCGGCCTCCGCCCGGTGATCAGCAACAGCTCGCGGCCCGGCATCTTCTTCAAGGCCACTGTCAACCTCACCCAGACCGGCGACACGTACCTCGACATGTCCCGGTGGACCAAGGGCGTGGTCTGGGTCAACGGCCGTAACCTGGGCCGCTACTGGAAGGTGGGGCCACAGCAGCGGCTCTACTGCCCGGCCCCGTGGCTGCGGGTCGGCGCCAACGAGATCGTCGTCTTCGACCTGCACCAGGTGCAGGCCCAGCCGATCTCCTTCGAAGCCACCCTGAGCGGCCAGTCGGGCGCTGCCCGCCACACGGTGGTCAACCGGGCCAGCGGCAAGGCCCTCGACGTGCCGGACCTGTCCCGGGCCACCGGCGTGCAGTTGATCCAGTGGACCCCCAACGGTGGAGCCAACCAGGCGTGGCTGATGGCCGGCGCGGTGGGTGGCGTCACCACGATGACCAGCGTCAGTTCGGGTCTGCTCGCTGACGTCGAGGCCGGCTCCACGGCGGAGGGGGCGCGGGTCATCCAGTGGACCGCCACCGGCGGCGGTAACCAGCAGTGGCGGGTCGTGACCGCGTCCGGCGACTTCGTGAAGCTCGTCAACGTGCAGACCGGCAAGGTCCTCGCTGTGGCCGGCGGTGCGACGACCGACGGCGCCGCCATCGTGCAGCAGAGCGACACCGGCGCCACCACCCAGCACTGGCGGCTCACGCCGGCGTGACGTCGTCGGACCACCTGACGCCCGGCTGGCCAGGGGGCGGGCCGGGTAGGTGAGGGTCGGTGGGTGACCTGTTGCGGTGCGGCGGCCGCCGCGGGTCGCCTGCCGACCCTCACCCGTTGCGGTCAACTGTCCACGGCGTCGTGGTGCGGTACGGGCATTGCATCGGAGATGCAAAGATGGCCGCATGGGCGGGTGGAGCGACCGGAGTGAGACGTGAACCAGCACGAGCGGTGGCACCGGCTCCTGGAGATGGTCGCCGTCGAGGGTCAACTCGACATCGAGTCCACCGCCCGCGAGCTGGGCGTGAGTACGGCGACCATTCGTCGTGACTTCGACGAGTTGGCCACCCAGCAGTTGGTGACCCGCACCCGGGGCGGCGTGGTCGTCACCAACGTCTCCTACGACCTGCCGCTGCGCTACAAGGCGGTGCGGCAGGCATCGGAGAAGCAGCGGATCGCCGCGGCCGCCCTCGCACTGATCCCGCCGGGCAGCACGGTCGGGCTCAACGGCGGCACCACGACGACCGAGGTGGCCCGGGCGCTCGCGCTGCGCACCGACCCGAGCGGGCAGCTGTCGGCGGCCACGGTGGTGACCAACGCGCTGAACATCGCCCACGAGCTCATCGTGCGTCCGCACATCCGGGTGGTGCTCACCGGTGGGACGGCCCGCCCGCAGTCGTACGAGTTGGTTGGTCGTATCGCGGAGACGATGCTCGCGTCCGTGGCGCTGGATGTCGTCGTGCTCGGGGTGGACGCCATCGACCACCAGCACGGCGCCAGCGCCCACAACGACGGCGAGGCGGCGGTCAACCACGTCATGGTGACCAGCGCGGCGCGGACGATCGTCGTCGCGGACGCCTCGAAGCTGGGCCGCCGGAGCTTCAACCGGATCTGTCCGCTGGGCAACATCGACACTCTGATCACCGATCGGTCGGCGGACCCGCAGCAGGTGAGTCTCGTCGAACAGGCCGGGGTCACGGTCCTCCAGGTCTGACGGCCAGGTCGCGGGCCGGTGTGCCAGGCGTGGTTCCACCGCCCCTGGCCGGTCGTCTGGATCTTCCGCTGGCCCACTCGGGCGAAGACGGGCTACTGGCAAAGATGTAGTCCGATGCAAAATCGCGGCTTACTTCTTGCATCTTGAGTCAAGCGGGTGCAGCATTCCATCTCATCGGCCTTCGTGAATCTCGTGGTCCGCGTCTGTCGAGGCCGATGGACCGAAAACCGTGCCTCCGGCCAGCGCCGACGCGTCGGCCCGGCGCCCTCGACGCCCGCATCGTCCCTCACCTCACCGGAGAAAACGATGATCTGGTCACCGCTGCCTTCCCCACGCCGCCGTACCGCCGTTCGGGCTGCCATCGTGGTTCTCATCCTGTTCGCCGCGATGCTGCAAGCCCTACCCGCTCGCGCGAGCACCCCGGGAAGCGCGACCGGCCTCACCCGGACCGGGAACACCTACACCATCGCCACCAGCACCGCCGCCCGCATCCGGCTCACGCTGGTCCGCGCGGACATCTTCCGCGTCTGGGCAGCGCCGAACGGCACCTTCACCGAACCGGCAGCGAACGAGATCACCGTGCGGACCGACTTCGGTGCGGTGGCCAGCACGGCGACCGACGACGGCACCGCCTTCCGCATCGCCACCGCGGCGGTGGTCGTCCGGATCAACAAGAGCCCCCTGACGCTGCAGGTCCAACGTCCAGACGGGCGGCCGATCTGGCGGGAGGCGCAACCGCTCGACTGGGCCGCCGGCCGCACCACGCAACGGCTGGCCCGCGCCACGGACGAGCAGTTCTACGGCACCGGCCTGCGGCTGGGGGAGTGGGCGTTGCGCGACAAGACGGTGCCGATCGCCGTGGACAACCAGTGGCGGGAGAACACCAATGCCAGTCCGGCGCCCTTCTACCTGTCCACCAACGGCTACGGCGTCCTGCGCAACACGTGGGCGCCCGGATCGTACGGTTTCACCTCGCCGGTGACCACCACCCACAACGAGGAACGGTTCGACGCCTACTACTTCGTGGGTGATTCGCTCAAGGCGGTGCTCGGGGCGTACACCGACGTGACCGGCAAGCCGTTCCTGAGCCCGATGTGGGGCCTCGAACTCGGCAACGCGGACTGCTTCAACGCGTCCAACCCGACCTATCAGGGCGACCACAACCGGGCCGGGCACCAGCGGACTCCCGATGTGCTGTCGTACGCCCGGGAGGCCCGCGCCAAGGACATGCCCTCCGGCTGGTTCCTGCCCAACGACGGGTACGGCTGCGGCTACACGGACCTGCCCGCGACCGTCGCCGGCGCCAAGGCGCTCGGTTTCCAGACCGGCCTGTGGACCTCCACCGGCCTGGGGTCCATCGACTGGGAGGTGGGCACCGCCGGCAGCCGCGGTGTGAAGACCGACGTCGCCTGGGTCGGCGGCGGCTACCAGAACGCCTTCCGTGGTGTCCAGCAGGCGGTGGACGGCATCGAGCGGAACTCCGACGCCCGCCGCTACGTGTGGACCGTCGACGGTTGGGCCGGCACCCACCGCAACGCCGTGGTCTGGACCGGTGACACGTACGGACGGTGGGACGACATGCGGTGGACCGTGCCGGCCGTCGCTGGCGCCGGGCTGTCCGGCTTCAACTACGCCACCGGCGACGTCGACGGAATCTTCGGTGGCAGCCCGAACACCTACGTGCGGGACATCCAGTGGAAGTCGTTCACACCGGCGTTCATGACGATGTCCGGTTGGGGCGCGACCAACCCGGCTCCCGGCTACCAGGACAAGCAGCCCTGGCGCTACGCCGAGCCGTACCTGTCGATCAACCGCCGGTACCTCCAACTCAAGATGCGGTTGATGCCGTACCACTACACGATGAGCCGCGTCGCCAGCGTGACCGGCGTGCCGGCGACCCGAGCCCTGGTGCTGGAATACCCCAACGACCCGGTCGCCCGGGGCAACGCGACGTCGGGGCAGTTCATGGCGGGCGACGCGTTCCTCGTGGCGCCGGTGGTGTCCGACACCGAGTTGCGCGACGGCATCTACCTGCCGGCCGGCACGTGGACCGACTACTGGACCGGGCGGGTGTACCAGGGGCCGCTCACGTTGAACGGGTACGCCGCACCGCTCGATCGGCTGCCTCTGTTCGTCAAGGGCGGTTCCATCGTGCCGATGTGGCCGCAGATGAACCACACCGGCGAGAAGCCGGTCTCCACGCTCACCTACGACCTGTATCCGCGCGGGTCGTCGAGTTTCACGCTCTACGAGGACGACGGCATCACCCGCGCCTACCAGAACGGGGCCTACGCCACCCAGCAGGTCCGGATGACCGCGCCGGCATCCGGCACCGGAACGGTCACCGTGGATGTGGGAGCGTCCACCGGAACGTACGCCGGTAAGCCGTCGTCGCGCTCCTACGAGTTCAACGTGCACCTGGGGGGTGCCCCGCAAGCGGTAACGGTTGCCGGCCAGACGCTGCCGGGGCTGAGCACGCGCTCCGCCTACGACTCGGCGAGCAGCGGTTGGTTCTACGCCGCCGGGATCCTGTGGATCAAGGCCGGGTCAAGGAGCAGCGCGTTCCAGACCCGCATCGACGGCGTCGTGCTGCCGGTTCCCGGCACCAGCACGACGACGCCACCGATCCCGAACGACAACTGGCGGCTCGTGTACGCCGACAGCGCGGAGACGAGCGCGGAGAACGGCGCTGCCACCAACGCCTTCGACGATGATCCGGCCACCTTCTGGCACACCGCCTGGTCGTCGACGGCCGCACCCCTGCCGCACGAGATCCAGATCGATCTGGGCGCCACGTACCAGGTGGACGGGCTGCGGTACCTGCCACGGCAGGACGGTGGGGTGAACGGCCGGATCGGCCGCTACGAGGTCTACGTCTCCGACAGCCCGAGCAACTGGGGCACGGCGGTGGCGTCCGGCACCTTCGCCGACACGTCGACGCAGAAGGTGGTGCCGTTCAGCGCCGCCCGCAGCGGCCGGTACCTGCGTCTGCGGGCACTGAGCGAGGCCGGTGACCGGGGGCCGTGGACGACGGTGGCCGACCTGACGATCACCGGCAGAGCGGTGGCGTCAGCGTCGGGGAACTGACCGCGTACACCGGTGGAAGCGACGCCGCGGGCTGCCGGAGCGGCCCGCGGCGTCCTCCGACGACGGTCCTAGGACAGGGACCACTGTTGGCGGGTCGCACCGCTGGCGGTGCGTTGGACGACGTCCGCGCCGTTGTCCGTGATCGTTCCGTCGAGGTCGAGCACCCGCCCGCTGTTGCGGTTCGTGATGGTGAACGAGGTGCCGACCCGCGTGATGCGCCACTGCTGGTTGGCCGCGCCCGTGTACGTCCACTGGAT
This sequence comes from Micromonospora sp. NPDC127501, assembly GCF_040302185.1. Lineage (NCBI taxonomy): Bacteria > Bacillati > Actinomycetota > Actinomycetes > Micromonosporales > Micromonosporaceae > Micromonospora > Micromonospora sp. NPDC127501. Next base: position 105,834 of record NZ_JBEORJ010000006.1, on the reverse strand, counting down.
CACGTCGGCGCCGTCGGCGGTGGAGTTGCCGGCCACGTCGAGGGCGCGGCCGCTACGGCGGTTGACGACGCGGTGGTACCCGTTGCCGAGGGGAACGACCGACCACTTCTGGTGCTGGCCGCCGTTGTCGGCCCACTGGACGGCGTCGCCGCCGTCAGCCGGAGCGGCGACGGCGACCTCGACGACCTTCCCGCTGGCCCGGTTCGTGATGGTGTAGCTCGCGTTCGGGTCGAACGAGCCGTTCAGGGCATCGAGTTCCTTCAGGCTGAACCGGACGGTCATGATGTACGGGTAGCTGGTGTCCGCCGGGTCGAAGTATCCGTAGGACGTGAGCACGAACGTCCCGTCGGGCAGCACGACGTTGCCCGCGTAGCCGGTGTCGCCGCTCCTGGCCGAGGGTGTGAAGTCCTCCAGCAGCCGCACCCGGTACTGACCCTCGCGGGAGTTGACCAGGTCGTCGTACGTGCCGACCCAGGCCACCCAGTCGCCGGCTACCCACGCGCCGGTGTTGCTCACGCTGTTGCGGATGATGTCGCGGAAGGTGATGACGAGCCGACCGGAGGCCGGGTCGTACGTCGCGGCGTGCCGCTCACCCATCAGCGCGCCCTGCATCTCGCGCGGCTCGGTCCAGGTGTTTCCCTCGTCGTTCGAGAACGCGACCATGGCGTTCGTGCGCTTGTGCTGCGCTCGGGCGAGCAGCGCGAGCTGGCGACCGTCCGGCGAGCGGATGATCTCGATCTCGCAGAGACCGGCGTACTTCTCGATGGCGTCGTGCGCGGCGAGCAGTCGGGTTGGCGTGCTCCAGACGGCGTTGCCGCTGGCGTCAAAGGTCAGGTAGGTCTTCCAGTTGTTGTAGCCGCCGTCGTGGAAGACGCCCAGGTACCGGAAGTCCCACGACCCGTCCGCCTTCTTCAGGCGCACCAGGGTTGCGTGGGCCACGTACCCGGCGAAGCCGGCGTCGGCGAAGTGGTGGGTGAACTCCGACCAGGACCGCCCGTTGTCGTCGGAGTACGCGGTCTTGAACCCGCCCGGACTCGCCGGAAGGCCGCTGACCAGCAGGAGCCGGGTCACCCCGTTCGGCTTGACCACCTTGTAGAGGGTGGGGGTCTCCTTGCTGGTGGCCCAGCTCGCCGGCGTGGGGAGCCGACCGGTCCAGCTACGACCGCCGTCGTCGCTGCGCTTCAGGACGATCGGGCCGGTGCCGTGGCCCTGCGGGTAGACGGCGAACATCGTGCGGCCGTCGTCGAGCAGGACGGTGTCGGGGTGCCCGAGGTACTGCCCGGCCTGGCGGTCGGTGAGCACCTGGCGGCGCGTGTCGTCCTTGAGGTCCAGGAACGGGATCGTGTAGTCGATGCGCATGCTGAGGTCGCTGATCTCACCGGCCGACAGCGGTGTGCCGTACACGCGCACGTAGTCGAGGTCACCGCTGTAGTGCCACTGCGGTCCCTGCGCGTCGACGTTACGACCGATCCACATCCCGTCGAGGTCCCGGACATTGGCGAAGAACCGGGTGGAGGGGTTGGTGGCGCGTACCGTCCCGTCCACGTAGAGGCGGGTGCCCTCGCTGCCGACGGTCAGGATGGCGGTGTGCCAGACCCCGTCGTTGTAGGGGCCGCCGGTGGACGTCACCTGCGTGGCGTACGCCCCGTTCTCCCGGTTCTCGAAGTACACCGATCCGCCGTTGAGGGAGAACGACAGGTTGCTGGACTCGTCGGCGGTGTGCGACGCGCTGAAGAAGCTCTTCGCGATGGCGGTGCTGGTGGACCGGAACCGGACCGCGATCGCCCCCTGGGCGAGGTTCGCGACCCTCGACAGGTCGGCCGACCTGTCGAGGAAGGTGCTGCTGCCGTTGAAGGCCTGGTTGACCGGGTAGTTCAGCGTCGCCGTGGCCGCCTGAGCAGCGGACGCCGGCATCAGCAGGCTCAGTAGAAGCGCGAGCGCGACCGTGGCGGCGGCGCCGCTCCGGGCCAGCGCGCCCCGGCGCGCCCTCGATCGGCGGTTCATCGGGTGATGGTCCATTGCTGTTCGGTACCTCCGCGGTAGGTCGACTGGACGACGGCGGCGCCATCGTTGGTCGCGGCGCCGGCGATGGTGAGCGCCTTGCCGGAACTCCTGTTGAGGATCTTGTAGTGGGCGCCCACCGGAATGACGCTCCACAACTGGTTCGCGCCGCCGTGGTACGTCCACTGCACGACGCCCGCCCCGTCGGCGGTGGACGAGCCGGAGACGTCCAGCGCCTTGCCGCTGCTGCGGTTGACGATGCGGTAGTAGCCGCCGCCGGCCTCGACGAGCGTCCAGCGCTGATGTGCCGCGCCGTTGCCCGACCACTGGATGGCGTTCACGCCGTCCCCGCTGCCCGCCGGCACCTCGAGCACCTTGGCGCTGTTGCGGTTGACCACGCGGTACTCGCTCGACGGGTCGAACGCGGCGGCCGGGGTCGCCGCCGTGGACACCTCGACCTTGTCCGCCGTGACCGCCGTACCGGATGAGCTGGTGTTCCTGCTGTTCAGCACCCGCACCTTGAGGACGTGCGGGCCCTGCGCGAGTTGTCCACTGGTGAAGACCATCGCCTGGTCCAACCGGGTGGGGGAGTACAGGTCGATGACCGTTTCCGGGCCGCCGTCGATCGAGACGCCCGCCCGTCCGTGGTTCGCCGCCCGGGCCGCGAAGAGCTTGATCTTGTTGCCGATGAACCGCACCTGGTAGGCGCTGTCGAGCGTGCTGCTGTAGTGGTCGTCACGCTGGAACTGCTGGGTGCCGCCGGCCCCGTAGGACCACGTGCCCGAGTAGCTGAACTGGTTGTCGCCGGTCCCCGTGGTGTTGTCGTTGACCTGGAGCACGCTCGGCACGCCCGGGGCGTCCCCGATCGCGTCCACGCGGGTGAAGAACGCCTCCACGGTGCTCGACCGCGGCCCTCCCCACAGGCGCTCGGCCAGGACCTCGGCCGGCCGCTTCGCGTACTGGTCGAACCACTCGTCGGTCTGGTGTTCCACGGCGTCCGACCAGCGGGCCATCTGGTAGCCGTTGACCTTGGCGTTGGTGTCCGGTGTCCAGCTCTCGTAGACGTTCCTGGTGTTGACGGCCAGGTTCAGGCCGGGTGTCACGTACAGGGTGCTCTCCGGTACGCCGACCACCGTGTAGCCCAGGTTGTAGAAGTAGTTCAGCGACCCGGTGTACGGCGTCAGGACGATGCTGCTCGCCGGCTTGATGCTGGTCTGCTGACCGTTCGTCTCCCACCAGTTCCAGAGCTGGGCCGTCTTGCCGTACGAGCGCACCTTGTCGTTCATCAGGTTCATGAACTCGGTGAAGACGTCACCGGGGTACGGAAAGCCCCGCGCCTGCGCGTAGTTGACCAGCTCCGGGCAGGAGTTCTTGGCGGCGTCGGTCTGGTACTCGTCGCCGCCGACGTGGAAGTAGGGGCCGTCGAACAGTGGGACGAACTCCGACAGCAGGTTCATCACGAACGTCCGGGCCGAGTCCTTGGTCAGGTTCAGCGTCCAGCCGCCGTTCGACCCGCCCGGCCAGGGTGCGTAGTCCATCGACGGGCAGGTGAACCGCATGCTCGGGTCGTATGTCGTCATCGCCGTGGCGTGGCCCGGCAGGTCGATCTCGGGAACGATGGTGATGTGGTAGCGCTTGGCGACGTCCTGCAACCGGCGCAGGTCGGCCTTGCTGTAGGACTGCGCCGAGGCCAGGCCGGGGTACCGGTCGCTGCGCAGCCGGAATCCGTTCCACTCGGTGAGGTGCAGGCGCAGCGTGTTCAGGCGTAGCCACGCCATCCGGCGGAGAAGGTTCTCGAGGTAGTCCATCTCGTAGAAGTGCCGGCCGACGTCGAGCATCACCCCCCTGTCCCGGTACTGCGGGTAGTCCCGGATGGTCCCCGCCGGTACTGTCGTCTTCGTCGCGCTCTGCTTGATCATTTGCAGCAGGGTCTGGGTGCCGTAGTACACGCCGGCCGCCCCGTTCGCGCGGACCACGATGGTCGAGCCGGCGGTCAGCAGGTAGCCCTGATCCCCGATGCCGGCGTCGGTGCTGGCCAGGGTGAGCAGGATGTCGCCGGTCCCGGCCGTCGCCGACGAGACAACCGGTACGTCGGCGCCACTGATCGCGCCGAGGTCGACGCGCAGCGACGTCGCCGCGGCTGACAACTGGGCGGTGTGTGCCGGGTCCAGCAGGATCCGGGACGACGGGGCCAGGGTCCATACGCCGGTCCCTCCGGTCCACTCCCGGACACTCGGCGCGACCTGGGGCGTCGGGTTGGCCGCCTGCGCCGCCGACGGGACCTGGAGCCCCACGCCGGCCAGCACTGAGGCGAGTAGGAGGGGAAGAAACGGCTTGCGGAATGAGAACACGGTCGCGTACCCCCGATCGTTCAGAGCGGTAGGAGATCCTTGACGTTGCCCTGCAACAGGGGCGCTGTGCCGCTGTTGGACTGCGTGCCGACCAGGTGCACCGGAACCGTGCCGGCGCAGGTGACGGCGAGGTTGGAGAGCGTGCAGCCGGAGAGCAGCCACCGGGTGCCCAGCAGGTTCGTGGCGCGGACGTCGCTGTACCAGAGGGTGTTCCCGGTGAAGGTCGGTGGCAGGACGCCGTCGACGACCACACCGGTGCCGGGATCGCGCTCAGCTCCACCGATCGGGAACGACAGCCCGGCGCTCCACCGCACGGGGACGCCGCCGTTGGAGTGGTTGAAGGTGTTGCCGGTCAGGCTGCCGTGCCCCCAGTTGTCGCTGGCGAGCGCCCCGTACGGGCTGGTCCGGGCGAACGAGTAGTAGGCGCCGTAGCAGCCGACGGCGACGTTGCCGTTGATCGTCCAGTTTCCCGACGAGTTCCAGATCGCGAGTCGGCACGAGGTGAAGCTGTTCGCGGTCAACTGCGAGTACTCACTGCGGTCGGCCAGCGAGACACCGAAGTAGCAGCGGTGGAAGGCGTTGCCGCTCACCTTGAGCCGGTAGCCGAAGTAGTCGTCCGCCGCCGATCCGGTGATCGCCAGGCCGGCGCCGCGCCAGTTCGTGAAGTCGCAGTCCAGGATCCGCACGCCGGTACTGCGGGTGATCCGGACGGCGACGTGCGCGAACTGTGGTGCGGATCCGACCGGGCTGGCCTGGCGTCCGAGGAAGTGGACACCGCTGATGGTGACACCGCTGCGGCCCGTGATGGACAGCGCGCTGGTCTGGTCGGAGGGGACGGTGACAGTGGCGCCGTTGCCCACGATGAGGCAGCGATCGGGCAGGGCGACCGGCGCGGAAAGGGTGTACGTGGCGCCGGGCGCGAGCTGTACCTGAGGCGTACGGGCGAGGACGGCGTTCCAGTCGTCGGAGACGCCGAGCACCGGCAGGGACGTCGAGGCGATCGCGGCGTCGGCGCGGCCGGGCGGAACGACGGCGGCGAGGGCGCCGGCGGCGGCCGTCAGCGCGACCGCGCGGCGGGGGAGTCGTGTGGTCATGGGTGTCCTTCGGACCGAGGGGGATTGTCTTACGTCAGATGTCGGACGAACTTACGAGTGATATTGACGTCCGTCAAGAGAGCCATCCCCTGCCCTCGGCGGCCGTCACGCGACGGGCGTCCGGCCAGCGGCTCCGTGGTGGCCGTGCAACTTGATGCAAATTTCTGCGAGTCGGAACGCGGTGCACTGGGCCTGCCTGAACGCCGCGGCGCTCTCTCGATGTGGGTGCCCGCGAGCGCGGTAACGGTGTACGAGCGCTCAGGGCCGACCTTGACGCCGTCAGTGCCAGATCCTAGGGTCTGCAACATCCTGATTGATTCTGGCACTTGGATGTCACGAAAGATCATGCGTGGTCGTGTGGCTGGCATCTTCCGGAAGAGGCGGATATGAAACGAGATCTGAACGGCGGCCCGCCGGAGTCCCGGGTGCGCGGCGACCTGATCATCTCGGTGGCGCTCAATCCGGCCCTGGACATCACCTACACCGTGCCCGACCTGGTGCCGGACACCTCCCACCGGGTCACGGACGTGGTTTCCCGTGCCGGAGGCAAAGGCCTGAACGTCGCCCGGGTGCTGCGGCAGTTGGGCGTCGAGACGATGGTCCTCGGTCTGGCCGGCGGCGCGGCCGGCGAGCAGATCGAGGCCGAGCTGGCGACGGCCGGCGTGCCGGCGTGGTTCACCCGCCTGGACGCGGAGACGCGCCGGACGGTGACCGTCCTCGGGCGAGGCATGGCGACCGTCCTCAACGAACCGGGCCCGCGCGTCACCGACGCCCAGTGGGAGTCGTTCCGGGAACAATTCGCCCAGCGGGTCCGGGCGGCACGGGTGGTGGTGCTGTCCGGCAGCCGGCCACCGGGCGTCCCCGAGACCGCGTACCGCGATCTCGTCACCATCGCCCGAGCCCGCGGGGCCGAGACCATCGTGGACACCGACGGTGCCGCGCTCCGGCACGCGCTGGCCGCCGCGCCGACGCTGGTGAAACCCAACGCCCACGAGGCGGCGGAGCTGCTCGGCCGCCCGGTGCGCACCCGCGACGACGCCGTGCAGGTGGCGCACCGGCTCATCCGGCTCGGTGCCGTCGCCAGCGTCGTCTCCCGTGGCGCGGACGGCTTCGTGGCGGTCAACGGCGGGGCCGCCTACAGCGTCCGCGCGCCCGAACGGATGGCCGGCAACCCGACCGGTGCCGGCGACGCCCTCGCGGCAGTGCTCGCGTACGGGCTCCTCACCCGCACGCCTTGGCGGGACCTCCTCGCCCGGGGCGCGGCCGTCTCGGCGGCCGCCGTCGCCTGCCCGTGGGCGGGCGAGTACGACGACGTCGTGGCTTCCCGGCTGCTGCCCGGAACCACTGTCGAAGAACTGGATGAGCACCGCACCGACAGAGAGCAGGAATCGTGTCCCACGTCGCCTCCGAGATAGCCACGCAACCCGAGACGTGGCGTCGCGCCGCGGAACTGGTCACTCGACCTGAGGTAGCGCGGGCTCTGCCTCAGCCCGGCGAACGGGTCGCCGTCGTCGGCTGTGGCACGTCGTACTTCATGGCGCAGAGTTTCGCGGCGCTGCGGGAGTCGGCGGGCCAGGGGGAGACCGACGCCTTCGCCGCCTCGGAATTCCCCGCCGGCCGGCGCTACGACCGGGTGGTCGCCATCACCCGCTCCGGCACCACCACCGAGGTGATCGCGCTCCTGGAGCAGTTGCCGCCCGGCAGCCGCTCGACAGTGCTCACGACCGACGCCGACCGGCCGGTGACCCGGCTGGTGAGCGACTGCGTCGTCCTCGACTTCGCCGACGAGGAGTCGGTGGTGCAGACCCGCTTCGCCACCACCGCACTGGCCCTCTGGCGCGCCGGTCTCGGGCAGGATCTGACCGAGCCGATCGCCCACGCGCGGGCCCAACTGAGCACGCCACTCGACCCGGCCGTGGTCGGCCGGGACCAGTTCACCTTCCTCGGTGCCGGCTGGACCGTGGGACTGGCGCACGAGGCGGCGCTCAAGCTGCGCGAGGCGGCACAGGTGTGGGCCGAGTCGTACCCGGCGATGGAGTTCCGGCACGGGCCGATCAGCGTGGTGAGCGACCGGTCCGTGGTCTGGATCTTCGGGCCGGTGGTGCCCGGCCTCCGCGACGATCTGGCCGCCACAGGCGCGATAGTGGTGCACGAGGACGTCGACGCCATGGCGCACCTCACCACCGCGCAGCGGCTCGCGGTCGAGCTCGCGGCGCGCCGCGGCCTGGATCCGGACCGCCCCCGGCTGCTCACCCGGGCCGTCATCCTTACCGCGCCGGCCGGGTGAGGAGCGCCCGATGACCCTCGTTCCCACCGCCGACCTGGTGGCGGCGGCCCGGGCCGCCGGTACCGGCGTGCTGGCGTTCAACGTGATCACCATCGAGTACGCCCAGGCGATCTCCGCCGCGGCGGAGCGTGCCGGCCGGCCCGCGATTTTGCAGATCAGCCAGAACGCGGCGCGCTACCACTCCGGGGTGTCCGCCATCGCCGCGGCGACGGCGGAAGTCGTGTGGAAGTCCAGCGCCGACCTGGCGCTGCATCTGGACCACGTCGACGACATCAGTCTGCTGGAGCAGGCTCCCGACTGCGGCTTCAGCTCCGTGATGGTCGACGCGTCCGCGCTGGCGTACGCCGCCAATGTGGCCACCACCCGCAAGGCGACCGAGTGGGCGCACGAGCACCGGCTGTGGGTGGAGGCCGAACTCGGCTACGTCGGCGGTAAGCCGGACGCTCCGGCGAGCGCCCACACCGCCGGCGTCCGCACCGACCCGTCCGAGGCCGCCCGGTATGTGGCCGAGACCGGCGTCGACGCCCTGGCCGTCGCTGTGGGCAGCTCGCACGCGATGGCGGACCGCACCGCCTCGTTGGATCTCGACCTGGTGGCCGCGATCCGTGACGCCGTAACCGTGCCCCTGGTCCTGCACGGTTCCTCGGGGGTGCCGCTGGAGCAGATCCGCGCCGCGGTCGCTCATGGCATGGTGAAGATCAACGTCGGTACGGCCCTGAACGTGGCGTTCACCGACGCGGTCCGTGGCGCCCTGCCGGAATCCCGGGACCCGCGCCGGTACCTCGCAGCCGGACGGGATGCGGTGACCATAGTTGTCGAACGACTGCTCACGCTCCTCCCGGCGGTACCGTAGCCGGCCGCCGCGCCGCCCAGGCGGAGGCGCTGGCCCTGCGCCGCGTTGCCCTGCGGTGCGTTGGTCCTACGGCGTGGGGAGGGTCGGCAGGGGCTCTGACGTGTTGAGCCGCAGGGCGGCCGCGACGGCGCCCAGGGCACCGCCCTCGTCGCCGAACTGGGCCGTCACGACGTCGAGGCGGCGGGTGTGTCCGGGGATCGCCAGCTGACCGATGGCCGTCCGGACCGGTTCGAGCACCGCGTCACCGGCATGGGCGAGGGTGCCACCGATGGCCACCTTGCCCGGATCCAACTGCACCACCATTCCCGACAGGACTCGGCCGAGCAGCGTCGCGGCGTGCCGCACCACGTCGGAGACGATCGGCTCGCCGGCGAGCGCCCGCGCGACCAGATCTGCCGGGTCCGCGACTGTGACACCGCGCCGGGCGCACTGCTCGATCAGTGCCGACGGGCGGATCAGCAGCTCGAGGCAGCCACGGCCGCCGCACGGACAGGGGTCGCCGTCGGGCTCGACGCTGACGTGACCGATCTCGCCGGCCGCTCCGTGCGCGCCCCGGGCGAGCCGGCCGTCGACGATGAGCCCGCCGCCCACGCCGTCACTCCACCGGACGTAGATGGCGTCCCGTACGTCACGGGTCGCCCCCCAGGTGCCTTCGGCCAGCGCGGCCAGTCGGGAGTTGTTGTCGGTGACGACGGCGACGCCGTACCGGTCCTGGATTCGCGTGCTGACCTGCTTCGCGGCTACCGAGGGGCTGCCGCTGCCGCCGGCCGAACGGCTCCGACCGGCCACCAGGCCGGGCAGGCCGAGGCCGATCGCCTCCAGCGCCCGCAGGTCGATGTCGTGCTCCTGAACGAGGTCGTCGATCAGCTTGATCGCGGCGTTGGCTCGTCGGGCCGGCCCCGCCGTCAGCGTGATGGGACGGCTGCCCCGGGCCAGGATGTCGTGACCCAGGGTGGCGACGATGACGGTGATCGTCGCGCGGCCGAGGTCGATGCCGACGATGCGGCCGGCCGACGGGTTGAGGCTGACGGTCGTGGACGGCCGTCCCCGGCCCCGGTGGCCGGACAGCGCAGGCTCGCGCTCGACGACCACACCGCGGGCGATGAGGTCGCCGATGATGTCGAACAGCGTGGTGCGCGACAGCCCGGTCAGTCGGATGAGCTCGGCCCGGCTGAGCGGGCCGACGCTGCGGAGCTGGGCCAGCAGCACCTCGGTGTGCGCCAGCCGCACACGCTGCATGGCATCCGGGCGTTCGATCACCGGACCATCATGACCGATGCCTCGTTTCCGATGTCGTTGCGGCAGCGTACGGGCGCGGTGGCCGGCGCCGTCACCGGTGCGAGGTGGCGGCGCCGGCCGGTGGTCAGGGCGCTCGGACCGTGACGGTCAGCGCCGCCTCGACGGGGGAAGCCCCGGCCGAGCGCGCCGACAGCGTCCCGGTGTACGTCCCCGGCGTGCCGAACGTGCGCCGGGACACCATGGTGAACACGCTGTTGATCTGCATCGCCGGGATGCTCGGCTCGCGCGTGACGGTCGGCGTCAGCGCCTCCACCCGCCCGTCACTCCAGGTGACCGTGGCGGCCAGGTCGGCGGAGCGGAGTCCAGGGGCGGTGACCGTCCAGGTGGCGCCGGCCGGTGCGCCGACCACCGCGGTGGCCGGACGGCCGATCGCCTGCTTGCGCCACGGCACGTCGGCGGTGGGGAAGAAGTTGACGCCCTGGACCGTCAACCGGCCCCCGGCCACCGACAGGCGCGTGGTGAAGTCGGCGTAGTCGCGCTGCGCCTGCGGCGTCCATCCGACCTCGGCGGTGGCCACGAGGCGCGGGAAGCTGTAGTACTGCGCCTGGCCGATGCGACGGATGAACTCGCCCCAGAGCGCCGATTCGACTCCGAGCACGCTGGTCTCGGCGATGTTCGGGATGAAGGTGCCGGGGTCCCAGTTGTAGTGCCGGTCCAGCCCGCACGGTCCCCCGCACGCCCAACTGCCGCCGAGCGGCTGGCGGGAGTCCTGCTTCTGCGGCACGTACGTGTGGGCGGCGGGGGAGAGGACGACCTGGGCGCCGCGGCCGGTCACCGCGTTGGCCACCGCGGTGCGGTCGCCGTTCCAGTACTGCACGACGGCTCTGTTCTGTGGCAGCGTCGTGCCGGCGTACTCGTTCCAGCCGACCACGTTCTTGCCGAGCGAGGCGACCGTCGAGGTGAAGGCGTTCACCATCGTGGTGTAGTTCGCGTGGCTGGTCACGTGGGCCTCGTCGCCGCCGATGTGCAGGTACGGCCCGGGGGTCATGGCGGCGATCTGGGTCAGGACCTGCGTGACGAACTCGTACGTCGTCGTGCTGGCGGAGTCGAACGTCGAGTAGCCGACGTTGCCGGTGCCGTTGGCCGGGGCGGTCCGCTGTCCGGCGGCCGGCTTGGGCTGGGCGCCGGTCGTGTTCAGCTGGGGGATGGCGTGCAGCGCGGCGTTGGTGTGCCCCGGCATGTCGATCTCCGGGATGACCGTCATGCCGTTCACGCCGGCGTAGCGCACGATCTCGGCGTAGTCAGCCTTGGTGTAGAAGCCGGTGACACCCAGCTCGGTGCCCATCAACTGGCCGCTGTCGTTGTAGGTCATGGCGGTACGGCCACTGACCGTGGTGAGCAGGCGGTAGTCGATGCCGGCCGGGTTGCTCGCCGGGTTGTCGACGGCGATCCGCCAGCCCTGGTCGTCGGTCAGGTGCAGGTGCAGACGGTTGATCTTGTATTGGGCGGCGCCGTCGATGTACGCCTTGATCTCGTTCATCGGGTAGAAGCTGCGAGCGACGTCGAGCATCATTCCGCGGTGGGCGAAGCGTGGGTAGTCGGAGATCGTCACCGCCGGCACCCTCCACGTGGCGTCGACGACGGTGTCGGACTCCACCCACTGGGGGAGGAGTTGCCGCAACGTCTGCACGCCGTTGAGTGCGCCGTTCGCCGTGTCGGCGCTGATCTGGACCTTCGCGGTGGTGACGACGAGCCGGTACCCCTCGGCGGTGTGCCCGGCTGGGCCCTTGCCGGCGCCGACCTCGATGACGATGGGCGCGGGCGCGGTGCTCTGGGTGACCACCGGCAGGCCGTACCCGGTGGCCGGCCGTAGCAGGCTGGCGAGGTAGGTCGCGGGCGCGGTCGCCTGAGCCCCGACCGCGACGACGGGCGTGTTCCGGTCCAGCGTGTACGGCGTGCCGCCGTTCTCCGTCATTGACACCGGTCGGGGCAGCAGGCCCAGCGAGGGCGCGGGTGCGGGCGCCGTCTCGTTCCAGATCTCGAATTCGGAGATCGAGTAGCCGTAACCCGCCCACCGCTGGTGCCCCTGCATGCGCACGTGGGACACCGGCTGCGCCGAGTTCACCGCGATGACGTCCGTCCGGGGGCAGGTGTCGCGTTGGACGCGGGCGACGTCTGTCCAGGTGGTGCCGTTGGCCGAGGTCTGCAGGGTGAAGTCACGGGCGCACGCGTTGGGCCAGGCGAGCACGACGTGGTCGACCGTGGCAGGGGTCGCCAGCCGTACCTGCACCCAGTTGGCGTCCTGGTACTTCGACGACCACCGGGTGTTGCGGTCGCCGTCGTTGACGTGCGCGGCGACGAAGTCGGCCCGGTCGAGCTCGACGCTCGACGCGGTGGCGGTGCCGGTGCGGGCCAGGTTCACCGGCGCGGCGGCAGCCGCGGCCGGCGTGCCGGAGGTGACCGGCGCGACGAGCGTCGCGGCGATCAGCAGCGCGACGGGGGCGGCGATCAGCCGGCGTCTCGATCCGGTGCCGTGGCGGGAGCGTGGAATCGACATGGGACTCCTTGGGCCGTCGCCCGGAGCGCCGGGCGGCTGGGATGGCTCGGTACGCCGCAGTCTGACGAGAGTCGCCAATTTAGTCAACGCGTCGAACAATATTCGCCACCTCCGGTGGGGTGGGCGGGCGTTGTCAGCGCACCGCAGCCACCCATAGGGTTCCTGGTCACCAGACATCGGATGTCCTATGAATCGAGACGGCGCTCCCAGCTCGGCCTTTTTAGTCCGGAGGGTTGACATGATTAGTCGGGTCACCAAAGATTCCCTTACCTTGAGCGCCACCCGCCCCGGAAGGCGCGCCCAATCCGACCTGGGCTACGGAGGGTCACCGTGCCGATAGACGTTCAGCCGCCCCGGACCCGCGGGCCGGAAACCACCCGCGCGGCGTCGCCACCACGCCGCGCCGTACCGCTGCTGGCGTGGAACGTGATCGCCGTCGTGCTCGGCATCGGTATCTGGATCGTGCTCGCCCGGGTCGGGGTGTCCGGCCTTCCCGGGCCGCAGGCGGTCGCCGTCCGCGCCGGTGAACTCGCCATGGACGGCACCCTGCTCGACGACAGCCTCGCCAGCCTGCGCCGGGTGCTCATCGGATTCGCGCTCGGCACCGCCCTCGCGATTCCGGTCGGCTTCCTGATGGGGTGGTACCGGACGGCACGTGGCCTGATCGAGCCCTACGTGCAGTTCTTCCGCACGATCCCGCCCCTGGCCGTCATCCCGTTGGCCATCCTGCTCATGGGCATCGGGGAGACGCCGAAGATCTTCGTCATCTTCCTGGCCGCGTTCCTGTCCTGCGTCGTGTCGACGTTCCAGGGCGTGGTGAGCGTCGAACGCACCATGATCAACGCAGCCCGGGTGCTCGGCGCCAACGACGCCGTGGTGTTCCGCCGGGTCATCGTCCCCGCGTCCACCCCGTTCATCCTGGTCGGCATGCGCGTCGGCCTCGGCGCGGCGTGGGCGACCCTGGTGGCCGCCGAGCTGATCGCCGCGCAGGAGGGCCTCGGCTACCGCATGCAGCAGGCGCAGATCTACTACGACCTGCCAAGCATCTTCGTCGGCCTGATCACCATCGGCGTGCTCGGCCTGATCATGGACCGGCTCCTGCTCAGCGCGGAGAAGCGCCTCACCGGATGGCAGGAACGCCGATGACCGAGAAGATCTCCTTCCGCTCCACCAGCCGCACGTTCGAGGTGGGCGGCAAACCGTTCCACGCGCTGCGGGACGTCGACCTGGACATCGCCGACTGCGAGTTCGTCACAGTGGTCGGCCCGTCCGGCTGCGGCAAGTCGACCCTGCTGAACATCGCGGCCGGCCTGGTCGAACCCACCGGCGGTGAGGTGCTCGTCGACTCGCGACCGGTGCGTGGACCCGGCCCGGAACGTGGCGTCATCTTTCAGCAGTACGCACTGTTCCCCTGGCTGACCGTGCGCCAGAACGTCGAGTTCGGTCTCCAGATCGCCAAGGTCGGGCGGGCTGAGCGGCGACGACGGGCGCAGCACTTCATCGACCTGGTGGGCCTCACCGACTTCGCGGACGCGCTGCCCCGGATGCTGTCCGGCGGGATGCGGCAGCGGTGCGCCATCGCCCGCGCGTACGCCGTGGACCCCGGCGTCCTGCTCATGGACGAACCCTTCGGCGCCCTGGACGCCCTCACCCGGGTGCAGATGCAGGATCAGCTGCTGGCCACCTGGGGTTCCGAGCGACGCACCGTCATGTTCATCACCCACGACGTCGACGAGGCCGTCTACCTCGCCAACCGGGTCGTCGTCATGGCTGCCCGGCCGGGCCGGGTGCACGAGGTCATCGACGTCGACCTGCCGTACCCACGCACCGAAGCCGTTCGCCTCTCCCCGGAATTCTCCCGGATCCGCAATCGGGTCTGGCGCGCTGTCTACCACCAGACCCCCCAGGAAGGTGCATCCCGATGAGCGCTCTCTCCCGTCGTGCCATGCTGACCGGCCTCGTCGGCCTCGGCGCCACCGCGGCCCTCGCCGCCTGCGGCGACGACGACCAGTCCGGAGCCGGCGGCTCCGCCACCGAACCGGTGAAGCTCGGCTACATCGCCGACTTCACCGGCGCGAGCCTGATGGCGATCGCCGACGACAAGAAGCTGTGGGCCCAACACGGGCTCAAGCCTGACCTCAAGGTCTTCACCAACGGCCCCCTCCAGGTGCAGGCGCTCGGCGCGGGGGATCTGGACTTCGGCTACCTAGGCCCGGGCGCGATGTGGTTGCCGGCCTCCGGCAAGGCCCGGGTCATCGCCATCAACTCGCTCGGTTTCGCCGACCGGGTCATCGCCCAGCCGGGCATCACCTCCATGGCCGCGCTCAAGGGTAAGAGGGTCGGCGTGCCGGAAGGCACCTCCGGCGACATGATCGTGCGGCTGGCCCTGCGGCGCGCCGGCCTCTCCATCGACGACGTCAAGAAGGTCACGATGGACCCGAGCACCGTCGTCACCGCGTTCGGGTCGGGCCAGATCGACGCGGCCGGCATCTGGTACCCGCTCATCGGCACCATCAGCAAGCGGGTGCCGAAGCTGACCGAGCTGGCCAAGAACGACGACTTCTACCCGGCCATCAGCTTCCCGTCCGCCTACGTGGGCCGCAACGACGTGGTGACGGGCAAGCCGGACCTGGTGAAGAAGGTGCTCGCGGTGCTGCGTGTCGCCAACGACGAGCGAGCGGCCAACCTGGACCGCGCTGTCGAGGTCACCGCGAAATTCCTCAAGTCGGCCCCGATCGACCAACTGCGCGCCGAAGCCGCCAACGCCCGGTTCCTGCCGTCGGCGGAGCTCGCCGCCAAGTCCACCGACGGCACCGTCGCGGGTTGGCTGACCGGTCTCAACGGGCTCTTCAAGGACCTCGGGAAGCTGCCGAACGCGGTCGACCCGAGCACCTACTACGACGCCGCCGCGTACGCGTCCTGAGTCGAGTCGCGTGAGAGAGGACCAGCACGTGCGGCCCAACATCGTCTTCATCATGGCCGACGACCACGCCGCGCACGCGGTGGGCGCCTACGGAAGCAAGGTCAACGAGACGCCACACATCGACCGTATCGCGGCGGGCGGTGCTCTCCTGGAGAACTGCTTCTGCACCAACTCGCTGTGCGCGCCCAGCCGGGCCACCATCCTCACCGGGACCTACAACCACGTCAACGGCGTGCAGACGTTGTCGACCGAGTTCGACAACCGACAGCTCGTCTTCCCGGAGTTGCTGCGCCGCGCGGGCTACCAGACGGCCCTGGTCGGTAAGTGGCACCTCGGGCACGGCCCGGAGCACGACCCCCGGGGGTTCGACTACTGGGAGGTCGTACCCGGCCAGGGTCGTTACCGCGATCCCGTCTTCATCGGTATGGACGGCACCGAGCACGTCCGCCCCGGCTACTGCACGAACATCATCACCGACCTGGCCGTCGACTGGCTCGACCAGCGCGACCCGCAGCGGCCCTTCTGCCTGCTGGTGCACCACAAGGCGCCACACCGCAACTGGGAACCCGACGAAAAGCACCGCGACATGTACGTCGACGACGTGGCCGTGCCGGGCTCGTTCGACGACGACCACTCGGGGCACGCCGCCGCCGCCCGAGCCGCCCGGATGCGGGTGGATCGGGACCTGACCGCCAACGACATCAAGGAGATGCTGCCACCACACCTGGACCCCGACGAGGCCGCTCTCTGGACCTACCAGCGCTACATCAAGGACTATCTGCGCTGCGTCGCCAGCGTCGACGACAACGTCGGCCGCCTGCTCGACTATCTCGACGAGCACGGGCTGACCGACGACACCATCGTCGTCTACACGTCCGACCAGGGCTTCTTCCTCGGTGACCACGGCTGGTACGACAAGCGGTTCATGTACGAGGAGTCACTGCGGATGCCGTTCCTGATCCGCTACCCGGCAGAGATCCCGGCCGGCTCCACCACCGGGGCGCTCGCCATGAACGTCGACTTCGCCCAGACGTTCCTCGACTACGCCGACGTACCGGCCGACCCCCGCATGCAGGGACGTTCACTGCGACCACTCCTGCGCGGCGAGGACGTCGACGACTGGCGGCAGTCGGTGTACTACCGCTACTGGGAACACGACGACGACGAGCACCACGTGTGGGCGCACTACGGCGTACGCACCCACGACCACAAACTGGTCTACTACTACGCCGACGGGCTGGGTCTGCCCGGCACCTCCGCCACGGCGCAGGAGCCGGAGTGGGAGCTGTTCGACCTGCGCGCCGACCCGTGGGAGATGCGCAGCGTCTACGACGACCCGGCCTACGCGCGGATCAGGGCGGCGCTCGTCGAGGAACTCGCCCGCGTCCAGCGGGAGTGCGGTGACGCCCCGTGGCAGCCCCCGGCGCCGGTCAGCGGGTGACGGACGAGGTACCTCCCGCGCCGGCCGGTCGGGGCCGACCAGCCGACCGCCGCTGGCCACACCGCGTCTACGGGGTGGGCACGGAACCGGACCCGCGGTTCACCCTCGCCAACGAGCGCACCTTCCTCGCGTGGCTGCGGACCGCGCTGGGTCTCATGGTGGCCGCGGCGGCGGTGAAGGCATTCGGCACGGAAGGCTCGCAGTGGGCGGCGGCCGTGCTGGCGGTGCTCGCCGTCGGGGTGGCCGTCGAGGCGTTCCCTCGTTGGAGCCGCAACGAACGGGCGCTGCGGCTCCAACTGCCGTTGCCGTCCACCCCCGTCGCCGTTGTGTCGGCGGTGGGGGTGGTCGCGGCCGGCGTGACCATCGTCGTCGTGGTGCTGATCTGATGTCGTGGTGCTGATGTGACGCAGCCGCCGTGGCTCGCCGACCGGGGAGCGCAGGCCGAACGCACCCTGCTGGCGTGGCTTCGTACGGCGTTGGCGACGGCCACCGTGCTGGTGGCCGTCGGACGGGAACTGGTGCCGCGTCATCCGTTCGCGGCGGGGCTCGTGCTGGCCTGCGCTCCACTCGCCGTCGCGGTGGCCGTCCTGGCGCGGCGTCGGTATCGGACCGTCCGACTGCCCACCCACCCGGGTCAGCCGGAGGGTGCCGCGTTGCTGGCCGCCGGCAGCGCGCTGGTCGTGACCGGCGGCGTGGCGGTCCTCGCCCACGTTCTCGCCCGGTAGGGCGGGATCGCCGTCGATCCTGCCGTTCCGGGGCACACCAGCATCGCCCCGGAACGGCAGGGACCGATCAGGCCGTCGACCCGTACAGGTTGATCTCGGCGGCGGAGGCGTACCCGGCGCCGTTCGCCGCGCGGGTGGTGCGCAGGCGGACGTGCCGGGCCGTGGTGGACGCGAAGACGACCGACTTCAGGGTGCTGCCGGAGCCGAAGGTACCGGCGGCGATCTGTGTCCAGGTGGTGCCGTCGGTACTGGTCTGGATCTGGTAGTCGGCGATGGTGCCGTTGGTGCCGCCGTCCTGTCGGGGTAGGTAGTCGAGTCTGTCGATGCGGAAGGTGCCGCCCAGGTCGATGGTGATCTGGTGCGGCATGGCGGCGACGCCGCCGGCGTAGCGGGTGTGCCAGATGGTGGTGGGGTTGCCGTCGATGGCGTTGGCGGCGGCGCCGTTCTCGCCGACGGTCTCGACGCTGTCCGCCGTCGCGGTCCAGCGGGCGCGCGACAGCTGTGGGCTGTCTCCGCCGCCGATCGCCTCGTCCGTCGGCGTGGCCTGGAAGACGGCGACCTCGAACGGCGCCAGCGTGATGGTCACCGGTGCGGCAGGACCCGACACGAAGCCGGACCGGCGCCCGTCGCGCTCGGTGAACTTGTACCGCTGGTGGGTCCCGCCGGGCAGCTCGAAGACCGTCTGCGGGTTGACAGTGAAGCTCTGCGCGGACGCCGACGGGTTACGCAGCATCAGCATGCCTTTGGACGCCCCGGCCGAGGAGTTCCAGGCGGCCGTGCCGTAGACGGCACCCACCGCCGGGTCACCGCCGACCCAGTGCACGTCGCTGAGCAGTCCCTGATTGGCGCGGGCCCACCTGGCGTTGGCCGCCACGGTGTCCCAGAACCAGGCCGCGCCCGGCCTGCTGGCGTCGACGAGCGTGTTGCGCACATACAGCTCCTGAAGACTCAGACCGAGCGCGAAGTAGGCACGGATGTCCTGCGACACCTCCGCCTGCACGCTGGCCTTGGTCAGGTCGTAGTCGGCGGTGAACTGTGGTGTGCGGTCGGAGAAGATGACCCCGTGGTTCATCAGGCTCGGGATCGGGAACAGCGGGTTCTGCGTGGTGTTGTTGCGGAACGTCTCCGAGTCGCGGTAGTTGACGTAGCGCTGCTCGGCGCTGCCGGCGCCGACCAGGCCCGCGTCGTGCCCGTCGCGCCAGATCGAGTCGGTGTACCACAACCAGTACGGCGATCCCCAGGTGCCGACGGTGGCGTTGACGAACACGTCCTTCTGGTGCGCCCGCAGATCCCCCGTCAGCCCGAGCAGTGCCTCGTAGTCGGCGATGTAGTTCGCGTTCGGGCCGGACTGGTAGAGCCCACCGCCGATGCCGTCGAGCTTGAAGCCGCGTACGCCCTGGTTGTCCATCATGTCGAACGCGACCGACCGGAACCGGTCGTAGTAGCGGCTTGCACCGAGTTTGAACTGACCCCCGCTGTGGGTCTCCAGCCGCTGGTCGGCCGGCTTGCTCGCGTTGATGGCCTGGCGGGTGGCGGCGCTGGTGCCGTACCCGCCGAACGGTGACATCCACACCGACATCGACGCGCCGTACTGCGCGGCGGCGGCCTTCTGCGGTGCGAAGCCGGTGGGGAACTGGGTCGGGTCGAAGGACCAGACGTTCAGATTCGTCTCGTCGACCTGAGGTGTCCGTAGGTAGTCCCAGCCGTCGTCGACCCAGAAGCTGTCGATGGTGGCGCCGCGGTTGCGCAGCTGGGTGCCGAACAGGTTGATGGCCCTTGTCAGCTCGGCGCTGTTGATGACCTCGCCGGGTGGCTTGAGGTCCAGCCAGCTCTGGTAGTGCAGGAACGTCCGGCGGTCGTGAGCCCGTTCGCGTTGCAGGTAGTACTGGAACGAGCGGCGCAGCTGCCCGGCCGGCGACACACCGGTGGATGCCGTGTACACCCACGATGTGCCGACGGTGAGGTCCCCGGCGCGCGGCACCGCG
Source organism: Micromonospora sp. NPDC127501 (assembly GCF_040302185.1). Lineage (NCBI taxonomy): Bacteria > Bacillati > Actinomycetota > Actinomycetes > Micromonosporales > Micromonosporaceae > Micromonospora > Micromonospora sp. NPDC127501. The sequence goes on along the minus strand of NZ_JBEORJ010000006.1, from coordinate 86,378 downwards.
ATGTCGACCGCCGACCCGGTCACTGTCGCCTTCGCCATCGGGTTCTCGATGCCGACGAACACCGTCTCGCTGCCGGTCGTGCCGTACACCACCGGGCTGCCGTCGTCGCTGCCGAGCACCCGTGCGTTCGCCAGTCCGAGTTCCACGAGGCGCAGGGAGGTCACGTCGAACGTGCCGGCCACCGAGCGCACCGTGAAGCTGTGCTGCACGGAGTTGGCGCCGCCGCGCAGCCGTACCTGCCACTGCACGTCGAGGGTCCGCGCGCCGCCGCCGTACCGGAAGGTGGTGGTCACCGCCTTGCCGGCGAAACGTTCCGCCAACCGTGCCGACGCCGGGTTCGCCGGCAGGTCGCTGACCACCGGGGCGGCGGAGACCGTCGTGTTCGCTGTCGTGATGGTGCTGCCGTCGGCCAGGGTGAGGGTGAAGAGCCCACGCAGGCTCATCGGCACTGTGGCGTTCGCCGCCCGGTTGTCGAACCGGGTCAGCGACACGGTGCTGCCGAGCAGGCTCCAGGTGGTCGACAGCGCCGCGTTGGCCAGGGTGAAGCTGCTGCCGGACCGCGACGCCGTCGCCGCCCCCGGCTGGACGCCGGGGAAGACCAGGCCGGCGGCGTCGGTGTAGGTCGGATCCACCGGGACCGCCGCCCCGGCCGGGGCCGGATGGCCCCCGACCGTGGCGACGGCACCGGCGATCAGGGCCAGAACGATGGTGGGCACGACGCGTCGCCGTGGCCGTGCTGCCGATGGGGATGGCGGGGGGATGGCGTGCTGCATCGTGCCTCCATCTGTGGTTCAGGCGGTAGGGGTGCTCCAGCGCTGGTTGGCGCCACTGGTGCAGGACCAGAGGATGAGGCGGGTGCCGTTGGCGGTCGCGCCGCCGTTGGCGTCGAGGCACTTTCCGCCGGTGCGGTAGCTGCCCGAGGCCGCGTCGTACGTCCACCGCTGGGTCGTGGCGGTGGTGCAGGCACTGATCACGATCGCGGTGCCGTCGGTGAGGCTGCCGTTCGCCGGCCCGAGGCACTTGCCGAGCGCGGTGAGGGCGCCGTCGTTGCGGTGGGTCCACGTCTGGTTGGCGCCGCTGTTGCAGTCCCAGAGGTTGACGGCGGTGCCGTCGGTGGTGTTGCTCCCGGGAATGTCGACGCAGCGGCCGCTGGCTGCGCCCGTGATGATGCCCTTCCTCGGGCCGTAGACCTCGAACTCCCAGAGCGAGTAACCGAAGGTGGTGGCCCTTGCCGTGCCCTGCATGCGCACGTACCGGGCGGTCGTGTTGAGGAGGTGTTCGTCGGTGCCGCCGTCCCCGGCGGTGACTGTCGCGGCGGTGGTCCAGGTGGTGCCGTTGGTGGAGGTCTGGATCTGGTACGCCCGCGCGTAGGCGGCCTCCCAGCGCAGTGCGACCCGGGAGAGTTCCTGACTGCTGCCGAGGTCGACCTGGATCCAGCTCGGGTCGGTGTAGGCCGAGGACCAGCGCGTGCTGATGTCGCCGTCCACCGCCGCCGAGGCCGGGAAGCTGGCCGTCTCGGTCGACGACGCGGTCACCGGGCGGTTGGTCGCCAGGTTGCCGGTCGCCACCGCCGGGCCGCCGGGAGCCCGGCCGATCCGGTCGATGATCGCGCCGAAGGAGGTGTACGTGGTGACCGGCTTCGGTGACCCCCAGGTCTGCTGGGCGATCACCCGCAGGATGGTCCGGATGCCCGCCGCGATCTGGTCCTCGGTCTCCGCGTCCGGGTAGTCACACCAGATGTGCAGCATCGTGCCCAGGTTGCGGGACGGATCGCCGATGGTGTTGTTGCCCTGGAACCGGTCCGGGGTCCACGTCTCGTACGCCCACGTCACGTTCGGCTTGCTGATGGCGGGAACGTAGTAGGTCGGATCCCACGCCTGGTTGGAGATGGCGTGCCCCCGGTCCAGCAGGGCCTGCGGGGTGATGCCGTAGTTGTACCAGACCTCGACGTGGATGTTGGACGCCGGCCGGATGGTGCCGTCGGTGCCGATGCCGTCGTTCCACATGCGGGTGGTCTTGCCGCCGGCTCGGACGATGTCGTTGGCCCAGTTGATGAAGCCGTAGTAGATGTCCTTCGCGATGGCGTTCGGCCCGTATGTCGCGCGGGCGTACGTCAGAAGCTGCGGGTAGGCGGCGTAGTTCCCGACGTACTCGTCCGCGCCGATGTGCCAGTACCGGCCGGGAAACAGCGGCAGGAACTCGGTGATGAGGTCCCGGGTGAGGGTGTAGGCACCCGGCTTGGACAGGTCGAGGTAGTAGGGGTTGCGGTTGCCGCTGGTGTCGGCGAGCTGCAGGTCCGGGTGGTCGGCCAGGATCGCGTTCATGTGGCCGGGCATGTCGATCTCGGGGACGACCTCGATGTGGTACTGGGCCGCCAGGGCGATGAGGTCGCGGATCTGCTGTTTGGTGTAGTACTGCTCCGACACCACCTCCGGGTGGGTGGTGCTCTCCAACCGGAATCCGAACGTGTCGGACAGGTGCAGGTGCAGCCGGTTCATCTTCAGGTAGGCGAGCTCCTTGACGTGCTTGCGGAGCCAGTCGACGGTGAAGTACTTGCGACCGACGTCGACCATCATGCCGCGTTCGGACTTGGTCGGGGCGTCGGTGGTCGTGCCGGCCGGCACGGTGGCGGACTGCTTGAGTAGTTGCAGCACCGTCCGGGTGCCGTAGAAGGCGCCCGCGTCGGTCGAGCCCTGGATGGTGATGCTCGACCCGACCGTCATGGTGTAGCCCTCGGCGGGTTGGCTGCCGCCCAGGGTCAGCCGGATGTCGCCGGTGGCGGCGGTTCCCGTGGTGACCGGGACGGTGCGGCCGGTCAGGTCCCGCAGGTCCGCGGCGAAGGTGGCCGCGTCGTCGTTGAGCTGGCCGGTGTACGCGGGATCGACCACGATCCGGGTCGTGGTGCCGAAGGTGTAACTGCCGGTGCCCGCCGTCCACTGCTTCAGCGCCGGGATCACCTGCAGGTCACCCGGTGCGGCCGAGGCCGGTGTGGCCGGCACCGTCAACAGTGCGGCGGCGAGGACCCCCACCGCTCCAGTGACGCTGATACGTCGAAGACGCATGAACCGCTCCTCTCGGGAAAGGGCTGGGAAGTCAGCAGGACGCCGGGTTGGCGGTGCTGTCGGTGGCGTACGCGGTGAGCGTCGCGACCTGCGGGACACCGCGCGCGGCGGTGACCCGCAGCCGCAGCCGGTCGCTGTTCACGGCGGCGGTCAGCGGCACGATCCGCTTGTATCCGACCGTTCCGGCGGCGGCGACCTGTTGCCAGCCGCCGTTGATCCAGGCGTCCACGGCGAACACCTCGATGCGCTGGCCGTTGCCGACCGACTCCTGCAGCAGGAGCCGGTCGAACGTGCGGGCCCGGCAGGCGGTCAGTTCGACAGCGCCGGTGGTGGCACCACCCGAGGGTGACCAGTACGTGGCGAGGGCCGCGTCGGTGAGGGTGGCGTGGGTGCCGGTCGCACCCGCCGTGGCGAACAGTTCCCGGCCGTACCGCGAGCGCTGGGCGGTGCCGAACCCGTCGAGGGCGGTGACGTCCGGCGTGTCGATCACGCCGGCCCGGTTCGGCGGGACGTTGAGCAGCAGATTGGCGTTGCGACCCACAGCGTTCTCGTAGAGCTGCATCAGCGCGGCCGGCTGCTTGACCGAGCCGTTCTGGCCGGCGTGCCAGAACCAGCCGGGCCGGATCGACACGTCCGCCTCGGCCGGATACCACGACAGGTACGTGACCGTCCCCAGGTTGCGGCCGATCAGCGCGCTGGAACCCAGGTCGCCCGACGCGGCACCACCGAGCATGTCGTCGTCGCGGTTCAACGCGCCGGGGCCGGCGCCCTTGAACGGCAGTGCGCTCCACTCGTCGGCGCGGAACGCCCCGGACTCCGAGCCGATCCAGCGCACGTCCGGGCCGTTGATCGCGATCGTGGCGTCGGGTTGCAGGGTCCGGATCAGCCGGTACCAGTCATCGACCTGGTACGGCTGCGGGTACGCGGTGTACGGGTTGGCACCGTCGAACCACACCTCGGCCATCGGCCCGTACTCGGTGAGCAGTTCGTAGAGCTGGTTGAGGAAGTAGGCGTTGTAGTCGTCGGCGTTGTACGCGTACGTCCGCGTCGGGTTGCGGGTGTCCCCGGCGACGAGCGTCGGGATGGTCACCGACCGCTTGGCGCTGCCGTTGCCGAAGCGGTCGCCGCCACGCCGGCCGGGTATCTCCGCGCCGTCGGCGGGGGAGAGGTAGAAGCCGACGGCGAGTCCGGCGGCGCGGGCGGCGCTGACGGTGGCGCGCAGGATGTCACTCTGGCTTGTCCGGCCCCACCAGGGGGTGCTGCGCACCGAGTGGGTGCTGTACCGCGACGGGTAGAGCAGGAACCCGTCGTGGTGCTTGACGGTGAGGATGACCTGCTTGAACCCGTTGCGCTTGAGCACGTCGATCCACTGGGTCGGGTTGACCACCGTCGGGTTGAACTGGGCCGGGTCCTCGTTCCCACTGCCCCATTCGACGTCGGTGAAGGTGTTCATGCCGTAGTGCAGGAAGGCGGTCAGCTCGCGCTGCTGCCAGGCCAGCTGGCCGGCGGTGGGGGTGACCTGGGCGGCCTTCTGCCGGACCCGGTCGAGGGTGTCGCAGGGGTCGACGGCGATGACGTTGGCCGGGGTGACCGGGCCGCTGGTGCCGGGGTTGCCCGCGCAGCCGGCGGGCGGTGGATTGCCTCCGCAGACCGGCGCGTCGAGCTGGAAATCGGCCGGGCTGGCGGCACCGCTCATCGAGGCGAGTGCGATGGCGTCCACCGTGCCGTGCCAGCCGCGGTTCCTCGTGCCGGCGTCGTTGCCGAAGGTCAGCAGGCCCTGCGAGGCGTTGGCGGCGGCGACCGGCGTGGTGACTGTGGTCCCGACCTGGCAGCCGTTGACGTAGGCGACGAGGCGGGCTGCGGAGTCGCTGACGTACTCGTAGGCCAGCGCCACGTGGGTGTCCTGCGTGTCGGACAGGTTGGGCCCGCTCTGCCTGGTGTCGTAGTAGGGCGCGTCCGGGCCGTACATGCCGAACTCGGTCGTGTTCTGTGAGCCACTGGCGTAGCGGTAGTAGCCGCCGCCGGCGAGGCTGAGCACCGTGTCGAAGCTGAGGGTGGCACCGCTCTGGCGACGCACGACCGCCTCGGCCAGCAGACTCTTGTTGACGTACTTCGTGCTGGTCACCGGGATCCGTGGGGAGAACCCGACGCCGGTGCCACCTCCGGTGAGCGTGACGGCCGAACCGCTGATCGTCTCGCTGCCGGCCAGTCGGGTGAGCTGCCCGTCGACCAGTTCACCAGTCGACGGCGTGTAGCCGGTGGTGGAGGTGAACGTGCCACTGAAGCCGACATCGAGCAGTGGTTGGTAGCCGGCGGCGGCGACGCGCCACTGCTGGTTGGTGGCGGTGGTGCAGGGCCAGAGGATGAGTTTGGTGTTGTTGGCGGTGGCACCGCCGTTGGCGTCGAGGCAGGTGCCGGTGGCCTGGTTGCGCAGGGTTCTGGTGGTGGTGTCGTAGGTCCAGCGTTGGTTGGTGGTGGTGCCGCAGGTGGTGATGGTGGCGGCGGCGCCGGCTGTGGTGCTGGCGGGGGCGAGGCATTTGCCGCGGTTGCGGATGGTGTTGTCGGCTTGGCGGGTCCAGGTCTGGTTGGTGGCTCCGGTGCAGTCCCAGAGGATGAGGGCGGTGCCGTCGGTGGTGGCGGCGCCGGGTACGTCGACGCAGCGACCGCTGGCCACCCCCGTGATCGTGCCGTCCCCTGGGGCCGCGGCGGCCGGTGCCGCCGGTGGGGTGAGCTGGACCAGGCAGGTGGCGAGCATGATCAGGGCGGCCAGGGCGGCGCCGCTTGCGCGCGCGCGGCGGCGCGGGGTGGGGGTCACGGGGATGTCCTCTCCGGGAACGGGTCAGGGAGGGGCGGCGCGGAGGTGGGGTGACCTACGGGTACGGCCGGCCGGCGGTGAGGGCCCGCGTCACATCAGCCACTGCTGGTTGGTGGCGGTGGTGCAGGGCCAGAGGATGAGTTTGGTGTTGTTGGCGGTGGCACCGCCGTTGGCGTCGAGGCAGGTGCCGGTGGCCTGGTTGCGCAGGGTTCTGGTGGTGGTGTCGTAGGTCCAGCGTTGGTTGGTGGTGGTGCCGCAGGTGGTGATGGTGGCGGCGGCGCCGGCTGTGGTGCTGGCGGGGGCGAGGCATTTGCCGCGGTTGCGGATGGTGTTGTCGGCTTGGCGGGTCCAGGTCTGGTTGGTGGCTCCGGTGCAGTCCCAGAGGATGAGGGCGGTGCCGTCGGTGGTGGCGGCGCCGGGTACGTCGACACAGCGACCGCTGGCCACCCCGGCGATCGTGCCGGTCGCGGCGTCGGAGACCGCCTGATAGCGGTGCCCTGCTTCGGCCGTGAACGTCACCCGGTCACCTGTGCGGTTCACCGGCACGGCCTGGTTCTTGGTCAGGTCCACCAGCGACGCGGTGGCCAGCATCGGATTCCGTACGGTGAGGGAACCGCCGCTGCCGGCGGTCAGCGTGATCCGAGTGGCCAGCCGATTGCGCCACTCGGCGTCCACAGTGACGTCGCCGCGTGCCCGCAGACCGCTGACCGAGCCGGTGGGCCAGGCCGCCGGCACGGCGGGCAGCACGTCGACGACGGCATTCTGGCTCTGTAGCAGCATCTCCGCCATTCCGGCGGTGGCCCCGAAGTTGCCGTCGATCTGGAACGGCGGGTGGGTGTCGAACAGGTTGGCGAGGGTGCTGCTCTTCAACTGCTCGCTGAGCATCTTGTGGGCGTGGTCGCCATCGAGCAGCCGAGCCCAGAAGTTGATTTTCCAGGCCTTGCTCCAGCCGGTGCCGCCGTCGCCGCGCGCCGTGAGCGAAACGCGGGCGGCGTTGGCGAGAGCGGGGGTCGTCGACGGTGATATCTGCCGCCCCGGGTGCAGGGCGTACAGGTGCGAGACGTGCCGGTGGTCGTTGGTCGGGCTGTCCCAGTCCGCCTTCCACTCCTGCAACTGACCCCAGGAGCCGACCCGCAGGCCGGGGTCGAGCTTGTTCAGCGTGGTCTGCCACTGCCCGCGCAGGGTGGCGTCAACGCCGAGCGTGGCGCTCGCCTCGATGGTGTTCGTGAGCAGGTCCCACACGATCTGCTCGCTCATCGATGCGCCGGCCGAGAAGTCACCCTGCTCGGGTGAGTAGCTGGGCGAGACGACCAACCTGCCGTCGCGCGGATCGACGTGCAGGTTGGCCCGCCAGAACTCCGCGGCCTCCTTCATCGCCGGGTACGCCTGGTCGCGGAGGAACGTCGTGTCACGGGTGAAGCGGTAGTGCTCGTAGAGGTGCTGGCACAACCACGCGGCCGCCTCCGGGAACCAGAAGGCGGTGGCCCAGTCCTGGACGCCGGTGAAGCCGTACGGGTTGGTGCTGAGGTGCGTGACCCAGCCGCTCGTACCGTAGATGTTCTGTGCGGTGACCCGGCCGGGCGCCCGCAGCGCGTCGATGAAGTCGAACAGCGGCGTGGCCGTCTCGGACAGATTGGTGGTCTCCGCCGGCCAGTAGTTCATCTGGACGTTGACGTTGGTGTGGTAATCGGCCTGCCAGGGCGGGCTGTTGGAGTTGTTCCAGATGCCCTGGAGGTTGGCCGGCAGGGAGCCGCCGCGGGACGACGAGATGAGCAGGTACCGGCCGAAGGAGAAGTACAGCGACTCCAGCGCGCGGTCCTGGGCCCGTCCGGCGGCACCGGTGTAGGCCGACCGCAGGTCGTCGGTGGGGATGTTCGGCATCTGCCCGCCCACGTCGAGCCGGACGCGGTCGAAGAGCTTCTGGTAGTCGGCCAGGTGGGCCGCCCGTAGCGCCGCCCACGTCGAGCTCGCCGCGCCGTCGACCGCCTGGGTCACCCGGGTGTGGGGGTCGACGCCGCGATAGGTGGGGTAGGTGTCGGCATACGACGTCGCGGCGGACAGCACGACGAGAGCCGAGTCCGCGCCGGCGACCGTGATCCGGTCGGTGCCGTCGGTCCGGCTGCCGCCGGTGGTCACCACCCGGTACTGGGTCTCGTGGATCAGCCCGTTGCCGGGCAGCGTGCCTCGGACGGTGATCCGGCCGTTCGCCACCGTGACGGTGCTGCCGGGCTGGGCCGAGACGGTGCGAAGGACGAAGGAGATCTTCCCGGCCTGGCTGGCCGACAGCCGGGCGACGATCACGTTGCGGGGGTAGCTGGCGACGTACTCACGCTGGTAGGTCACCCCGCCGTGGGCGTACCCGACGCGGGCGGTGGCCTCAGCGAGGTCCAGTTCGCGCCGGTAGCCGCTCACCGTGGTGGGTGTGCCGGACATGTCGAGGTACATGTCGGCCAGGTTCTGGTACGAGCCGAATCCGGTCGCCGGCTGGCCGAGCGCGGTGGCGACCGCGCCGGGTGCCATCCGGGTGTCCCGGTCGATCTGCGCCTGCACCCCGGCCAGGGCGCCGGGCCGTGGTGACGTCCAGTTGCCGTGGTGGTATCCGGCCGTCCCAGGCCCGCCCGTCCACAGTGTCTTCTCGTTGAGCTGGAGGCGTTCGGTCTGGATGCCGCCGAAGACCATGGCGCCGAGCGCGCCGTTGCCCAGCGGCAGCGCGTTGCTCTCCCAGTTGGCAGCCGGTTCGTCGTACCAGAGCGCGAGTTCGGGGTCGGCCGCGGCTTCGGCTGCGGCGAAGCTGGTGGACACGGATGTCAGGGACGCGACCACAAGAAGGGCCGCGCTCGCGGCGCGCAGGATCGTCTGGATACCGCCGATGACAGGCATAGGGCCTCCTCTATGCCACGGGAGTTAACGTGGGATGTATATTTTTGTCAATGGCGCGGACGTAAGAGCCTGGTGACGCCGCCTGGGCGGAGGGTCGTCGCGTGTGGTCATGGAATAACAGCTCATCCGGGGTATTGATTTAGACATCGACTCATGTTAGATATCTGATGTCAGAGCTATGATCTCCGCAAACATATGATGTATGTGGGAGGTGGGGTGCGGCCTCAATCCGGCGCCCGCGCGCTGACCGTCGATGCGCACCATCACCTCTGGGAAGATCCGCCCGCTTACGCCTGGCTCGACGACGACCGGATGCGGTCGGTCCGCCGCCCGTTCACAGTGGCCCAGTGGCAGGCGCAACTACGTTCGGCCCAGGTCGACTACTCCGTCCTCGTGGAGGGCGGGCGATGCGACGAGGCGGAGTCGGACGACCTGCTCCGGTGGGCCGCCGAGGCGCCGCAGATCGCCGGTGTGGTGCTGTGGGCGGACCTGACCGGTCCCGGGTTGACGGCCCGCATCACCAGGCACCTTCGGCGCTTCGGTGGCGAACGGGTGGTCGGTGTCCGCGCCCAGATCCAGGCCGAGCCGGACCCGAACTACCTGGACCGTCCGGACGTGCGTCACGGCCTGCGTGTCGTTGCGGCGGCCGGGCTGGCCTTCGACCTGGTCGTTCGGGTGGACCAGCTGCCCGCCGCAGCCCGGGCCGCGGCAGCGCTGCCGGGCGTGCGCTTCGTTCTCGACCATCTCGGCAAGCCGGAGATCCGGGCTGGTGCGGAGGGGTTCAACCGGTGGCGCGGACCGCTCGCGGCGCTGGCCGAACTGCCCAACGTCACGGCCAAGGTGTCGGGTCTGGTGACGGCGGCGGACTGGGACTCGTGGCGCGCCGCCGACCTGCGACCGTTCGTCCGCGAGGCGATCGTCCGATTCGGACCGGAGCGCCTGATGTTCGGTTCCGACTGGCCGGTGTGCCTGCTCGCGGGTAGCTACGGCCGGATCCGGGCCGCGCTGCACCAGGTGTTGCCGCCGCTGACCGAGGCAGCCTCCCAGGCGATCTTCGGAGCCACCGCCGCGCGCGTCTACCAGCTGGCGGTGTGAGGGTTGCGGTGACGGCACGGCGATGGCCGTCGAGCGGGTGGGTGTCGGGCGTGGTGACCGGCCGTGGCCGCTGACCGGCATCGCCGTCCGACTCTTCGAACAGCTCAACCGTCAGCGGCACGACCAGTGCGGTCACCCCTGGCCGTCATGCCGACCCAGTCAGGTGACGACATGGCGTGGGTCGCGGGTCCTCTGCCGGAGTCCGTAGGGGGTGATCGTGGCGAGTCAGGCCTGTACGACGCGGGCGATGCTCGCCCGGATGGGCGCGTAGTGCTCGGCGATGGCAGCCTGTAGGCCCTCCACGTTTCCGGCTGCGATCGCGTGCACGATCGCCCGATGCCGCTGGGCGGTGATCAACCGGTCCTCCTGCTGGGTACGCAGTGTGGGGGCGACGATGGCCTGTACCTGCCAGAACGCCTCGGTCAGCTGGAGGATCAGGTCGTTGCCGAGGGGTTCCAGCAGCTTCACGTGGAAGGCCCGGTCGACGTCGAGGAAGTCCATGCCCTGGGCGGCCAGACTCTCCATCTCGTCGGCGAGCGCGGAGAGGGCGGCCTGGTGCTCGCTGTCGAGAACGGCGATGACCTGGGCCGCGAGCCCCTGTTCGAGGGTCTGCCGGACGTCGACGACCTGCCCCAGCACGTGATGGTCCTCCTCACCGCTGAGGAGGCCGCGGAAGGTCAGACCCTCCACGAGGGCGGCGAGGGACATGCGGCCGACGAAGGTGCCGTGGCCGTGCCGCACCTCGACGATGTCGAGGGCGGAAAGGATCTTGACGGCCTCGCGGACGCTTGAGCGGCTCGCGCCCACCGCCTCGCACAGTTCCGCCTCGGTGGGCAGAATGTCTCCCGGCTTGAGGCGGTTGCGGAGGATGTACTCCTTGATCTTGGCCCCCACCTCCTGCCGGCGCGGACCTGGGCGCTCCGCACCGCGTAGCGGGGATGCGTCAATGGTCGTCATCTGCCACTTGCCCTTCGTTCACGGATCTGACACGCTCACCCTATCGGCATCAGATGTCTGACGTCAGACCCCATTTATCTTCGAATCCCTCAGCGCGAGCGTTACGCGAGCGCATGAAGAGCCTATGGAGGCAGCTACGTGAGCACCACCGTTAAGTCATCGGGGACTTGGCGCTTCCCCGCGCGCCGGCTCCGCGCGCTGGGCGTCGCGTCCACCGCGGCGGCCCTCGCTCTCGGACTGGTCGCCTGCAGCGGCGGCCCGGCCTCGACCAACGCCGTCGAGGGAAGCGGGGGGAAGACGTCGATCGAGACCACCCTCGCGTTCACCCTCTCTAGCGGGTTCGACCCGGGGAACGCCTCGTCGGCGGTGGCGACGGCGGTCAACCAGCACATCTTCGAGGGTCTGATCGATCTTGACCCGGTTACCCGGGAACCTTACCGCGCCCTCGCCAAGGAAGACCCGGTGGCCAGCGCCGACGGGCTCACCTACACCGTGGCGGTGCGTGACGGCGCCAAGTTCTCCGACGGCACGCCCGTCACCGCCGAGGACGTCGCCTGGTCCTTCACCCGCGTGCTGAAGCCGGCCGACCCCAAGGCCCCGCCGCTGATGCAGGGTTTCGTGTCGTTCATCGACTCGGTGACGGCCAAGGACGCGACGACTGTCGAGTTCAAGCTGAAGTACCCGTTCGCCCTGTTCTCCGAGCGGATCGCCGTCATCAAGGTCCTGCCGAAGGCGAAGACCGCGGACCCGGCGGCCTCGAAGGCCTTCGACACGGCACCGATCGGCTCGGGCCCGTTCAAGCTGGACAGCGCGTCCAAGGAGTCGGGCGTCAAGCTCAGCAAGAGCCCGAACTACAACGGCCCGCGTCCGGCCAAGGTCGAGACGATGACCTGGAACACCACCTCGGAGGCTTCGGCCCGGGTGTCGGACCTGCAGGGCGGTCGTGTCCAGGCCATCGAGTCGGTGCCGTACCTGAACGTCGACTCGCTCAAGGACAAGTACACCGTCGATGTGAAGCAGGCCTTCAACCAGGTCTTCCTCATGTTCAACTCGTCGGCGGCGCCGTTCAACGACAAGCGGGTGCGCCAGGCGCTGCACTACGCGATCAACAAGGACGAGGTCATCAAGACCGCCCTCAACGGCTACGGCAGCCCGGCGACGAGCTACCTGGACGAGGGCAACAAGGACTACCAGAAGGCCGCCACCGTCTACGACTACAACCTGGAGAAGGCCAAGAGCCTGCTTCAGGAGGCCGGTGTCACGAACCTGTCGTTCCAGCTCGACACCACTGACAACTCGGTCGTGAAGGATGTCGCGCCGCTGGTCATCGAGCAGTGGAAGAAGATCGGCGTCACCGCCAAGCTCAACACGGTGCCGTCCTCGGCCATCTACGGTGACATCGTTCCGAAGGACACCTTCCGGGTGCTCATGGCCACCGGTGACCCGAGCGTCTTCGGCGTCGACACCGACCTGCTGATGCGCTGGTTCTACTACGGCGAGACCTGGCCGGGGCAGCGTTACCGTTGGAACGCAGCGGACCGCAAGGCCATGGCCGACCTGCTCGACAAGGCAGCGCAGACCTCCGACGAGGCGGCCCGCAAGGCGCTGTGGAAGCAGGCCCTGGACAAGGTGGCCGACGAGGCTCCCCTGTACCCGATCCTGCACACCAAGGTCGTCACCGCGTACGACCCCGCGAAGCTCTCCGACTTCTCGGGTGCGGCGACCACCGGCCTGTACTTCCTGGGCTCCAGCCGAAAGGGCTGAGCCCGCCTCGGGGGCCCCACCCTGGCCCCTCCGCGTCCCGCCCAGCCCTCTGTCCCTTGGGGTTGGGCGGGACGTCCCGGCGGCCCTCGACGAGAGAAAGACACCATGCTGAGCGTTCTGAGCCTGGTCGCGCGACGACTACTGACCCTGATACCGCTGGTGCTGGGCATCACGATCTTCGTCTTCGTGATCATGCAGTTCTCCCCGATCGATCCCGCGTTGTCCGTCCTCGGCGATCAGGCGACCCCCGAGCAGGTGGCCGCTTTCAAGACCGCCAACGGGCTCGACGACCCGCTGCCCTTGCGGTACCTGCACTTCCTGGGCGACCTGCTCCGGGGCGATCTCGGCGTGACCTTCCCGCCGTCCGTTCCGGTCGCTGACAAGATCGCCATGGCGCTGCCGCTGACGATCCAGCTGACGGCCCTCGGCATCGTCGGCGCGCTGGTCATCGCGTTGGTCCTCGGCATCACCGCGGCGCTGTACCGCGACCGCTGGCCCGACCAGGTCATCCGGTTCGTCTCGATGGCCGGTATCGCCATGCCGTCGTTCTGGCTGGCCCTCCTGCTCATCCAGGAGCTGTCGGTCCGCCGCCCCGTCTTCCCGACCGGCGGGTACGTCAACCCGGGTGACTCGCTCTCCCTCTGGTTGCAGTCCCTCGCCATGCCCGCGCTGGCTCTCGCCGTGCCGGTCGGCTGCACGCTGGCCAGAATCGTGCGGACGTCGATGGTCGAGGAACTCGACAAGGACTACGTCCGGACCGCCATCGGCGCCGGGCTGCCACCGCGCGTGGTGATCGGACGCAACGTGCTGCGCAACGCACTGGTCAACCCGCTCACCGTGCTGGGCCTGCGGATCGGCTACCTGCTGGGCGGCACTGTCGTCATCGAGGCCATCTTCTCGCTGCCCGGCATGGGCACCCAGATCATGAGCGCGGTGCAGCAGAACGACACCGCACTCGCGCAGGGAACCGTGCTGACGATCGCCATCTGCTTCGTCTTCGTGAACCTGGTGGTCGACATCCTCTACCTCTTCGCCAACCCTCGACTGCGCGGAGCCCACTGATGCGTCGAACACTCACCGCCCGACTGTCGGCGCCCGGCATCGCCTTCAAACGGCTCAGCGTCACCGCCCGGATCGCCCTGAGCTTCGTCCTGCTCATCGTCGTGGTGGGCATCTTCGCGCCGCTGATCCTGCGGCACGACCCCGCGCAGGCCGGCCTCGGCCCGGCGCTGACCGGCCCGAACGGCGACTACTGGTTCGGCCTGGACAAACTGGGACGCGACGTCTTCTCCCGGCTGGTGGCCGGCACCCGGCGTTCCCTGATCGTCGGTTTCGGCGCCGCCGGCATCGCCCTGCTGTTCGGTGCGATCCTCGGCGCGATCGCGGCGACGAGCCGGAGCGCGATCGACGAGGTGGTGATGCGCTGCCTCGACGTCGTCATGGCATTCCCCGCCATCGTGCTCTCCGCCCTGCTGATCATCTCGTTCGGCAAGAACAGTCTCGTGGTCCTCGTGGTCGCGATCGGCTTCGTCTTCGTGCCCTCGATCGCGCGTATCGTCCGCGCCAACGTGCTCTCGCAGTACCGGGAGGACTACGTCGCGGCCGAACGGATCATCGGCGCCCGACGACCGCACATCCTCTGGCGGCACATCCTGCGTAACTGCGCTGCCCCGATCCTCGTCTTCGTCACCGTCATGGTGGCCGACTCGATCGTGTTCGAGGCGTCCCTCTCCTTCATCGGTGGCGGGCTGGCGCCCCAGGAGGCGGCGTCCTCGTGGGGTTCGGTCATCGCCTTCGGCAAGGAGATGGTCCAGATCGGTGGCTGGTGGGCCACGTTCTTCCCCGGCCTGCTGATCCTGCTCACCGTGCTCGCCCTGAACGTGCTCTCCGAGGGGATGTCCGACGCCTGGGCCGCCCCGGCAGCGCGGCGGGCCACCTCGACGAAGGTCGGCGACGCGCAGGAGGAGGCGCAGCCCGGCTCCGGTGAGATGGTGCAACTGCCCGGCCTGGCCGAGGCGGCGCAGCGGCTGCGCGAGCGGGCCCGTCCGCTCCCCGAGGGTGAGCCGGTCCTGGAGGTCCGGAACCTGTCGATCGGGTTCGAGGGACGCCACCGTGGAGTCGACATCGTCGACGACCTGACCTTCGACGTCCGCCCCGGCGAGGTCCTCGGCCTGGTGGGGGAGTCCGGCTCGGGTAAGTCGTTGACCTCCCTCGCCGTGATGGGCCTGCTGCCGCAGGGTGCCCGGGTTCGCGGTGAGGTCCGGTTCGCGGGCACCGACCTGCTGACGGTGAGCACCAAACGACGCCGTGCCCTGATGGGGCGCGAGATCGCGATGGTCTACCAGGACGCCCTGTCGGCCCTGAACCCCTCACTGCGCATCGGCCCCCAGCTCGGCCAGATGATCAGCCGTGGCGGCACCCGGTCCGCCGAGGAGCTGATGGAACTCGTCGGCCTTGACCCGCGGCGCACCCTGTCCGCGTACCCGCACGAGCTCTCCGGTGGGCAGCGGCAGCGCGTGGTGATCGCCATGGCGCTGTCCCGGGACCCACGCCTGATCATCGCCGACGAGCCGACCACCGCGCTGGACGTCACCGTCCAGGCACAGGTCATGGAACTGCTGCTGCGGCTGCGCGGCCAGCTGGGCTTCGCGCTGATCCTGGTCAGCCACGACCTGGCGCTGGTCAGCGACGTCGCGGACCGCGTCGTGGTGATGTACGGCGGGCAGATCGTCGAGAGCGGTGTCACCGCCGACGTGGTCGGAGCGCCGGCGCACCACTACGCCCGGGGACTTCTCGGTTCCGTGCTCTCCCTCGAAGCCGGCGCGGAGCGGCTCACCCAGATCCGTGGTGTGGTGCCGTCGCCCGCCGACTTCCCGCCGGGGTGCCGGTTCGCCGACCGCTGCCCCATGGCGACCGAGATCTGCCGGGAGGAGACGCCCCGCCTGGAGGGCGACGCCGGCCACCGGTACGCCTGTCACCACCCGGCCGTCACCATCAGGGAAGAGGAGCTGGCCCGATGAGTGCGACAGCCCCGCACGACTCGATCGTCGAGCTGCGCGACGTGCACGTGGTTCACCGCACCCGTGGGGGCGGCATGTTCGGCCGCGAGCGGGTGTACGCCCTCACCGGCGCGGACCTGACCGTGCGTTCCGGCGAGACCATCGGTGTCGTCGGTGAGTCCGGCTGCGGGAAGTCCACCATGGCCAAGGTGCTGGTGGGTCTCCAGAAGCCGACGAGCGGCACTGTCGCGTTCTCCGGCAAGGACGTCTGGTCGATGAACTCGTCGGAACGACGCCAGCACATCGGCGCCGGGGTCGGCATGATCTTCCAGGATCCGGCCACGTCGCTGAACCGGCGCATGCCGGTCCGCGACATCCTGCGCGATCCGCTCGACGTGCACCGCCGCGGCACCCGCACGGAGCGCGAGGAGCGGGTCAGGGAGCTGATGGCCCTGGTGGGGCTGCCCCGGTCGGTCGCCGACGTTCTGCCGAGCCAGCTCTCCGGCGGTCAGCGTCAGCGGGTGTCCATCGCGCGTGCCCTGGCCCTGGAACCGGGCCTGGTCATCGCCGATGAGCCCACCAGCGCCCTCGACGTGTCGGTGCGGGCGCAGATCCTCAACCTGCTCCTGGACCTCAAGGAGCGGCTGAACCTGGCCATGGTCTTCGTCTCGCACGACATCCAGACGGTCAAGCGGATCAGTGACCGCGTGGTCACCATGTACCTGGGCCGGATCGTGGAGCAGACACCCGCCGCCGGGCTTCCCGAGGTCGCGCAGCACCCGTACACCCGGGCGCTCTTCTCCGCCACGCCGGGTCTGCTCTCGCCGCTCGACCCGATCCCGCTCGTCGGCCCCGTCCCGCTCGCCACCAGGCCGCCCACCGGATGCCCGTTCCGCACCCGGTGCTGGAAGGCCACCGACGGCTGCGCCATCGAGATGCCGCCGATCCAGTCGGGCGCCGGCGGTGCCCACGAGTTCCGGTGCTACCACCCCGTTCCTGCCGGATCCAGCAACACGGAGCTGGTCGAGCTCGCCAGAGCAGCGACCGGCCGCACCACCCCCCTAGATGTCGAGGAGACAGCGTGACCACCCCAGCCCCGCGGTTCGCCGGAGTCGTGCCGCCGGTCGTCACCCCCCTGACCGAGGAGGGGGCGGTCGACGTCGCCTCCCTTGAGCGACTCGTCGAGCGGATGCTCGCCGCCGGCGTCGACGGCATCTTCGCCCTCGGCAGTTCCGGCGAGACGGTGTTCCTCACCGACAGCCAGCGGGACCAGGCACTCGAAACCGTCGTGAAGACGGTCGGCGGGACGGTGCCGGTCATCGCGGGCTGCATCGAGCCGACCACGCGCCGGGTCCTCGACCGGGCCGACGCGTCGACGCGCCTGGGTGTCGACGGCCTGGTGGCCACCGCTCCCTTCTACGCCATCGTCGGCCCGCACGAGGTCGAGCGGCACTTCCGGTCGCTCGCCGCTTCGGTCGAGCTGCCCCTGCTGGCGTACGACATCCCGGTCTGTGTGCACACCAAGCTCTCACCGGGTCTGCTGAGCCGGCTCGCCGCGGAGGGCGTCCTGGCCGGCGTCAAGGACTCCAGCGGCGACGACGTCTCCTTCCGCCAGTTGGTGCTGTCCATCGCCGAACACGCCCCGGACGCCGGCTTCAGCCTGTTGACCGGCCACGAGGTGGTGGTCGACGCGATGATGCTCGCCGGTGCCTCCGGTTCCGTCCCCGGGTTGGGCAACGTGGACCCGGAGGGCTACGTGCGGCTCCACCGGGCGTGCGTGAGTGGCGACTGGGACACCGCCCGCGCGGAGCAGGAACGGCTGACCCGGTTGTTCCGGATCGTCGACGCGGCCGACCCGGCGACGGCGGCGGGGGCGACCCGGGGCGTGGGCGCGTTCAAGACGGCCCTGGCCCTGCTCGGCGTCATCGACAGCAACGCCGTGTCACTTCCGATGCGACCGCTCGACGCCGATGAGGCGAGCCGGGTGCGCGCCCACCTGGAACTGGCGGGGCTGCTCTAGCCATGTCCGAGGCACGCAAGCCCCCGGTCGTCGACGAGGCGGTAGCCGCGCTCGACATCGGGGGCACCAAGACGGCTGCCGCCATCGTGACGCGTCACGGTGAGGTCGTCGACCGGATCACCGCGCCCACCCCTGGCCGGGCCGGGGCGACCGCCATCCTCGACACCGCGGCCGACCTCGTCGGTCGGCTGCGGGCGAGGGCGACGGGGACAGACGTCCGTGCCCTCGGAGTCGGTAGTGCCGGTGTGATCGACCACCGGACGGGCCGGGTGCTCTCGGCCACCGACGCCCTGGCCGGCTGGGCCGGCACGGACCTCAGCGGCCGACTGCGGGCGCTGCTGGACCTGCCCGTCTCCGTCATCAACGACGTGCACGCGCACGCCCTCGGCGAGGCGCGTCATGGCGTCGCGGTCGGCCACGAGACGACGCTCTTCATCGCGGTCGGCACCGGTATCGGCGCCTCGTTCGTCATCGGCGGCACCGTGCTGGCCGGTGCCCACTCCGCGGCCGGCCACGCCGGCCACCAGCCCTCGCCGTACGCGGCAGGGCTGGCGTGCACCTGCGGCGGCCAGGAGCACCTGGAGGCGATCGCCTCCGGGCCCGGCCTCACCGAAGAGTACGTCCGGCGTACCGGCCGGCCGGTCGACGACCTGCGCGCGGTGGCCACGCGCGCCGCGGACGGCGACGCCACCGCCCGGGAGGTGGTCCTGCTCGGCGGGGCCGCCGTCGGCTCGGCGGTCGGCGGGCTGGTCAACGTGCTCGACCCCGCCGCGGTCGTCATCGGCGGCGGGGTCGCCGGCCTCGGTGACCTCTGGTGGCAGGCACTTCGGGACGCCGTGCGGCGGGAGACGTTGCCCAGCCTGGTCGACGTGCCCGTGCTCGCCTCCACCCTCGGATCGGACGCCCCACTTCTCGGCGCCGCCTCACTCGCCTGGGAGGGCACCGCATGAACAAGCTGATCGCGCACCTCCGCCACCGCCTCGTCGTCTCCTGCCAGGCGTACCCCGGTGAGCCGATGCGCAGCCCGGACACGATGCGCCGGGTGGCCCTCGCCGCCGCCCAGGGTGGCGCCGCCGGCATCCGTGCCCAGGGCCTGGCGGACATCGCGGCCATCCGGGGGGCGGTCGACCTGCCGCTGATCGGGCTGTGGAAGGACGGGGACGACGACGTCTTCATCACCCCCACGCTCGAGCACGCGCTGGCCGTGGCGCGGGCCGGCGCGCACGTCGTCGCTCTCGACGGCACCGCGCGACCCCGACCGGACTGCCGCACTCTCGGCGACACCATCGCCGCCGTCCACGAGCTGACCGGGGCTCTGGTGATGGCCGACTGCTCCACCCTCGCCGAGGGGATCGCCGCCGCGGCGGCGGGAGCCGACCTGGTTGGCACCACCCTGTCCGGCTACACCGCGTACACCAGCAAGCAGCCCGGCCCCGACCTGGACCTGGTCGCCCGGCTCTCCACCGCGATCGACGTGCCGGTGGTCGCCGAGGGCCGGATCCACACACCGGCCCACGCGGCGCAGGCGCTACGGGCCGGGGCGTGGACGGTGGTGGTGGGCACTGCGATCACCCACCCCAGCACCATCACCGGCTGGTTCGCGTCGGCGATGGCGGACGCCCGGTAGCGGCTCCCGAACGCCCCACCGCCCGGCGGTCCTGTGCGGACCGACGGCGGCCCGTCACACCCACCGACAAACCTGCTGTCCTGGAGGCCAAGCTGTGGCTCTGAGCGATCTCACCCTCGCCGACTGCTGGGCGTACCGACCCGACCTGACTGTTCCGGACGACCTGGACGCCTTCTGGGAGCGGACGCTGGGTGCCGACAGGGCCGCGGCGGCGACGTACGAACCCGTCCACACCGGCCTCACCCAGATCCACACGTTCTCGGTCAGCGTTCCCGGCTACGGCGGCGAGCCGGTGCACGGCTGGCTGCACCTGCCGGCGAATGCCACCGAGCCGTTGGCGTGCGTGGTCGAGTACCTCGGGTACGGCCGAGGCCGTGGCCTGGCACACGAGAAACTGTTCTGGGCCTCGGCGGGCTTCGCTCACCTGATCATGGATACCCGGGGTCAGGGCTGGAGTGCCGCGACCGGCGTCACCGCCGACCCGCACCCGTACCCGTCGGGCACCGTTCCCGGCTTCCTCACCCGCGGCGTCACCAGCCCGGACGACTTCTACTACCGCAGGCTGATCACCGACGCGGTCCGGTTCGCCCAGGCCGCTCAGGAACATCCCGCCGTCGACCCCGACCGGGTCGTCGTCACCGGCATCAGTCAGGGAGGCGGCCTTTCGCTGGCGGTGGCCGCGTTGTTCCCGGGCGTCGCGGCAGCCATGCCCGACGTGCCCTTCCTGTGTGACTTCCCGCGTGGTGTCCAGGTCGCCCCTCAGGGCCCCTACGGCGAGATCGTCGAGTATCTCTCGCTCCACCGGGACCGGAGCGGCCAGGTGTTCCGGACGTTGTCGTACGTCGACGCCGCGGTGCTCGCGCCCGGCGCGACCGCGCCCGCGCTGTTCTCCATCGCGATGATGGACCAGACCTGCCCGCCCTCGACCTGCTTCGCCGCCTACCACCGCTACGGCGGCGACAAGGAGGTGCGCGTGTACGAGTTCAACGACCACGAGGGTGGCGAGGCGCACCACCAGCTCGAACAGCTCGCCTGGCTGCACAAGCTCTTCGGCCGCTGAGGACAGGCTGCCCGGCCGGCGTCAGCGCGGCTCCCACGCGTCGGGCAGCGCGGTGAGCTTGCGGACGTGCGCGGGCAGCCGACCGCTGACGATCTCGGCGAGGCTCACCTCGTCGACGACCCGCCGCACGGCGGCGCGCACCGCCACCCACAGGCCGGGCAGGTTCTCCGCCGAACCCTCGTACCGGGTTTCCTCGGGGCGTAACCCGCGTACCCCGGCCAGCGGGCCCTCGACGGCGCGCAGCACCGCGCCGACGGTCACCTCGCGTGGCGGGCGGGCCAGCGTGTAGCCGCCCTCGGCGCCGCGTTGGGCGCGGACGATGCCGGCCCGGCGCAGATCCGCCAGGACCGCCTCCAGGAACTTGCGGGGCATGTCCTGCTCCGCGGCGATGGCCTGGGTAGACAGCAGCGAGGGGTACGCGGTGGCGAGGCTCAACGCCGCCCGTACCGCGTAGTCGCCGCGCGCGGAGATCTGCACCCTGCCATCATGCCCGCCCGGTGCCGCCGGGCCCTCCGGCGGGCGGCCCGGACCTCGTGGCGTGCCCGCCGTTGGCGGGTTCGCCCGGGGTGCCGGTGCGGAACCAGCCGCCGTTGACGCCGGTCGACTCGGCCGGCGGTCGCGGTCGGACCACCCGGCCGGCCATCGGTTGATCACGGGCGGCCCGGAACGCGCCGGGGCTGACCCCGACCTCGCGGGTGAAGAAGCGGCCGAAGTTGGTGGGTTCGGAGAAGCCGAGCCGCCGGCCGATCTGGGCGATCGGCTGATCCGTCGCGGTCAGTAACCGGCTGGCCTGCAACGCGACCCGCTCGTCGATGACCTGTTTGGCGCTGCGACCGGTGACGGCCAGGCAGGCCCGGGTCAGGGTCCGTACCGAGCAGCCGAGTTCGGCCGCGTAGTCCTCCACCCGCCGGGTGTGCGGGTAGCCATGCTCCACCTGGCGGCGGAACCGGTGGAACGTCTCGTCCTCGGGTCGGGACGGCGACCGGTCGTCGTGGGCCACGGCAAGCCGCAGCAGCAGCACGGCCAGTTGATGCCGGAGCAGCGCACGGGCGGTGGGGCCGTCGGGGTGCCGCCGACAGTCCACCGCCAACTGGCTCACCTCGCTGATCACCGCGTCCTCGTCCTCACCGGCCAACTGCCGCCAGGTCGCGGTCGTGGTCAGGTCGACGTCGAAGTCGCGCAGCGCCTCGGGTTCCCAGGCGACCACTGTGGCGTCGAACTGGGGGCCGGCGCAGCGCAGCACCTGGCCGGGGCGGACCCGCAGCAGTGTGCCGGGCCGGCACGGCAGCAGGTGAAAGTCGAGTTCCGCGTCGCCGTGCCCACGCGTGGTGAGAATCAACAGCTCCCGCTCGACGATCACCGGCCGACGCCAGCCCGGGGCACCGGCAAGATCGGCCAGCGCGAACGTGGCTATCTCGTCGGTGACGGGAGACGCCGTTCCGATCGATGGCGCGGGGGAGGGATCGGTGGAGACCATCGCCTGCGACGGTAGCTCGAACCGCAGGTCACCGCATCCCGATCGACGTTCCTAGCGGAATCCGCGGCAAGCTGCGGGCTTGTCCCGCTCCCGGCGGCCGGGCTACGTTACCCGGCGGTAGCGCCGTCGGTCCGCGGTCCGCCCGGCATCCGCCGGTCACCCGACCGGCCGGCGGCACCCGCCGACTCGCGATGGGATGGGCATGACGCAGCTGTTTTCGGTCGAAGGTAAGACGGTCCTGGTCACCGGCGGCTCGCGGGGGATCGGGCTGATGATCGCCCAGGGCTTCGTCCGGGCCGGCGCACACGTGATCATCTCGTCGCGCAAGGCGGACGTCTGCGAGGCGGTCGCCACCACCCTGTCCGCCGAGGGCCGCTGCGAGGCCATCCCCGCCGACCTCAGCGACGACGCCGGCGCCGAGACGCTGGCCGCCGCCGTGCGCGAGCGCTTCGGCCGCCTCGACGTGCTGGTCAACAACGCCGGCGCGACCTGGGGCGCACCGCTGGAGGACTACCCCGAGGCCGCGTTCGACAAGCTCTGGGCGGTCAACGTCAAGGCCGTCTTCCGGCTCACCACGGCGCTGCTGCCGGCGCTGCGCGCCGCCGCCAGCGCCGACGACCCGGCCCGCGTGATCAACATCGGGTCGATCGACGGCATCCGGGTGCCGATGATGGAGGTGTACGCGTACTCGGCCACCAAGGCGGCCGTGCACATGCTCACCCGCAGCCTCGCCCACCAACTCGCCGGTGAGCAGATCACCGTCAACGCGATCGCACCCGGCCCGTTCGAGAGCAAGATGATGGCGTTCGCGCTCGACGACCCGGCGAGCCGGGCCGCCATCGAGCAGCAGGTGCCGCTGGGCCGCATCGGGCGCCCCGAGGACATGGCCGGCACGGCCATCTACCTCTCGTCGCGCGCCGGCGCGTACCTCACCGGGGCGGTCATTCCCGTCGACGGCGGCATCACCACGCACGGCTGAGCACCGGCCGATCCGGGGCGCACTGTCCGCGTACACCTCGGGTGTGTGCCGGGGCCGCGCGGACTCGGCAGATCCGCGCGGCCCCGGTGTGGCCGGTGTTGCAGGTTCGGGCGGTCAGCGACCGGCGAGCAGCCGGTTCACCGCCGTGTCGACGTCCAGGTGCTCGGCCTCACGGCCGCGCGGGACGACGACGTAGGTCCGTCGAAGGAAACGCACCAGGACGCTGCGCGGCACCTCGAAGAGGGCGTTGCCGTCCGGTGACGAGAGGGCCAGCGCGACGAAGTCGCCGCGCGGTGTGGCCCAGGGCCAGACCCGCACATCCCCGATGCCGGCCGGCTCGTCCAGGCCGGTGACCAGAAGTTCGCGAGCGAACGACCAACTCACCGCCTCGCCCCCTGCCGATTCGGCATGGAACAGGACATGGACCGCATACGGGTCAGCAGGGTCGTAACGCAGACTGGCACGCACCGGCAAGGCGGTGGCGTCAGGTGCGACGAGCCTTAGCGACGTCTCGACCTCTACGGTCGTCGGTCGGATGACACTCATGGACGTTCTCCCCCCGGCACCGCTGCGGAACGCGCGTGTCCCGCTTTTCCCATACTCAGGTGCTACTCCTGGCTACGCTCCGCCATACGCTGACTTCACCCAGTGGTGGGAAGGGGGACGGAAAGGCCGCGTGAATGTGAGCATTCATGTAGGATTTCCGGTTCTGCCCAGTGCGTGATCCCGCCCGGTATCGGGTGGCTCAGTCGTCGACTTACTCCGGTAACGTCCAGTCGGCCGTTGCAGTGACGGGCCCGAGCGACACTGGGGGGTGAAATGGTGACGAAGCAATCCTCAGTGGATCCGGCGGCGGCGCCCGTCCCGCCGAAAGTCGCGGTCCGAACAGCCGAAAAGCGGGGGTACGGAGTGCCGATGGAGCAGCCCGAACCGGCCGGTCGGCCGGCGTCCGACGCCGGTCGTCCCGGTGGTGATGGCACCGGTCGTGGCGGCGGCACCGGTGCTGGTGGCGGTGGCGACGCCGACGCTGGCCGTGGTGGCGGAATCGCCGTGCAGGAGCGGCCGCGCCCGCCCCGCTGGCGTGAGCGGATCTCGCTGACCCTCGACCTCATCCGCGCCAACCCCACCGGCCGGATCGCACTCAAGATCTTCATCGCGATCGCCGGCGCGCTGGTGGTGACCATCGGCATCGCCCTCATCCCGCTTCCCGGGCCCGGCTGGCTGCTGGTGATCGCCGGCCTGGGCATCTGGGCCGTCGAATATCACTGGGCGCGCCGACTGCTCGGCTTCACCCGCCGCCACGTCCACGGATGGACACGCTGGGTAACGAGACAATCGCTGCTGGTGCGAATCGTGCTCGGCTCCGTCGGCCTGGTCTTCGTGGCCACGGTGGTCTGGCTGTCCCTCAAGTACAGCCTCGGCATCGACGTGGTGGCCGAGGCGATGCAGTACCTCGCGACGCACTGACCCCGGATTTCCGGTCCGGTTCCACGATCGGGTAGAGTCAGTGGCGCTGAGGGCGATTAGCTCAGTGGGAGAGCGCTTCGTTCACACCGAAGAGGTCGCTGGTTCGATACCAGCATCGCCCACTCTCAGTTCGCGCAGGTCAAAGGTCATTCTCTTCATTGGGGATGGCCTTTTTGCTGCCTGTGCAGCAGCCGGGATCGTTGCGTCTGCGTGTGGCGCAGCCGGGAGGGCGTGAACCGTGACGGACGTGCTGAAGGTTCAAGACCTTCGCCGGGTGTGCGGCGTGCTGCTGGACATGGTGGAGGAGCGGTTCGGCGCGGAGATCGATCTGTCCCGTGTCGGTGTCGATCTCTACTGGAACGTCGACCTGGGGACCGCATTCGAATCGAGAGACGTTCCGAAGTCGGGGATCGACGTCGGGCAGAGTAGTGACGACGTGGCAGAGCTACAGGCACTGCTGCGCCGTCCGGCAGACGACGTGCCGGTGCTCTGGCACGACCTGCAACACCTCGCCGGTGTTCTGAGGTTGCTGGCCTACCTCGACCTGCCAGCCGTCAGCGCCGGCGAGAGCTGAAGGACCACCGGTTTGGTCAGGTAGGCGGCGACCTTGCCGTCGGTCAACCGAGGTCGAGGCCAGCGATCCGGCAGGAAGGGCCGCACTGGCATCCTCGACGAGCGCCAGAGCAGCACCGGGTGCCGACACGTCAACCGGACGTGACCCCGGAGTCTGAGAGGCCGTGCGGCCATCCAATGACGCGCTCGGCGGTGACGCCTCGAAGGTTGGCCCCGTTCCACCGGGCCCCGGTAACGTCCGTGCGTCCGTACTCCGGATCGTGCGTCACGACGTGGCTGAACCGCGCGTAGGACAGATCCGTGTCACGCAGGTCGGCATCCCGCAGATCGCAGCCAGAGAAGCTGACACCGCGGAGGGAGGCGCCCCGAAGGTCGGCGCCACGGAAGTCACACAACTTGAACGAGTGCCCATCAAGTGTGTGATGCCGAAGATCGCGACCCGCGAACGACTTCTTCGTCGCGCCGGGCAGGATGCTCATCCGCGAACCGTAGCGTGGTCGTCCGTTGCCGAACCACCTGCTTTCTCCTCACTGACCTGGGGGGCATTCGGCAGGACAGCCGCCAGCTGGCTGTCGAGCTTCAGTTGATGCGTGACGCATCGGTTCCGATTGATGGGTGACAGTTAGCCTGCCGATGCAGTGGCGCTGTTACGGGAGGTAACCAATCGGCTAACCCCGCCCGGGACACGATGCTCGTGGCGACGCGTCTCAAGAGCGGTTGCCAGGATGGCGGCTGGGCTGGCTGCCTGATGCCGTCGGGCGCGGACGTCTAGAGTGCGTGGCCGGCCAGGTGGTCCGCGAGCGGGAACGTCGCCCCGCACGAGGTACAGGTGACTCGTCCGAACAGATACGTGAGTCCAGTCGCTACCGATGCGCGTCCCGCCTGCACGGCCGTCGAGTGCAAGCGTGCAGCGAGCGGGGAGGAGAGACCGGGTTCAACGGGCGAATCTTGGGATTCGAGTTCGATGAGAAGCTCCTCGTCGCACGCCGGGCACTGGACGTCGACTTCGCCGTCGTTGAGATGGTCCAGTTCCTTGCCCCAGGTCTCGTCGCCTTCAAAGCCGAGGACCGCCTGCAGAAGGTAGACGAACATCTCGTCGCTCGCCGTGCCGGTCGCCAGGGTGTCCAGGGTCAGCGCGCGCAGCATGGCGATGTCGTCGGCGTGGAGTGTGCGGCTGTTGGCGTCGGCGTCGACTGCGATGAATCCGGCGAGGACCAAAGCCTTCTCCCGATCCTCGGCGGGGAAGGCCGCGCAGGTACGGGCCAGCCACGGCAGTAGTACAGCACTCGCCGGATCGCAGGTGTCCTGGTGGCACGACTGCGTCCATATCTTGTTCCACGCCGGAGATCTGGGGTCAACCGCCGCTGCATCCAGAAGCGCCTGGAAGTCCGTCACGCCGGCCAGCGTGCCACAGCGGCTGTCGATGAGGCCCTTCGCGTCCCAATGGGGAGGTTCACGACCAGTAGCCGGCGAGCGCAAGATCGTGTAACCCATCAACTGGAGCCGAGGTGTAACCCATGATCCGGAGTACGACATGAGACGGGTAGCACTGTCGGGTCTCAGGACCTGCCTGACAGATCAGTCTCGGGGCTTGGGTGACACGTTCGGCTAGACGATCTTGTGTCAGGGTAGCCAGCTGCACATCCAGCGGCTACTTCTTCTGGGTTGCGTTGCCCGACGCGTCTAATACCAAAAGGCTTTGATCACGGCGCGTCCGGCTTCTGCGGCCCGCGCGTAGAAGGTGCGTAGGTCGTTGTGGTAGCCGAGGAAGATGTTCCTGGCCGCGTTCTCGTCCTTCCAGCCGACGTATGGCTTGGAGAGTTTCGCCCCTGCGATCTGCCAGCGTTCGTCGAAGGAGACGATGCGGAGGAACTCGGCCGTTCCTCGCGTCTCGGCGGGGTTGAGGATGACGAACGGCGGTTGGTCCTTCGCCGGGCTGCAGATGTGACGGCCGCCGAAGATCGGCAGAGTGCTGGCGGCAGTCGTGGCGTCACCCTGGTCCGTGCCCATGGTGTAGAGCTCGTCGACGTGGCCGAAGTCCTTCTCGATGGAACCGGCGATACCAGCTGCGTACTCTTCCGGATGGGTCTCCCAGGCGGACCACATGAAGTCGAGCAGCGACGTGAAATCCTGTGGGATCTCGTTGGAGGCCGTGGCCCGCAGGTGCATGTGAAAGCTCACCGGGCTGTTACTCCTTGCGCTGGACGGGCGAGCGGGGCGGCTGCTCGTCGTGGGAGCTCTGGTTTACGAGCTTTGAATCTAGCGATGACCTTGGTGGTGGATCGAGCGACCTCGGTGATCAGCTGACGCGGCGTTCCACCCGCATGGGTTCGGGTGCCGGTGTTGGTGGTGGTCCGGCGGGGCGGGCGTCGACCACTCGATGACGTGGCGCCGCATCAGCAAAGATGGTGAGTGCCGAACTGGGTGACAACCGGTTCGCGCGGGACTTGCACGGACGTTGGTGGACCGTTCTCGCAGGCCAAGGCACGTGCGGGTGCAGGTGAAGCGACCGTGACTGTTCTTTCGGGACGCAGAGGTCAGGCTGTGGGGTCAGCGCCTACGTTCGGGCCGAGTGGCCCATGCCGCAGCGACGGCGCAAACCATGAGGCAGACGAACAGGCAACTCAGCGCGCCGCACAGCAACATGGCCCCAGCCCCGATGCCTTCCATGGACATCAGCGTAGGCACTCAGCCAGCTGTGCCCGCAGCGTGCCCGATGCAGCGGTCAACGCCGGTCAGCTGAGGTGCGCTCCACTGGCCGAATAGGACACGTTCCGTCTAACGCTGCACGAGGGCGTCACTACCCACCGTGCAGATCAACCCGATTCCCAAGCTGACAGTCGAACCGACGGTCAGGGTCGGTGCTGGGCTCGCCTCGCCACCACGAAGTCCGCATAGTCCTCCCCGGCGACCCCGTGGTTGACCCACCGATCAGGGGAGGCCCCGGTGTCCCGCTCCGCCAGCTCCAACGCTTCGGCGGGGTCCTGAACGTGGTCGATCACGTGGCCGTAGCCCGTGTCGTCCTCGTCTTCCGGGTCGAGGGGCGGGAACACGAGAAGATCGCGGCAGTGTTCGTCGTCCAGGTCCTGTAGGTCGTGGACGGACACGTTGTAGCCGTCCTGCCAGGGCCAGACCGCGACCAAGCGAATGCCTCGGACGCCCGCCAGCGTGATGGCCCCAACGAACTGCTCAACGCCTTTCCTGCGGCCGAGCGCGCCGAGGATGAACGGCCGGGTGAGGTAACGCATGCGCTGAGGCTATCCGGGGAGGTACTGGAGCCGAGATGGGTGACGAGAGCGAGCGGCGGTCGAACCCCTCCTGGTGGCCGTCGAAGTTGGGGGACCACAACGCACTTGACTGGTGCGCTCCGGCCGCGATTGGGTGGCGCCGTGAGCAAACTGTGGACCGCCCCCGGGGGCGACCCCAGGACCTTCGGTCAGCCCGTCGGCGAAAAGGCGACCTACCGGGAGTACCTCGGCAACTACCGTCTGACCATAGAGATGAAGTGCGACGGACTGGACGCCGAGCAGCTCGGCCGACGCTCGGTACCGCCCAGCACCCTGAGCTTGCTCGGCCTGGTCCGCCATCTGGCTCAGGTGGAGAACCACTGGTTCCAGCGCGTGCTGCAAGGGCGGACCGACGCGCCGTGCCTTTATAAGCACGACGACGACCCGAATTGGGACTTCGGGGGCGCGGTCCCCGACCCAGCGGTGGTGAAGGACGCCTTTGCAACCTGGAAGGCCGAGATCGCCAAGGCCGACGAATGGCTCGACGCCCTCGAGGAGGCCGACCTGGGCCGCGAGGTGCCGGTCGATGGTGGCAGCCACGCCACGCGCGACGTGCTTGTCCACGTGATCGAGGAGTATGCGCGGCACGCTGGCCACGCCGACCTCCTGCGCGAGTGCATCGACGGGCGAACCGGCCTGTGACCCACACCTGTGAGGTGTCGGCCCGCCCTGTCTAGGGCTGGCTCGGCTGACGTCTCGGTCAGGGGTTGATCAGTTCCCAGTCTCCTTCGGAGATGACCTCAACGCTGCCATCGACCACCTTGATGGCGGTGTTGTCGTCGATGGCGTAAGTCGGGACCGGGATTCCGGACGCCCACTTCTGGATGTTGGACAGTTCGGTGTCTTCCATGTCCGGGTGATTGAGGTGGGGGTACAGCGTGAAATCCACCAGCCCCAGCGCCCGGTCGGCGCCCTGCGCCATGTCGCTGCCGTCAGGGACGAACTGACTGTCGAATTCGGCGTCGCAGTTGTACGGGGTGACCGCGATGCTCCCGGCGCTGACCCCCACATAAACCGTGTCACTCAGCGACGGCAGGAGGTCGGCCAGGCCCGACTGGCGCAGCCAGTAGGTCAGGTACAGCACATCGCCGCCCCAGACCAGGAGGGCATCGGCCTCCCGGACCGCGGGGACCCAGTTCTCTTGTCGAATGGTCGGCAGCGCGGTGAGCTCCAACAACCCCAGGGACTTCCAGCCGAGCTGGGACAGCGGGATCGAAGCCTGGCCGTGGACCGCCTTCCACGCCCTCTCCGCTCCGCCGGGGAAGGGATAGACAGCGGTGGGGACGAACAGAGCCGTGGACTCGGCGATCGGCTTGCCCAGCAGGTCGACGAGCGCGTCGGAGATGCTCGGGTTACAGATGCCCGACGACGTGAGAAGAAACTTCATCAGATCCGCTCTCCTAAAGCCACGGTAAGACGGCGATCATGTTGCCCATGAGAACCAGCGTCCCGGCTCGCTGACCCGAGCGACACATCGCTCGATCATCCGCTGGCGGCCGTCCAACCGTCAACCACGCGAATTGAGCGGAGGTGAGCACACACGTGGGTCCAACCGGGCGGGCGACGGCACAATCGATCTGCTCCCAATGCCAGCCGCTGACCTCCGGCAGAGGCCGACAGGCTCGGTCCGCATTCCCAAAGGAGGGTCGCCGGCGGTTACGACACTGTCAGCGGTCCGCGGATGCGGTCTGCCGCGTACACCTCGCTGGAACGGCGGGTCAGGGCCTCCGTGTCGGTTGTCTGGGGGCAAGGAGCGCCGGCCAAAGGCTCTGGTGCCTGCTACTGGGCGTCGCCTTCGTCGTCACGCATCAGACAGTCGAGGTCCTCGGGGCGTAGCCGCTTGATCTGGGTCTCCAATTTGCGGCTGTACTGGCGATCGTTGGGATCCATCCCGTTACGAGATCGAGAACTGCGGCCGTACTGCTTGAGGAAGCCGCCCAGCTCTCGACGTATGCGTTCCCGTCGGCCCGACATGGATCGCACTCTAGGACCAAAGGGCGAGCTTCGCCCTGCCATTACCGCCCTCGACAGCAACAGGTACGGCGCCCGACCGAGACGAGGACAGCCGGACCACGACCAGCCGTCCGGCGGCGTCGGGCGAGGACTTGGACGGTCACGTCGTGGCGCTTGTGCTGCCGGAGTAATCGGTTCCGTTCGGAGATATTCGGGCAGCCTGGCGTGGACGCGTCGGCGCACCTGGCGACTGCCGCCTGCGCAAGCAGGCAGTGGGCGCCTGGGGCTGTCAGAATCGTGCTGACGGAGCCGGTGCGCGGGGCGAGGAGAAGGCATGAGCGACTGGAACGACAAGATCATCGCAGAGTTTCGCGCCAATGGTGGGCAGGTCGGCGGTCAGTTCGCCGGCGCTCCGCTGCTGCTGTTGCACACGGTCGGTGCCAAGAGCGGCCAGCCTCGCGTGAACCCGATGATGTACCAGAAGGTGGACGGCGGCTATGCCGTGTTCGCCTCCAAGGGCGGTGCGCCCACCAATCCCGACTGGTACCACAACCTGCTCGCTAACCCGAAGGCCCAAGCGGAGATCGGTACGGACAAGGTCGAGTTGGTCGCCAGAGTTGCCGCCGGGGACGAACGGGAACGGATCTGGAGCGCGCAGAAGGCCGCGTATCCAGGCTTCGCCGACTACGAGCGGAAGACCAGCCGTCAGATCCCAGTCGTCGTACTGGAACCTGGGCAGTAGGGGGTCATCAGGTTCCCGTGGTGGTTGGGCTCACCCCGAAGCGGTCAGTCCTGCCCGTCGTTTCGGCGTGCCTGGTCAACGCCGACGCACGCGATGACCGCAGACAAGTCCTCGGTGAGGAAGAGCTGGAAGTGGTAGCGCGGTTCTGCGGCACTGACCCAGCCCAGACGCACCACCTGGTCCCTCGCGTCTTGCAGGCGTTCGACGGCCTCACGGAAGCCAAGCGTCACGATCTCACGCTCTCGGCAGTGCCGCTCTCGGCGGTCGTAGACCTGGGCAAGGTGACTCGCTGGGATCGCACCGTCGGCGATGGTGAAGTCCGCGCCGTGGTGAAGCGCGTGTCGACACATCGCGTCGGCGCTGCTCCCGCCCACCAGCAGGGCGGTCAGTTGATGGCGGTCCACATGGATGACCGTATCCAAGCCAGCCGGTCATGTCGGCCGCCGGGATGCACCTGCCAGCACGGCGTACGGAGGCATGGGGGCATGTTTTGCCGGGCCAGATGTTGCGTGGATCCGTCGGCGGGGCGCGCGCTCCCGCCGACGGACCTCAACGGGTGACGGCGCCTACGGTTTGCGGGCGAGGAGCCCGACGAAGGTGTGATAGGTGTCGGTCTGCACCGCAGCCGGCGCGTCCTGCTCCGGACGCCACTCGGCGAGCGGCACCAGTCCCGGCTCCAGCACCGTCAGCCCGTCGGCGAACGAGAGGATCTCCTCGTCCGTACGCCAGCGGCCGGTGCCCAACGATTCGTTGAAGATCCGCTCGACCTCGCGGGCCTTGCGGGAGCCTTCCGGGTCTCGTTCGCCCGGGTCGCGGAAGTGCGAGATCGCGACATAGCTGCCGGAGGGTAGGGCGTCGATCAACGCGGCCGCCACCGCCTTCGGGTCCTCGTCGTCGCCGAGGTGGTGCAGGATCGCGAAGAGCAGCAACCCGATCGGCCGGTCGAAGTCGAGGAACCGGCGTACGTCCGGGTGGTTGAGGATCACCTGCGGCTCACGGATGTCCGCCTGGATCACCGTCGCGGTGCCCTCCGCGGCGAGCAGGGCCCGCCCGTGCGTCAGGACTATCGGGTCATTGTCCACGTAGACCACCTGAGCCTTCGGGTTCTGCTCGGTGGCGACCTCGTGCACGTTGCCCTGGGTGGGCAGCCCCGATCCGATGTCGAGGAACTGGTCGATGCCCGCCTCGCTGACGAGGAAGCGAATCACTCGACGCAGGAAGGCCCGGTTCGCCTGGCCGGCTGCCGGCCCGTCCGGTGTGATCCGCAGGGCGTGCTCGGCGACCTTTCGGTCGACCTCGAAGTTGTCCTTGCCGCCCAGGAAGAAGTCGTAGACCCGGGCCACGCTGGGAATGTTCGGGTCGATACCGGGGGGTGCCGCCTTGTCGCGGGTCACAGGCGTCTCCATTCGATGGGGATTGGCGCAGGTCGAGGTCTGCGGCGATGCCGGCGTTCCGCCGAGTGTAACGATCGGGAGGGTTGTATTTTGCCCCACTGGTATCGCTCCCAGCGAATCGCCGCCTCACCAGGACGCTCCTCAAGGCGAAGGGTGGCGACGACCCACCAGCAGCCGGGCCGGCCATCGGCCGAGGCGTGAGACACGTTGGCGATCATCGATCTCCTGCTGCATGGTCGACGTATGACCGGCGTTCGCTCGTCCTCGCTGTTCCGCCGTCTGCGGCCGGGTCTGCTGACCGCCGTCGTGCTGTCGACGGCGGTGCTCGGCACCGCTCTGAGCACCGCGCCGGCAGCCGACGCCGGCACCGCTGCGCCCGCCGCGTACCCGGGGGTCGCTCCGGCGCCCGGTGGGGCCGCGGTGTCCGTCGCAGCGCCGACCGGCACCGCCCCGCCGACGCCGACCAGTACGCCGAGCACCTCGCCCGTCCCGCCGAGCCCGCCCACGAACCTGACCGCCAGCGAGGTCACGAGCACGTCGGTCACCCTCACCTGGACGGCCGCCACGTCTGGCTGCTGCGCCATCACCGGCTACGACATCACGTACTACCAGGAGTTTGGCGATGTCGTCCTCAGCGCCAACGCCGGCGCGGTCACCACCACCACGATCACCGCCCACGTCGGGCCTGGCATGCAGTTGTCGTTCCGAATGATCGCCCGGGACAGCCTCGGGCAACGCTCGAACTGGTCGGACATGCTGACCGTGGTCACACCGGTGACGGACACCGGCCCGGACACCACCCCGCCGAGCGCGCCGCAGAACCTGACCGTCGGCGAGGTGACCGCCTCGACCGGCACGTTGTCCTGGTCGCCGTCGACGGACGACGTCGGCGTGCTCGGGTACAACGTCTACCGGTTCGACGGCTGGTTCACCTCGCAACTGGTCGCCACCGTGCCGGGTACGACGTACACGACACCGCTACCTGCGTCGACGCCGCTGCGGAACCTGTACTACGTGCGGGCCCGGGACGCGGTGGGCAACGTGTCGATCGCGTCCAACACGGTCACCCTGCCCACGACCACGACCACTCCGACGCCCCCGCCGCCCTCGACCTGCCGGGTGACCTACCGGAACCAGGCCGAGTGGCAGGGCGGTTTCGTGGCCACCGCGACGGTCCACAACGCCGGGGCGGCAGCGATCGACGGCTGGGCCGTCACCTTCAGCTTCCCCGGAGACCAGCAGGTCACCTCGGGGTGGAACGCCACGATCGGCCAGACCGGGACCACCGTGACCGCTCGTAACGTCGACTGGAACCGCATCCTCGCGCCAAACGGCTCTGCGACCTTCGGCGTCCAGGGGCGGTGGAGTGTCAGCGACGCGCCGCCGACCGGCTTCTCGCTGAACGGCGCCCCCTGCACCGTGGGCTGAAGGAGCCTCGTGAACACACATCCGGCCACACCCCACCACCGCCGCAGCAGGGCCCTGATCGGGGCTGTCGCGGCCGGCCTCCTCGCCGTCGCCACCACGCTCGCCGGCGCGCCCGCGCCCGTCTCCGCCGCGAACACGCTCACCATGCGGGGGGCCGACGTCTCCTCGTTGCAGCGCAGCCTGGATCTCGGCGCCAGCTACTACGACGCCGGCGGGGTCGCCCGCAACCCGCTGGACATCCTGAAGTCCGTCGGCGTCAACTACGTCCGGCTACGCGTCTGGAACAACCCGATCAGCGGCTACAACAACAAGAGCGCGGTGTTGGGTCAGGCGAGGGCGGCCAGGGCGAAGGGCCTCAAGGTGCTCGTCGACTTCCACTACTCCGACACCTGGGCCGACCCTGGAAAGCAGTACAAGCCGGCCGCCTGGGCCGGCCACAGCCTGAGCCAACTGCGTACCGACGTCTACACCTTCACCTACGACGTCTGCTCCAGCCTCCGAGGGCAGGGCACCCCACCGGACAGTGTGCAGATCGGCAACGAGATCAACGTCGGAATGCTGTGGAACGAGGGCAAGGCCGTCAACAACGACTTCGCGCCGCTGGCCGGTCTCCTGAAGCAGGGCTACAACGCGACCAAGGCGTGCGGCAGCGGCATCCCGGTGATGATCCATACCGCCAACGCCGACAGCAACGCCAACGCCCGATGGTTCTACGACGGCATCCGTGCCCAGGGTGTGCAGTGGGACATCACCGCCCAGTCGTACTACTGCATGTGGCACGGCACCCTGGCGAACCTCTACAACAACATCGTCGACCTGCGCGGGCGCTACGGCAAACCGGTGGTGATCGTGGAGACCGCGTACCCCTTCACCCGGAACAACGCGGACAGCGAGCCGAACGCCATCGGCGACGCGACCTGTGACGGGATCAGCGCGACCTGGGCCGGGCAGGCCCAGGAGTTCGACTGGGTGCAGAACACCGCCCGCAACGCGGGGGCCATCGGTGTCTTCTACTGGGAACCGACCTGGTACGCCGTCCGCGGCAACGGCTGGGACCCGGCCAACATCAACGGCACCGGAAACCAGTGGGACAACATGGCCGTCTTCGACTGGTCCGGGCGGGTGAATCCGGGCGTACGGTGGACGCCCTGACCCCTTCTGCGTGCGCACGGCAGCCGAGTGCAGCCACGGCCAGCAAGCGGGTGACTGTTACTTTACCGGCCGTGAGTGATCAGCAGACGTGGATCGACCGCATCATCGAGGTGACCGGATGGTGCCACGATCCTGAGGGTGATGCCGGCTGGGAGCAGGTCGAGGCCGAGTTGGGGGTCGTGCTGCCGTCGGACTTCAAAGAGCTGTGCCGGCGGTTCGTGCCGGGTGCGTTCTACGCGTACCTGGACCTTCTCCGGCCGACCGACGACCACGCGCAGCCGTTGCTTCGGACCTGGGCTTCTTGTCGGCAGTGGGCGGCCCGGCAGGAGTCCGCGCAGTTGTGGGCCCCCTACGACGTGTACGAGCCCGACAAGGGGCCGGGGCTGATCCAGTGGGGCAGCGATCAGACCGAAGGGGAGTACTACTGGCTGGCGGACCGCGCAGTGGAGCCCGATAGGTGGCCTGTGGTCGCCCGGTGGGACGGCATCGAGCCGTGGCACCAACTCGACATGTCGACGGCCGAGTTCGTCTACCGGGTGATCGCGGATCCGGCGTTCAAGCCCTTCACGGTGGCCGACCCGCCGCGGCGACCCTTCTATCTGCCGCACTGGGGTCCGTTTCCGACGAGCGCCGAGGACTGGAACGCTCTCACCGACCCGAACCGCGGAAGCTGAACCACGTTCCAGGAGGGCCGTTGTTCAAGGACACTCGGCTGGACGTCGAGGACGGCGAGAAGCGTTTCGAAGGTTCAGGGCGGTGGCCAGTACGCCGACGACGGACGCGGCGAGGGCGATGGATTTCAACAGCACGTCCACCTACCTGAATAGACATCCATGGATGGATGGCGAAAGGCTACCGGCGGAAATTTGCAGGGTCAAGCAATAGGGTGACGGCCTGTGCAATCGTCCGATCACTCGGTCGACACCGCATTGCGGGCCGATCACCCCTGGCCTGCGTCGGATCGTCGCCCTGTCGGGCCGGGGATAGGCAGAACGCCGATAACGGCGACGATCTGCCGCAGGCTGGTGATGAGCGGTCGGAAGGCGCTCGTGGCATCTAGGAAGAGACAACGACATGATCTTGCAGAAGCATGCGATCGGTGGTCAGGGGCTGGTGGCCTCGGTCGAGGGACTCGGCACCATGGGCATGACCGCGATGTACGGCACCCCGGACGACGCCGAGTCCGCCGCAACCGTTCACCGCGCACTCGAACTCGGCGTGACGTTGTTCGACACCGCCGACATGTACGGCCCGCTCACCGGGGAGGAACTGCTCGGCCGGGCACTGAGAGGGCGTCGCGACCAGGCCGTCATCGCGACCAAGTTCGGTGGCGTGACGTTCGACGATGCCGGCCGCATCATCGGTGGCGCCAACGGGCAACCCGACTACGTGCGCAAGTCGCTCGACGGATCGTTGCGCCGGCTCGGCACCGACTACATCGACCTGTACTTCCAGCACCGCGTCGACCCGAACGTACCGGTCGAGGAGACCTTCGGCGCGCTCGGCGAACTCGTCACCGAAGGCAAGATCCGGTACCTCGGGATCAGCGAGGCGTCGCCGGAGAGCATCCGCACCGCGCACGCCACGGCGCCGCTGTCAGCGGTGCAGACCGAGTACTCGTTGTTCACCCGCAACGTGGAAACCAATGGTGTGCTCGACACGGTGCGTGACCTGGGCATCGGGTTCGTGGCGTACGCACCGTTGGGCCGTGGTTTCCTCACCGGCTCAGTTCGTGGTCTGGAAGACCTGCCCGAGAACGACTGGCGTCGTACCTGGCCCCGGTTCGCCGAGGAGAACCTGCGGCAGAACCTGCTCCTGGTGGACCGGATCCGCGCCATCGCGGAACAGGCGGGTGTCACGCCCGGCCAGCTCGCGTTGGCCTGGGTGCTGGCGCAAGGTGACCACGTCACCGCAATTCCCGGCACCAAGCGTCGTACCTACCTGGAGGAGAACGTCGCCGCCGCGCAGCTCAAGATCGACGCCGGCTTGCTCGATGAACTGAGCGCCGCCGCTCCGGTCGGTGCCGCCGTCGGGGAGCGCTACGCCGGACCGGCCATGGCCGCGATCCAGGAGTAGCTTCCGACATCGACGGGATCTTCGCGGTGCCACCAGCAGCGCTGGTGGCACCGCGATCCGGGAAGGGCAGTCAATGGCACGAACCGAACTCGGCGACTTCCTACGGGCTCGCCGACAGGTACTCCGCCCGGCTGACGTCGGGCTCCCTCCACGCGGACGCCGCCGCACCCCCGGCCTACGCCGTGAGGAGGTCGCACTCCTGGCAAACGTGTCCGTCGACTACTACGAACGACTTGAGCAGTCGCGCAACACCAACCCCTCGCAGGCTCTACTCGGCAGCCTGGCCCGGGCGCTGCGACTCTCCGTCGACGAACGGGACTACCTCTACCGCCTGGCCGGACATCCCGCGCCGACGACCTCCACCGTCAGCGGGTACGTCGACCCCGCGATGATGTTTCTCCTCGACGCACTCACCACGGTGCCCGCACACGTCATCGACGACCGCACCACCATCCTCGCCCAGAACACCCTCAGTCGCGCGCTGCTGGGCTCCTGGACCGACGGCGGCGACCGGCACTCGAACGTGACCTGGCGCTGGTTCACCCACCCCGAATCCCGTGCGCTCAATGTGCCGGAGGAGCACGAGGCGATCGGCCGCGGATACGTCGCCGACCTACGCGCAGCCGTCGCCCGCAGCGGCCACGACCCCGTGTCCGAACAACTGATCGCCGATCTCACCACCGTCAGCCCGGAATTCGCCCGGTACTGGTCCGACATGCAGGTCGCCCCGCTACAGACCACCCGCAAAATCCTCGTCCACCCGCAAGCCGGACGGCTGGACGTACAGTGCGACTTCGTTCTCAGCACCACCACTGGTCAGCGCCTGGTCATCTTCCGGCCTCAACCCGGCACGGCCACCGCCGACAACTTCGACTTTCTGCGGGCCCTCGGCGAACAATCCTTCGACCGCCCCTGAGCCGCTACGCCAAAGATCTCCTGAGATTCCCTTTTCATTGGTGTGAGGCGGACTAACCGAATGCGTGGAACCGCTGAGGTTCAGCGCGGCTGCGGCCGCGACCGCATCGGCGTCCCGGTCACGTATGGCGAGCCACTCAAGCTTGTAGCCGAAGCCGAGCGCGGTGTCGGCAGTCATCACCGGTTGAGGTAGGCGGCCAGGCCGCCGAGTTCCTCGCTGGCGATGAACACCGACCGTACGTTGAGGATGGCCTCCTCGACGTGGGCGGGGCAGCCCCACGCCGCGTCACCCCACGAATCGGCGATCTTGACCTCGGCCGGCGCGGTGCACCCGGCGGCGCCGCCGAGCTGGCAGTGCTCGGGGTGCGGCGTGGCGGCCTGCGCGGCCGCGGCGGCACGCATCTGGGTGGCGAGTTCCGCGGCGGCGGTGGCGCGCTGCTCGGCCTCGGCGCGCAGTTCCCGCTCCAGGCGCAGCACCCTGGCCAGTTCGTCATTGGCCGACTTGGCGCGTGCCTCGGCGGCGAGCTTCGCCTGCTCGATGTGGTGGCGTTCGATGGCCAGGGCTGCGGTGCCGGCGAAGAGGCGGGTGAGGGCGAGGTCGGTGTCCTGCGGGACGCGCGGGGTGCGGTGGTACATCGCGAAGGTGCCCAACAGGCCGCCGTCGCGGGCCAGGATCGGCGTGGACCAGCAGGCCGCCAATCCAGCCTGGTCGGCCAGGTCCCGGAAGTCGTCCCAGAACGGGTCGGTGGCGATGTCGGTGACGATGACTGGTTCCCGCCGGTGGGCGGCGGTGCCGCACGAGCCGACACCTTCGCCGGTCGCGATGCCGTCGATGGCCTGGTTGTAGAAGTCGGGCAGGCTCGGCGCGGCGCCGTGGCGCAGGTGCCGGGCGTCGGGATCGGCGAGCAGGACGGAGACGAGCACCTCCTGCGGTGCGAGGTTCTCGATACAGCGGGCCATCCCGTCGAGCACCTCGGCCAGGGGCGCCTGACGGGCGATCTGCTCCAGCAGGGCACGGTGTTCGGCCATCAGCCGTTGGGCATGCTTGACCTGCGTGGTCTCCACGCCGAGCACACGGATCCCGGTCACGTTGCCGTCGGCGTCCCGACGTGGCTCGTAGGTGAAGTCGAAGAACGCCTCCCGCGCCTGCGGGCCACTGCCCAGCACGACCCGGACGTCACGGCCGGTGTGTGGCTGACCCGTGCGGAAGACCTGGTCCAGGAGCGCGATGAATCCCTGACCGGCCAGCTCGGGCATCAGCTCGGCGATCGCCACCCCGACCCGGGCCCGCTCTTCGCCGATGGTGGCGAAGAAAGCCGGGTTCGCCGTCTCCACCAGGTGCGATGGCCCGGCCAGAGACGCGAAGACGGCGATGGACTGCCCGAACAACGCCCGCAGGTCCTCCTCCGCTGCCTGCTCGGCATCCGCCGAACCCGCAACAGCAGTAGACCGTTGGCCTGGTACTGCGGTCATGGTGTGGGTTCGCCTCTCGTCTGCGGATACGGGCAACGACCGACGGTGCCACCCGTCGGTGCGGGTGGCCGCGGTGCGGCGGAGTTGGTTGGGGCCACCGCCGGTGCAGCGTACCCACGTGTCCGACATTCAGGTCGTACCCACCAACCAGGTCACCGCAACCGTCATCCGAACAACCGGAGAGGCTCTGCCGATCGCGGCGCACGACGTTGACGAGGATCAGCGGAGGGGCGGCCGGTGCCAAGTCCCTCGTGGAACTGAGCGCTCCGCAGTGGCAGCAGATCGTGCCCACCGCGCGCCCGGCCGGTACCGACGCTTACGTCCCCGGGTCGCTGCCGCAACTGCGCCCCGCCTACTACCGACGCCGCACTCCCGCGGCCCACTCATCCTTCTGCCATCTGAGAGGGGTTTCCTGGCGCCGTCGAGGCGGCGGCGGTGGGTCGTGTCAGCTGCTGACAGCACGTACCGCTTCTACAGGGCGAGCGGGAAAGACTTCGTGTCTCCCGTCGCTGAGGTCAGCACGGCCGAGGTCGCAAGCAACGGGGTGTCCACGGTCATTGTGTTTTGCGGAGGGGCGCCGCATAAAAGCTCCTGTGTGCAGGCGCCCGAGCCGCGCAGCGATTCGACGTCCACCTTGCTTTGAGTTATCCAGGCTGCGATAGCAGTCGCAATAGGAGAAGCTTGGTTCGTCTCGGCGTTGCCCGGCTTGACCTCGAACCTGAACGTCCCGTCCCCGATTGCAAGCCTCTGTAGGACTGACGTCGCCCGTGTTCGATAACCTTCGCCGCCGGTCAGTCGGAACTTCAGTTCCTCGCGCGCCGCAACGAATATATTGGTGCCAAGCTCGGCGTCAGAGTCAACCGCTGCGGGGGGCGATAGCCGCGCTCCCTCGGCCCAGGCGCTCAGCAGAAGGGGGATCCCTTGAAGCCCTTTATCGTCCTGAATCGCCGCACGCACGTCACCCAACTTGCGAGAGGGCAACGCCTTTGAGTCTGCATTGAGGAGTCCAATCAACGCGTTTACGCTGACGAGGTTACCGGCTCCGTCGGGCTTCGCAGACTGAAGGGCGGGTAACCAGGTCTGCGTAAGCTGCGCGGTCAGCGGTTTCCTGTATTCCTCGGTCATGGAAAGCGCCTTCGCAATACGCAAGCCCGCGACCGAGGCCTGGGGGGAACTGGTGACCGCCTGAAGGCTCGGCCAACCAGACTGCATCCAGGGTGGCGGCTCGAACTCCGACAAGCAGCCCGCGTCGACCGCGTTCGCAGTTAGGCGAGAATCGGCAGCTCTGTCCTGGGTGAATGCCGCACCGTGCGCGGTGACTGGCAAATCTTTGCAGACGAGCAAGGAAGGCCAGTCGGTAGTCTCGGGTCCTAGCGGCGAATTACGAATCATGGCGACCGATGTGACCCTGTCGAGTGCCGACATCGAGGGCAACTCAGATTTTATGTGAGAAAGCTGCTCGGCGACCTTTGTCGAATGGCGGCGCCTCGCGTCTTCGTCCATGACTGCCATCAACGGAATGACTTGATCCACGAGATTGTCGGGCTTCCGAACGTCGAGCGAGGTCATGAGAGCCTTTTCTGCGGCGCTGACCACGGCGGCCGGAGGTTCGACGCGAATGCTCCGCAACACCTTTATTGCAACAGCAGTGTTACCCCAACTCGGAGCGTTGTCTTTCATGTCGGACCTGTACATGGATCCGGTGCGGAGAGATTCGATGCGCCGCGCGATCTTTTCGCTGTCAATCGCGACGTCAGTGTTGTTGGCTAGTTCGACAGCTGACTCGATCACTGCCAACTCGGGCATGCCGGCAGTGTCTGCTAGCTCACCTTCTGAGCTTCCGTAGAGAATTGGGAGCAGCCACTTCTGGACGTTCGACCGATCCAAAGTGTGGGATCGGCGATTAGAGCTCTTCGTGAGGCTCCTGGACCACCATGCTGTCTCATACAGCGAGATCGCGTTACCGCGGGAGCTGCTCACATCGACGAAGAAACCTACGCTTCCGTTAGTTGCCCACGCCGAGTGAAGCAGCTCCTGCGGATGTTGCGCCATCGGATTGCCGCTAGCTACATCGACGCTTTGGTCCGCAGCCGTTCTCTGCTCGATCTTTCCGTCGATCCAGATGAACCCAGCGAGAAGGACTGCGGCAAGACTAGCCCAAGCGAGCACACTCCGCCGTCCGAAGATAGTCTTGCGCGCAGCCACTTCCTGCAACCTCTCTACGTCATTGCCGTGAATGGGACTAGGTTAATTAGTTCCCTTGTACGTGATACCAGGTGCCGCCCTTGAGGAAGTCCGCTTGGGCGGTGAAGTAGGCATTGTTGACGATGGTGGCGTTCAGTTGAACATTGGCGGGGTAGTCGAGGTGCTCGTGCCAGGCGTTGTTGAGGCCGGCCGGCTCCCAGACGATGCCACTTCCCGCGGCCGAGAAGCCAGCACCAGCCGGCAGGCTGAAGGTGACGTTGACGCCGGAGAGCCACCACTTCAGGGAGCCCTGAATGGTGCTGACGTTCCCGGATCCGATCCAGCTGAAGTCTCCCCAGTTGCTGCCGAACTTCCGCCAGCAGCTGAACACGCCACACCCACTGGTGAGAGAGGAGGATCCGACGACGTTCAAGTATCCGCCGGAGACAGACTTGCTGCCATTGCTCTTGAGGGTCGTGGCCGAGGTCTGGAAACCTTGGTCGCGCTCGGCGAGCCACGCCTCCTTCTCCTTTGCCGTTTCGAGCGATGTGTCCGGCACGGAGACCACGCCGGCGCCATCCTGCTCGACAACCACGTAGCCCGAATCGGATCCCACCGGCGCCGGATCGGCCGAGGCTGGGGCTTGGATCGTGCCGACGAAGAGCACGGCCGCGAAGGCGCTCCATGCTAGTCGCGTTGTTGATCGCATAAATGTATCCCCTTCTTTGTGGGGGTTATTGCGCCAACACCCTGCCGGTGATGGCACATGGCTCGCCACTTCAATCGGCCCTGGTTCTGAGTCACGACATCGACGATTTTTATTCACCCCCGTGGATTGATTTGACGCTAGCACCGCCCGACAACTGCTGTTGACCCGACCAATGTGACGTAAGTCACTCGTCGGCTTTTGGCGTCACCAATACGCGACTCCTGCGTCTCCTCCGGAGAGGGGCGGTTGGTAGGCATGCCAATGCTGGAGTCCGCCGCGGGACGCGCAGTGCGTGCCGGTGCGACGACTCCGGATGGTTTGTTCGGCCTATCTCGTCATTGCGCAGGTCGTGCGCAATGACCTCGCGCTCAAATCCGGGCAGTCGATCGGGCATCCCCCGACTGCGAGCCATGTCGTTATCGCGAGGTGGCTATATTTCGACGTGCCTCAATGGTCGGCGATCGGGCGCTTCCCTGGACGGTGCTGGCGCCCAGCATCAAGGCGTCAATGAGCCCAGCCGGATTTGCCTCTGCGTCAGGAGGGGCGCCAGCTGCACATCGACGGTGGGTCGTTACACGAGCCCTCATCGGCACAAGTTACGTGGCCGGAACGGAGATAGGAACGTTGAGATTCGAAGCGCATGCCGGAGCCGCTGTGTGCGGATTGACCCGTTTCCGCCCGCAAGGGATCGTCGAACCGCTGGGGAGATCAGGTCGGCGATGGTGCAACAACTGGACCGAGGTCAAGCCACCTGTTGGACCTGGTGGGTAGCCGACTACTTGCGGTCGTCGCCGACGCTGAGGCGCCGATCAGGGAACCTGGTCCGGATGGGGCGATGGAGAAGTGCCTCTCTGGACCAGCTAAGATTTTTCTGCCCCGCATGGAAACCTCCTTGATCGAGGGGAGGTGGGGGCGCACGTGGTTGCGGCGTTCCCGCGCCGCAACCACACCCCCGTGTGACAAGAACATTGACATGGCTCGTAGCCGTCACGCAAGGTCAGCGGCCAAGAAAGCGATCGCTGGTCGTGTCGTCACCCAGTTGGGGAAGACGACCAGGTGCTGACCCACAACGAGGATCTTCAGCAGGCAGGCTGGCCCGTGTCTACCCGCCGTGTCATCCTCGAACTTCACCGATGTGGTGGGCAGCCGGAGACACCATCGACCAAGACATCCGGGGTGTCGGCGCCGGGAAGAGACTGGTTTTCGACAGTCAGATCAGGGCTGCGGCGAGGGCGCGGAACGCGTCGGAGGGGAACGCCGTGTCGTCGCCGCCGTTGAGCACCTGGATCGCCACCTCGTCCGCGCCGGCCTGGTAGTGCTTCTCCAACCCGGCCACCACCTTCTCGACGCTGCCCCACGGGATCAGGGCGTCGACGAGGCGGTCACTGCCGCCGTCGGCGAAGTCCTCGTCGGTCCAGCCGAATCGCCGCAGGTTGTTGGTGTAGTTCGGCAGTGCGAGGTACCCGCTCGTGTACTGGCGGGCGGTGGCGCGCGCGGTGGTGGCGTCCCCGTCGAGGACCACCGCGACCTCGGGGGCGAGCAGCCGGTCGGGTCCGATTGCCGCCCGCGCTTCGGCGGTGTGCTCGGCAGGGACGAAGTAGGGGTGCGCCCCGGTCGAGCGGTCGCGGGAGAGTTCGAGCATCCGCGGGCCCAGGGCGGCCAGGATGCGCCGCTCGGGCGGAAGCCCGGCCGCGTCGAGGCCGTCGAGGTACTGCACCATCCGTGAGTACGGCTTGCGATAGTCGGTGCCGCCGCTTTCCACCACCACCGCGTGGCTGGCGCCGAGACCGAGCAGGAACCGGCCGGGATGCGCCTGCTCCGCGTCCTTGGCGAACGCCGCCGCCTCGTCTGGCGACGAGTGCCAGATGCTCACGATCCCGGTCGCGACCCCGATGCGGGTGGTCCCGTCCAGGATCTCCCGGAAGCGGGGTGCGACGTTCTCGCCGAAACCACCGGAGAACCAGATTCGTGAGTAGCCGAGGTCCTCCAACTCGGTCGCGGCGTCGATGGCCGCGCCCTGGCTCTCGCTAGCAAGGAAGAACGGTTGCCATACGCTGACGAGTCGTTGTGCCATACCGCAACCCTACGACCCCCGGAGTCAGGCGTCGCGGCGTACCAGGATGGTGACGGCCACCCAGACGACGACCAGGGCGAGGCCGAGCCACGGCTGCCCGAGCAGGGCGAGCATCCCGCCGCCGAGCACGAACCAGCCGGCCTGGAACGCGCGCTTGGCCGGTGGGCGTAGCGGCACCCGGGCCCGTGGCGAACCGAGCGCACCCCAGAGCCCGGCAAGCAGCAGCGGCACGACGATGGCAGCTACCACTCGGACGACGACGGGTGCGTCCAGGGCCCAGCCCCAGCGTGCGCCGACCGCGAGCACGGCGAGTTCCAGTAGGAAGATCAGCAGCAGGCTGAGCCCTCGTACCAGGTTGGTCATCGCTCACTGCTCCGCGGCTGGTTGGTGTTCGGGGGTTCACCGGGTAGCCCAGCGTCATCGCGGCAGGCGGTTTGCAGCCGACGTGCGATGTCGAGCAGAGCCGCGAAAGTGTCCTGGTCCGTCTTGTTCGGCGCTGGGAGCGAGGTGGCGACGTGGTGGTGACGACGGACGTGGTGCGCTGCGGCGGCGATGATCCCACTCGCTCCCCAACCCCTTGCCTGGTCTGCGGCGAAGTACCTCTCGAGGGCTTCG
Source organism: Micromonospora sp. NPDC127501 (assembly GCF_040302185.1). Taxonomy (NCBI): domain Bacteria; kingdom Bacillati; phylum Actinomycetota; class Actinomycetes; order Micromonosporales; family Micromonosporaceae; genus Micromonospora; species Micromonospora sp. NPDC127501. The sequence goes on along the minus strand of NZ_JBEORJ010000006.1, from coordinate 41,601 downwards.
ATGGCCTCGGGGCCGGCCAGAACAACTGCTGCTGTCGCGAGTGACGGCGCGTCGAGGGCACCCTGCGATGTGGCGAGGGCGTGCAGGACGGCGATGGTCACCTCGGGTCCGGCGACCGCCACCGAATACCAGGCACCCATGACCTGTGGACGCCAGCCGTCCCGCAGGAGCGCCGTCACCTGGGCTGGGGTGACACCTCGGCTCGCTTCGGCGAGTGCCGTTGTCAACGGTTGCCCGTACCTGACGGCGTTGGTTCCCATCATGTCGAGGTAGAACGGCACGACGCAGCGGTCGATCACGTCGTCGATATCCCCTTGATCCACGTCCGCAACCTAGCCGGCGAGCCTGCTCGGCGACAAAGGCGCCCAGGTCGAGCCCGCCGGCTGGTTCCGGTCATGGTGCGAGGCCGGCCTGGATCGCCAGGATGGCGGCCCGTACGCGGTCGCGGCTGCCGGTCTTGGCAAGCACGTTGGTCACGTGGGTCTTGACGGTGCTCATGGACAGGTAGAGGCGTTCGGCGATCTCGTTGTTGTTGAGTCCGGCGCCGATCAGGGCGAGCACGTCGGTCTCCCGAGCGGTCAGCTGGTAGGCCGCCAACTCCACGCGGGAGGCCGGGCCGGTCGTACGGACCCGGTCGAGTACGGCGCCGGTGACCTCGGCGGAGAGGACCGCCTCGCCGGCCGCGACGGTGCGCACCGCGGCGATCAGGTCACGGGCGCTGGAGCGTTTGAGCAGGAACCCTCGTGCGCCAGCGGCGATGGCGTCCAGGACGTAGGCGTCGTCGTCGAAGGTGGTGACGACGATGACGGCCGGGGCGTGCGGGAGCGTGGCCAGCTCGCGGGTGGCTTGCAGGCCGTCGAGCACCGGCATGCGGATGTCGACGAGGGCGACGTCGATGCGGGAGTCCCGACGTACGGCGTCGAGGAACTGCCGGCCGTCCGCCGCCTCGGCCGCGACCTGGATGTCGGGTTGGGACCGCAGGATCAGGCTGAAGCCGTCCCGGACCAGTTCCTGGTCGTCGGCGATCGCGACGCGGATCATCTGTTCGCCACCGGCAGGTTGGCCTGCACCACGGTGCCGCCGCCGGGGCGCTGGCTCAGCTCCCAGCTCCCGCCGCGCGCGGAAACGCGTTCCCCGATGCCGAGCAGGCCCGAGCCGCTGGTGGGTGCGCGGGGCGGCCCGATGCCGTCGTCGCTGATCCGCAGGCGGGCGTGGTCGCCGACGCGGACCAGTTCGACCCAGGCCGCCGTGGCTTTGGCGTGGCGGGCGATGTTGGTGAGGGCCTCCTGGGCGATGCGGTAGGCGGTCAACACGCCGATCTCGTCCAGGCCCGGCTCCGGGTCCAGCTGGACCCGCACCGTCACGCCCTGCTGGCGCAGCGGCTGGGCGAGCAGCTCGTCGATGTCGGACAGGCGCGGTGGCGCACTCACCGCGATCGACGCGTCCGGATCGCGCAGGTGCACGACGAGCGTGTCCAACTCGCTCAGTGCGGTGCGGCCACTGCCCGCGATCGCCCGCAGCGCCGCCCCCGGGTCGTCACTGAGCTGGCCCGCCTCGGCCTGCACCACCATCGCGGTGACGTGGTGGCCGACCACGTCATGCAGTTCGCGGGCCAGGTTGGTGCGCTGTTCGAGCCAGGCGGCCTGGCCGCGCAGGTCGTCCGTCTCCCGGGTCAGGGCGCGACCGCGTGACCACGATCGCAACAGGATCGCCAGGAGATAGCCGGCCGTCACGAAGAAGAACGGCTGCTCGTACAGCCCTCGTCCGTTGAGCAGCGCGGTGGTCAGGGCACCCGCCGCGCCGACCAAGCCGCCCACCCACCCCAGCCACGGGTGGCGGGCCGGGTCCTCGCAGACCGAGACGAACACCAGGCCGGCGGCCGCGAGGCCCAACTGCACCGACTCGCCGGTGCTCACGATCGCCACGAACCCCGCGCAGACCGCGAAGACGAGGGTTCGGTAGCGGGGGCGCAGCGCCGTAGCCCCCAGGCCGACCGGCAGCACCAGCCACGCCCAGCCCGACGGCACGGACACGCCGTCCTCGACGGTGGTGACCACCGCGGCGATGATCAAAACCACGGCGGCGTACGCGAGCCGGCGCACCCGCTCGGGGTCGCGCAACCGTTCGCGGATTCCAGTCGTCACCCGCACAGTCTCCGTGACCAGCCGGAAGGCCGGCCAGTACCCAGGTACCGGATCGGCCGGCACCCCGGTACCGCCCTCGGAACCAGATCGGCACCGCGGCACGTTCCGCGAAGACTCCCGCCGGACGACTCTGCGGAGGTGACTCTCGTCGACTCCCGCGCCGCCATCACCGTCGGCCCGCTTCGTACGGTTCCCAACTACATCACCGCCGTTCGCACGGTCGCCGCTGTCACCGTCGGTATCGTGGCCCTCGTCGCCGGGTCGGTGGCATTGATGGCGGTATCGTACGGTATCTACTGGATCGGCGACGTGCTCGACGGCTGGGCCGCCCGCCGGCTCGGACAGGAGACCCGGGCCGGGGCCGTCTTCGACATCGTGAGCGACCGCGCGTGCACCGCCGTACTCTGCGTGGGCCTGGTCTCCCTCGTGCCGGACGTCGCGGTCGTGGCAGTGGTCTTCCTGCTCTCGTTCCTGGTGCTGGACACCATGCTGTCGCTGGCGTTCCTGTGCTGGCCGCTGCTGAGCCCCAACCACTTCCACCTGGTCGACCGGCGGGTGTGGGCGTTGAACTGGTCGCCGGTGGCCAAGGTCGCCAACACCGCCGGGGTCATCGGTGCCATCGCGTTCGGGCAGTACCTCCTCGCGCTGGCCGTCGCCGTCGCCGTCGTCGCGGTGAAGCTGTGGTCGGTCGCAGCGGTGGTCCGGCTGCTCGAACGGGACGGCCGGGCATGAGCAGCCTCGCCGAGGCCGTGGTGGCGCTCGGCTACGGTGTCGCTTCGGCGCTCGTCCCGATCGTCAACGCCGAGGCCTACGCCGTGGTCGCCGGGCAACGCGGCGGCCACGCTCTCGTCGCCGTGGTGGTCGCCCTGGCGCTCGGGCAGACCGTCGGCAAACTGCTGCTGTTCGAGTCGGCGCGTCGCGGGTCGGGGCGACTGGCCCAGAAGGTCGCGAAACGGGGAAGGTCAGGTCGCGCGGCGGCTCGGGCCGCGCGGTGGACGGAGCCGATCCGACGCTGGCTCTCCCGCCGCCGCACCGCCCTACCGACAGTGCTGGCCTCCGCCGCGGTCGGGGTTCCACCGCTGGCCGTCGTCAGCCTCGCCGCCGGCACCGCGGGCCTTCGACGCTGGGAGTTCGCCGTCGCCTGCCTCTCCGGGCGGGTGATCCGTTTCGCCCTGCTCGTCCTGCCAGCGGTGCTGGCCTGACCCCTCCCCGTCAGAGGAGCCGACCGTCGTGGGCGAGCAGGGCGATCTGGGTGCGGTTGTCGAGATCCAGCTTGGTCAGGATGTGTGAGACGTGGGCCTTCACCGTCGTCACGCTCATCAGCAGTTCGCCGGCGATCTCGGCGTTCGAGCGACCCTGCGCGATGGCCAGCACCACGTCGCGTTCCCGGGGTGTGAGCAGGGCCAGCCGCTCGTGCGCCTGCTCGTAGGACTCGGCCCCCGACGCGACCCGCTGCATGAGGCGGCGCGTCACGCCCGGCGACAGCATCGGGTTGCCGGCCGCCACCGAGCGGACCGCCTGACTGATCTGCTCGGGCGGGGTGTCCTTGAGCAGAAAGCCGCTCGCGCCGGCTCGGAGGGCCCGCACCACGTGCTCGTCGGTGTCGAACGTGGTGAGCACGATGATCTCGGGTGGTCGGTGGCGGCGGCGCAGGCGCTCGGTGGCGGTGATGCCGTTGACGCCGGGCATCCTGATGTCCATCAGCACCACGTCCGGCAGGTGCCGGTCCACCGCCGTGATGGCCGTGGCGCCGTCGGCGGCCTCGCCCACCACGACGATCCCGTCGGCGCCGTCGAGCATCAGCGTGAGCATTCCCCGTACGAGGGCATCGTCGTCGACGATGACGACCCGGATCGGACCCGTCACGTCGGCCACGGCAGCCACGCGGTGAGGTGGAACCGGCCTGTGGCGTCGACGTGGTGGGCGACCCGACCGCCGGTGAGCGCGGCGCGTTCGGCGAGGCCGATCAGGCCGGTACCGGCCCTGCCGGTGGCACCGCTGTCGGGCGTGGTCGGGTTGCTCACCGCGATGCTCAGGCCGGAGCCGGGCGCGCCGCCGAGCACCAGCCGGACCGGCTGACCAGCGGCGTGCTTGCGGGCGTTGGTCAGGGCCTCCTGCGCGATCCGGTACGCGGTGCGGCCAACCGTCGCGGGGATCTCGACCGGCGGGCCGAGCGGGTCGTCGACCTCGATCTGCTGGCCGGCGGCCCGCGCCTCGTCGACCAGGCGCGGCAGGTCGGCGAGGGTCTGCCCGGGTGGTGCGTCGGTCGGCGACTCGGTGTCGTCGCTGCGCAGCAGGGTGATGACCTCGCGCAGCTCGTCGAGGGCGTGGTGTGCGCTGGCCCGGATCACCCCGGCGGCGGCGCTGAGCCGCTCGGGCGGCGCGTCCGGCCGGTACTCCATCGCGCCGGCGGCCGCCGCCAGCAGGGACAGCCGGTGGGCCAGCACGTCGTGCATCTCCCGCGCGATCCGGTTGCGCTCCGCCGCCCGCGCCTCGTCGACCCGTCGTTCCTGCTCCTGCTCGGCCCGCCGGGCCCGGTCCCGCAACGCCGCCAGCAGGGCGTTGCGGGCCTGCGCCCAGGTGCCCCAGCCGAGCAGGGCCGCGTAGGCGATCGTCATCAGCACCAGCCGCCACCCGTACGGCAGGCTGGGCACCGGCCGCCAGAGCGCCTGCACCGCCTCGCCCGCCACGCCGACCGCCGCCACCGCCGCCGCTTCCCGAAACGGCCGGCTGCGGGCGATGAACAGTACTGCGAAGCTGGCCACCGGCGTGGCCACCGGAGACAGCGCGACGAGCAGGCCGGCCAGCACGCCACCGATCCACGGTCGGCGGAGGACCACCGGAACGAGGGCCAGGGCGGCCACCGCCAGCGCGACGTCGGCGCCGATCAGGCCGGCGAAGCTGGACCGGGTGGCGGACCACAGCATGGTCGCGACGAGGACGCCGACCGCCACGGTCGTAGCGGCAACCGGGACGGAACGCCACGTCCGCGGCGGCTTGACCTCGCACGTCGCCGCATCCACACCGCGCACGCTACTGGGCTCGCGGCCGGCCGGACCACCTCCTTTGGTAGTACGCCGAGCCGCCGGCGGACGTACCCGCCGCGGCTTCTGGACCGACGCGTCCGACCCGGCCCGGTCCACAGACTCAGACCATGACGAACAACCTTCTCCTGGGACGGGCCGCGGTGGCGGCCGGCGCGATCGTGGTGGCGGTGGTCGAGTTCGCGCTCCTGCACTCGGCGGCCGGTGTCGACCTGGCGGTCAGGTCCGCGAACTCGACCCGCCAGATCACGGTGGCCGCGGTCATCGTGGCCGCCGCGGTCGCGGCACTGGCCGGCTGGGCGCTGCTCGCCGTGCTGGAACGCCGCACCAACCGCTCCCGCGTCTGGTGGACCTCGATCGCGGGCGCCGTTCTGCTGCTGTCGCTCGTGGTCGGGCCGCCGAGTGGCGTCGGTGGGGGAGCGAAGGCGGCACTCGCGCTGCTGCACCTGAGCGTCGGCGTCATCCTCATCCTCGGCCTGCCCCGGTCGCGCCCGGAAGGGACGAACCGATGACGACGCTGACCGTCCGCAGACAGGACGGGGTCTTCGTCCTCGACTCCGCGGCGCGCGCCTTGCTGCGTACCGGCTGGACCTGGCGGTGCGGCGAGATCCGCACCGGCGCCGACCGCTGGACTGTCACACCGACCGACCGCCGACGCATCGGGTTCACCGCCCGGGGGGAGCACGGCGTGCCGGTACGGCTCGACCCGGGCGGGTCGCACGTGCCGGGGCCCGGCGGGGTGGCCCGCTGGGCGCCCGGTCGCTGCGGCGGTGAGCTGGTACGCGACGGACACCGCCTCGCGGTACGCCTCCCCGGCCGACGCGGCGGGCCGATCCGCGTCGACGTCACCGGCGAGTGGGCCGAGCTGGAGCTGGTGGTGCTCACCGCCTGTTTCGCGCTGATGAGTCAGCGGCGGCGACGCACCCTGATCGTGATGGCGGTCGTCAGCGCGGGCAGTGGGTGACCGCCGGCCCGACGGCGAGGGCGAGTGCTCAGACGATGCGACGGAGCACCGTCTCCACGGCATCGATCAGAGGATCACCCTCGGTTCGTGGATGCCGGGCGAGACCGAACTCGACGTCCGGCAGGACGGGCAGGGCATCCGTGTCACGGCAGATCATGACCGGTTCGAGGTTCGCGGGCATGAGCGCCGCCACGCCGAGCCCGGCCCGTATCGCGGCGAGCACCCCGACCAGGCTGTTGCTCTCGAAGGCCACCCGCCAACGCCGATCGGCACGCTCCAGCGCGTCCAGCACCGACGTACGCCAGGAGCACGGGTTGGAGAAGAGCACGACCGGCAGCGGATCGGCGCTCACGTCCACACCCTGCCCGGTCGCCCAGACCAGCGGGGCGCGCACCGTCCAGCGCGGCGGCCCGGGAATGTCCGGTACCGCGTCGAGCACGAGTTGGACGCGACCCGTGTCGTAGGCCTCCCGCATGGCGGCGTTGGAGCAGCTGAGCACCTCCAGTGTCGCCCCGGGATGCAGCCGGGCGAGGTCGGCGAGGGCCTGCGGAAGGTGGGCCGCGGCGAGGTCTTCGAGCAACCCGACGCCACAGTGGCCGGTGAGCGCGCGTCCGGTTTCGGCGAGTGCCTGTGCGGAGAGCGAGAGGATGCGTTCGGCGTACGGCAGGAGTTCCTCTCCCGCCCCTGTCGGCGAGACACCGGACGGCGACCGGTGCAGCAGCGGACGCCCGACGACGGTTTCGAGCTTGCGCAGTTGCTGGCTGAGACCGGGCTGGGTCTGCCCGAGAGCGGTAGCGGCACGGCTGATGCTGCCCTCCCGCACGGCGGCGACGAACGACCGCAGCAGGGCGGTCTCCAGGTCCCTTGCCATAAGCAATCATTATGCCAGCCTCAACGAAATAGCGTCTTCTTATGGCGCGCGGGCGGAACTAGCGTCAATCGGGTGACCAGCTACCGGCAGGTGCTCGCGGTGCCAGGGATGGCGCCGCTGCTGGGCGTCTCGTTGCTCGCCCGCACCGCGATAACGGCCGATGTGATGGCGCTGACCCTCTTCGTCGTCCTCGGCCTGGAGCTGAGCTACGCGGCAGCCGGTGGGGTCGCGGCGGCCCTGACCGCCGGAGTGGCGCTGGGTGGTCCGCTGCTCGGCCGCATGATCGACTCACGGGGCCTGCGCCTCGTCCTGCTGGTGACAGTCACCGCGCAGGTCGTGTTCTGGCTGGGCGTGCCGGTCCTGCCGTACGGGTTCCTGCTGGTCGCCAGCTTCGTGGCGGGCCTGTTGATGGTGCCGGCCCAGGCGGTGAGCAGACAGGCGATCGCCGCGATGACGACGGCGCAGCAGCGCCGGGCCGCGTTCGCGCTGGAATCGGTGCAGGGCGAACTGTCGTACATCGTGGGGCCGGCGGTGGTGATCCTGGGTGCCTCGACGATGTCCCCCGACGTGGTGGCGTGGGCGGTCGGCGCCGCGATCCTGGCCGGCGGCGTCGGCATCGCCCTGCTCAACCCACCGATGCACGCCCGGAACGAGGCGGACGCCGCTGCTGCGGAACGCCCCCCACGCCGGCAGTGGCTGGGCGCCAGGATGATCGCCGCGCTGACGATGGCGTTCGGGACGACGACGCTTCTCAGCGGCGTCGACCTCGCCATCGTCGCCACCCTGCGGGAGGCGGGTCAGGTGTCCTGGGCCGCCGTGGTCGTCGTGGTGTTCGGTGTGTCGTCGGTCATCGGTGGACTGATCTACGGCGCATTGACCCGGCCACTGCCCACCTGGCTGCTGCTCGCCCTGCTCGGGCTCGTGACGATTCCCGCCGGGCTGGCCCACGACTGGCAGTGGTTGTGCGTGGCCGTCGTCGGCAGCGGACTGCTCACCGCGCCGACCCTCGGCACGGTCGCCGACGCGGTGAGCCGACTGGCGCCGCCCGGCGTGCGCGGCGAGGTGACGGGTCTGCAATCGTCGGCGCAGAGCGCCGGGTTCGCGCTCGGATCCCCGCTCGTCGGTGTGGCGATCGACCTCTCCGTGCCGGCGGGCGGCTTCGCGGCGGCCGGCCTTGCCGGCCTCGCCGCCGCCGGCACCGGATACCTGCTGTCCCGCCTCTCACCCGCGCGGACGGCGGGAACGAGTACGCCGATCACCGCGTAGACACTGGTGATCTGGTGTGCGCTCACGGGTTGGTCCGTTCGCCGGTCACGCGCGTCCGCGGCAGCCGCCAGGTGGTCCCGCGTCGCTCGTACTCGAACAGTTGCTCCACCGCGTGCGCCGTCTGCGGGTCGAAATCGCGTTCGAGCAGGTAGAGGGCTACGTCGAGACCTGACGTAACGCCGCCGCCACTGATCAGGTCGCCGTCGTCCACCACGCGAGCGCGGATGGCGTTCACCCCCGTGGCCTTGAGCAGGTCGATGCCGAGCCCGTGCGTGGTGGCGGTGCGGCCGTCCAGGAGCCCAGCCATCGCGAGGGCGAGTGATCCGCCGCAGAACGCCGCGACGGTTATGTCCGGGTTGTCGAGCGCGCGACGGAGGAGGGGCATCGCGTCGCTCGATGCGAAACGGCCCAGGAGTACGGGGATGGTGTCGTCTCCGGCGTCCTCGGTTCCTTCGACGGGGCCGACCGCCCCCGGGACAACCACGTAACCGGGTGCGTCCGGGTCGAGCCTTGCGGTTGCGGTGAGGGCGATCTGAGGGTTGCCGGATCGCACGACGCGGGGATCGCCCGCGCAGACGAGTTCCACGGCGAGCGTGCCGCCGAGGAGCTGGCTTCCGGCGGTCAGCACCTCGAACGGGGCGATGACGTCGAGGGGGTCGAACCCGTCGAAGAGTACGAACTGGGCGTGGAGTCGAGGCATGAGTGGTCCCTTCCGGTGGAGGTGTCCACCCATGCTCGCGCTACACCCAATGAGATCGCGATGGCAATCAGGACATCTTTCGCCTGTATCTGGCCAGTTCCTAAATGCCTTATTCTGCTGGGATGTACACGGTCGTGGTGCTCGCGCTCCCGGATGCGATTGCCTTCGATATGGCCACCGCCATCGAAACCTTCGGTCGCGTTCGTCTACCCGACGGCCGCCCGGGATACCGTCTCGTCGTCGCCGGCCACGAACCGTCCGTCCAGGCCGGTCCGCTGCGCCTGGCCGTCGACGAGGACCTGGACGCGATCGAGCGGGCCGACCTCGTCGTGGTGCCGGGCAGGAACGACCCGTTGCAGCCCTCGCCGTCCGTTGTCCTCGCAGCCCTGCGGGCCGCAGCGGAGAACGGAACGCGGATCGCGTCCATCTGCGTCGGCGCGTTCACACTGGCCGAGGCGGGCCTGCTCGATGGGCGGGACGCGACGACACACTGGCTCGCCGCGGACGAGCTCGCCCGACGGCATCCCGCTGTCCGAATGAACCCCGACGTGCTCTACACCGACAACGGGAGCATCCTGACGTCCGCCGGAGCGGCCTCGGGCCTCGACCTGTGCCTGCACCTCGTTCAGCGCGACTACGGGATGGCCGTCGCGGCGGACGCCGCCCGCCTCGCCGTCGCGCCGCTGCACCGTCCGGGAGGGCAGGCGCAGTACATCGTTCGGAACCGTGCGACCTACCGGATGTCGACCCTGCAACGGGCGCTCTCGTGGATCGAGGCGAACGCGTACCGTGACCTCACCCTCGCGGACATCGCCGCCGCAGCCGACATGAGCGTGCGTACGCTGACGCGTCGGTTCAACGACGAGACGGGGCAGAGCCCCATGCAGTGGGTGTCGGGCGTACGGATCCGTCACGCGCAGGACCTGCTCGAAACGACCGACCACACCGTCGACCGGATCGCTGCCCAGACCGGGTTCCCGACCACGAGCAACTTCCGATCTCAGTTCACACAACTCCTCGGCGTCACGCCCGGCGCGTACCGGAAGGTTTTCCGACCGCAGGCGAGTCGGACGGGCCCGTAGCTGGGGGAGGGGCGGCGGTCGGCTCCGGCGCGACGACGCGGCCGCGACGCGCGTCCACGGCGAGCAGTGTGAGGGCGGCCAGCGTCAGCAGTCCGCCGGCGAGCGCCAGCGGGCGTGCCCCCGAGGTGGGCAGGAGGGCACCGCCGAGCAGTGATCCGCCGGCGATGCCGGCGTTGAAGGCGGTGCTGACGCCGGCCGACGCGATGTCGGTGCTGCCCGGGGCCAGTTGCAGCATCCGGTTCTGCACGGCGGAGCCGAACGCCGCGTAGGCGAGGCCGATCCCGGCGAGCAGCGCGACCACGCCCGGCTTGAGCGCGCCGAGCGCGTAGAGCCCGAGCAGCGAGGCCGTGCCGATGGCGAGCGGCGTCAACAGCGAAGCGATCGGCCGGGTGTCCAGGGTCCGGGCCGCGACCAGGGTGCCGACGACGCCTGCCGCCCCGGAGACGAACAGCAGCGGCGCCAGCACCGCGTCGGCGAAGCCGCTGACGTCGAGCAGGAACGGTGTCACGTAGGTCTGCAGGGTCATGAAGCCGCCGATGCCGAGGGCGGTGGCGATCAGCAGGACGGCAAAGCGCCGGCCGTCCGGTGCGCTGCCCCGGGCGGCGCCGCCGGCGGCCGGGGGATAGGAGGGGAGAAGGAGCAGCACCGCTGCGGCGATCGCCACACCGATCCCGGCCAGCACCGCGAACGCCGCGCGCCAGCCGGCCTGCTGCCCGAGCCAGGTGCCGAGGGGTACGCCGAGCACCGGGGCGAGCGTCGCCCCGGTCGCGAACAGCGCCACCGCCCGACCGCGCACCGCGACCGGGAACGGCCCGATCACGGTCGCCGTGGCGACGGACCAGAACAGCGCCTGGGCGAGGGCGGTCACCAGGCGGGAGCCGGCGAGCACGGCGTACGTCGGCGCGAGCGCGGCGGCGGCGTTCGCGACGGCGAACAGGAGCATCGTGACGCCGAGCAGGTGCCGCCGGGGGACCCGCTGAGTCAGTCGGGTCAGCGGCACGGACGCCAGCACCACCACCACCGCGTACCCACTGACCAGCAGACCCACCTGGGAACGGGACCGGTCCAGATCGGGTGCCATGCGGGTCAGCAGACCGACGGGCAGCAGCTCGGTCGTGATGAACGCGAACGCGGCGAGGGAGAGCGTGACCAGCATCGCCCTGGCCCTTCGCGGCGACACCTCCGGTGCCATGGCCCACCCCCATTCCAGTGGGTCACCGTAATCGAGGGCCCGGCCCTCGCTCCGCGCGCGGGTCTCGGCGGCCGTCGCACGGATCGGCTGGCCAGGCCGGTCGTCGCGGTCGGCGTCCGGCCCTCCGGTCAGGATCGCGTCCGGAACGGGGCCAGGACGGCGCGGATCTGATCGGCCGCACCCCAGTCGTCGTCGAACTGCGCCAGCACGGCGAGGTGCTGTCGCAGCTGGATGACCGGCATCCGGGCCTCCCAGTCGGCGTCGAGCGAGGTCAGCTCCGCGTAGACCTCGAACATCCGTCGCGCCTCGGGCGGGGGCGAGGTGGACCACACGTGCGCGAGGTCGACCTCGGCCCACAGGTACGACACGGCCGGATCGATCAGCGCCGGCTCTCCGTCCGCGGTGGCCAGGACGTTCTGAGCCCACAGGTCGCCGTGCGTCAGACACGCGGGACGCTCCGGCAGCAGGTCGGGCAGCCGGTCGCAGAGCCGTTCCAGCGCGGAACGGTCCTCCGCGTCGAGCGCCGCCTCGACGCGGGGCTCGTCGAGCCAACGTAGCAGCCGGTGCTCGGCGAAGAAGGCGAAGCCGTCGTCGTTCCACGTGTTGACCTGACGGCGACGGCCCAGCCAGTTGTCGTGGTGCCAGCCGAAACGGGGATGGGTCGTACTCAGGTGCAGGTGGGCGAGCAGGTGGGCGAACTGCTCCCAGAAGGCCTCGCTACGCGGCCTCTCGCTCAACACCGACAACACCAGGACGTCCCGATCCGCCAGGATCACGTCGGGTGTCGCCACACCGCCCAGCTCGCGCAGGGCGGCCAGACCTTCGGCCTCGGCAGCGAAGACGTCGTCGGCCGGCGGGTCGGCGAATGCCTTGACGAACACCGGCGGGGCATCCCGGCGGGTGGCGATGCCCGCGAGAGCCGCGAGCCCGCCGGTCACCGGCTGCACCGCGACGACCTCGCGCATACCGGCCAGGTGCAGACGCTCCAGCAGGGTCACGGGACGCTCCTCAGGTCCGGCGTACGAGGTCGCCCGATCCTATGTGGCTGGTCACGATGCGCGGTGGCGGTAGCGGGGGTGTTGGACACTGCGGGGCATGGGTCACGTGTCGGTGGATCAGCAGCGGCTGGAGCGGACCGTCCAGGAGTTCGGCGCTCGGTGGACCAGAGACGCCGCCGACATCGAGACCTACCTGGCCGCACAGGTCTCCGACGCCAGCCATCGTGAGGTCGTCGGCCCGCTGCGTGCCGCCAGTGGAGCCAGTGGTGTCGTCCGGGTGGGCGGTCGGGAGGCCGCGGCCTGGGGCGACCCGGACGTCCCGGAGATGGCGTTCAGCGTCACCAAGTCGGTCGTGTCGGTGGTGGCCGGCCTGGCCTTCGACGACGGGCTGTTGACACCGGACCAACCGGTGCACCAGGTCGTCGACGTCCCCGAGTTCCGGGGGCCGCACAACGAGCAGATCACCTGGCGTCATCTGCTGCAGCAGTCGAGCCAGTGGGAGGGCGAGCTGTGGGGCAAGCCGACGAGCGTCGACGCGCAGAGCTTCCGCGAGGGGACCGAGGTGCACGGCACACCGCCGGGCCAGGGGTGGGCGTACAACGACGTACGGATGAACCTGCTCGCGTACGCGCTGACGCTGCTCTTTCGCCGGTCGCTGCCGGATGTGCTGCGGGAGCGGGTCATGGACCCGCTGGGTGCCTCCGACCGGTGGTCGTGGCACGGGTACCGGACGAGCGTCGTCGACGTCGACGGACGCCGGGTCGAGGTGGTCTCCGGCGGCGCGCACTGGGGCGGAGGACTGATCGTCCCGGCCCGGGACCTGGCCCTGATCGGGCAGCTCTTCCTGGACCGGGGGACCCATGCCGGAACCCGGCTGCTCAGCGCCGAGTGGATCGACCAGTCCTGGGCCCCGTGCCCGGTCAAACGGGAGTACGGCTATCTGTGGTGGCTCAACGATGAGCAGGTGCCGTGGCCCGGAGCACCGGCGACCGGCCGCAGCGCCCGGGGCAACGGCGGACGACACCTGCTGTGGGTCGACCCGGCCCGGGAACTCGTCCTCGCCTCCCACTGGACCGAAGAACCGCTCGATCTGATCCGGGAGGTCTCTCGTACCGTCGTGAGCCCCGCCGGTTGACGGGAGTTGATCCACCGGTGGGCGCGGTCGAGAATCGACGTCGTGGATTTGCCTCAGGACTGGGTCTCGCTGCTGGGCGAGCTTGACCGGCAGGTGTCGTCCGGGCTGCTCTCACCGGACACGGCGGCGTTGCCCGAGCTGATGAGCAGCTATGACGTGCCGGGCGTCAGCATCGCCGTCGGCCACGTGAGCGGGCAGGTGTGGGCGGCAGGGTTTGGCGTCCTGGCGGTCGGGACGTCGACCCCGGTGACCGGGAGCACCCCCTTCGCGGCCTGTTCGATCAGTAAGCATGTCGCGGCGTTCGGAGCGCTGCGACTGGCCCAGGCCGGTGTCCTGGACCTCGACGCCGACATCGGCGAGTACCTCACCACGTGGCACCTACCGGGCCGCGAAGACCAGCAGGGAATCACGGTACGACAGCTGCTGGCGCACACTGCCGGGCTGTCCGACACCTGGTACCGCGGCTACGCCGCAGATCGCACCCCGTCGCTGTTGCAGGTCCTGGAAGGCGGCGGCGCGACGACTACCGCACCGGTTCGGCCGACCCTTCTGCCGGGTAGCCGCTTCCGGTATTCGGGCAGCCACTACTCGGTGCTCCAGCAGCTGATGGTGGACGCGACCGGAACCCCGTTCGAGGACCTCCTGCGAACTCTGGTGCTGGAACCGCTGGCCATGGCCGACAGCAGCTTCGACCAGCAGTTTCCGCACCAGCGACCGGACCAGGTGGCGCATGGTCACCACGGAGGCGGCACCAGGATTCCGGGCGGCTGGCGAACGCAACCGGAGCTGGCCGCGGCCGGACTGTGGAGCACCCCGACGGACCTGCTCCGGCTCGACCTCGAAATCGCCCGAGCCCTCTCGGGAGGTTCGGAGCTGCTCGACAGCGACCTGGCCACCCAGATGTGGACGCCGCAGATTCCTGGCGGCACCTACGGCCTCGGTACCGAACTCGACGACCGCACCGAGCGTCGGCGGTTCGGACACACCGGGTTGAACGTCGGCTACACCTGCTTCTCCTACGTGTGGCCCGACAGTGGCACGGCGGTGGCGGCGATGACCAATTCCGAGGATGGCTGGGAGCTGCTGGTCAGCATCCGCGCCGCTGCGGACCGTCGCTATGCCGCCACCAGGATCACCGCCGCGCCGCCTGCCGACGTCACGGGCCGCTACGTGCTGCGCGACGACTACCCGATCGACATCGCACTCACCGACGACCAGCTGACCTTCGCCGCCGTGAACGGACAACCGGTCGTGCTCCTGGCGGACCCGGACGGTCGCTACCGACACCCGGACCTCGATCTGGAGGTCCGCTTCGTCCGGACCGACGACCAGCCCTACGTCCTCGAACTGCGCCAGGAAGGGGTCACGCAGACCGCGAGGCCAGCAACCCAGCAACCGGAGTAGCCAGATGGGCCACGTCGTCGGGTGGTCAGGGCCGGTTGTGGACGAACCACGCGTCACCGGCCGGTAGGGCGACGGCGACCTCCCATCGGCTCAGTTCGAGGTTCGGAGCGAGCGCCTTGAGCTGACCGGCGGCGGCCCACGCCTCGTCGCCCGGCATCGGGCGACGACCCACCTCGAACTGGAGCATGGTGCCCCACGATGCGACCAGGCGGGCGTCCCACCGGTGCCGCCACTGCGCCAGCACCTCGGCGAGCTGCTGCCGATCCTCCTCGGTGAGCGCACCGTAGAAGTCCACCCAGTACGCCGAGCCGCGGACGTCGCTGGTGGGCAGCAGCATGAGCAGGACGCTGTCCGGCGTGTACCAGTAGTCGGTCTGCGTCACGAGCCGCACGTTGCCAAGCACCTGGGCGTGCAGGTCGGCGTCGGCGAGCAGCCGGTCGTACAGCGCCCGCTCCAGCACCGGGAGCGGTGTCGGCAGCACCACATCCGGCACCAGGTCGGTCAGATCGGCGCCGGTCGTGCCACGCGCGTAGAACCCGATCTCGTCCTCGTCGACCTGTTGGTCCTCGCTGTAGTGGCGGTAGGCAAGCCAGGGTTCGGAGGATGCCGCCGCCTCGACGAACGCGCGCAGCTCCGACTCCGACGGACCCTGCTCGGGCTCGGACCGGATCGTCAGTTCGTCGAAGTCGTCGGTGACCATGACGGGCCGGCGTCCGATGACCGGCACCAGCGCCTCGGCGGCCTGCCAGACCTCGTGCAGACGGTCGGGGTCGACGTCGGCGACGAAGATGGTGCCCGACGGGCCGTGCCCGATCGGCAGGCCGGCCAGTGGTGTGCCCAGGAAAGCCGCTTCGATCTCGTTGAGGTCGTCTCGCACGTCCGCAGCTTTCCCGGTCACCCGAAGTGGTCGGCCAGCTTCGTCAGCTTGCTGACGTACGCCGGCCAGTCGTAGTCGTCGGGGATGACGCTGTTGTTCCGCCGGAGGCCGATCGCCGTGTCGTGCTGTTCGCGCATGATGTCGGCGTGCCCGGCGTGCCGGGCGAGATCGCAGGTCACGTGGATGATGATCCGCTGTAGCGTCACGTCCTGCCGACCTGGCCGCCACCACGGCACCTGCCCCGGCGCGTCGAGCGGTAGCTGGTCGATCGTCTGGTCGGCGAACGCGCCGACCCGGCGATACAGGTCGATCAGCCCGTCCTTCGTCTCGTCCGCACGGGCGTACCAGTCTGCCTGCGGGTCCTCGTCGAACGCTGTCAGGGGGACCAGCTCGTCGGGCGTCGGGAATTCGCGACCGAAGGTGGGCCCGAAGTAGCCGGCTTCGACGTTGAGGCAATGCTTGACCACACCCAGCAGGTTGTTGCCGGTCGCCGTGCGGGGCAGCCTGACCTCCCGTTCGCTGAGCCCGTCGAGCTTCCAGATGAGGTCTTCGCGGTTCCCCCGGAGGTAGTCGTGCAGCGCGGCCTTCGCATCGCTCAGATCAGCCATGCGCGCCAGTCTCCCCTATCCGTTGTGTCTCGGCGGGGCCGGTGCCGGGGCACCGGCCCCGCCGAACGACTCGATCTGCCCGGGGCGTCAGCTTCCGGTGCAACTCGCTGTGGCGCCGCTGCCGCTGCCGGTGCCCTGGAAGCCGAAACTGGTGGCCTGACCTGCGGCCAGTCGCCCGTTGTAGCTCTGGTTGGCGACCGTGATGGTCCCGCTGGTGCCGCTGCTGACCCCGTTCCAGAGCGAGCTGACCGACGCGCCGCTCGGCAGGGTGAGGGTGACCCGCCAGCCGGTCAGCGCGGTCGTTCCCGCGGTGACGCTGACGTTTGCGACGAATCCGCCGTTCCACTGGTCCTGGACGGAGTAGACCGCGGTGCAGCCGGGGGTACCGGTCGGAGGCGGCGTGGTGGGAGGCGGCGTGGTGGGAGGCGGCGTGGTGGGCGGCGTGCCGTCGTCGAGCGTCAGGTTCTTCTGCTGGACGCTCCACTGGCTGCGGCACAGACCGCAGTCGGCGCCGACGAAGGTGCGCCCGGCGGTGGTGTCGCCCTTCAGGCGCCACTTGAAGTAGAGAGTCGCCACCCGGCCGAACTCGCCGCCGTTGGCCTGGTCGTAGGTGCCGCCATGCCCGACGTTCAGGTTGCCCATGAAGGCGGGCAGGCCTGCGGGCAGCTTGCCCCAGTCGTCCATGGCGTTCGGGTAGGCGATGTCACTGGGCCCGCCGACGAAGTAGGCGATCGGCTTGGTCAGTCTCCTGAGCTGGTAGTCGTCGGCGTCGTTGAGCAGACCGCTGCTGAAGATGCCGGTCGTGGTGACGCGCGGGTCGTTCGAGACGGCGTACGCCTCCAGGCCTCCGCAGGAGAAACCCGCGACGGCGACCTTGCTCGTGTCGATCTTGTTGTAGTACTTGCTGCCCTGCCGGGAGTTCTCCGCGACCGCCCAGTCGATGGACTGGGTGAGCATCTGGGAGGTGGTGGAACCGGATCCGTTCGGGGCGCCGTTGGCGATGGCGAGGAAGCCGTGGGAGGCGATCTCGCGGAGGAAGTTGCCCTGGGAGAGGCCGTTGGCCGAACAGCCGCCGTTGCCCCACACGACGATCGGCAGGCGTTCGGACGGGAGGGTCTGCGGCCGGAAGATGGTGTGGTTGGCCAGGGTGGCCGAGGTCTCGTAGTCGGCGGGATAGGGGCCGGAACCGCCGATGGCGGCGGACGCCGGTGTCCCGCCGAGCGCCATGATCACGGAGGTGATCGGGACAATGGCGGCCGCCAGCCCCGCGTAGATCTGTGCTCGCCTTCTCATTGGATCCTCCAGGAACAGTCACGGTGGCGCTCCCTGCGGTGGCGGTTGTGTCACTCGCGCCCCGACGAGAGTGGTCAGCGCTGGCCACGGATCTGGTCGACGTGGGCGCGTCGCGGCCTGGTGGCGGCCGTGCCCTCGGTCGCCACTGCCCGCTCATTCAGCGCCGGCGACCGCCCGGCCGCGGTCCCTACAGGCGCTCCGATGGGAGCTGTATGCAGTTACTATCACTGTCGCAACGAAAAGTGTCAATGTCCGGTTGGCCCTGGCCGGCCGCGACGTCGTCAGCCGGCGAGGGGGCCGCTGCCGTGCTTTCCGCCGGTCGGCTCCGGCCGCGAGGGATCCCTCGACGCCTGGAAGTGGGTGATCCACGAGGCGGCATCCGGCCAGTGCGGAGTTGCCACCTCGACCAGACGCGCCTGAGCGAGCGAGCCGAGCGCGGTGTGGATGTCCAGGAAGGTCTCCCTGGCCTCCCGGCGAGGCCAGGGCTCGGGCAGCAGGTGCGGGGGCAGGTCCGGGTCGACGTCGGCGAACTTCCGCCAGGAATCCATCGCGGAGGTCCGAGCCACCAACGCCCGAGCCGGGTCCACCGCCCCGCTGCGCGCGGCTGCCCGCAGCTCCGCGTACTGCTCGATGAAGCTCGAGTACGCGGACGCGAGACTGGTCAGGTCGTACGCGGAGGCCGGCCCGTGTGGCCCTGCCTCCTCGTCGAACCGGGCGTGCAGAACCGACCACCGGGCACCCTCGACGTGGCGCAGCAGCGCGCCCAGCGCCTCCCGCGCCGGCGCGGCGTCGGATCCCGGCCGGATCCACACGCTGTCGTACAGGCCAACAAACCCCAGCGCGGTCAACGACCTGCGGAGCGCATGACGGGACGCCTGGCCGGCGTTCGGCACGGAGAAGGAGGCCAGCACCCATTCGCCCGTCCAGGGCGCCGGGTGGGAGCCGAAGTTCAGGAAGTGCCGCATCCGGGAGCGGTGCTTGGCGATCGCCTGCGGCGTGAGGTGGTAGACCGGCGACCCGCCCTTCCTCCGCGTCGCGATGAGACCACGCTTGACCAGCCGGGACAGCGCGGCACGGGCGCTGGACTCGCTGACAGCGAACTCCCGCAGAATCGCGATGACCGCTGCCGACGGCAGGTCGGCGTCGGAGGATTCGAGGTACTCGCCGAGCAGGGTCGTCAGCAGATGCTGCGGGCTCGACCCCGCCTGGGCCCGGGGCACTCGGACGTCGTCGGCGTTCACCTCATCAGACTGCCGCACCCGGATGCCCGCAGCTTGTCCGGTGGGGCGGGGCAAGGCGACGTCAGGGGCGGCTGAAGGCACTATCGTTCTGGCGTGCACATCCGTTTCGACGTCCCCGCCGATCCCGCCTACCCGAGCCGGGTGGCCGCAGCGCTCGGCAATGTCCGGCTACGCAGATTCGGCTACATCGGAGCGGTCCTGACGGCGGTCGGGGTCATCGGTCTCGTCGTCTCGCGGGGGTTCGGGTGGGGCGAGCGGAGTTCGCCGCTGTGGACCGCGCTGGTCGTGGCCGGCGTGCTGTCGATGCTGTACCGGCCGTGGGTGCTGGCGCGCGCCCGACGCCGTTCCGGTAGCTACGCCGTCGAGGGCGCCTACGACATCACCGAAGACAACATCATGATGCGCAGCGGCTCGGAGTCCGGCGGCATCGCCTGGGACGGGGTTGCCCAGGTGCGGGACGCCGGCGATTTCTGGGTCGTGTACGTCGGCCGAATGCCGGCGACCGTGATCCCCCGCTGGCTGATGTCCCCCGAGGATGCCGAGACGTTGCGCGCCTACATGACCGAACGAGGGCTGCTGCCCCGTCGCTGAACTCGGCTGTCGCAGGCCGCCGGGGGATCGGACTACCGCGTCCCAGCCGGTCGCGAGGGGGTGCTGAGGAGTACCTCGTACTGGTAGAGAGCATCGTTGGTGCCGGTGTGCTGGAAGCCGGCACGTTCGAGGGTCCGCCGGGAGGCGACGTTGTCGCGGGTGGTCTCGGCGACGACGCGGGACAGTCCGTGTGCGGTCGCGAGGTCGAGCAGGGCGGCGAGCGCCTCCGCCGCGTAGCCGTTTCCCCGGGCTGATGGGGCGAGGCCGTAACCGACCTCGATGCGTCCGTTCTCCGACTGACCCTTGAAACCGATTCCTCCGATGGCCTTTCCGTCGGCGGCGCGGGTGATCCGGTAGTGCCCGAATGGACGTCGGTCGCCGTAGGCGGCGGTGGCGGCGAGGAAACCCCGCACGCCGAGGATGTCGCCGTCGAAAGGGAAGTCCTCGGCCCAGTTGTCGCCGGCTCCGGCGCGCCGCCCGACGATGCGCTCACCCTCTGCGGTGTCGATGGGGTGCAGGCGCAGTCGCGGCGTACGAAGCTCGGTCACGGGCAAGAGCGAAGCAGCACTCAGGAAACAGCACAAGCGGATTTCCGTGCCCGGCACAGGCCGGCTTCGCCGAATCGAACCTCCGTGTCGGCGTCCCCGCCCCTAATCGTCCGCGGCTACCTATCCTCGACGGGGATGCACCAATTTGAGTAATGGCCGTCGGCCCGACGGCTCACAGGAGGCCGTCATGAGCACCAAGGATCGACCTGAGGGGATCAGCCCCACAGCGGTGGAGTCAGCACCAGGGCTGTGGCGGATCGATCTGCAACGGCACGACCTCAGCATCCCCGGGCGAGAGGTCATTCAGACTCGGGTGGAGTTCACTCCGGATTCGCCACCGTTCAAGCATTTTCACCCCGGCGAGGAGATCATCTGCGTTCTGCAGGGAACGCTCGAATATCGGCTGGAGGGCCAGCCACCCATGGTCTGCAATCCCGGCGACGCGCTCACCGTCCCCTACGGTGTGCACCACCAGGCCCGCAACGTCGGCGAGGGCATCGCTGTCGAACTGGCCACGTACGTCGTCGAGAAGGGGAAACCACTTCTCACCAAGGTGGAGTGAGATCTTCACGGCCAGCCGTTGATCACCGCCGGCCGGGGCCACGCCGCACTGTTTACGCGATTGGCGTCTCGGGCAGAAGGCACACCATGACGAATGAACGGGTCAGGTCTGTCGGTGGCTTCACCATACGGATTCTCGGCGTGCTGGCGGTCGTCGTCGGCGTGCTGGGGATCGTCTCCAGCCTGTCTCAGGGCAACCTCGTCGGGGTGATCCTCGGCGTCGTCTTCATCGTGGGCGGGGCGTTCCTGCTCAAGCGCTCGGGCGCAGCGGCGACACCGAGGCCGCGAAGCACGCACTGACGTCCGCGGGGTCTGGGGTACGGGGAACAGCGGCGGAGGCACGAACCCTAAAGTGAACGGATGTCAGTCAAGCAGGTCCAAGTGGCTTTCGACTGCGCCGATCCTGTGCGCGTCGGTCGTTTCTGGTGTGAGGTGTTGGGGTACGTCCCGCCGCCGCCCCCGGACGGGTGCGCCACCTGGGACGATGTGAATTCCGAGCAGGGTTCGTGGTTCGCGTGCAGTGACCCTTCGGGGGTTGGTCCGCGGCTGTACTTCCAGCGGGTGCCCGAGGGCAAGGTCGTCAAGAATCGGGTGCACCTCGACGTGCGGGTCGGCACCGGGCTCGTGGGTGAAGAGCGCCTGGCCGCCCTTGAGGCCGAATGCGCGCGGCTGATCCCGCTCGGCGCGGTACGCGGGCAGTTGCTGCTCGCCGACGAAGAGAACGAGTCGTGCCTCAACATGCAGGACGTCGAGGGCAACGAGTTCTGCCTCGCCTGAACGGCCGGCTCCGGCCGCTGGACGACCGGGTGGGCAGCGAGGTGGAGGCCGCGGTCGACGCGCTGGTGCCGCAGCGGATCGCCGCGGACCGGCCGTTCCGCCAGCCCCGCTGTCTGGGCCGCGACATCACCTGGCGGGACTGGCTGGCGTTGCCGCGCGTCCCCTGAGTGCGGCCGAGCCGGATGGGGGCCGGGCGAGGTCGCCCGGCACCCACATTCGGGCTCGCTCAGCCCAGGTACTTCTCCCACGGGCCGGTGATGGCCAGGGTGAGGCCCGGGTCCTGCATGTTGACGAAGAGCACCTTGCCGTCCGCGCTGAAGGTCGGCCCGCAGAACTCCGAGTCGTTGAGCTGGTTGCGGGCGATCGCGTAGGTGGGCCCGCCGGGGATCGTGCTGAGCACGTGCGAGGCGCCCGTGCCGTCCTCGGCGAGCACGAGGCTTCCCCACGGGGTGACGGTCACGTTGTCCGGACCGTCGAAGGTGAGGTCGGTGTACTTGACCGGCGCGCCCTCCTCGGAGGCGGTCTGGTGCGGGAAGTACGTCACCAGCTGGATGGTCTGGTTCTTGTAGTTGTAGAACCAGACCATCCCGTCGTGCGGCGCCGCGTCCGCCGGCAGGTCACCCTCGTCCCAGGCGTAGGAGTTGACCACGTACACGCCCTCGTCGGTGGCCCACACGCCCTCGAACTTTCGGCCTCGGGTGACCTGCCCGTCGGCGAACTGCTCGCGTACCGACTTGGTGCGCGCGTCGCGGTCCGGCACCTCGATCCAGCGGACCGGGAAGGGGCGGCCCAGCTGGGCGGAGGTCAGGTAGGCGACGTCCGGCAGCACCGAACCGTCATCCATGATGATCTGCATCGCGGCGAGGACGCCGGCGTTCGGTGCGAGGCGGGTGAGCACGCCAGGGCCCAGCTTGACGCCGTGCGGCGCCGTCCAGCGGTAGAAGAGGCCGTTGGGCTCGTCGGCGTCCTCGGAGAGGTAGATCCGGGTGCGGTCCTTGTCGACGGCCAGGGCCTCGTGGGAGTAGCGACCCAGGCACTTGATCGGCTTCGGGTCGGCGCTGCCGTCGGCCCACACCTCGAAGACGTAGCCGTGGTCCTTCTGGTAGACGCCGGACCGGCCGCCCTCTTCCCACTTGTCGCCGGCCCGGTCCTCGGTCTCCTCGCAGGTGAGCCAGGTGCCCCAGGGGGTCGGTCCGCCGGCGCAGTTGGAGATGGTGCCGGAGAGCGCCACGAACTCACCCAGGTTGCGGCCCGCGAGGTCGGTCTTGATCACGGTGCAACCGCCGGCGTCGACGGCGCCCGCGTCGTAGACCGTCCCCTTGACGTGCGGCACGCCGAACTCGGCGCCCGGGTCGATCTCGTGGTTCTGGATCAGGGTGTACCGGCCGTGGCCGGCGTCGTAGACGGCCATGCCGTCGTGGTCCGACGGGGTGGTGCCCTGGCCGCGGTCGAGCCGGGTGACACCGGTCCGGGTGATCACGGTGTAGCTGAAGCCCTTGGGCAGGGCCAGGATCCCCTTGGGGTCGTCCACGAGCGGCGGGAAGGGCACGTTACCGGGCTTCACCGGCGGGTGCGGCCGGGCCGGGCTGGCCTGGGCCAGGGACGGCAGGCCGCCGGTGACGGCAAGGCCGACGCCGGCGGCGGCGCCACTGGCGAGGAAGGTACGACGAGAGGAAGGCACGTGGATCAACTCCTGGTCAAGACGTAGTGCGACGACTGGCAGCCAACTCCTCCGGGCGGACAGCGACACGTCACCCGTGGGATCGGACGGTGACATCGGAGTTAAGAGTCAGGGTCGCGCACGCGTCGCCGGGCCGCGCTCTGGGACGACCTCAGCCACGCCCAGATGCGTCACCTGCGGTCCCCACCAAAGCCCGACTGAGGCCGGCGGCATCGGCGCTTGACCTTGACGCTGCGTCAACCCTCCATGCTGCCGCCATGAGCAATTCGCACACAACAGCTCAGGCCGAGCAACCCGCGATCCACGTGCACGGCCTGGAGAAGTCGTTCAAGCAGCTGAAGGTGCTGCGCGGCGTCGACATCGACGTCGCGCGGGGCAGCATCTTCGCCCTGCTCGGCTCCAACGGTGCCGGCAAGACCACAGTGGTGAGGATCCTGGCCACGCTCCTCAGGGCCGACGGCGGGACGGCCCGGGTCGCCGGCTTCGACGTGGCGACCCAGGCCGCCGACGTACGGCGGTCGATCAGTCTCACCGGGCAGTTCGCGGCGGTCGACGAGATCCTCACCGGGCGGGAGAACCTCGTCCTGGTCGCCCGGCTGCGGCACCTCAGGGAGCCCGGTGCGATCGCGGACGACCTGCTGAGGCGCTTCTCGCTGACCGAGGCGGGCACCCGGAGGGTGCGGACGTACTCCGGCGGCATGCGTCGCCGTCTCGACATCGCGATGAGCCTGATCGGGGACCCGCCGGTCATCTTCCTCGACGAGCCGACGACCGGGCTGGACCCGGAGGCGCGCATCGAGGTGTGGCACGCGATCAGGGAACTCGCCCATGGCGGCACGACGGTGCTGCTCACCACCCAGTACCTCGACGAGGCCGAACAACTCGCCGACCGGATCGCGATCCTCCACGAGGGGCGAATCATCGTGAACGGCACCCTCGACGAGCTCAAGCAGCTCCTGCCACCCGCCGAGATCGAGTACGTCGAGAAGCGGCCGACCCTCGAGGACGTCTTCCTCACCCTCGTTGGCGCCAAGACCGAGAAGGAACAGCGATGAACAAGCACTTTGTCGGCGACACCACAGTTCTGCTGGGACGTTCACTTCGCCACATCGCCCGCAGCCCGGACACCATCATCACGACCGCCGTCATGCCGATCGCCTTCATGCTGCTGTTCGTCTACGTCTTCGGCGGCGCGATCGAGACCGGCTCCGACTCGTACGTGAACTATCTGCTCCCCGGCATCCTGCTCATCACGATCGCCTCGGGCATCTCGTACACCGCCTTCCGGCTCTTCCTGGACATGCAGGGCGGCATCTTCGAACGGTTCCAGTCCATGCCGATCGCACGATCCTCGGTGCTCTGGGCGCACGTGCTGACCTCGCTGGTCGCCAACCTGGTCTCGTTGGTCGTCGTCGTCCTCGTCGCCCTGCTCATGGGCTTCCGCACCGGCACGAGCGTGCTGGGGTGGCTCGCCGTCGCTGGCATCCTGGTGCTGTTCACCCTGGCGCTGACCTGGATCGCCATCATCCCCGGCCTCACCGCTCAGTCCGTGGACGGCGCGAGCGCCTTCTCGTACCCCCTGGTCTTCCTGCCGTTCGTCAGCTCGGCCTTCGTGCCCACCGCGTCGATGCCCGGTCCAGTGCGCGCCTTCGCCGAACACCAGCCGGTCACCGCCATCGTCAACGCGATCCGGGACCTCTTCGCGCAGGAGCCGGTCGGATCGGCCATCTGGACCGCCCTTGCCTGGTGCGTCGGCATCCTCGTGGTGGCCTACCTCTTCGCCAACCTGACCTACCGCCGCAAGATCTCCTGAGCTGGATTCGAGTGGGGCCGCGCGACGTGGGGGGCAGGATCAGGGCATGCTGACGATCAGTCAACTCGCGGCGTACGCCGGCGTCACGGTGCGGGCGGTACGGCACTACCACCAGATCGGCCTGCTGCCGGAGCCCGAGCGGGACGCCTCGGGATACCGGCGGTACAGCCCGGCGGCGGTGGTGTCGCTCATCAGGATCCGGATTCTCGCCAACGCCGGCGTGCCGCTGTCCCAGATCGGCCAGATGCTGGAGGCCGACGCGTCGACCTTCGCGGCCGCGATCGAGGAGATCGACAGGCAGCTGGTTGACGAGATCGCACGGCTGGAGGCCAGCCGGAAGCAGATCGCGCAACTCGCCGCCGGGGATCGGCTGGCGCTCGCACCAGAGGTGATCGCCTACCTCGACCGGCTCCGGGACATCGGCGTCTCCGAGCGGGTGGTGGCGGGTGAGCGGGACAGCTGGATCCTGATGTCGGCTCGCTGGCCCGACCGCGTCCGCGAATGGATGCCCAGCAAGATCGCGCAGCTCGACGACCCGCAACTCATACGGCTCTACCGGATCCTGTCGGAGATCTTCGAGAGCGACACCGGCGACGACGCGCGTCTGGTGGAGGCTGCCGACATCTTGGCCAGCCTCGCCGAGCAGGCATACAGCTCCGGCGAGATCGACCTCGGTGCGGTGGCGCAGGACGATCTACCGTTCGACCTGCTGGACGCCCTGGCCGTCGAGGCCGACCCGCGGGTGCAGCGACTGCTGGATCTGATGCGCGAGCGTGGCTGGGATGGTCTGGCGCGGCTGGAGCGGCTGGCAGAGCCGCCCACCTGATCGACTGTCAGCTCTGGTGGTGGTTGACCGCGGCGCTCAGCCTCCCGCTGCCGGGGCCGGCTGAGGTCGGCGATCCGTGGACGTGTCGGGTGAGTCGCGCCACCAGCGGCGGGACGCCAGTGCCGCCAGCCCGGCGCCGGTGGCGTTGAGCAGGACGTCGTCCACCGACGACACCCGGTCCAGCCGCAGGACGTACTGGGCGGTCTCCACCAGGACCGAGCAGCCGGCCGCGAGGACCAGGATCCGCGGCACCGATGCCAGCGCCGGGAACCGCAGCGGGGCTAAGAACCCCAGGGCCGCGAAGACCAGCAGGTTGCCGACGACCTGGACCGTCGCCGTCAGCGGCCCTCCGTCGGAGAAGATCGTGAGCAGGTCGCGCAGCGGCACCACTGTCACCCGGCCGGAGATGGCGCCTGCCTGCTCACCCGGCAACATGATCATCCAGACCCACGGCACGGTGCCGTAGACGATGCCGACGTCGGCCAGCGACGTCCGCCACGCCGACGTGGCGCCGGCGGCACGTCGGCGGCTTGCCAGGGCCCACACCGCCAGCGCGGCCAACGGCAGAACGACCACCGTGACGAGGACGACGCCGTTGAACGTACCGAACCAGCCGTGCCAACCCCTGACCATGCGACCCCCCGCTGCTCGCCCAGCCCCGAAACCTACCCGGCCCGGGTGGCGGGCGGACGCCCGTTCGTGACACCCGCGCGGCCTGGCGACCGCAGCGAATGCTCTGCTGCGGTCGCCGCTCGTCTGACCAGAGCTGGTTGTTCGGTGCGTCATATACGAAGCAAGGGCGTCGCGCGATGGAGTGCCAGGGCTGTCGTCGTTGCGGGAGGTCGACGGCCGTGCCGCCCTCGTGAAGCTCGTGGGGGCGGCACGACCGACCGATCGTGCGGTGGGGTCAGCTGCGGGTGGACCACCGCTGGTTGGTACCGCCGTTGCAGGCCCAGAGGATGAGCTTGGTGCCGTTGGCGGTGGCAGCGCCGTTGGCGTCGAGGCACAGCCCCGACTGGACGCCGGTGATGGTGCCGTTGGAGTTGAGGTTCCACTGCTGGTTGGTGCCGCCGTGGCAGTCCCAGATGATGGCCTGGGTGCCGTTGGTGGTGCCCTGGCCGAAGGCGTCGAGGCACTTGTTGCCGTACACCTGGAGTTGTCTGCCGGCGGTGTAGGTCCAGCGCTGCGCGGTGTTGCCGGTGCAGTCCCAGAGTTGCACCTGGGTGCCGTTGGTGGTGCTGCCGTTCGGTACGTCGATGCAGCGGCTGGACTGGGCGCCCACGACCTGGACGTTCTGTTGCGGGTTGCCGCCGCCGGCCGGCGCGTAGGCGGCGGCGTTGATGTTGGCCTGGACGGCGTTCTCGGTGGCCGCCGTCGGGTAGCCGGAGGTCAACACACCCTCGAAGAACGTGCCGCGACCGGTGATGCTGTTGTCGCCGCCGATGCCGAGCAGGATCGCACCTTCCTTCTTCATCGGGTGGTAGCCGTTGGGGCGTGGCCCGTCGAAGTAGGTCGTCAGGCTGCCCGACTGGGCGTTGCCGCCCCGGATCGCCCAGTGGTTCGGCTCGCCCTTGACCATGGCGGTGACGAAGCGGTGGTTGATCGACGCGATGTTGTTGTAGCCCGCGTTGACGCCGGAGAACAGCCCCCACTCCAGGTCGGCCATGATCCAGGGGCCGGCTCCCGCCCCGTAGCCCCACTGCTTGTTGGCGCCGAAGTAGACGGTCTCCATGATGGCGCGCTCGTCGGCGAGGTTGTTGGTCTGCGCGTTGCCGTAGTCGAAGCAGCACCACTGGTTGTAGTGCGTGCCGTCGACGACCGCGTAGATGCCCTCGGGCTGGTCGCCGGTCGCGACACCGTTGGTGTTGTTGTTGCGGTAGCCGGTGCCGGGGGCGATGTAGACGCCGTACGCCTTCTGGCCGCCGACGGTGACCGGTGCCGCCTTCGCGTCGGCGAGGTTGTCGAATCCGCCGGGAGCGGGGCCGACGAAGTAGCCGGGGGGCGCCTGGGTGAGGCGGTTGTTGCGGCCGGACTGGTCGTAGATAATCGTGATGACGCAGTTGCTGTTGGCGCAGAACGTGTCCTGGGTGGCGGCGTTGGCGTAACCACCCTCGCTGAGCACACCGACGTCGCGGGTGGTGTTGTCCGACGACCGTCGGACCTGGTAGAGCGGGCCGTTGTACGCGCCGTACAGCGCGCGGGTGGTGCTGTGGGCGGCCACGCACGGCGTGCCGCCGGAGGCGTAGATGTCACACGGACCCGTGCCGGCGGCGTGGGCGACGCCCGGCGCGTCCGAGACCACATAGGCGCCGGCGCCGACGACGAGGACGAACAGGGTCCCGGCGGCGGCCATCAGGCGACCCAGTTTTCTGTTCACTTTCATCGGATCCTTCCGGGTGCGCGGTGAGGGTGGGGTGCGGCGGTGGAATTGACGTAACACGTCATACCTGTGACATTAATGGTCGTCCATCTGTTAGCGCTAGTTGGCACGCGTTGGTCATCGATCGATGAGCCTGAGGACGGATATGCTGGTCGGCGGAGCAAGGTGCGTCCCCGTGTCGGGGCAAAAATCGATTCGAGGGCGATTGATGAACATCGGGGAGATCGCTCGCCGGGCGGGGGTGTCCCGCAGCACCGTCTCCTACGTGCTCAGCGGAAAACGCAGCGTGTCGGAGGCGACCCGGCAACGGATCCAGTCGGTCATCGACGAGCTGGACTACCGGCCGAACGCCAGCGCCCGTGCTCTCAAGGAGGGGCGCACCCGCACCCTCGGGCTGGTCATCCCGCCCGCGAGCCAGCGGTTGACCGACATGCAGCTGGGCTTCGTCGCCAGCGTCGTCGAGGCCGCCGCCCGCCACGACCTCGACGTGCTGCTGTCCCCCTCCGGTGGCGACCATGACCGGTCGTTCGAGCGGATCGTCACCGGGCGTCGGGTGGACGGCGTGGTCCTCATGGAGATCCGGTTGGCGGACGACCGGGTGACCCGGCTGACCAAGGCCGGTCTGCCGTTCGTCACCATCGGCCGGACCGCCGAGCCGCACGGGATGAGCTGGATCGACATCGACTACGCCGGGCTGATCGCCCGGTGCGTGCAGCACCTGGCCGACCTGGGGCACCGGCACGTGGCACTCGTGAACCGGTCCGCCGAGTTGGTGGCCGCCGGCTACGGCCCCAGCCATCGCGCGCTGACCGGCTTTCGTGCGGCGGCGGTGGAGCGGGGGTTGACCGGCGTGGAGGTGTGCAGCGGCGACGACACCGCCTCCGGCGAGGCGTGTATGGAGCAACTGCTCGCGACGCACCCGGAGGTCACCGCGGTGGCCACCATCAACGAGGCCGCACTGCCCGGAATTCAGCGCGCGTTGACCGGCGCCGGGCTGTCCGTGCCACGCGACTTCTCCGTCACCGGAGTCGCCGCCCAGCACTGGGCGGAGGATTTCCGCCCGCCGCTGACCGCCGCCGACGTGCCGATGGTCGAGATGGGCGCCGAGGCGGTGTCGCTGCTTCTGGAGATCATCGCGGCTCCCGGCGCCGTGCCACGACACCGCCTGTACAGCCCGCCCATTTCGTTGCGTTCCAGCACCGGGCCGGTCCGGGGCCGCTGATCCGATCCGGCTACCCGCCTCTGACCCGCCGTTCCTCCTGGGCGGCGGCGAGGATGAGATAGCTGCTGGCGGTCCAGGTGTAGGCGCGGTCCCGCAGCCCGGTGCCGGTCTCGGCGTCGAAGTTCTCCGCGAAGCCCGACTTCTCGCACAGCGCGAGGAACCGCCGACTGATGTCGTCGGCGATCCTGGTCTGCCCGGCCCGGCGCAGGCCGTCCTCGACCAGGACGGTGGAGGGCGCCCAGATCGGGCCACGCCAGTATCCGTCGGCGAGGTAGTGGGCCGAGTCCGTCGGCTCGGTGGCCAGCCCGTGGGTGGTCAGGTGGGTTTCGACGCCGCGCGCCAGCGCGGCGGCGACCGGGGCCGGCAGGTCGGCCCCGAGTGCGACGGGCATCAGGTCGAGCAGGCTGCGGCTGGGCCGCCGCTGCCCGGTGTGGGGGTTCCGGGCGCAGAACCGTTCGCCGTCCCACAGGTCGCGCAGCATGGCCCGATGGATCCGGTCGGCCTCCCGGGACCAGCGGGTGGTGGACTCACCCAGCTCGCTGGCGAGGTCGACGAGGCAGCGAAGCTGCGAGACTAGGAACGCGGCGAGGTCAGCCGTCTCGAGGACCCGGTTCTCGTCGAAGGTGGTGGCGTTGTCCCAGCCGCTGTCGTTGCCGTGCTGGTAGTGCGGCAGGTCGTGGCCGGGGGCGCGCCGCGCGTCGAGCCAGAACCCGGTCCAGCGGGCGAGCCGGTCGTACGTCTGCGCCAGCGCCGCCCGGTCCGGCTGCTGGGGAAGGCGTCGGCGCAGGTGCCGGAGGGCCCAGCCGTGGATGGGCGGTTTGACGTAGTTGTGCAGGACCTCGGAGTGGGTGACCGAGTCGGGGAGGGCGCCGGCCTCGTCCTGGTGGTCGAAGGGCAACTGGAACTGGTGCCAGGCCAGCTCCGGCTCTCCGGCCGCCAGGGCGATCGCGTTGAAGCAGTGGTCCCAGCTCCACACCTTGTCCATCCAGTGCTTGGACATCAGGACGGCCGGCCGGGTGACGAAGCCCGCCGGGGCGACAGTGGCCGACCACAGGACGTACGCGGCCAGCTCGGCGGCCGGGGTCTCCGGGCCGCGCCAGGGCGCGATCGCGTCGACGAACGCGGTGAACTCCGCGAACCGGTCGCGGCACAACCGCTCGAAGGTGACTGCGGCGGCGTACGGGCGGCGGGCGGTGGCGTACTCCTCGATCGCGATCTCCCAGGGCTGGTCGCCGGGAAGGTCCAGGGAGCGGTCGGCGGTGCCGAGCGCCTGCGCGCCGTCGGTCCGCAGCAGTGCGCCGGAGAGCACCGTGATCCGGTAGCGGCGACCGGTCTCGTACGAGGTGAACACATGTGATCCGTCGACCGGATCGGCGTACAGGTAGGTCCCGCTGAACGGGGTGAGGGTGTGCGCGGCCGCGGCCACCCGCAGGCCGAGCCGGTGGCCCCGGATCCGCAGGGTGTCCGGCCCGTCGTAGACGGCCTCGATCCGGTCGGCCCCGTTGCACCAGGTCAGCAGCGCGGGTGTGGCGACGACGGTGGTGCCGGCGATCGTGGGGGTGAGCCGCAGTACGGGGTGCAGCCCGGTCTGGTGGGAGACCAGGTGCAGATCGTCGGCGAACGTCTTCTCGGCTACCACCGGGGAGATGTTGAACCAGGATCCGCGGTAGCTGAAGGGGATGTCCTGAATTCCGAACTCCGGACCGGACGGGGCGGCGGTCATGGGTGGCGGGTGCCTTTCTGTGGTGCGGGTGGTCAGTCCTCGACCGCCGCGGATGGTCAGTCCTTGACGGCGCCGGCGGTGACGCCCATTGAGACGTACCGCTGCGCCAGGATCAGCAGCACGGCGGCGGGGATCGAGGCGACGACGGCGGTGGCCATGATGGCGTTCCACTGCTGGTTGTTGTTGCCGATGTAGTGGTAGATGCCGAGGGTGATCGGCTGGTGGTCGCCGCCGCCGGCCAGGGTCGAGGCGAAGATGAAGTCCGACCAGGACCACAGGAACGCGAAGAGCGACACCGTGACGATCGAGTTGCGGCTGACCGGCAGCACGACGGACCAGAAGGTCCGCAGCCGACCGGCGCCGTCGACCACGGCGGCCTGGAGCAGCTCGTCGGGGATGCCGGACATGAAGGCCGTGAAGATCAGGACAGCGAACGGCACCGCGAGCGTCGTGTCGGCCAGGATCAGGCCGGGCAGCGTGTTGAGGACGCCGAGGGTGAGATAGATGGCGTAGAAGCCCATCGCCATGATGATCCCCGGGATCATCTGCGCGATCAGCAGCAGGAAGCTCAGCGCCGGGCCGCCCGGTGGCCGGAGCTTCGCCAGCGCGTAACCGGCGGGCGCGGCCAGCGCCACGGTCAGCGCCACCGTGCCGAGACCGACCAGGAAGCTGGTGCCGAGGTACGGCAGTTGCTGGTCGAGCACCGCCCGGTAGCCGTCCAGGGTGCCGTCGGTGGGGAACAGGTGTGGGGGACTGGCCCGCATGTCCTGGTCCCGGGTGAAGGACACATTGATCATCCAGTAGACGGGGAAGAGCATCAGCCCGGTCAGCACCAGGCCGACGCCGGTCTTCCACCAGGCCCGAGGGGTCGAGGTGGTCATCGCAGCTGCTGCCTCCGCTCGAACCGGATGTAGACGAGGCCGGCGATCAGAGCCAGCACGATGAGCAGGTTCCCGATGGCCGCGCCCGGGCCGAACTCGGGCAGCAGGTTGCCGAAGCCGAGCCGGTACGACCAGGTGGCGAGCGTTGCCGAGGAGCCGGTCGGGCCCCCCTTCGTCATGATCCAGATAATGTCGAAGACCTTCAGCGTGTAGATCAGCCCCAGCAGCAGCGTGATCAGGGAGACGGGGCGCAGCAACGGGAAGGTGATCCCCCAGAACCGCTGCCACCCCGTCGCGCCGTCGAGCGCGGACGCCTCGTACATCTCGGTCGGGATCGCCTGTAGGCCGCTGTAGAGCACCACCAGGTTGAACGGGATGCCGATCCAGACGTTCGCGATGATCACCGAGGTGAGTGACCAGCCCGGCGAGGTGAGCCAGTTGACCGGGTCGATCCCGACGACGCCGAGCGCCGCGTTGACCAGCCCCGAGTCGCTGTTGAGCAGCCACGACCAGGTCGACGCCGAGACGATCAGCGGCAGCAGCCACGGTACGAGGATCAGCGCCCGTAGCGTGCGCGACAGCGGGAAGTGCTGGTGGAAGAAGAGGGCCAGGGCCATGCCGATGGTGAACTGGAAAGCGAGCGAGGCCGCTGTGAAGACCAGTGTGTGCGTCAGCGT
The DNA here is from genome assembly GCF_040302185.1 of Micromonospora sp. NPDC127501. Taxonomy (NCBI): domain Bacteria; kingdom Bacillati; phylum Actinomycetota; class Actinomycetes; order Micromonosporales; family Micromonosporaceae; genus Micromonospora; species Micromonospora sp. NPDC127501. Next base: position 9,102 of record NZ_JBEORJ010000006.1, on the reverse strand, counting down.
CGGCCCGAATGCCGGGTCGGTCAGGACCGTTCGGTAGTTGTCGAGGCCGGCGAAGGGCGCCCCGCCCTGCACGAACGAGCGGACTGTGTACTCGCGCAGGCTCAACTCGACGTTGCGGTAGAGCGGGTAGGCGTAGAAGGCAGCCAGGTAGATGGTCACGGGTGCCAGGAAGCCCCACGCCCACCATCGGCTGGGCCGGCGGGCACGGGACGGGGGAGGCCCGGGTGGGGCGGCGGTCGCCGCCCCACCCTGGTCCCGTACGGCGGTGGAGGTCTCTGACGTGGAGGGCATGGTGTCGGTTCGGATCGCTTACCTGGTCGCGGCGGCGGTCTGCGCGGCGGCCAGTGCCTCCTGTGGCGACTTTCCGCCGCTGAGGGCCGACTGCACCGCGGTCCACAGCGCCTCGGAGATCTTCGGGTACTTCGTGCCGAGGTCGTCACCGGTGCGGCCCTTGGCTGCCCGCACCGCCTCCACCCAGACCTTGAGCTTGGGGTCCGCGGTGGCCTGCCGCTCCTGTACGGCGGCGACGGGCGCGACGTAGGAGAGCGTGGTGTCCGTGGTGAGGAGGTTGTCGGCGTTGGTCAGGCAGGTGACGAGCTTCTGCGACGTCTCGTACCGGCCGGTCTTCTTCTGCACCGGAATGGAGACGAACTCGCCGCCGGTGGGCGCCGGGGCCGGGCCTCCCGCGCTGGCCGGGATCGCGATCGTGCCGTACGAGAAGCCGAGCTTCTCCGCGTTGGCCAGTTGCCAGGTGCCGTTCTCGGCGAACGCGTAGTCGCCGGTGGCGAACTCCTGCCAGCTCGTGGTCTGGGTGTTGTTGATGACGGAGTTCGGCGCGTGGCCCTGCTTGAGCCAGTCGGTCCAGAGCGTCAGCGCGGACACTGCCTGCGGCGAGTCCAGACTGGTCAGTTGGGCACCCGATCCCCAGAACCAGGGTAGGAACTGGAAGCTGCCCTCCTCGGTGCCGATCGCGGAGAAGGTGATGCCCTTCTTCCCCTTGGCCTTGACCTTGGTCAGTGCCGCAGTCAGTGAGGTCCAGTCCTTGACGGCGGCGGGATCGACGCCGGCGGCGGTGAGCAGATCCTTGTTGTAGTAGAGGGCGAGGGTGTTCGCCCCGATCGGCACCCCGTAGGTCTTGCCGTCGCTCTGGCCGGCGCCGAGCAGGTTCTTCTCCATGGCCGAGACGTCCAGCTTGTTGTCGTCGGTGGTGGTGAGCGCCCCGGCCTCGGCCAGAGTTGAGATGACCGGGTTGTCCACGATCAGCACGTCCGGTGAGTTTCCCTGCTGGGCGGCGAGCAGCGCCTTGTTGGTCAGGTCGGTGGTGTCGTAGCCGGTCCGCTCGACCGTCACCCCGGCGGCGCTGCCGCACTTCTTGAGCAGCGCGACCCACTCGGAGTCGTCGGCGAACTGCGGATACGGGTCCCAGACGAGGTAGGCACCACCGTCGGCGGGGCCGTCGGCGGACGACGAGCAGGCGCTGCCCGTCACTGCGGCGAGAGCTATCACGGCGACGGCGGCCAGGCGCCGCCGACGACTGAGTCCGGTCATGTGGTGCCTCACTTCAAATCGTTCGTCAGGTGGGGTGTGTCGGGTTGATCGTCGCGGGTTGGACCAGTCCAACCATGAGGCGAACCGATTCGACGAATCGGTTCGCCCGAAGATAGGTCTGGCTGTAGCCGGGGGTCAAGGGTTGGTTGGTCGAGTCGAGGGGATCGCTGGGCAACATGGGCGTTACCGCGTCGTCACTTCATTGACATGGTTCAGTTCCCGGTCCTACGATCCGTGCGAATCGATTCGCAAGTGCTGCCCTCCGGAGAGCGTCCCCCGCGCCCCACCAAGGAGCCGCCCGTGACAACCCCGTCCCGCAGCAGGTCAGGACGAGCCCGCACGTTCGTGGCCCGACTCGTCGTCGGCCTGCTCGCCGCCGCTGCCGCCGTCACCGTCGTACCGGCCGCCGCCCAGGCCGCCGACGAGTCGTTCAGCGTCAACTTCGCCACCACCAACGGGGCGCCGACCTACCGCGCCTCCGGCTGGATCTACGGCATGACCGAGAACGCCAGCGGTCCGGCCGACCACTTCTACCGGGACGTCAAGTTCCAGTACATGCGCGGCGGCGGCGCGCAGCTCCCCGGCAGTGGCTGGGTCGGCGGCACCTACGACCGTCGCTGGAACTCCACAGTCGCCCAGGCGCGTCGGACCACCGCCCTCGGCGGGAAGTTCATCATCCTGCCGCACGACCTCTGGGGTGCCGACGGCGCCGGAATCTCCCGCTTCCCCGGTGACAACGGCAACTGGACCGACTACGACAACTTCCTGACGCGCCTGATCAACGACGTCCGGGCGTCCGGCCTGTCGGTGCAGTGGGACATCTGGAACGAACCCAACATCACCATCTTCTGGAACCGGCCGATCTCCCAGTACCTCGAACTGTGGCGGCGGACCTACCAGCGCATCCGGGCGGAGTTCCCCAGCCAGCTCATCGTCGGGCCGAGCTGCGCCTGCGTACCGTCGACCACGCACACCTTCTGGAACCAGTACCTGGACTTCGTCCGCTCGACCAACACGGTTCCGGACATCATCAGCTGGCACTCGTTGCCCGGTGACCCGGTCGCGAACGTCGCCGCCGCCAACGCCACCCTCGACCCGCGCGGCATCGCCCACCCGCGTCCGTACCAGATCAACGAGTACGGCGCGCCCGACGAGCAGAACCCGGCCGACGGCGCCTGGTACATCGCGCGGCTGGAGCGGGCCCGGGCCGACGGCCTGCGGGCGAACTGGGCCAGCGGCGGCAGCCTGCACAACGACCTCGGCAACCTGTTGATCCGTAACTCGGCCGGCCAGCACCAGCCCAAGGGGGAGTGGTGGAACTACCGCTACTACGCCTCCCAGGTCGGGGAGATCGTCGCGGTGACCCCCAGCCAGTCGTACGACGCGTACGCCACGAAGGCCGCCGGGGTGGCGAAGGTGCTGGTCGGCGGTGGTCGTACCACCGGGAACCTGACAGTCAACCTGCAACGCCTGGACACCACCAGCGGCATCGTGCAGAACAACCAGGTCCGGGTCCTCACCCAACGCATCCCGCACAACGGTGGCGGTGCGGTGGCGGGGCCGGTCACGGTCTCGAACAGCGTGGTCGGGGTGTCCAACAACAACGCCACCGTGACCCTGCCGTACACCAACCAGAACGACACGTACACCGTCACGCTGCTGCCCCCCTCGGACGGTGGCTTCCAGTCGGTGGCGGTGGCCCAACATTCCCAGCAGTGCCTGAACAATGCCGGCCTGAGCCCCGCCGACGGCAACGTCCAACAGCAGAACTACTGCGACGGCGGTGACCAGCAGCTCTGGAACTTCCGCCCGGTCGCCGGTGTGGCCAACGCCTACACGGTGGTCAACCAGCAGAGCGGCAAGTGCCTCGACGTCAGCGGCGTCTCCACCGCCGATGGCGCGGCCGTGCACCAGTGGACCTGCCTGAACAGCCTCAACCAGCAGTTCACGCTGCGCAAGGTGACCTACTCGGGCAACGACTCGCACGACTACCAACTCGTCGCCCGGCACAGTGGCAAGTGCGTCGATGTCAACGCGGTCTCCACGGCGGCCGGCGCGCTGGTGCACCAGTGGACCTGTAGGGCGGTCAACCAGGGCAGCCCGTTGAACCAGACGTGGCGGCTCCTGGGGCGGTAGGCGCCCCGGGGGAGGTGGTGCGCTGGCCGTCCGCCCCACGGGTCAGCGCGCCACCCCGCCATCACATTCATTGACATGAATTCAACAAAGGTCATACGATTCGCTGCGAATCGATTCGCATCGCCGCCACCACCCCCGTGCGCGTCGACACCCCCACCGCGCTTCCACGACTCCGAGGAGCCACCTCGTGCGAACCCCGTCCCCCACCGGGCCAGGAAAAGCCCGTGAACTCATCCCGAGACGTCGTCGTGCCCGACGGATGACCGCCCTGGCGGGTGCGCTGGTCGGCGTTCTCGTCGGCATCGGCGCCACCCCCGGTGCCCCGTCGCCGATCGCCGAGGCCGCCGCCCCGTTGGCGGCCGCCATCCAGCCGGGGCAGAGCACCCCGATCGTCGGTACGCCGTCCGGCCGCTGCCTCGAAGTGCCCAACTCCAGCACCACCAACGGCACCCAGACGCAACTCTGGGACTGCAACGGCAGCGCCGGCCAGACCTGGACGTGGACGTCGGCCAGGCAACTCCAGGCGTACGGCAACAAGTGCCTGGACGCCTCCGGCCGTGGCACCGCCAACGGCACCCAGGTGATCATCTGGGACTGCAACGGCCAGAACAACCAACAGTGGAACGTCAACAGCAACGGCACCATCACCGGCGTCCAGTCCGGGCTGTGCCTCGACGCCAACGCCGCCGCCACCGCGAACGGCACCAAGATCATCCTCTGGGCCTGCAACGGTGGCGCCAACCAGCAGTGGGCCTCGCCGACCACCACCCCGCCGCCGACCAACCCGCCGACCGGCGCGCGTCCGTGCGACATCTACGCCTCCGGCGGCACCCCGTGCATCGCGGCGCACAGCACCACACGAGCGCTCTACGAGGCGTACGCCGGCAACCTCTACCAGGTCCGACGCTCGTCGGACAACACGACCCGCAACATCGGGCTGACGGGAACCGGCGGCACCGCCAACGCGGCGACGCAGGACTCGTTCTGCTCCGGCACGACCTGCGTGATCACTGTCGTCTTCGACCAGTCCGGGCGCGGCAACGACCTCTGGTACCAGGGGTCGAGCGTCGTTCCGGGCTCCCCGCAGAGCAAGCCGGCGATCGCGACCTCGGAGACGCTAACCGTGGGCGGCGCGAAGGCGTACTCGCTCTACATCAACCCCGGTAACAGCTACTGGCGCGACGGGCACCTCACCGGCGTGCCGACCGGCGCGGCACCCGAGGGCATGTACATGGTGACCAGCGGGACCCACGTCAACAGCGGTTGCTGCTTCGACTACGGCAACAGCGAGACGACCAGGAAGGCCGACGCCGCCGGGGCGATGGACGCCATCAACTTCAGCAGGCAGTGCTGGTTCGGCGGCTGCTCCGGCAGTGGGCCCTGGGTGCAGGCCGACCTCGAGTGGGGTCTCTTCCCGGGCGGCAGCAGCTCCTGGAACCCGAACCAGCGCGCGTTCCCCAGCAAGTTCGTCACCGCGACGCTGAAGAACAACGGCACGACCCGGTTCGCCATCAAGGGCAGCGACGCGCAGGCCGGCAGCCTCTACACGCTGTACGACGGCTCGCTCCCGCCGGGATACAGCCCGATGAAGAAGCAGGGCGCGATCATCCTGGGCAGTGGCGGCGACTGCTGCAAGCCCGACGGCGGCGCGAACCTGAGCGCCGGCACCTTCTACGAGGGGGCGATGGTCGCGGGCTATCCGTCCGACGCGACCGAGAACGCCGTGCAGGCCAGCGTGGTGACCGCCGGTTACCGCTGATCCTGGCGACGCCGAACGAGTCGTGCGCCGGTCACCCCGAAGTGGTGACCGGCGCACGCTCGCGGGCGGCGTCGAGCCGGGGTTCAGGCGACGGTGCAGGACGCGCCGTTGAGGGTGAACGAGGACGGTCGGGTGTTGTTACCCGTGTGGGTGGCCTGGAAGCCGAAGCTCACCGAGCCGTTGGCGGGGATGCCGCCGTTGTAGGCGACGTTGCGGGCCGTCACCTGCCCCGAGTTGGGCGAGTAGGTGGCGTTCCAGCCCGAGGTGATGGTCTGCCCACCCGGCAGGGTGAAGACCAGGGACCAGCCGTTGACGGCGCTGGTGCCGGTGTTCGTGACGGTGATGTTCTCGGTCAGCCCGGTGTTCCAGGCGTTGACGTCGACCGTCACCCGGCAGGCGCCGGACGCCGGCGGCGGGGTGGTCGGCGGCGGTGTGGTGGGGGGCGGTGTGGTGGGGGGTGGCGTGGTCGGGGGTGGCGTCGTGGGGTCGGTCAGTCCGAAGAACGCGATGGCGGACGCGGCCATGCCGCCGGAGGGCAGGCTGTGTCCGGCCCCCTGGATGCTGTAGGCCTCGACCTGGACGGTGCCGCCGCTGTCGGCGTACCGGCGCCGGTTCCAGTTGGCCTGGGGTGTGTCGGTGGAGGTGGGTGTCTGGCTCAGCCCGAACACGTTGGTCCACTGCTCGATCGTCTCCTGCAACAGCGAGTACGGCACGAGCGTGTCGTTGGTGCCGTGCCACAGCTGCACGCGCGGGCGGGGCCCGGAGTAGCCGGGGTACGCCTGGCGGACCGCGTCGCCCCACTGCTGCGGGGTCCGGTTCATGTTTCCGCCGGTGCACTGGCTGCTGGTGGGCGGGAAGTCCGCCGCGTTGGCAAAGCAGTTGAACGGCACGCCCATGAACGCGGCGCCGGCCTTGAACAGGTCGGGATAGAGGGCGAGCATGTGGTTGGTCATCATGCCGCCGGACGAGCTGCCGGTGGCGTAGACCCGCTCGGGATCGGCCGCGTACTGCTGCTGCACGTACCGGATCATCGAGACGATCGACACCGGGTCGCTGCCGCCGCCACGTCGCTTCGCGGCGTCCGACCAGACGTCGAAGCAGTTGCCGAACCCGGCCTGCTGGGTGGCGGACGGGTAGATCACGATGTACCCGTAGCGGTCGGCGAGGCTGGCGAACTCGCTCCCGGAGTAGAAGCCGGGGCCGGACCCGCCGCAGCCGTGCATCGCCACCACGACCGCCGGCCGAGTCGGGCGGTTGTCCGGCACGTAGACGTGCATGCGCATCCGGCCCGGGTTGTCACCGAAGCTGGTCACCTCGGTCAGTGACGCCGCGTACGCGGGCCCGACCGTGGGGGCCACCAGGCCGGCTGCCACCAGTGACGCGGCCAGGGCGAGTAGCAGTTTCCTTCTGATTCTCAACGGACGACTCCTTCGATTGCCTGTGCAGGCTGGATTGGCCGTGCGATCCGGTCGCGGGTCTGCCCGACTCCCGCGGTGATCGCACGCTGCCCGCTACCTGTGGCTCGCCCAGCCCGGCTTCGGATGGCATCGCGTGGCAATTAGTGTTCCCCTCGGGCCAACAAGTGTCAATCGAGGCTTCTCTATTTATGACGAGTCGCGGAGGTCCGTCTAGAGTCGTCTTACCGTCCCCCCGAGGAGCACGGAGCGTCTGTGGCAAGCCTCTTCGACATCGACGAGATCTATCCGGACGACGGAGACCAGCCACTCCGGCTGCCCCGTCGGCAGGTCGGCAACTCGCCCCAGGGTGTCGCGGTGACCCTGTTGGCGGACTACACACTGCGGACCCGGGTCGCCCTCCCGTCGGCGGCCATCGTCGCGCTGCTCGGGGAGACCGGCGTGACGACGGCCGGAGCGCGGACCGCGATCAGTCGGTTGGCCCGCCGTGGCGTGTTGGAGGGCAGTCGACTGGGGCGGCGCAGCTCCTACCGGCTCAGCCGCGCCGCCGCCGCCAACCTCTCCGCCGGCGGGCAGTGGATTCTCGCCTCCACCACCTCGACGGCGCGGTGGGACGGGTGTTGGACGATCGTCGCCTTCTCGCTGCCGCAGGATCGCAGTACGCAGCGCCGGGCCCTGCGGGCGCAACTCCGGTGGCTCGGTTACGCGCCGCTGTACGACGGCTTGTGGATCTCGCCGCAGGAGTTGACTTCCGCGGCTCGGGCCGAGCTCGACCGGCTCACCCTCGGTGCCGTGACGGTGTTTCGTGGGCGGCAGAGCGCGCTCGCCTCGACCATTCACCGCGCGCCGATCGAGGCCTGGGACATCGAGGCGATCGGTCGGAGCTACGACGCGTTCCTCCGGCGGTGGACGCCGCTGCTGCCCGGGGTGCGGTCCGGGCAGATCGACGGTGCGGCTGCGGTGCGGGCCCGTACCGAGGTGATGGACACCTTCCGGCGTTTTCCCGTCCTCGACCCGCAGTTGCCCGTGGAGCTGCTTCCACGGGACTGGCTCAGGGGCCCGGCGCGGGAGTTGTTCGCGGCCGTCTACGACGGCCTCGCCGCACCCGCCGAGCGACACGTCCGGGCGGTCGTCGAGCGGTTCGCCGACGCCGCGCAGCCCGGCATCGCGGCGCACACCACCGCCGACCTGGTCGCCGGAGTCCGTGCCGACGTGGACCCGGCGCAGCCGTCTGCGAGTGGCTCGGCTGCCGCGCGCTCGTGAACGGCCAGCAGTCGTGGCCACGACTGTGAGCGATAACAGGGTTGCCGTCCGGCGTGGCCTGGTCGGTGCGGTGCTACGACTCGTCCGCCGGTCGCGCGGCGGCTGAGCACTGTTGCTCTGGACGCTTGGCACCGGGCGAAACGCGGTGTTCCGGGAGATCGGCGTGAACGGCCCGTTACGTCTTGACGAACGGCATGTTATCGCTCACTCTCGATATAGAGGACGATCGTTCCCGTGGCTCACCGGGCGAGCCGCACGGGTCGTACCTCCGATCACGACGTCCGCAAGGGCATGCGGCCGTCACCTCGGGACCCGGCAGTTGCCGGCGGCAGCCTTCTCGGACCGTGCGTGCTGATGCCGGGCGGCCAGGAAGACCGTCCCGATCGGTCGCCCCGAGCGAAGTGGCACATCACCACCACCGATGCAACCACTGAAAAGGAACGCCATGAAACCCATGAGAACGATGCTGGCGGCGGCGACCATCGCCGTCGCCCTCACCACCGGTATGACGGTGGCGCTGACTCCCGCATCCGGTGCCGGCACGACCCTGAAGGCGGCCGCCGCCGAGAAGGGCCGCTACTTCGGCGCCGCCGTCGCCACCGGCAAGCTCTCCACCAGCGCCTACACGACCATCCTGAACCGCGAGTTCAACAGTGTCGTGGCCGAGAACGAGATGAAGTGGAGCTCCACCGAGCCGCAACAGGGAGTGTTCACCTACTCCGGTGGTGATCGCCTGGTCAGTCACGCGCAGGCCAACGGCATGAGCGTGCGGGGCCACACGTTGTTGTGGCACGCACAGCAGCCGGGCTGGGCGCAGGGCATGTCGGGCAGCGCGTTGCGCAACGCGGCGATCAACCACGTCACCCAGGTGGCGACGCATTACCGAGGGAAGATCCACTCGTGGGACGTGGTGAACGAGGCGTTCGCCGACGGTGGTAGCGGTGGGCGTCGTGACTCGAACCTGCAGCGCACCGGCAACGA